>JARFXR010000001.1:623812-1247625 GCA_029194535.1 Nitrospira sp. | reverse complement strand
GATTCCCCTTCATGGCGGTCCGTCGCCGCACCGGCAATCCGCGCGCGCGCAGCATCGCCTCCACCTGTTCGGCCCGTTCGATGTGTCGGGGCGCCAGGAGCAACAGCACCGACGGATGGCGCGCGACGACGGATCGATAGGCATCCACGAGCGCTTCCTCTTCGCCCGGATGCGTGCTTCCGGCGACGATCAACTGCTCGTCCTCCCGCAATCCCAAACTCACGCGGACCGACCGGCTGTCCGTCGACTCCGGAACTGGTTGATCGAACTTGATGTTCCCGGTTCGTTTCACCACGTTGGCGTCCGCTCCGAGTGCGACGATCCGTTCCGCATCCCGGTCCGACTGCATCAGGCAGAGGCTCAAGGTTTCGAGCATCGAGCGGTAGAACGACCGTACGGGCTCCCACTGCTGACGGGCGAAGGACCGGCTCGAAAGCCTCCCATTGACCAGCACCGTGGGAATGCCGGCCCGGTGCAGGCGTCGGAGAAGATTCGGCCAGAGCTCGGTTTCTACGAACAGATAGAGTGCGGGACGCAACCGGTCGATCATCCCTGAGACAACCCACGGAAAATCGAGCGGCGCATAACAGTGCTCGGCCACTCCGCCCAGCCGCTGCTCCACCGCCTCGCGGCCTGTTTCGGTGACGGTCGATACGGCGAATCGGTGGTCCGGATGCCGGCGGTGCAATTCCTTGACGAGCGGGGTCACCGCGACCACTTCGCCCAGCGAGACCGCATGGATCCAGACGAGCGGCCGTCCGTCCGGCCGGATCGGCGGCGGCGTGAAGCCGAAGCGCTGCGGCAACCCGCGCCGGCAACGTTGCTTGGCCAGCAACAGGCACAGGATGACGGGCGCGGCGAGCAGGAGCAGCGAATTGTAAAGGAGGTACCACATTAGACGACTCGTCATGCGTCAATCGTCATGCGCCGATCGTGCCTATCGCCTCGGTCGCGACCCTGCTACGACCGTCGGTTGACGCGTGGCGGCTGACGGAGCACGGCTTCATCGGCTTCGACGGTAAGCCGGTTCAGCGCGACCTCCAGTTCCACCCGCTTCGCTTCAAGCTCCTCCGGGCCTGCCGCGCGGGACACCCAGAGCGGCCCGCCCCACAGAAAGAGCCCGCGCGACCAAGGCCAGGGGAGCATGAACCGATCCCAGCTCGCGAAGAGTTTTTTTTTGAGCAGGCCGCGGTGATCGGCACGATCGGCAACCCGGTCGCCCTGGCCAACTGGATGACGCCGATCTTCGCCACCTGCGCCGGACCTTTCGGGCCATCAGGCGTCACGACCAAATCCGCGCCTGAATGCCCCAGACGGATCAGTTCGCGCAACGCCTCCACGCCGCCTCTGGTGCTCGAGCCCCTCACGGCAAGGAAGCCGAAGCGTTCGACGATGCGCGCGATGATCTCCCCGTCCTGATGCTGGCTGATGAGCACGTGCGCCCGCTCACCGCGGTAGGCGAACGGCATCAGGAGCTGGCGCGCGTGCCAGAACGCGAAGATGGCGCGCGTGCCGGCTTGATACAGCTGGTCGGCCGCTTCATGCCCTTGGCTCTCGATGCGCATGGACCGGCCGAGGCATCGGATGACCCAGGCGCCGACCGGAGGGACGACCGACAACTTGACCCACCGTTCGAGCCGTTTGCCCGCGGCGCTACTCAAGGGGCACATCCTGGAACTGCATCGCATGCAGCCGTTGATAGTGGCCGCCGCGGCGGAGCAGTTCCTCATGGGTCCCGACCTCGACGATTCTCCCCCGGCTGAGCACGACGATGCGGTCCGCACGCTGGATGGTGGACAACCGGTGCGCGATCACGACCGTGGTGCGGTGTTGCATCAGGTTTGCCAGGGCGAGTTGGACGACGCGCTCCGATTCCGTGTCGAGCGCCGACGTCGCTTCGTCGAGAATCAGCAGCGGCGGATCCCGGAGAATGGCGCGGGCGATGGCCAGCCGCTGCCGCTCGCCGCCCGAGAGCTTGACGCCCTTCTCTCCGACCACCGTGCGGTAACTCTGGGGAAGCCGCTCGATGAAATCGTGCGCGTAGGCCTGCGTGGCTGCCATCGCGATCTGCTCGTCGGTGGCGTCCCGCCGTCCAAAGGCGATGTTGGTGCGGACGGAATCGTCGAACAGGACGACATCCTGCGACACGATGCCGATCTGCGCACGCAGCGACGCCAGCGTGTAGGACTGGATATCGATGCCGTCGATGAGAATACGGCCGGTCGTCGGCTCGTAGAAACGGGGCAGCAGATTCACGAGCGTGGTCTTGCCGCTCCCGCTGCTACCGACGATGGCGACCATTTCACCGGCACGGATGGTCAGGTCGATGCCGGTGAGAGCGGGCACGCTCTGCCCTTCGTAATGGAACGTCACGTCCTCATAGGCCACGGACCGGGTGATCGGAGGCAGCACCAGCCGGCCCCGCTCGATTTCCTGCTCCGTCTGAAGATCGATGACACTGAAGACTCGCTCGGCCGCCGCCAGCGCCTGTTGGATCGTGTTGTTGGACCCGGACAGCCTCCGGATCGGCGTGTAGGCCATGAACATCGCCGTCAGAAAGGAAAAGAACGAACCGGGCGTCATGGCGCCGCTGATGACGAGGTAGCCGCCGTACCAGACGATCGCCGCGACGCCGACCACACCGATCACTTCCATGTGCGACGAGCCGAGCGAGGACACCTGGATGGCCTTCATCGTCGTGTTCAGGAACGCCTTGTTGCTGTCCTTGAACCGCTGCGCCTCCGCCTCCTCCCGACCGTAGGCCTTGACCATGCGGATGCCCGCCAACGTCTCCTGCAACGTAGACGCCATGTCCCCCATCCGCTCCTGGCCGCTCGCGGCGAGCGCGCGCAGGCGCTTGCCCATGCGCACCATGGTCACGACGGCGAGCGGAATGACGACGATCGAGAGGCCGGCGAGCTGCCAGTTCTGGTAGAAGATCACGCCGAGCATCGCGAGGAAGGTGAGACCCTGCTGGAAAATATCTTTTAAAACGCCGGCCACCGCGTTGGCCATGAGCGTCACGTCGTTGACGACGCGCGACACCAGGCGCCCGGACGTATTCGTATCATGGAAACCGACCGGCAGGCGAATCATCTTCCCGAACAGTTCCTGACGGATGTCGGTGATCACCTGGTTGCCGACGTAGTTCATGAGGTAGTTCTGACCGTAGTTGAACGCGCTCTTGAGGACCGACACGAGGAACAGCGCGAGCGGCAGCGCGAGCAGCAGCCCTTCGTTCTTGTTGATGAAGATCTCGTCCAGCACCGGCTTCACCAGCCAGGCGTAGGCTCCGGAAAACACCGCCACAAGGGCGGAGCAGACGAAGGCCGCGAGCAACCGCAGCCGGTACGGCTTGAGGTACCGGACCAACCGCCTGAACCGGTCTAAACTCGACATTCGTCCAACACCACCCGAGCGGCCCGCCTGGACGCGCCCGGTTCTCCCAACGCGCGATGCACCTGCCGCAGGCTGTCCTTCATCTCGCCGTATGCCCGCCGATCGTTCGCCAGGCGGTCGGTCTCCCGGATCAGCCGTTCGGCCGTCGCTTCGTCCTGAATGAGTTCAGGGACCACCGACCGGCCGGCGATGAGATTCACCAGGCCGATCCACCGGACCCTGATCAGGCAGCGCGCCAGCAAGTACGTGGGCAACGTGGTCTTGTACAGCAGGACCATCGGAGTCCCGACCACGGCCGCCTGCAGGGTCGCGGTGCCGGAGGCGATCCATAATATATCCGAAGCGGCCATGACTTCGCTGGACTGGTCCCGTACCACGGTCACCGGGATGGAACTGCCATGCAGTCGTTCCTGGATCAGCGCGTCCTGGATCGACGAGGCCTGCGCAAGGATGAACTGCGTCTTCGGATTGCGGGCGAGGAGCTCGGCGGCCGCCTTCAACAGCACCGGCATGAGCAGTTCGACTTCGGCGACCCGGCTTCCCGGCAGGAGCCCGACGACCGGGGCTTCCTGGTCCAATCCAAACCGCCGGCGCAACGCCGGTCGATCGTACTGTGCGGCCACCGCATCCAGCAGCGGATGGCCGACGTAGGTGCAGCGGATGCCGGCCCGGCGGTAGATCTCCTCCTCAAACGGCAGGATGACCACGACGTGGTTGACCCGCCGTTGGATCCAGTTGATCCGGCGTGGCCGCCAGGCCCAGATCTGTGGAGCGACATAATAGAGTACCTTCTGTCCGGCGGCCTTGGCGATCCGCGCAAAATGAAGGTTCAAGGCGGGATTGTCGATCAACACCACCAGATCCCAGCGTTCGGAACGCAGCACGCGCCTGATTGCGCGGATCCGCTGGACGATCGCCCGCACCGCCGAGAGGCCGACCAGGCCCATCACGTCGAGTTGCGGCACTCCCGGAATCAGCGCCACGCCCGCGGCTTTCATGCCGGCGCCGCCGATGCCGACCAATCGGGCCGAAGGATCCAGCGAGAGCACCTCCTTCGCGAGGTTGGCTCCGTGCAGATCACCGGAGGCTTCGCCGGTCACGATCAGAATGCGCGCCATGGTAGAAAGGTCAACCTCAACCTTTCTCGACTTGGTGGCGTTCAGTGAACGCTTCGATCGCTTTCAATACCTGGTGCGCCAGATCCAGCGCGAGCGCGCCGTCCTCACCGGACACGATCGGACGCCTGCCGGTCCTCGCGGATTCGAGAAAGGACGCCAGTTGCAGCTTCAGCGGCTCCTCGTCCCCTCCTTGCATCTGCTGGACGACGATGGAAGGCCTGGGTCCTCCCTGCTGCTCCCGGCGGCACACCATGCCCTGGCGCGTCTGAAAATCGATCGACACGTAACTGTCGCGCTGAAAGACCCGGAACCGGCGCATCTTGTTGGTCGAGACCCGGCTGACGGTGAGGTTGGCCACGCACCCGCCCTTGAACTGGATCCTGGCATTGGCGATGTCCACGGTGGACGACAGCACCGGCACCCCGGCCGCCCGCACTTCTTCGACGGGACCGGGGTTGAACGACAGAACCATGTCCAGGTCGTGGATCATCAGATCGAGCACCACGTCCACATCGGTGCCTCGATCACTGAAGCTGCTGAGCCGGTGACATTCGATGAAAGCGGGACGGCCGATGTGCGGCCGCATCACCTCCATGACGGGATTGAAGCGCTCGCTATGGCCCACTTGAAGACAGAGGCCCCGCTGTTCGGCCAGCGCGACCAGTTCCTGGGCCTCCGTCGAAGTCACGGCGATCGGCTTTTCCACCAGCACGTGCTTGCCCGCCGACAGACAGGCCTTGACCACCGCATGGTGCGCCGAGGTCGGGACGGCCACGCTCACGACGTCAACCTGAGACAGGAGTTCGCCGAGGTCGGGAAAGACTCTGGTGCCCAGCTTGTCGGCGATGACCTTGGCTCGGTCGGGCGAGAGGTCCACGATGCCGGCCAGCTGCGAACCGGGAATCGCTCCATAGAGACGCGCGTGGTGCTGTCCCAAATGGCCCACGCCGATCACGCCGGCCCGCAAGGGATTCATGTCGCCTGCTCGCCTCCGTTCGGTCCCGTGGTCGCCAGTCCGACCACGACGATGCGGGACTTCTGGGCCTGCTGCAACATCTGCTCGCGGTCCAGGAGGATCGTCCGGCCCGCTTCCACCGCCAGCACCGAAGCCTTGACCGCCGCCATCACTTCGATCGTCCGCGGGCCGACGGCGGGCAGGTCGAACCGTAAGTCCTGCTGCGGCTTGCACCGCTTCACGACGACGGCCCCTTCCTTCGCCAGCTGTCCGCCGCGCCTGATCGCTTCGTCCGTTCCCTCGACCGCCTCGACCGCCACGACCACCCGGTCCTTGATCACCACGCACTGGCCGATATCCAGAAGGCCGATCTCCTGGGCCACATCCCATCCGTAGCGGATGTCCTCCCACTGTTTCGAGTCCGGTTCGCGCGTGGTCAACGTCCCCTCTTCCGCCAGAATGCCGTCCAGTCCGAACGTCGACTCGCAAATGGAAATCCCTTCACGCTCGAGCTCCTTGGCGATTTCGCGCAGGATATCGTCGTCCTTCCAGAGGGCGAGTCGGGCGGCGAGCGCGAGCGCGCGGAAATCTGGCCGCACAGTGGTGAACACATGGGTCTTCTTGATCCCGCCCAGCATGACCGCCTGCCGGACCTGGTCGCCCTGAAATGCCTTGATCAGCTTGTTCAGCTGCCCGATCTTGATCCAATGGATCCGGTCCACGTGCTCGGCCAGGGCGGGATCCGTCTCGCCTTCGTGCGCAACCGCGGAGATGTGATACCCGAGCTTCCTGGCGTTGTCGGCAAAGATGATCGGAAAACGGCCGTTGCCGGCGATGAGCCCGAGCCGCTCGCCGTCCCGGAGTTCCGGCGTCTTGGTCACATGTCCTCCGACTCTTGCCCGTGGACGACCGAACGGCAGATGCCTCGCTTGGTGCCCTCGAGAAACGCCAGCACGGTCATGACGTCCGGCTGATCGTTGAATTCCGTCTTCGCGAGCTTCGCCGCTTCGGCGGTCCGGTGGCCGGACCGGAACAGCAAGTCATAGGCCCGCTTGAGCACGGAGATCCGGTCGGCCGAGAAGCCGTGCCGGCGGAGGCCGACGGAGTTGAGCCCGTACATCCGCGCGCGATAGCCTCCCGCGGCCCGCATGAAGGGGGGCAGGTCCTGCCCCAAGGCGCAACAGCCGCCCACCATCGAATAGGCCCCGATGCGCACGTACTGATGGATGCCGCTCAGGCCGCCGATGATCGCATGGTCGCCGATGGTGATGTGGCCGGCCAAACTCGCCGCATTGGCCAGAATAAGATGGCTGCCCAGATGGCAATCGTGCGCCACGTGCACGTAGGCCATGAGAAAATTGTTGGAGCCGATGGTCGTCTCGCCGCCGCCCTGGATGGTGGCCCGGTTGACGGTCACGTATTCGCGGAGGATGTTGTCGTCTCCGATGACGACCCGGGTCGGCTCCCCCTTGTACTGCAGATGCTGCGGCGGGCTTCCGACCGAGACGAAGGGATGCAGCTCGCAGCGTTCGCCGATCTGCGTCCACCCTTCGACGCTGACGTGGGAGAAGAGCGTCGTGCCCTTCCCGATGGTCACATGCTCGCCGACGACGCAGAAGGGGCCGACGACCACGTCGGCGGCCAGTTTCGCCTTGGGATGAACGATGGCTTGTGGATGAATCTGCACGCGCTACCTCCAGTCGACGTTGATCGTCACTCGCACATTCTTGATCACGCACGGGCTGAGCCCCGGCTCCCTGACGCACGTGGAACGATTCACGTCGGCGCCTGCTCCTCGGTCACCATGGCGGTCACTTCCGCTTCACAGACCAGTTCGGTCTCCACGAACGCCTTCCCCTGCATCTTCCAGAACGGCGCCCGTTTCTTCACGACGTCGATCTCGAACCGCAGCCGGTCGCCCGGCACTACGGGCTTGCGGAACTTCGCTCCGTCCACCCCGGTGAGATACACCACGGGCCGCTTGCTCTGGCCCATCGACTTGAACGCCAGCAGCCCGCCGACCTGGGCCATCGCCTCGAGAATCAGCACCCCCGGCATCACCGGCCGGCCGGGGAAGTGACCCTGGAAAAACGGTTCGTTGATCGTGACGTTCTTGATTCCCACGATCCGCCGGTCCGGGTCCAGCTCCAACACCCGGTCGACCAGAAGAAACGGATACCGGTGCGGCAAGAGCGCTTGAATGTCGGCCTGTTCCATTACGGACATCGTCGCATCCTCCATACCAAGCTTCGCTTGAGCCGCTCGCCTCGATCAAATGCGAGCGGATAGTTATTATAGATGGCAGTGCGGGACCCGCTCTTTCTACACGATCGCCTCATCCCCTATTTATTCTGCTATTTATTCTGCTTGTCGAATTCCTTCACCACTTGATCGGTCAAGTCCAGCGCCGGCTGGTGATAGATGACGATCCGGATCGCCCCCTCAGTTCCCTTGTCGATGATGGCGACATACCCTTCGCGCTGCGCGACGACACGGGCGGCGTCCTCGACCTTCTTGGCATATTCGGCGACCGTTTCCCGCTGCTTTTGCTGGATCTCCCGGTTGAAGTCGGCCAGCCGCCGCTGGTAGGCCTCGATCTTCGCCTGGAATTGGCCCTGCTTCTCCTGCTTGGCCTGGTCGCTCATGTTGGGATCCTGGATCGACTGCTCCAGCTCCTTCAACTCCTGATCGTCGGAATTGATGATCTTCTGCCGGGTCGCGGAGTAGGCCTTCAGCTCCTCCATCGCGCGGTTGCCCGCCTTCGATTTTTCGATGACGACCTGCTGGTCCATCACGGCCACCCGCAACGACTCGGCCGCCCAGACCGGCGCGGCCGCCATGGCCGCGACCATCACCGTCAACAGTGTGCCCCATCCGATGCTCATGAAATACTCCTCCTCTCGCTTGTCCGTCTCACGCTCGTCCCGCCGCTCACGGGTAGACGCGGTTGAATTCTTCGATCGCTTCGCCGGTGATGTCCAGCTCAGGTTCCCCATAGATGGCCGGACCGCCCTTGCCCTTGTCGATCACGACCTGGAGGCCGTGCCGCTTCGCCACCTTGCCGACCACGATCTCCACCTTGTCGCGAAATCCGTCAAGCACATCCTTTTGCTTTTCCTGGACCTCGCGGTTGAGCTCCCCGGCCTTTTGCTGATACTCGGCCATGCGCCGCCGGAAGATCTGCTCCCGCTCGTTCTTGGCGGCCGGACTCAGCACGCTCGCCTGCTTGATGAAGTCCTCTTCCATCCGCCGGAGTTCCTTTTCCTCGATCTCGATCAGCGCCTGGCGGCTCTTGGAGAAGGTGGTCAGCGTGTCCTTGGCCTTCTTGCCGGCGTTCGATTCGTTGAGCAGCTTGGTCGGATCGACGAGGCCGATTCGTCCTTCGATCTTCGTGCTGGCGCATCCGGCAATCGAGCCGATGGAGACGGCCAGGCAGAGCAGCAACGCCGCCTGTACTCGGCACAATCTGTGCGGGAGGATAGTAGACATGTCGCGTGTTCCTTTTGCCTAGACTAGAATAGAGAGCCGATGGTGAACTCAAACACTCCCTTGCGCTCGCCCGGCCTGGGATCGAGATTGATGCCGTAGGCCGCGCGTAGCGGGCCGAACGGCGAGATCCACCGCCCTTCGAGGCCTGCGGCAGGCCGGAGATCGAACGACACCTGTTCGCCGGCGGCAAACCCTTTTCCATAGTCGAAAAAGATGACGCCGTTCAGCTTGGCCTCCGACGAGATCGTGAAAATGAAGTCGTTGTTAAAAATCAGCTCGCGTGCGGCGCCCAAGAGCGATCCGCTTTCGGTCACGGGTCCCGCCCGGCCGAACACAAAACCGCGCATCGTGTTGATGCCTCCGACGAAGAAGAGCTCCGTCAGCGGAACAGGCTTGCCGTGGAGCCCCTCGGCGGCGCCGTACCGCGCACGGAAGGAGAATCGCGTGTCCATCGGCAACGGGGTGTATTTAATCACATCCACGAAGTACTTGATGAAATTGTTGGTGCCGCCCAGGTACGGCGTACCCAGGTCGAAGCCGACGCTCGTGCGCCATCCGGTTCGCGGATCGAGATAGTAGTCTCTGGTATCCCGCGCGAGCGAGGTGCGGAACCCCGTCGTCGTCTGGGTCCCCAACTGCTGCAGCACCACTTCCGGGGCGCCGGCGATCGGATCGCTGAAATTGAGCTGCTCCGCCACGAGACTGAAGCTCCCCGTCACGTACTCCGAGAGCCACCGGCCGAACGTGATGCTCGCACCGGCCTTTCGCTCGAAATAGGTGATGTAGTTCGTCATGCTCCGGAAGACGTCCAGCTGCATGGACGTAAGTGAATCGTTCAGGTACGGATTCCGGAAGGTGATCAGGCCGAGGGTGCGCTGCTGGCCGAGCTGGCCGCGGATTCGGCCCATCCAGCCGTTGCCGCCGATGTTGCCTTCGGTGATGTCGGCGATGGCCACCAGCCGGTCCAGGGTGCTGAACCCGCCGCCGACGCTGAACTGCCCCGTCGCCTTCTCCTTGACCCGCACGTTGAGGTCCACCTTATCCGCGTCCACCTGCTGGGGCAGGATTTCGACGGTCTCGAAGAAATTGAGGTTATTCAGCCGCTGGAAACTGCGCTTGAGAGACGGTGTGTCGATGACGTCCTGCTCGTCCACGCGCAGCTCGCGCCGGATGACGTTGTCCTTGGTCTTCTCGTTGCCGTTGATGTTGATTTGCCGGATCCGCATCATCTCGCCTTCCCTGATGTTCAGGGTGATGACGGCGGTCCGTTCTTCCGGTCTTGGCGTGACGTTGGGCACGACGTCGGCGAAGGCGTAGCCCTTGCTGCCGTACAAGTCGGTCAGCCGGGTGACCTCGTCCCGGATCTTCTGGCGCTGGAAAATTTCCCCCTCTTTGATTTTCAGTTTCTCGCGCAGCTCCGGCTCCTCGAACACCGTGTTGCCGCGGAACGCAACCTCAGCCACCGTGAACGGTTCCCCTTCGACGATGGGATAGGTCACGTTGAACCATTTCTTGTCCTCGCTCAGCTCGACCGCCGGCAGGCCGACCTGGGCGTTGAGATAGCCGCGGTTGAGCAGGATCTCCTTGATGCGCTCGACGTCGTTGTTCATTTCCTCGCGCTTCAGCACCCCGGCATCGGAGACAAAGGACGGCAGCTTGAGCTGGGTGACCAGACCGTACCAGGGCACCCATTCCCGGGTCGCCATCACTTTGAACATCTCGTCCTTGGTCGCCGCGCGCAGCCCCTCGAAGTTCACCGTCTTCACTTTGGCCTTCTCGCCCTCCTTGACGAAGAACGTCAGCCGCTTGCGATCTTCGTCGAGGGTCTGCACGACAGGGATGACTTGGCAATCGAAGAACCCGTCTTCCTGGTACGCCAAGCGAACCTTCTCGGCGCTCTCCTTGGCCTGTTGCTGGTCGAGGAACGCCTGGTTCTTGATGGTGATCTTTTCCTTCAGCTTGTCGTCGCTCAGCTCCTCGTTCCCGTCGAAGACGATCTCCGTGATGAACGGTTTCTCGCGCACCAGGAACGTGAGTCCGATGCCCTCCGCCACGGATTCCGTCTCGACCTGAACGTCCTCGAAGTAGCCGGTATCGTACAGGATCTTGATCTGCCCGCGGACGTTCTCCGGCGTGTAGGGGTCGCCCACCTTCAGCGTGAGCCGACCGGCTATGGCTTGCAGCTCGATCTTCTTGTTCCCGCGAACGTCGATCGAGGTGACTTTGATCCCGTTCGACTGGGCTAGAACTTCGACCGCCAGCGCGACGCCGCACAGCAGAGCGACCAGCAGGAGCCAGGTTGAATCGGCTGCGAGCCCCTCCCTCACTGATGTGATGCTCCATGCATAGACGACCGACGCGATCAGCGCACACTCCACCGGGCTCGAACGTGTAACGGCAACCTGTGTCGGGGCTTCCGTCGCAGGCAACGTCGATCCAAAACCATTGCTGACGGCGGCCATGAAGGTAACTGAGCTGAGAAGCCGATGTGTTCGGCGCCGACGCACCCTCACGAACGTTCCGCGCAAAACTGATGGATTATATGAAGCAAGTATTTCAATGTAAAGCGGTTTGGGCCGGTCGGCTCGTCGCGGCGCGCGGCCCGCGCCGATGACGCATTTCTTGACTTCACCTACCCCATCACATACTATCAACTCATGTCGCGTTCGAACGTCCGCAAGGCCATCATTCCCGCCGCGGGAATGGGCACCAGATTCCTCCCCGCCACCAAGGCCTCGCCCAAGGAAATGTTACCGCTGGTCGACAAGCCGCTGATCCAGTACGCGGTGGAAGAAGCCGTCGCCTCCGGCATCGAAGACATCATCGTGGTGACGGGCCGGGGCAAGCGGGCCATCGAAGACCACTTCGACCGTTCGGTTGAATTGGAAGAAAATCTCAAGGGCAACGGCAAAGCCCAGCTGCTCAGCCAGATGCGGCACATCTCCAATCTGGCCAACTTCTGCTACGTCCGGCAATCCGAAGCGCTCGGCTTGGGGCATGCGGTGCTCTGCGCGCAACGGCTGATCGGCGACGAGCCGTTCGCCGTCATCCTCGGCGACGAGATCATCGACGCCCAAGTGCCCGGGCTGGCCCAGCTCATCCACACCTACAAGCGCCGGAACGGCGCGGTGCTCGGAGTCCAGGAGGTCCCCCACCAGGAAGTGAACCGCTACGGCATCGTCTCTCCGGGAAAGCTCGCCACCGGACTGCACCGGGTGCTCGACGTGGTCGAGAAGCCGTCGCCCGCGGACGCGCCGTCGAACCTCGCCGTCATCGGCCGGTACGTGCTGCCTCCGGAGGTGTTTCCGATCCTGCGAAAGACCAGACCCGGCAAGAACGGCGAGATCCAGCTCACGGACGCCCTGAAGGAGCTGGCGCGCGCCCAGCCGATGTACGCCTTGGAGATCCAAGGGCAGCGGTACGACGCCGGCGACAAGCTGGGCTTCCTCATCGCGACGGTGGAGTTCGCGTTGAAGAACCCCGCACTCGGCTCGGAATTCGCCGACTACCTTCACGCGCGGATGACGCCCCGGAAGGGACAGCGCCGACCCCGCGCCCGCAAGGGCTGACCGCGCCGCCGATTGCTCCACCAGACCTGAGCTACCATAGTCGAGAACGCACGGCACCATAGAGACCACATCCATGAGCGATTCAATCGAGCAGGAACTGACTCCGCCGCAAAACGTCGAGATCCCCGACCAGCTGCCGCTGCTTCCTGTGCGCGACATCGTCGTCTTCCCGTACATGGTCCTTCCCCTCTTCGTCGGGCGGGACATGTCGATCAAGGCGATTGAAGCGGCCCTGGCCGGAAATCGCATGATCTTCCTCGCGACCCAGAAGGCGCTCGACGTAGAAAACCCCACGCCGGACGACATCCACGCGATCGGCACGGTCGGCATCATCATGCGGATGCTCAAGCTGCCGGACGAGCGCATCAAAATTCTCGTGCAGGGCATCTCCAAGGCCAAGATCTCCGGCTACATCCAGACCGATCCCTACTATTCCGTGCGGATCGAAAAACTGTCCGAAGCGAAGGTCGCCGGCTCGACGTTGGAAACCGAGGCGGTCATGCGCACCGTCAAGGAGCAGATCGAGCGGATCGTGAGCCTGGGCAAAGTGCTGATCCCCGACGTGATGGTCGTCATCGAGAACCTGGAGGATCCGGCCCGACTCGCCGACATGGTCGCTTCCAACCTCGGCCTCAAGGTCGAAGTGACGCAGGCGGTACTCGAGATCACCGATCCCGTGAAGCGGCTGCGCAATGTGAGCGAGATCCTCTCGAAGGAAATCGACGTGCTGTCCATGCAGCAGAAGATCCAAGCCCAGGCCAAAGGCGAAATGGACAAGACGCAGCGCGAGTATTTCCTGCGGGAGCAGCTCAAGGCGATCCAGAAGGAGCTGGGCGAGCTGGACGAGCGGACGGAGGAGATCGCCGAGTTCCGCAAGCGCGTCAAAGAAGCCAAGATGCCGGAGAAGGTCCTCAAAGAGACCGAGAAGCAACTCAAGCGGCTGGAGAAAATGCACCCCGACACCGCGGAATCCGCGACCGTCCGCACCTATCTCGAATGGATGGTCGAGCTGCCCTGGTCGAAAAAGTCGAAGGACAACCTCGATCTGAAGGCCGCGGCCAAGGTCTTGAACGACGACCATTACGATCTGGAAAAGGTGAAGGAACGGATCCTCGAGTATCTGGCCGTCCGCAAGTTGAAAGAGAAGATGAAAGGCCCGATTCTCTGCTTCGTCGGTCCTCCCGGCGTGGGCAAGACCTCGCTCGGCAAGTCCATCGCCCGAGCGCTGGGACGCGAGTTCGTCCGGATCAGCCTGGGCGGAGTGCGGGACGAGGCGGAGATCCGCGGCCACCGCCGCACCTACGTCGGCGCGCTGCCGGGCCGCATGATCCAGGGCATGAAACAGGCCGGAACAAGCAATCCGGTCTTCATGCTCGACGAGATCGACAAGGTCGGCATGGACTTCCGCGGAGATCCCTCGGCCGCCCTGTTGGAAGTGCTGGACCCGGAACAGAACAGCTCCTTTACGGACCATTATCTCGGCGTGCCGTTCGACCTGACGGAAGTGATGTTCATCACAACCGCGAACCTGATCGATCCGATCCTTCCCGCGCTACGAGACCGAATGGAAATCATCGAGATCCCCGGCTACACCGAGGAGGAAAAGCTGGGCATCGCGCAGAAGTATCTGATCCCGCGCCAGCTCAGCGAGCATGGGATCACCGAGAAGCACATCAAGATCTCGGAGCCGGCCATCCGGCAGATCATCATGCACTATACGAGGGAGGCCGGCGTCCGGAACCTCGAGCGCGAGATCGCCAACGTGATGCGGAAGGTGGCCAAGAAGGTCGCTGAGGGCAAGGGCCTGGGCTTTCCGGTCAATCCCGGCAACCTGCACAAGTACTTGGGCGTGCCGAAGTTCGTGCCGGAAGCCGAATTGGAAAAGGACGAAATCGGCGTGGCCACCGGTCTGGCCTGGACAGAATCCGGGGGCGACGTCCTCTATATCGAAGCCACCATCATGAAGGGCAAGGGAGCCCTGACCCTCACCGGGCATCTGGGGGACGTGATGAAAGAGTCCGCCCAGGCGGCGCTGAGCTACGTCCGTTCGCGGGAGAAAAACCTCGGCATCAATCCCGACATGTTCAGCAAGCAGGACCTCCATATCCACGTGCCGGCCGGGGCGATTCCGAAAGACGGGCCGTCCGCCGGCATCACCATGGCCACGGCGATCGCTTCCGCCATGGCGCAGATCCCGGCCCGGCGCGACCTGGCCATGACCGGCGAGATTACGCTGCGCGGGCGCGTGCTGCCGATCGGCGGGCTCAAGGAGAAGATTCTCGCGGCCAAGCGGGCGAAGCTCATGACCGTGATCCTGCCGAAACGGAACCGGAAGGACCTGGACGAGATCCCGAAGCACATCTTGAAGGGCATCCAGCTCGTCTTCGCCGACACAATGGACGAGGTCATGAAGGTCGCGCTGCGCAAGCCGGTCAAAACCTTCCGCACGTCGAAGACACCCCAGTCGCCACGGGAACAGCCGCGCAAGCCGCAGGCCGCCGCGATGACCCACAAACGAACCGGCCGGTCGGTCGGCGTCCACTCCGGCGTCTCGGCCGGATCGCGACCGCCGCGCTAGCATGGCATTGCCGGCCGGGCGCAAGGCACGCGCTTCGCTCCGTGAATTCGACCTGATCCGCTCGCTCCGCCGGCTCTGTGCAGGCCGCGACGCATCACTACGACGCGGCATCGGCGACGACACGGCCGTAACGGCGGGTCCGCCCGGCTTCGACATGCTGCTGACGACCGACCTCCTCGTCGAAGGGGTGCACTTCGATCGACGGACGGCCACCTTGCTCGACATCGGCTTCCGCAGCGCTGCGGCGAACTTGAGCGACATCGCGGCAATGGGCGGCGCACCGAAGTACCTGCTGATCGCCTTGGCCCTTCCCGACAGCGCGACCAGCCGTCAGGTGCGGGAGCTGTATCGAGGCATCACGGCGGCCTGCCGGCCGCATCATGTCCTGGTGATCGGGGGAGACACCTCCGCGTCGACCGGCGGCTGGTTCATCGGCGTGACCGCCACAGGGATGGTGGAACGAGGACGGGCGCTGCTGCGTAACGGCGCGAAGACGGGCGACGCGATCTATGTCACCGGCACACTGGGAGACTCGCTGGCCGGCCTGGCCTTGGCCAATGAACGCATCGGTCGCACCCGCCGGAGGTCTCGGGTCAAGACCCTATCCTCCCGGCGGCGGCAGTTTTTGCTCAAGCGGCATCTGCGGCCGGACCCCCGTGTGGACGCGGGCCGATGGCTCGCGACAGAACGGCTTGCGACCGCGGCCATCGACCTGTCGGACGGTCTCTCGGGAGACATCCGGCACCTCTGCGAAGAAAGCCGGGTCGGCGCGGAGATCGACACGACCTCGCTCCCCCTGTCGCCTGCTGCTCTGGCGTATGCGGAGGCGACCGGGTCGGATCCGGTCCGGATGGCGCTCGCCGGAGGCGAAGACTACGAACTCTTGTTCACGACGCCAGTACGGCTGTGCGGGCGGCTCGAACGAACGGCGCGGCGAAAGGGATTCCACCTGACGAAGATCGGAACGATCAGGCCGGCGCGCTTCGGCATTCTGGCCCGGTCGGCCGAAGGCCTGCGGCCGCTCCCGATCACGAGCTACCGGCACTTTCACTCACCGCGCTGAGTCCACCGACGAATCATGGCGTCCTTCCGCTCGCTCGTGCGTCAGCTCCTTCACCTGCAGGAATCGCCTGGGCGTACCGCCCTGGCCTTCGCGGTCGGCATCGCCATCGCCTTCTGCCCGTTCTACGGCCTGCACATGGTACTGGTCGTCTTCTGCACCTGGGCCTTCGGACTGAATTTCGTCGCGCTGATGGCCGGCGCGTTGGTCAACAATCCCTGGACGATCGTGCCGGTCCTCGGGGCCACCTACTGGACCGGCGCGCTGATCCTGGGCCGGACGGAGGTGCCCACCTTCGATTGGCACGACCTGAGCTTCACAGCGATCTATCAACAAGTCATGCCCTATGCCGTCCCCTTTGTGCTCGGAGGGACGATCTTGAGCCTGATCGGAGCGCTGCTGGCCTACCCGCTCGCCTACTATCTGATCAGCAAGTACCGCCGGCCCGGCCATGGGACACTGCACCAGCCCATCCAGCCGGCGGTGGTCCATGCGCCGCTGCGGGCGCCTCACCCCGAGCCATTGCCGCCCCGCGATCCGCTGGGCTAAGATGAAGTCGCCCTATGACGCCGCCGGCATTCCCGCGTCAAGTCAACGCTCCCTACGACGGTTCGGCGCTGATCGCCGATCCCATTCATAAGTACGTCTCCTTCACCGTCCCCTACGCCCAGGCCGACCAGCACGAGCGGACCGAAAAGGACTTGATCGATTCGCCCTGGGTTCAGCGGCTCCGCTACATCTATCAATTGCAGAGCGCCCGTTGGGTCTATCCCTCCGCGGAGCACACTCGGTTCGTGCATTCGCTCGGCACCATGCACGTGGCGGGACAGTTTGCCAACCACCTCTACCCGTTTCTGAAAAAGGCGGCGCCGGACGTGCCGTCCGCGCCCTATGTCGAATCGTTCCTCCGCGTCACGGCCCTCGCGCACGACATCGGACACGGCCCTTTCTGCCATTTCTTCGACGACAATTTTCTCCACACCTTCGACGCGAGCCACGAACGGTTGGGGCAGATCATTATCCGTGAACATCTCGGGCCGATCATCCGCAAGATTCGCCGCAGCCCGTCCGGGCCCTTTGCCAAGGGCGAGGAGCTCAATCCCGACCAGATCGCGCACGTGATCCTGAAGGAAAAGGGCAAGGACAACTCCCGCCTGCCGCGCTGGCTCAACGTGCTGCAGCCGGTGATCGGCGGCAGCTATACGGCGGACAATCTGGACTATGTGCTCCGCGACTCCTATATGTGCGGCGTGGCCGTGGGACCGGTCGATCTGACCAGGCTGATCCACTACACGATCCTCACCGACAAGGGCTTCACGATCCACAAGACGGGGCTGCCGGCGCTCCAGATGTTCCTGAACACGCGGATGTATCTCTACTCCAACGTGTACTTTCACCGGACAACCAGAGCCATCGACATCCATCTGCAGGACATCTTCGGCGACACGATGAAACTGATCTTCCCCCACGACCCGCGAAAGAAGATGGACGACTATCTCACGCTGACCGATTGGTCGCTGCTCGAGCAGGCGCGCAGTTGGCGGAAATCCCGGCAGACCGAAGAGCGGCGCCTCGGCGAGGAATGGGCGCGGATTCTCGATCGAAACGTGAAGTGGAAGATGGCCTACAGCACCGTGCTGAAGGAGAAGGGGCAGGAGCGGGGCATGGACTTCCCCAGCGACGAACATTTCGCCAGGCAGATCAGGAAAGAACTACCGGCGGCGCTTCAGAAGATCGAGTTCCGCGTCGATATGGCCCCCTTGGATCCTCGTCCCGATCCCAAGGACCGGCGCGGCAATCCCCTGTATGTCTACGACCCCGGCACGAAACAGGTCTCGGTGGAACCGCTGGAGGAGTTTTTAGACCTCCTTCCGACCCGCCTGGTCCAGTTCCGCATCTACTCCCCCGACCACGAACACGACGCAGCGCTCTCCCGCGCCGCCGCCACGGTCCTGAACAAGACGCCCTCCAGCCTCGAATCCAACTACTAAGCCGAGGAGACGGCCACCCTCCGCCCCGTGACGGGAACTGGCTCCCGCCGTGGCCTGGCAAAGGCGGGTGCCTGTCCCGGTTCGGACGGGTGTCCTCCTTCGAACGGGGACAGACACCACGCGCCTGCCTGCAGAAGCCATGCGGCGGGGAGGCGGCCGCAGGGAAGGGTGTCAGTCCCCGAACTCCCAATTTCGTCACGAACCGTTGTCCATAATGTGGGCTAGGCCGACACCTTCAGCGACCGGCGCTTCCAGAGCAGAGACTTTTTCTCTTCCAGGATCTTTCGCTGATCGACAGAGGGAGCGAGGAGCCCGTGCAGATGCGTGGGGAACCGCCGTTCAAATCGCTCGATTGTTCTGGATGCCTCCTCGTCGCAGCCGGTGCGTGTGAGCAGGTCAATCAGCCGAAGGTATGCCGGTGCGACGAGCCAGAGATGACGGGAATCGGCGGCGCGCTCGATCACCTGCCGATAGCCCGCGGCGGCGCGATCGACGTCGGACGTCTCGAGACACAGCCCTTCAAGCATGTGCACGTTGATCCGGTCCGTATTGGCGCTGACGCTCTGCCTCCACTCGCCCGTCACCAACCCGCGCAATTCCTCGGACGACAACCGGACCACGGTCTTCTTGGACGAGCGCTGTAGCCGCGCCACGATCTCTCTCGCCTCCGCCCATCCGCCGTACAGTCCGATCACACGACCTTGGCAACGGCCCTCGGCCTCGCAGAGTCCATCGGTAGGAGAGAACCCCTTCTTGTCGGCGTTCGTCGAGAGAAAGACCCGTCCCTGCGCCTGGCTGCAGACATGGCACAACGCCGTGCCCTGCGGCGCGGCGTACACATACATGCGGACCAATGATCGATCGAAGAGATCGACGGCAAGGATGCGCCCTGCACGAACTTGCGCCTGGTGGAACAGCCACAGTCCCAGCAACGCCGCGATGGCCAGGGCGTATATCGTCACCTCAAAGCTGAAGTATCCGTCTCCCACCGGCGCTCCATCACAAAACAATCACACAACACGAATCGGACGAATCCAGCATACCACCCCCCTTGAGAAACCCAAGGAGATCTTGAGAAACCAAATACGAGTTTCGCTGTCCTGAGCGCAGAACTCTTGCGATACTGACGCGAACAAAACCGCAGGAGGATCCTATGTCACGTCTGGCGATTTCGACGGTCATCGCCGCCGGTTTGCTCGCCGCCTCTCCGGCGTCGGCCCAAGCGCCCGGCATCCACCCGCCGGCCGGTGCCGCCGGGGTCCTGAACGCTCTTCCGCCGGACCTCTATCAGAAACTGGAACGATTAGCGCAGCTTCTTGATCAGAACATCAAGGCGGGCAAGCTGAACGATGGACAAGTGCAGCAGGAACTCTTCTCCGGCCACCTGGAACAACGCATCCGTTCACTGGGGCCGGAAGCCGATCACCTGTTCGATGAAATCAGCGCCGATATGAAAAATGGAAGCGGCTTGAACGAAGCGGCCCTGCTCCCGCTCCTTGGCGGGCTGAGCAATCCGGGACAGCGACACGAGGCCGACAGGTAACGGCAACCTGACCCGCTACCATTCCGTCTCGCCGGTTGTCCTCGACGGGCGGATTCTGTCATAGTGCGGCCTATGCGCGGAATGATCGTAGGCAGTCTCGTGGTCGTCTTATGCGGATGCGCGGCCAGCCTCGCAGACATACGAAAAACCCAGCCGCAACAATCGGGAACCTTCGCCACGCCCCCTGCCGTGCTCGCCTCCTGCGTGCAACATCGAATCGACAAAATCACCTCGCCTTATCAATCGCGTCTCGTCGTGAGTCCTGACCAAAAGGAATACTACCTCACCGCTACCCGCAACGCCGACAGCCTGGCCAAGGAGCCGCTCATCGGCTACGACCTCTTCATCGTCGGCTTCAACGACGGCTCCCTGGTCGAACTGCGCGAGGGGGCCTCCGACGGCCGCGCCCTTGCCAAACGCGTGTGGCCGATCGTGGAGGTCTGCGGTCAACAGTCCGCAGCGCCCAACACCTCAGCGCCTTTCATCCAACCCTAGACGATTTCGTGAATGTTTCGATGGGATCCAACGCCGACCGCTACCACGCGCGAACAGAGGGAAGGGTGTCAATCCTCGAGCTGCCTTACGGCTTGGCTGGAGACGTCTCGATCCGCTCCTGAATCTTGACCCAGGCATCCCATCCATGGCGTTTCGCGGTGCTCATGATGACTTGCCGCGCCGTCGCGATGCTGCGGGTCATAAGTTCCCGGTTCGCGCCCGGCTGATGCCGCACGACGACCGCCAGCGTCTCGTGATCCGCTTCAACGACATGGAGGGAAAACAAACGATCGCCGCTCGGCTGCTCCTGCAGCTGCGCATTCACCGTCAGCGTCAGCCATTCGATGCTGGTCGGGGTGTAGGGGGTGAGACCTGGCCGTTTCGGCGCCTGTGGCTCGGTGCGATGCTCGAGCGCCGCCTGTTCGTCTCGCTCGACCTTGCACTCCCCTGCCACGCAAGCCTGCATCTGCCCCTGCCGCCGATCCTCGCACGCCTTCCGGTCTTCTGAGCTAAAGGCATTGTTGAGGCAGGTCCGCAGTCCATCCTCAACCGCATTGAGACAGCTGACACAAGGGCTCTGGGCGAGGAGCGGAGAAGCGAGAAACAGAATGAAGCCTAGTGCGAGTGTCAGATACATACTCATGCAACCCTAACGACCAAGAGCGGAGTCTTGTGATTGTGTCATCAACGGTATCGGAGGTAAACGAATCGGCTCACCGCCGGGGCATCGGCGAGGGCCTCGGCCAATCGTGGCTCGGCAAAACGGGGGTAGAGGAGGCGATCCGGCATCGGCTGATCGTAAGCCTGGCTGTCGGCTGATTGCAAGGTTCACGGGCAAGTAATCGAAACCGTTCACGCCGGCTGCGCGACGGCTCACCCGCACCGGAAGGTCTGAGAATTCAGCCGTCCAGTCGTTCGTGCACTCCGCCGCCGGCTCGGCAGGAGCCATATCGGGATCACGTTTGACTCCATGGCCGAGGCCTTCCAGCCAAGCGAGGGCTGCGTCTTCGACAACGGATTCAGCGAATGCCTTGGGCACGACGCCCCCTAGAGTGTGCGGAGCGACACCGCATACAGCCGGTCGGCTGAAGGCAAGAATCAGCGTCGGCTAAACGCCAGAGTCGATCCCGGTTGATCGAAAAGTTATGGAGCCGCGAATCGCCAGAAGTTCGATTGGTCTCTCCCGGACTCCAGGCCCCTGCGAACCGTTCGAGCCAGGGCAGCCCAAGCATCTGCACATCGTTTCAATCCTCGCCCGCCATTTCGAGCGGGCGCGACCTGTTCCTTCTCCACGCAAGTCCTACCGCCCCTCGATCCGCAGCCCACGGTCGTAGGGAGCTGGTGAGACTGCTGGGACTGGACGGATGGCCCGCACCGAAGGGATTGTCGATCGAGTTCTGGAAAAACGGGGAGCCGTACCGACCGAAGGAGTTGCTCGTGGAGGTGCTTCCACGGCTCTCACTCCAGCAGGCTCAGGATTCATCCGTTCAACTGAAGTCTCCGATTCGTCCGAGGTACCTGCAAACCAGCTTCGGGCAAACCTGGGAAAGTAGCCTATCCTCGTTTCTTGCCCTCTTTCGATACGGGTGCGCGCTGTCAAGACGATCGCTGACGCTCGAGGGATTATCGGTTGATCAACACCTGCCATCCGGCTGACAGTCCCATCCGATCCGCGAGTGCGGAGACAGCCTGTTGCTCGGCTTGAGTCGGTTGGCGAACGGCAAGGATCTGTTGCGCATCGAGGAAGTCTTGCGGTCCCCCCGCGTACAATTTGAGGAGGATGAGCGATTGCCACGAGACAACCGGCACCGCAGACCCAAAGATGGAGAGTTGCTCGATCCCGTGGAAGACGATCGCATTCCATGCTGCAGGCAACACAATCAACTGAACCGTGATGGAAACACCGTCGATCGTCATGGTCGTCTGAAACACCCCGCGCAGGGGATCTTCGGCCTCACCGGACTGGAACCGAGCCTGGAGATGGCGAGACAACGCCGCAGGATCGGCGGAGCCAAGCGCAAGGGCAAAATTCAGGTCGCGCGTGGCGCGCGGGACACCCCATGCCGCGACGGCAAACCCGCCGATCAACGCATACTGATCCAGGAGCTGATGGGCGCGCGCCTCGTCGAGGCGACGCACCATCTCGGTTAGCGCTTGGCCGAACACGCGCGCTGCAATTCGTGGCAGGTGTCGGAAAGTTCCAGGGCCAGCAGCAATCGCTGCACAGGAGAGAGCCGCCGCGCTGCGTCCACCTTGTCCTGAGACATGCGTGTACTCAACGCACTGGCGCGTCGGGTGAGGGTGCAGTGTGTTTCCTCCACGGAACTGACGCTCCAAGAGGGCTGCGGCATCTCTGCAGCGGAATCTCGGTTTCGGAGGCGGCTTGCCCCCACGCAGTTCCGGATTTCAATCCTCGCCCGTCCTGAGCCCCGCCGAAGGGCCCGCCCTTCCCGCCTGCCTGGCGTCGGGCAGGTCGAGCGGGCGCGACACCGGAGCATCAAGTGAAGCCACGACCTCCAGGCCTTTCGCGCGCCCCCATGCCCTGTTCTGCTCACGTACCGACTTTCATTTCTCCAGAAGTTCGGCTACAGTATTCCCATGGCTCCATCGACCCAACAACTCCTCAAGGATGCGCTGAAGCTACCGGATGAGCAGCGAGCTGAATTGGTGGTCGAGTTACTCGATAGCCTGCCACCGACGGAACCGGGGCACACGCGCAGTGACGAGGAATGGCTCGTGGAAATTGAGCGCCGGGCACAGGCCGCTCAAGCCGGTGAGCCAAGTCTCTCCTGGAAAGATGCGCAGAAGCAGGTGCTGGATCGCCTCCCGAAGCGATGAAACCAATCGGCTTCTCGCCTGAGGCCGTGGAAGAATTGGCTGAAGCCGCCTCCTGGTACGAAACTCGTCAATCCGGGCTCGCCCTGAGATTTCTCCAAGACATCAGTCAAGCCCAACACGCCATCCAAGCTCGTCCGCTATCATTTCCCCGGCTAACGAAGATGGCCGCTGATCTCGTCATCCGACGTGCCCTGCTCTCCCGATTCCCCTATGCCCTCGTGTTTCTTGAACTGCCGACCGAAATCCGAATCCTCGCGGTCGCCCATGCCAAACGGCATCCCGACTATTGGCTCAATCGAGTCGGAACTCCCTGAGACCGACGGGCGAGAAAAGACGCCCCGTAGATGTCTAGTTGATTTCCCAGCGGGTGCCGGTGTTCCGCGTCACGCGCTGGAGGCGAGCAAACTGGGTCTGCGAGAGGCGCATGTCACGGCGGAGGGCTTTGAGGTCGGTCGGGGTCATAAGGGTCCTTGCCAGTTAGCTGGGTTATAGCCTCCTCCACGAGCCGCCGAGCCTGGGCGACCTGGCGGCTCTTGAAGTGGTTGCGCGACTCCCGAAGAAGGCGGAGGGCCTCGGCGAGAAGGTCGATTAGCTGTGGCATGCTAGATAACTATTCTCTCGCGCACATTGAATGCCGGAGGTGAATTTTACGGTATAGGTGAGCCGGTGCACGCGATTCACTTCTCCGCCTCCAAAGCACAAATCATGGACTTCCTGCCGTTTCAATCCTCGCCTGTCCTGAGCCAAGCCTGCGGTGAGCCTACCGAACCCGCCGAAGGGCCCGCCCTTTCGAGCGGGCGTGACAGTGCTCTCATGGGCGGCCTACGCGCTGTTATTGATAAAGTTGCATGCCAACACCCTATTCCCATTCTGCTATAATGCCGGCATGGTATAAGCGCTCACGAGGTGCGTATGGAATATCCGATCGTCATAGAACAAGATCACGAGGCCGGAGGGTATGTCGTCTCTTGCCCCACGTTAAGGGGCTGCGTCTCTCAGGGCGAAACCGAAGAAGAGGCATTAGACAACATCAAAGACGCCATCAAGACCTACCTGGAAAGCGTCGAAGATCTGAAACGGCTCAAGAAACTGAGGACCGTCGAAGTCACCGTATGACGAAGCTTCCGCAGGTCTCTCATGAACGAGTCGTGAGAGCCCTGAAGCGGGAGGGCTTCTATATCTTGCGAGAAGGCAAACATATCGCCATGACGGACGAGAAACACATCGTCATTATTCCGCGCCATCACGTGCTCAAGCCGGGCACACTCAAACAGATCCTCGATGCAGCGGAAATTTCCATCGAGCGATTTCACGAACTGCTCTAGACTCAATTCTCCTCCCCTCGTTATACATTGCGAGAGCAGCCCACACGGCAAACGTTTCACTCCTCGCCTGTCCTGAGCATCGTCGAAGGACCTGTCCTGAGCCTAGTCGAAGGGCCCGCCCTTCCCGCCTGCCTGGCGTCGGGCAGGTCGAGCGGGCGCTACCAAATTGTTCAACTACGAAGCTCCAACCGCAAACTGACTAACTAACCCGGCGAGCGTCATGTTTTCAGCGATCACGTCGTGGGGGATGAGGACGTACTTCCACGGTTTGCCGCCGTTACTAGTCGAAAATGTTGTGGCATGGGAGCACCATGTCATAGCTGCCTTCTTCTTCTCTTGGACGAGGGTATCAGTCAGATCGGCGCGAGATTTGACCTCCAGCATAAAGATACTGTCCGACGTTTCGGCTACGAAGTCCGGTACGTACTCTGGCTGATCGGCTCCGAGCTTATAAAATATCTGGAACTGTCCTTTCGCCGGCTTGAACCACTTGAGCGTGTCGCGATCGAGAATCACTGAGAACCGACGCTCTGAGTCAGATTGGAATTTCTGCACGGGATAGAGGCAACGGCTAAAGCCTCGAAATAGATACTTACCGATATTATTCACATCAGGTGGAGGCTGTCTGAAATCAAGGTCTTCCTCGCGGGAGAGTCTGGTATAGGCACTCTCCTTGAGCTTTGTTTCAGTCCCTTTGCTGACCTTGAACTCATATTCGACAGGATCTTCCCAGTAATGCTGTTCCATCTGAGCATGAACGAAGCGTGCAATGTCACGTTGATAGAGGCGGAGAACCTTTTTGGTGTCGATCTCTGAGAGATAGCCGCGAAAATGATGAACGACCTGGCCGGCCAAGTCATACAGTAACTCAGCATGCTCGTCATATGCGACATCGTCGAAATCGATCAACCCGGCAACCACATAATCTTCCATTCTGGATTCATCCAGACCAGTTTTTCCGAGGGCCACGACTTCGAGCTGATTGGTTCGGAGGTGTTTAATCCAGAGCTCATCGGAGGGAGCAGGATAGTTCAACGCGCCGAGATCTACTGTAAACGGCTTGAACCCCGCATGTACTTCGCTCTTCGGGATGACAAGAATTCGTGGAATGTCGATCACTTGTTGGGTGATGACTTGCGAGGTCTCTGACACAATTACCCGAAAATCCAGCGATGGCTTGACCCCTTCCAGCTCGAGCTGGGCTGGCCGATATTGCGCCTCCACTTCCTTGACAATCTCTGCCTGGATTTCCGGCTTCAAGAGAAACATCACGTTGGGAAGTTTCTGCGGCTCCGTTTCCAACTTTCTGATGACGTTGTAGGCAATCTGAGCAGCTTTCTGCTCCTCCGGGGTTGTAAACACAGGAGGAGAGTCCGTGCTCGCCACTATGGTGTTCGGCGACGGATGGGCCGGTTGCAGCCCAAGGCGGTTCAATAGCTGGGGTTGAGACACGACGGTGACGGTCTTTCGGGACAATTCATCCGGAGTAAGGGCAACGTGCTGAATCCGGAATGGGGAATCGGGCTTATTGGCTTCATCGATAATTTCTTGAAAATGGTCATGAGCAATAACATTCAGCCGGTCAACCACCGTGACACCCGTTCGTTTCCCATACGGCAGGCGAAGGCCCCGACCAATCGTTTGCTCAATCAGTCGTGGGGCCGATGCAGCACGCAAGGGAATAATGGTGTAGAGATTGGTGACATCCCATCCCTCTTGGAGCATATTGACGTGGATCACAATCTCCGTCGCTTCATCCCTGTGTTCGACTTTGAGAAGGCGATCCACAAAATCTTCTTCTTTCGTACTGGAATCGACTTGGATCACCTTGTCCTTATAGCGTCCCTCGAAGAAGTCGTCAGACTGGATGCGCTTGAGAAGCTCAGCAGCGTGAGCAGTATCTTGCGCCACCACCAGCACAAACGGCTTAACGATGGCTTGCCCATGCTCGCGTGCGTAGGTTTCTAGGAGCACCTTGGTCTGTTCATGAAGGTGGACACCGTCCTCTAGCTTGAGGTGGTCGATATCCTTGGGGCTCATTCCGTATGGATTGAAATTTTTCCGGGTCACCACAGCCGGTTCTTTCACGAATCCGTCTTCCATAGCCCGGCCCAGGGGGAAATTGTAAATAACGTTCTTGAAATACTGACGGTTTTGAATGGTCGTGCCGATGAACGGCGTAGCCGTCAATTCCAGTCCGAGGATCGGTCGTAATTCATTGATGGCTCGTATTCCAGCAGAAGCCCGATATCGATGTGACTCGTCCATGATCAGAACGAGAGCTTCGAGTCCAGCCAAGTATTCGAAGTAACTTTGGCCGATATACTCTGACAATCGTTTGATCCGAGGAGCTTTGTTTCCGCGAACCTCCGTATTGATCTTCGAAATGTTAAACACGTTCACCTTGCAGCGTGTAAATACATCGAAGAGCGACCGCGCCTTCGCCTCATAGTCATCCCCAGTGATTAACTCTGGTGGCTCAGTAGCAAACTCGGCAATACCTTTAAAGACATACTTGGAGGTATTCGGAGTAAAGTCGGTAATGAGCTTGTTATAGATGGTGAGATTCGGGGCAAGAACAAAGAAGTTGTTTATCCCGTGTGCCAGGTGGAGATAGCTGATGAAGGCGCCCATGAGCCTGGTTTTCCCGACACCGGTTGCCAGGGCAAAGCAGAGAGACGGAAACTCGCGTTCGAAGTCGGTGACCGTGGGAAACTCGCTCTTGATAGCAGCCAGGGCTGAAGCCAGATCGGCGTTCTTCTTGGGCGGAACAATCTCCGTGACGCGGTCCAGGATCTCCAGCGACTGCCGCTGGGGAAGCCTGAGGCTCAGTCGTCCGGCAATCGCATTGACGTGGCGATTCATCTAAAAACGCAGCGCCCCTCCTTCACTCGACAATCCACCGGCCGTGGGCTTTGATCGCGTCATACATGGCATCGGGAGCGAGATCCGCGCCATTCGCCCATTGGACCACGCCCATCACCACTCCAACCTGAGCAAAGGCGCTTGGGTCGCGTAGCGGCTCGAACACCGTTCCCGTCGCCTGCGGACTGCTCAGAAAGGTCCGCAAGTCCACCTCGCCTGTGGTGCCATCGACAAAGGTCACGCTCAAGCGCAAGTCTGAAACGACAGTGACGGACACAATCCGCCAAGGCACAACATGCCGAATATCCGGTTCTACTTCAGGGGATCGATTGGTTTTGGGGATTTGAGTTGGCTGCATAGATTCCAATCCTCCATCAATTCGTCTCGATGCTCATTCGCCCATTCCAAGACCAACCCCATGGCGCGGCGAGGCAACGATCCCCGCAATACGCGCAACTCACGCAGATCGAATACCGCCTCATATTCCCCATAGAGAGCGTGAAAGTGGGGTGGGTTGTGTTCCCGCCAAAACATTTGTATCACAATCCCGTAGAAGACGCTGATCGTGGGCATCCCGTGCTCCTTACAAACTGTGGACTCATATCGGACGTCCACCCACTCTTCAACTGATTTCCAGCTCCAGCCCCTGCTGGCCAGACTTGTCCTCCCCCTCTCCCCCTGGGAGAGGGTTGGGGTGAGGGGCCTTGGGTAAGTTCTCGATCTTCAGGCTGTAATCATCATGGCCCCACTCGCAGCGGGAGAGGACCGTCTTGGGGATCTTCTTGATCGTGAGGTTGGAATAGCGATCGGCTTTCCCACGGAAGGCCGAGCACATCACTAACAGGGAGCGGCCGTCGCCGACTTCATCGCTCAACGCCTGCAACTGGTCATGGCTCAAGTTCTGCGTGGTGACGTAGATGAAGTCCCGTTCCGAAGAGTGCCCCTGCTGCCAGTAGATGGTGTCACTCGGCGCGTAGGTGAACCCTTCCAGCTTGCAAACGGCTTGCGCGAGCATCTCTGGTTTGTAGAGCTTGTTGATGACCCAGTTGCCCCACTTGTCCTTCTCCAGCAACGACGGCGCAAGGTGGTAGTAGCGGAACCCTCCGCCGCCTTTCCAACCAACCGCCTCGGTAATACCGCCTTTGTCTTCTCCGTCAATGACCTTCTTCAGGCGCGGAATGACGTGCGTGTGGCAATGCTCGCCCAACTCCACCATGATCCACCGCCGGCCCATCTTGTGAGCAACGGCACCGGTGGTACCGGAACCAGCAAAGGAATCGAGTATCAAATCTCCAGCGCTTGACCCAATCTCCAATACTTTCTGCATCAATCGCTCTGGCTTTGGGGTTGGAAAGTCGGGGAGACCGAGCGCACGAATTTCTCGTATACCGTCCTGGTTCAGCCCAAATAGTTCACCTTCCGCCCAAAGAGTGGTTGGGAGAATCCCTTCTTCGGCTTCTAAAAGAAACAGTTTGAGACGTGGTGCGCGATCCCCATTAGGACCCCACCAAATACGCTTGTCCTGATCCAGGGTACCAAATCCGTGCGGATTGCGGGACCAACAACGGTTAGCAGGTGGCCAGAACTTTTTCCCACTGGGTGACGTTACTTCATAAATATTCTCAGACTTCCCTGTCCTTGCATACTGGCGACCACGCGCTCCGCCTACAAGACTTATTGTCATGGTTACAGATTGCCATGGACCGCGACCATCATTATCCGGGTTGTCGTATCGCGCCTCTTGTTTCTCAGTTCGCGCAAACTTATTGGGGTTAAACTGAGAGCGATCCTTGCAGTACACAAGCAGGTGCTCATGGGCTGTAGAAAAGAACTGCGCATTGCTTCTAACAGCGTAGGACTTGTTCCAGACAACGTTGGCCACGAAATTGCTGCGACCGAATACCTCATCCATAAGGACTTTGCAGTAATGAGCCTCGTTGTCGTCAAGTTGGACCCAACACGAACCGTCTGGAGACAAGAGTGAGCGTAGAAGATCCAGCCGCGCGTGTATCAATGACAACCAGGTAGAGTGCTCAAGACCGTCTTCATACTGAGCAAAGGCAGAACCTGTGTTGTATGGCGGATCGATGTAGATGCATTTGATCTTGCCGGTGAATTCCTGTTCGAGCGCCTTGAGTGCAAGCAAATTGTCGCCAAAAATGAGCCGGTTGTCGAAAATGTCGTGGTCCGTCACTCGGTGCGGGGCATGGTAGGACTTCTCCGGGTCCTCCAACAGAATGCGCGGCTCCAGCTTCGGCCGGTTCTCTTTTCCAATCCAGGTGAGTTCGAGTTTGGGTTTCTGTGCCACTACTGTTACTCACGTGCCAGTTTGAGGACCGCTTCTCGGGTGTGTGAGGCCAGGCGAAAGCGCAACGTGTCCAATCGATCGAGGTAGGGGCGAATGAGGGGCACATGACCGGTCCGTTTCGCCTCCAGAAGCACTCCCAATGTTCCAATGACCCGAATGCCCCGGGTTTTGGCGATGCGACGGGCAAGCGCATCGTCGAGGATGACCAGCGGGTCTTGCGATTCCAGAGCCAATAGCAAGGTCTCCGTTTCCCCAGGGCCCAGGTCTGTGACAAGCGCGAGGGCCGACGCACTCACCGGTCGTCTGATGGTCATCCACTCGATCACCGTGGGATCAGGCAGGCTCAGCCCGGCTGCTCGTCCCTGTGCCAGTTCCTCGACGACGGCTTGGGGCACGATGATGTGTCCGGCCAAGGTCGGCAACATGTGCAACAGATCGATCTGAGCCAGGTATTGCAGGGGCGAGGTGTCGGAGATGACCTCAGGCAATCCCGGATTCCTCCCGCAGTTGCTCCTCGGTCAATCGGAACGTATCCACACCGTACTGAGCCAGCTTGGTCAGGAAGATCGTTCTGGGGATGCCGGCCAACCGCGCGGCTGCGCCGGAAGACAACCGTCCGAGTTCGAATAACTTGACCGCTGCCGCCGCCCGTAACTCCTCACTCATCGCATCCGGCTGGAGCTTCAGCGCCAACAGGATGTCCTCCGGTATGTCCATGGTGATTCTGCTCATCATTCACCTCCGGCTGTTCCGCCCATTTTCCAGGTTCGGGGGGATTATATCGCAGCCGAGATCTGTGCGAATCTGTTTGAACGCCCGCTCAACCGGCACCCCCGTTCGCGTCCCACGCCGCCAAGCGGAAAACCGACGCTCGGCCTCTTCCACCCAGGCTTCTTCCACCCGAGTCAATGGCTCCTGTTTCACGCTCCGCATGAGACGTTCAGCCAGAATTTCTCGATCTTTTACCGGCAAGCGAACCGCTTCTCGTTCGATTTTGAGCAAGGCTTTACTCATTCGTCTGCCTCCATGCGGTTGTCAACTCACGCCATGGTGCGCAAGATGATGTTGTTTGGTCCATACGGTCGGACTCGTCATCTCACACGATGAGCCGGGTGTCGAACACATCGTGGTCGGTGAGCCGGTGCGAGTCGAAGTCGGATTTCTCCAGGTCCTCTGCAGAATCCGCGGCCCCGCCTGCCAGACGGCGGGCAGGTCCAGCTTCGGCCGGTTCTCCTTCCCAATCCAAGTGAGTTCGAGTTTGGTTCGGTTGTTGCCCATGTCTAAGACGATGCTCCGGCGCTGCTCACAGGTGCTTTCTTCCCCCTGCCTTTGACTGCTTTTGCAAGCGATCTCACGTCTCTAATATCTTGTCCTAATTGCTCAGCAGTAGGGACCGGTTGATTTTTTACAGAGGAAGCATCGTGAGAATCTATAACCTCGCAACACACTTTATGAAGTCTTTCAATTTCCTTGAATTCAAATTCTGTGAAGCCCACCACTTGCTTAAGTCGATCAATACTGATTCTGTCTCGGTAGCGGTGCAAAACCCCATTAAACACAACGTCCTGGATGATACGTTCAATTGTCGCACGCAAGCGACTGTATTGCCTTCGCATCCTGGAGCGTTCTTCCTCGTTTGAATAGGCCGGCCAACTTGCTTCTAATTGCCTCTGTTCTCCCTCCAACTTATTCAGCCTGTCCTTGTAGTCCATGTGTTCCCAAGGAAGTCCTTCAATAACATGACCTGGATGGTCATTTGCCCATTCCAGATGGTGCATTTGGCAGTCAATGTTCTGTTGCTCAATTGCGTCGAGCAATTCGCACAGAAATACAGTCTCATGTGTCAGCACAATTACTTGGCGCTGTTTAGCCTCCTCGACAAGACGACGTGCCACTCGCATCCGTCGGTGATGATCAAGCGAGGACACTGGGTCATCAAATACAATCCCTCCACTGAGCCCAGCTAACTGTAATTCGGCTAAGAAAGACCCAATGGCAATCGCCCTCTGTTCTCCTTCACTCAGGATTTCGTCCAATTTTGTGGTAACGGGAAGAGCTAACACCAACTTGTGCTTCATCTTCCCTTTCTCAACACGTTCGATGAGCTTGGTTTTTATATGGCCGACTCCCAAAGCCTCAAATTCCTTATCTAGCGCTGTCTTCAGTGCGGCTGTGACAGCTTGACTCGCAAATTCCTTTGCCTTATCTGAAATCGCTTTCGTTTTCAGATCATCTTTACATTTAATCAATGCTGCCTTGACCTTCATTCTCCGAACGAGGTCTTGTACGGCTTCGGATCGCAGGGACAGGTTAAATCGAGCGCGAAGTTCGGCACGTTCAGTTTCAAGGGCTTTCCTGTGACCCTCATCACTCGCTTTCTCTAAGTCCCTTGCCTGATCGAGTAGTGTCTTGGAAATCTCTTTCAACCTTGGCCGTGGGTCACAATCCAATGGGGAAGGGCTATCCCAATCATGAGTATTAAGGGAACCCCGTAGCCATGTTCTTCGTTTCTCAACCTCCTTCTCAAAATCCTGGACACGCTGAAGCACGGCCGGATCTAGCTGCTTGAGTTCTTCAATAAGCGCGTCCTCCAATCCAAAAGCAAGAGAAGCCTTAGCAAGTTTCTGGTCAGCTAACGCGCGCTGCTGGCGTTTTTCCGTTGCTACTTTTGCAGTCTCTTGCTTCAAGAACTCGTCGAACCGTTGCATACGACTTGCTGCGTCTTGATTCAGCGGCTGTTGGCACAACAGACACTTAGCTCCTGAGCACACATGTGGAAAGGCTTCACTGGGATAGGCTGATTCCACAGAGAAACTACGCGCGGCCTCGAAAAGGGTCTTCCAAGTCAGATCGCCCGTCCCTGGAAGTAATGGTTCACCGGCTCGAAGATTCTCCGCAGCTAGAACTTCAGCTTTAATCGCAGCTTCTGTCTCGGTATCGCATGACTTGAGCTTCTGGGTCGCCGCTTCATCGACGTCTGACAGGCTTGAGTCAATGCGAGAAATGAGACCATTGATGCGCTGCGCTGAGAGCAACAATCCTTTTGCCTTGGTCTTCGGATCATTTTCCGCCAAGGTCTTTTCAAGTTCGTTTAGTCGGTCCGTTTCTGATTTCGTGAGAGTTGCCAGTTTCTTAACCAGCTCGCTGTTTGTGGTGTCGCTGAGAGTTGCGATTACCTTCCCAACCGATGTGTCTCCTATTAGATCAGCAAAAGGAGCAACGTCAGTGTTTGTCGATTCGATTTCACTGTTCAATCGGCGCAATAGCTCGGGCAGAACTTTTTGGCCGAGATTTTCTACGATGTCGAGACCATAGGGAAGGTAGGCAACATCCTGCTCGTCCAGATATTCACGAGCACATCGTCCATCAAACACAGCTATTGTTGAAAGCTCCTCAGGAGCTGGGCTATTGCGTTTCCAGTTAAGCGACCTCTGGACCGCGCCCACCGTAACGTCGAAAATTGCTTCCGGGACTTTCCCGCTGGACTGCGGATCGCTCGCATCGGCATGGACAGTTTCTGAGACGTCACGCGCACGACAAGCTCGCTTCAGCACACGAGAGTACCCAGACTTTCCTGAACCGTTACCGCCGTATACTACCGTGATCCCCTTAGGCCCGAAGGTGAGTTTCTCGCCATCTGCAATTCTATTGACGTTCTTTAACTCTCGAAGGGCATGAAGAACCACAACGCCGGCACCGGCAGACTGTACAGGAAGATGCTCTGCTGCGAGTGGACTTGGCTGGCGATTTTGAGGGTCAGGCAATCCTCGGGCAGACTTCAGCATTGCATACAAGTCATCAATGTCTTGCGAGCTGCATTCTTGATGTTGAAATAATCGACGAAGGGCATCGCGCTGCCAAGGCAGGAGGTTTGCGCTAGACCAGACAAGAATATCAGTCAATAGCGACATAATTGTGCTCTATCCCTCATTACCAATTCGATCATCTGTGTCGGTTGGATGAGAGGCAGGTGGACTCAGCGCACGTAATTCTAGCCCTTCGATTTCCTGTATTGTCTTTCCTGCAATCCCCTGTAGGTCCCCATACATTCCCGCCGTTGCCTGCATCACTCGATCAATCTGCTCTTCTCGTTTGGCCCATTGCTTGATAATCGCCTTCTTCTCTTTGTCGAGATCCTCCTGCATTGAGGAGAAGGCCTCGACGATGGCCTCGACCCGTTGACGGAAACGCGGTCCGGTGAGGTATTGGTAGATCATTTCCGTCTTGGTCTGCTGGCCTTCGGAGGCCTGGCGAGCCGAGGCGACTTCGATCAGGGAGTGGCGGAGTGTGTGTGCCAGTGGAAGCACCGTCTTCGTATGGGTGACCCACACATTCTCAACCACTCCAAACGTTTCAATTTCTTTCGGGAGTGATTGGCTGACGATGACGGCGATTTCTGCTTTGGCAGCCCGCTGATCTTCGCGGAGCTTGGCGAGCCACCCATCGCTCCAGTTCTTGGTCCGCTTCGATTCCCAAATGATAGTGCCACAGGGTTGGCCGTTCGGCCCGACGACGTGCTGAAGCGCGTCGCCCCCATGTTCGCCCTTGGGAACCGGCTCGATTGTGTCCCGAGGGAACTTGGCCCGGAGCAGCGCTTCCAGTTCCAATTCCTGGACCTCGCCCTGAAGCTGTTGCGAGCCCTGTTCAGCCTTTCGCTTCAATTCCTCGATTTGCTTCTGCATCGACACGATGGTTTGCTCTTTTTCCAACACCTTCAGCTTGAGACTTTCTTCTGCTTCTTTCTTGGCCTGCTCACGGGTCACGGACAATCCTTCCTGAACACGCTTCTCCACTGTCAGCTCAAGTTCGCGCTTGGCATCGTCCAGTTCTCGCTGCTTCTTGAGCAGATCGGCCTGGGCTTTCTGTGCCTCGGCTAGTTTTGCTTCACGTTGTTTGATGACTTCCTGAAGATCAGTGACTTCTTTCGCCATCTGATCCAAGTCAGTCTGTAGTGCGAGCTTGGCCTTCTTTGCCTCCTCTGCTGCGATTCTACTCCGCTCCTGTCGAACCTTTTCTGCTACTTGCTCGTCAAGGCGTTCTTTCTCCTTTGCGATGGCTTCTTCTCTTTCACGAATCCCAGCTTCCCGCTTGGTTGCATCGGCATCTTTCTGAGCCAATTGCTTCTCGTAGTCGCGGCGGGTGGATTCGATCAGCGGCGCGGCAAGGGACTCTGTGAGCTTGATCTCCGTCTTGCAGGAGGGGCAGATGATGGTCGGTTCGCTCATCGATTACTCCTTGGGATCACTCAAGTTGTGAGACTCGGTCACACTCCGAGTACTCTTTTGAGTTTCTCCAGGGACTCGTCGCGTTTCTTCTCGCTCATGTTCCGAATGTTCTTCAATTTCCATTGCACTGCAGGAAGTTGCTCAATGCCTTCGACACCCATGACGTTCCACTTCGGTTGCCCTTCTTTGAGCGATATGAGAAAGACCTTCTCGTCGTCGGTCAATGCTGTATTGATCGTCTCAATGAGCGCCTCTCTGGCCGCGATCAAATCTTCATACGCGATTTCGTCCACCGCCATGCCTGCGAACTCGCTTTCGTAGACGGGTCGTATGTCTTTCCGTGTAGGGTCGAGCAGTTCGCTGATGGGCCGATCGTGGCTGGCGAGATACACGACGAATGCTTTGCGTATCTCGTCTGTTACCCCCTCGTGTTCCAGCAGCAGCCTCACATCAAAGAGATCTCGTGGGTGTTGGCGGTCTAACGCTGCGCACATCTTGCCTCCATAGAGATCGGGAATTGAGAGGACGCGCGCGGTGACCGAGCGCTCAAACATCTTCTCTGCGCGCTCGGTCAGCTCACGTTCTTCGACCGGAAAGACCGCTCCTCGAATCACCTCGTTCGGCTCAATTTTGATTCTGGTCTGGCCGCACGCCACGATGAGCTTTGCGATTCGCTTGGATTCCCGCGCGTGACTTTCCTGAACGTTTATGCCTGGAATGACCCTTTTGATCGCCATCGCAATACGATGGAGGGCTTCGCTGAGCCTGTTCAGCACGGTTTCACGTGGCTCCTCGACCGGCAGATACGTCAGATCTATGTCCACGGATAGCCGCGGCATGTCTCGCACAAACAGATTGATCGCGGTTCCGCCTTTCAGGGCAAAACATGTTTCCGCGGCGACATGCGGGATCGTTTTCAGCATCAACTCCACTTGGTTGACATATCGGCTTTCTCTCACACCCGGCTCTCCGGCACCGTGATACGGTACTTGGAGTCAAACCGTCCTCCCTTGAGCAGCATGCGCTTCCCCTTGCCGAACTCGACATGTGACAGGTCAAGCTTCTTCGTCCATGCGTGCTTGCAGCTTTCAGCCAGCACCATGAACAGCCGCTTGACCTTCACCGATGCGCAGTTTTCGAGCAAGGCCTGAACCAGTCGTGGTCGCAATGTCGTCAGCCCCTCCATCAGAAGCGTTGCTTCTTCATACGATTCTTTCTTCGGCACCTCATAGAGGACCTCCATCATGGCACGCTCGGGTGTCGATGCACTGACCGAATAGAAGCCCATATCTTTTTGTGTCAGACCATGATCGCCATTGCCGACGAACAAATTGGTCGTCGCATACCGGACCTTGACGCCCCAGCGATATTGCTTGAACCACAGCGGAAGTTTGACGTCAGGAGCGCCGAACAACACGACCGTGGGGCCTTGCCCCATCGGCAAGAAATGAGCATATCCCTGCATGGACAGCGCCGTTTTCCCCCCTGCGTGTATGGGAAGGAGGAGTTGTTTCTGGAGCGCATAGAGACCACCGGTCCACTCGACCTTATCGTCCGCCCTGACATAGGCGCCACGGCCAATCCGGCGTACCCAGGCGGTTTTTTCATATTCATGAATCAGTTGCTGATAGGCTCCTTGCTTTTCCAGCCACGGCAGCACTGCGACCGCGCCGATGGGCCATTGTTTGAGAAGCCGGTTTATTTTGCTACTTGGAGCACTAGTCATGCTTGTTAAAATAGCGTAATAGTAAACCGGCTGCAACCGGAACGTTCATGAGACCTCTGATTTAACAAGAAGACCTTGTTACCCACGAACCGGAATAAACGATGGCCTGGTTACGGCCCAAACCACTCTTGAGCCCTCAGCGTACCTTCCAACGGATGGCGAATAGCTGCTCGGAGCTTACCTTTTGTTGCAGTTTCCCCTCAACCTCGGCAATCAACTGTTCCCTGCGGCGGTCGATTTCATCTTGGGCATCGAACAGGGCCCGGCGGCGTTTGCCCCGCTCGGCTTCCAGGGCCTTGATCTGTTTGTGGCCTGCCACTTTTTCTTCCAGCGTCAGTGCCGTCACGGCAGCTTTACGGGCCTCCTTGATTTGCCGATCGAATTCCTTGATCTCCCGCTCAAGACCGACCTTCAGATCGTCTGCCCAGGCATCGAGTTTATCGACTTCAATCTCGAAGAATTCGGCATTGCGCTTGGAAATCTGTCGGCTGATGGCGTCCTGGCGTTCTTCGGTTTTCGTGCGAAGCGAGGGATGGTCGAGTGGCGTTGTTCTCGATTCGGTCACTGTTCCAGGTAGGGAGAACAGCCGCCTGACGACTTCTTCATCAAGCACCTCACCGGAATCCGTTACTCCGGTGCAAATCAGATAGTCCTCCGCCTGATCCAGCGCCTCGACGGTCAAGAGCGACACGTTCAAGACGCCAGACTTCCCAATGTAGGGCTCGACGACCGTGACTTTGCCGTCGTGCTTGCCATACTCGAAGGTCAGCTCAGCCGGTTCCAGGGTACGGCCTTTCGCTTGCGCCAAGACCCGTTCAGCTAATGGATGCGCGAGTCGATAGAGATGGGCTTCTCCCGTTCGACGAGGTAGTTCATACAACCCCAGAGGAATGTCGCCTGTAAAGGGACAGGATTGCAGCTTGAAGGACGAGTCGGTGAGAAATTCCGCGTGCTCGCGCAGTTCAAAGCGGGTGAGTTGCATGAGGATGCGCTCGTATCGATTCAAGTACAGCCTGGAGCTCTCGTCACTGACCCGGAGCTTCTCGCGCACTTCGTCATCGAAGTGTTCGAAGAGGAGTTGGCGGGCGCGGGTCATGGCTTCATCGATTTGCGTGCCGAGTTCGCTCTGTAATTGGTCGAACGAGGTCTTGATCTCCTGTGGAGTCCGGCATCGCTGATAGATGTCGGCAATGCGCTTCTCGAAATCGACGCCGGATTCGATGGCACCCAGTACTTCATCGCTCGCCCCGAAGACGCCCTCGAAGAGCTGGAATTTTTCGGATAGCAGTCGGAACACGTGCTGGTCCGCTTCATTGGACTGATTCAGGAAGTTCACGACAACCACATCGTGCTTTTGTCCATAGCGATGGCAGCGGCCGATACGCTGTTCGATCCGCTGCGGATTCCAGGGCAGATCGTAGTTGACGACCAGTGAACAGAATTGGAGATTGATGCCTTCGGCTCCCGCTTCCGTGGCGATCATGATTTGGCCCTGCTCCTTGAAATAGTCCACGATGGCAGAGCGCATGTCGGCAGAGCGAGAGCCGGTGACTCGGTCGGTTCCCTGATGACGCTGGAGCCACGCTTGATAGATCTGCTTGGATTTCTCGTCGTTGTTGGAGCCGTTAAAGAGCACGATGTGGTCTTTCCAGGGACTGTCGGCGAGGACTCGGAGGAGATACTCCTGCGTGCGTCTGGATTCGGTGAAGATGATGGCTTTCTGGGCTGCGCCGAGATCCGAGGCTTTGCCGAAGGCTGTCCGCAAGGCGATCAGCAGGGCTTGCCCCTTGGCGTTATGGGTAATCGAAACAGCGAGTGTCCTGAAGCCTTCGAGGTCGTCAATCTCCTGTTGAATGGCCTTCCGATCTGCTTCGGTGAGGGGTTCAGGTGAGGGTTCTTCCTCCTCCCATTCGTCGGCGATTTCGTCCAGTGCCTCGAAATCTTTTTCCAGCGCCTGTTCCAGTGGGTTTGGTCCATCGGCCTGGCGCAGTCGTTCACGGAGCCGTTGACTCATGGACTCGAGTGCCCCGGCGATCGCGAAGGAGGACGAGGCCAGGAGCTTCCGCAACACAAGAGTCATCAGGGTCCGTTGGCTGGCCGGTAGGGCTTGAAGATTGTCTCGTCGCAGGTAGTCGGAGACCAGATGATAGAGCCGGTCCTCGCTCTCTGCCGGCGTGAAGGGCTGGACCATCGGCAGGCGCTTGGTGTAGCGCACATAAGGCAAGACTTGGCGACGCAGCGTTCGCTTGCACAGCGGCTGCATGCGCGATTTCAAGATATCGAAGGTCGGCTTGTTGTGCAGATTGGCAAACTGTTCCTTGAAGCTCTTGAGGTCCCCGAAGATCCGGTCATCCACGACACTTACGAGGCCATAGAGTTCAAGCAACGAGTTTTGTAATGGCGTGGCAGTCAGGAGCAACTTGAGCGCGTCCTTCAGAGACTGCTTCAGCGTGTTGGCAATGACGTTGGTGGGTTTGTAGACGTTCCGCAAGCGATGCGCTTCGTCGATGACAACCAGATCCCAACGCATGAGGCTGATCTCCGCCGCCTTCGAACGTGCGAACTGGTAGGAACAGATGACGATGTCGTGAATTTCAAATGGGCGGACATTTCCTTGCCGGGCGGCCTGGTTGTAGGACTTCGTTTCCAGAATGCGACAGGGCAGAAAGAACTTCTCTTGTAGCTCCTGATGCCACTGCTTGCGTAGATTTGAAGGCGTAATGACCAGCACCCGCCGCTTTCGTTCTGCCCACTTTTGCGAAAGCACGAGGCCCGCTTCGATGGTTTTCCCGAGTCCAACTTCGTCGGCGAGAAGCGCGCCTTTCGAAAGAGGCGACCGAAACGCGAATTGCGCCGCTTCAATCTGATGGGGATTCAGATCGACCTGTGCATCGACAAGTGCGCTGGCGAGTTTCTCGATACTGTCGGACGGACACCGCTTGGTAAGTTCGTACGCGAAGAACTTGGCATGGTAAGGGGTCACCATCGCGAATGGCTTTACCCATTTCCTTAATGGATTGCAACCATTCTTATTGTGGGCTTGGTCAAATTGCCAAGGCCGCCATGAAAAATGGCCCGTATTTCTACCAGCTTTTCGGCACGACGATTCTGTTAAGCCCTAATTCACTTGATAACAGGCTGGAGCGTACGGACCCTGTCGGTCGGCTTCGGCTGACCCAAGGAACCTGGGATATATTCATTTTCCTAGCTGCTCCAGTTGCTGAACCGCTGTTTCCAGCTCCTTCACCAGCGAGGCTGGCCCGCCCTGCAGGGCCTTCGCGCAGCCGCGGAAGTACCAAACCTGGTCCTCATACCCGGCGTTGAATCGACTCCACAGCGCCGGTCCAAGTATCCGATAGTCAGCCAGGATCGCTCGCAGATTGTCGAGCTTGTCTGCGACTGCGACCAGCTTCACGGACGGAGAGGCAGCGGCGAGATGCGGGAGATACTTCTCCTTGCGTGCCCGCCAGGGTGGCTTCGGCGTCACGTCCGTATCGGTGCAGGCCTCGACGATGTCGGCCACCGCCTTGCCGAACTGGGCCGCCAGCAAGGCCGGATTCGCGCCTTGGTCCTCGATGGAGTCGTGAAGCAAGGCCGCAATGGTTTCGTCCTCGTTCCCGCCGTGGGTAATCACCGGACTGGCCACACCGAGCAGATGCGCGATGTAGGGTATTTCTGTGCCCTTGCGGATTTGGGCCGCGTGGAGATGGGTGGCGAAGATCAGGGCTTCTTCGATCCGCGACGCCAACAGTGGTTTCATCGATCCTCCTTTCAGGTACGGCCGCATTCTACCCTTCGACCAGCTCACGGCAGCTCGTTCGATTAGGATCACGGCAGGCATCATAAAGCAAGACTGTGACAGGGAAGGTCACACGAGGGAAGTGCTGAGGTCCGCGACGCGAGGAATAAGGAGCGTCACGTTTGCGGACGGGAGCGAGGTTCACGACGCGTCGAATAAGGCGCGTTACGCCTGTGAACGCCCGCGAGTTGGTGAGCGGGCTGTGTCCCGTGAGCGCCCAGTGTCCTGGGAGTGCGAGAAGTAGGTGTTGAGCGTTGAGTGCTAAGTTGAGGAGTGAGTCTGAAATACTGAGTCGTGAGTTCTGGGTTGCGCCGTTGGAATACAGCATGTGGCATGGGGAATGATGAAGGGACTTGTAACATGAAATGATGGTATTTCGACGGCGGCAGCACGCCGTTTCGGTGTCGCGAGCGTTGACTTCCTTCTTGCAGCGTCCTAGACTTCCGCAGCGTTCTCACGGATCGGATATGGACCAAGCTTCGCTCGAGCAAATTCAGGGAATCATCGGCGCCGCGACAGAGTCGCTGCGGGCTGACATCGCAGAAGCGAAGCGGCACACTGAGATACTGACGGAAGGGCTCAGGCAGAAACTTGGTGTCGACATCGCGGAGGCCAGACGCCATTCGGAACACCTCAGCCAAGAGCTCCGGCAAGAGCTTCGAGCCGACATTGCTGAGGCGAGACAGCATACCGAAGTACTGACGGAAGGGCTACGGCAAGAACTTGGTGTCGACATCGCGGAGGCTAGACGCCATTCGGAACACCTCAGCCAAGAGCTCCGGCGAGAGCTTCGAGCTGACATTGCTGAAGCGAGACAGCATACCGAGGTACTGACGGAAGGACTCCGGCAAGAACTTCGGGCTGATATCGCGGACGCCAGACGCCAGTCGGAACACCTCAGCCAGGAGCTCCGGCGAGAGCTTCGAGCTGACATTGCTGAGGCGAGACAGCATACCGAGGTACTGACGGAAGGACTCCGGCAAGAACTTCGGGCTGATATCGCGGACGCCAGACACCATGCGGGTGTGCTCACCGAAGGGCTCCGGGAAGAGCTTCATGTGGTTGCCGACTCGCTGCGGGCAGATATCGGCGATGCGAAACGCCATGCGGGTGTTCTCACCGAAGGACTCCGGGAAGAGCTTCATGTGGTTGCCGACTCGCTGCGAGGCGATGTCGCTGACGCGAAACGCTACACCGGCGTTCTCACTGAAGGGCTCAAGCATGAGCTTCAATTGGTCGCCGAAGGGTTGCAGTTGCATGTGAATGAGCGCCACGCTGAAGAACGGAACCATATGGACGAGCAGTTCAGAGAGACACGCGCCCTAATCCAACTTGCTCATAGTCAAGTACAGGAACGAGTTGAACGGCTTGAGGAACGTGGTCGTACCATCGAGCGACACCTTGGACTTGATCTGCAGTAGTCCTCCCGCCTACTGACCATGTGTCATCGCGTGCGGTTCTCCGAGCTTCCGTCCAACGGCTCAAAGGACACGCTTGAGTTGTACTTGTTGACCGGGTTCAGCGGATTATCCGGATTGAACTAGTTGACCGGGTTGAAGATATTGTAGTCGCGCTCGTAACGCTGGTCGAAGCCCATCTCGGCATGGCTCGTCGAACTCCAAGGAGCAGCATCATCACCATTCCTATCTGGGGTCGCATGGCTACCTCCCTGTACAAGGTCATCATGCCGCCAGTGTCGCGCAGCCATCTGACATCTGAGATCCAGCTGTAGTTGTCGCACGCGTAAGAAGCTCCTCCATTTCCATACTGGCCGCGGTCCATTCCGCTCTGGTATCTTGCAGCTACACAACGGACGGGCTTTCCAGACGCGCCGCGTATGATTCGCATCAGACCAGCGACTGAAGTTGATTTTGCCGCTGTGCTCCAGGTGCAGCAGGCTGCCTTCGGTGAGTACGCCACAATTTATGAGGTCAGCGCCTGGACCACCGAAACGATCGACAGTCTGAAGGCAGACGCCAGAGACAAACGGATCCTCGTGGCGGAAGCGGACGGAGCCATCGTTGGATCGGTGCGTTGTTGGACGGTGGCCGGTGTCTGCGTCATCCGTCTGCTCTCCGTGACTCCCGATCATCAACGGCAGGGGATTGGAAAGTTGCTGATGCAGGACATCGAACGGGTCACGACCGACACGCACAAATTCTACGCCTGCACGATGCTACGCACCGCCAGAAATATTCAATTCTTTGTAAGTCTCGGCTACAGGGCGGAAACCATGCTGCCCAACCACTACCACCATCTGGACCTCATCTGCTTCGCCAAGTACCGAGAACCGCCCAGGCAGTGACGGCCAGCTAGACGTGATCTGTTCAGCTCACTCATCGCTCTTGGCTGGGGTGACCTAGTCGTGTCCACACTGAGCGCATTGACCGAGGTGGACGCCAGGACGAATACGGAGCGGCGCATTGTTCTGCGTCCCGCTCCCCCACCCAACAGCGCAACGGGCGCACCGCCAAATTGGCCCCGGCTCAGGCATTCGATACACTCGTAGGGAATTGGAGGACGTTTCCATGCCGGTCTCCCAAATTTCATCAAAGGGGCAGATTCTTATTCCTCGGCAACTTCGACGCAAATTGGGCTTCAAGGCCGGAGGCAAGGTCCAGTTGATCGAAGAAGGCGGTCGGTTGGTCATCACCCCCGCGGCCGACGACCCGATTGCGACGGCGACGGGCTTTCTCACAGGCACGTTCTCTCTGACGGACGACCTCCGTCGCGAGCATCGAGAGGAGGCGCGCCGTGAGCAGAAAACTCGTCCTCGATAGCTTCGCGTTGGTTAGCCTCTTTCATAAGGAACCCGGTTGGGAAAAGGTCCGCGGCGCTCTGTACGAGCAGCGGGCCGAGACCAAGGCTTAAAGGCTTATTTGAACGGGGTCAGTTGGGGTGAGTTCTTCTTCATCGTCAAGCGCCAGATCGGCGCAGTGAAGGCCGCTGAAGCCCTACATCTCCTGGAACAATTGCCCATCGAGCTGGTGGCGGTAGATCTGCCATTGGTGCGAGAGGCAGCGGAAATCAAGAGCGAGTATGCGGTCTCCTACGCGGACGCCTTTTGGATCGCCACGACGCGGCGGCTGGCGGCAACGGTCCTGACGAGCGATCCTGAGTTTCATGCGGTCGAGCATCTGATCACCGTTCGGTGGCTGACCGGCTAATTCCATGGCGTGGCGAGCAAGCTGTAGGGCCTCTTCCTCCCCCTTCCCAAGGCGGGCTGAAAGGCGTGTACGGCGACATGTGCGGAAGCTCGGGGCAATTGACCGGCAGCGGGTGGCGTGGCGAACGAGGCGACTTTCTCACGCACACATCCCGGCGCGCCAAGACGCGCCATGAATTTTGAAGAAGAAGCGGGACACCGCTGCAAAGAAGCGGGACCGGCACCGGCTTCGCCGGAGCCGGTCCCCACCCCTTATTCGTTGACCGGGATGGCCTCTGCAGAGACGGGCGAGGTTGTGGGGGAAGCGGACGCACTGGATGGACCGGACGCGGCGGCGCTGTTGAAGGGTAGATCAAGCAGCGCGTAGGGATTCACGCGGGCGCCGTTTAGTTTGACGCCCCAATGGAGATGCGGACCGGTGGCGCGGCCGGTCGATCCGACCTTGCCGATGACCTGCCCTGCCTTGACCAGGTCCCCTTCCTTCACCAACACCTCCGAGAGATGGAAGTACATGCTGTAGAAGCCCATGCCGTGGTCGATGAAGATGCCCTTGCCTGAGAAGAAGTGATCGACCGTGAGACGCACGACGCCGTCGTTGGTCGTCGCGACGTCCGTTCCCAACGGCGCGCCGATGTCCTCTCCGTTGTGGGGATTGCGCGGCTGGCCATTCATGACCCGGACGCTCCCGAAAATGCCGGTGCGCTTGCCGCTGACCGGCTCCACGAACGGGCTCCGCCAGAGTCGCGAGGCGGAATTCTCGGTCAGGGCCTGTTTCACCTGTTCCTGCTCTTGCTTCCAGCGCGCGACGGCCTTGTCGTCCAGATCGACCTTGTCCTTGGGCAGGGTGAGATGCTCGACGTTGAACTTTTCCTTCGCGATCAGGATGTTGTAACTCAGGTGTGTGATCTCTTCTCCCTTTTTCACGACGATCGCCAGTTCGTGAGTGCCGGGCTCATCTTGTAGATCGAGGCCCACCAGGCCGACGTAGCCGGGAACCTCACCCCGCCGGTACTCCCGGAAGAAGGGCACCGTGCGGTTGAGGAGCGTACCCTTGACCTCGGTGACTTCCTCCTGGTGCGGCACCTTGACCACGAGCACCTGTCCCTGTTTGCCGCTGTATTGGCCGTCGCTGCCTCTGGGCGGGGGCGGCGCAGTGGAGAACAATTCGACAGGAAAGACGCTCGTCAACAGCACCACGCCGATGATGACCGTGCGGTCGAAGGACGAGATCCGCCTGACGGGCTTCGTCGAGGCGCACTCGGTCTGTCTGGAAGCCTGCGACGTCATCGATAGAAGCGAAGTCCCGACACCTGGGCGACCAGTTCATCCACGCGGCGATTCACCGCGCTGAAGGGGTCCATGCACAGGATCGTTTCTTCCCAATAGCCGTTGAGTTTCAAATAGGTCCAATCGACCGTGTACGACCGGTTCTTCGCCCGCGCGAACCGGATGAAGTCGCCCCGTACCTTGGCCCTGGTGGTCTGCGGCGGCGTGGACATGGCGCGCTGCACGGCGTCTTCCTCCACCACCCGCTCGACCAGACCGCGGGATTCCATGAGATAGTACAACCCCCTGGTGCGTTTCACGTCATGAAACTGCAGGTCCAGCAAGAACACCCGCGGATCGTCCCAACCGCAGCCTTTTTTGTCGATGTACGACTGGATGAGGTGCCGCTTGGTGACCCAATCGATCTCCCGCACCAGCTGCCACGGATCTTCTTCCAGCTTGTCCAGAATCGCGCCCCAGCGCTTCCAGACGTCGTCCAGGATCGGGTCGTGGTCCTGCTGCTCCAAATATTCCTGAGCGCGCTCCAGATAGACGCGCTGGATCTCCACGGCGGTCAACTGCCGGCCGTCGTCCAGCTTGACCTTGCGCTTCACGGTCGGGTCGCGGGAGATTTCTCGGATGGCCTTCACCGGATCCTCCAGCTCCATGCCGTGCACCGTATAGCCCTCCTCGATCATCGAGAGCACCAGCGTGGCCGTGCCCACCTTGAGGAAGGTGACCAATTCCGACATGTTGGAGTCTCCCACGATGATGTGGAGCCGGCGGTAGCGCTCCGCGTCGGCGTGGGGTTCGTCCCGGGTGTTGATGATGCTCCGTGACGACGTGGTGGAGGAAGACGTCTTCTCGTGGATGTGCTGTGCGCGTTGCGAGATGAAGTACTGCGGCTTGCCCGACACCTTCAGCACCTTGCCGGCGCCGCTGTAGATCTGCCTGGTCACGAAGAACGGGATGAGCTGCTCGGTGACCTTCCAGAAGTCGACGTCGCGGCGCATGAGAAAATTCTCGTGGCATCCGTACGTGTTGCCCAGCGAGTCGGTGTTGTTTTTGAAGATGTAGATCTCGCCCGACAGCCCTTCTTCACGCAGCCGCTCCTCGGCCGCCGGGAGGCAGGCTTCCAGCAAGCGCTCGCCGGCCTTGTCGTGGACGACGAGGTCGAGGATGTTGTCGCATTCCGGAGTGGAATACTCGGGGTGGCAGCCGGTGTCCTGGTAGAACCGCGCGCCGTTGACGAGGAAGGCGTTGGAGGGCCAACTGTTAGGAATCAACCCTTCGAAGATATAGCCGAGTACCTTCTCCATGGGCAGATATATCCTGCCGTTGGGCGAGAAGATGAGCCCATACTCGTTCTCCAGGCCGAAGATCCGCTGCTTCATGGGACCGGGGGACATCATCAAGTCCGGTTCCTCCCAGTAGCCGCCGGCTGCTCCGTCGCCCGCCGTGGCGGTGGGCTGTTGCGGCGCTCTCATCAAACAGAATACACACCCCCTCCGGGATCTTCAACAGAACCGGGAGATCGCTCGAAGTCTACGAGCGCGACGGCGACCGTCAGGCCAGCAACTGTTTGGTTTCGGCCGGCGTGAAGCGGCGGAATTTTCTGCTGTCCCTTGTGCGATCGAGGACCGCGACCTCCAAGCTCTCCGGGGACAGCTTCTGGTTTCCGGTCGGGTCGAGGGAGGAGACACAGAGCGCGAGCGCGGCCTTGAGATCGGGGAGCTGCGCGGGCAGCTTGTCTTTGAGCAAGGCCTGCACGGCGTCGGACTTGCCGCCGATGACCGCGTAGAGACGCTCGTCGATGATGCTGCCGTCGAAGGAGATGCGGTACATCTCGTTGGAGTGGCCGTTGTTGCCGATCTGCACGACCAGGATCTCCACCTCGAGCGGCTTGAGCTCTTGGCTGAAGATGGTGCCCAGGCTCTGGGAATAGCCGTTGGCGAGCGAGCGAGCGGTCACGTCCTCGCGGCTGTACATGAACCCCTTCAGATCGGCGTGCCGGATGCCGGCCTTCCTGAGGTTCTCGAACTCGCTGTACTTGCCCGCGCCCGCGAAGGCGATGTTGTCGTAAATCTCGGAGATCTTGTGGAGGGAGGCGCTGGGATTGTCGGCGGCCAATAGGATGCCGTTGACGTATTCCATGGCGATGATGGACCGGCCGCGGGCGATGCCCTTGCGGGCATACTCCGCCTTGTCCTGCATCATCTGTTCGGGCGACACGTAATAGGGCATCGCCATGGTCAGCGCTCCTTCGCCCGGCGCGCGGCCAGCATCTCTTCGTAGATCCCGCGGATCTGCTCCTCGGGCACGTCGGTGATGCCGGTGGCGTTCACGATCTTGGCGGTGGGATAGATGCCGCGGACCAGGTCGGGTCCGCCGGTGCCGACGTCGTCGTCGGCCGCGTTGTAGAGGGCCAGCAACGCCAGCTTGAGCCCCTCTTGCTCGGACATCCCCTTGCGGAAATGCTCCCGCATGGCGTTGCGCGCATCCTTCCCGCCGGAGCCGATGGCGTGATAGTCCGATTCCTCATACCGACCGCCGGCCAAGTCGTACTTGAAAATCCGGCCCTCGGCGCGCTTCAGATCGTAGCCGACGTAGAGCGGCATCACCACCAAGCCCTGAAAGACCATGGGCAGGTTGGCTTTCACCATCTGCCCGAGCTTGTTGGCTTTGCCTTCGCAGGACAGCTGCACGCCTTCCAGCTTCTCATAATGTTCCAGCTCGGTCTGAAAGAGCTTGGCCATTTCGACGCAGGGCCCCGCGGCGCCCGCAATGGCCATGGCCGAGTAGTCGTCGATCTTGAAGACCTTTTCGATACGTCGCTCGGCGATCTGGAAGCCCTCGGTCGCGCGGCGGTCTCCGGCGATCACGACCCCCCCCTGATACTTGAGGCCGAGCACGGTGGTGGCCTGCGGCACGGTCACGGACCCGGCCTGCCTCGAGAGATCGACCCCGGCGGGCGTCATCGCCGCAGCCCGGACCCCGGGAGTAAGATCGGGGTGTTGCGCGGTGAGGAAATCGAAAAAGCTGGAGTCGTCGTGGTTGGGGAGAAACGGCAGCTTCATCAGGCTTTCAACTTCGCGAGCAGGGCCTCGGCGCTGTCCGATTGCTCGATCAGCTCGGCGGTGAGCGCCTCGGTGCCCCGGAGCGGATCCATCAGCGGCACCTTCTTGATCGTCGTGTTGCCCACGTCGAACAGCACGGAGGTCCAGCTCGCGCCGTAAATCGAGTCGGCATATTTCCCCACGCAGCGCCCGCGGAAATAGGCTCTGGTCCCGGATGGCGGCATGAACTCCGCCCGCGAGATTTCCACGTCCTGCACGATGCGTTCGATCATATGGCTGCGCTCGAGGGTGTAATACAGACCCTTGTCGGGCCGGACATCGTGGTATTGAAGGTCCATGAGACGGATGCGTGGATCGCTCCACCCGCAGCCCTTGCGCTCCATGTAGGATTCCATCAGGTGGCGCTTGGCCACCCAATCCAGCTCCCGAACGAGCGAGCGCGGGTCGCGCTCCAGCTTGTCGAGCACTTCTTCCCAGCGAACGAGCACGTCCTTGGTTACTTGAGGCAGATCGTGGCAAGCATAAAAGTCCATCGCCGCCTTGAGGTACCCGCGCTGGATCGCCAGGGCCGTCGTCGCCTGCCCGCCGGCGAGCCGCAGCGTCTCCCTGATCGTGAGGTCTCTCGAGACCTGTTTGATGGCTCGGACCGGGTCCTCCAGCTCGATCTTCGGCAGGGTCGCGCCCGCTTCCACCAGATCGAGCACGATCGCCATGGTGCCGATCTTCAGATAGGTCGAGAGCTCGGCCATGTTGGCATCGCCCACGATGACGTGGAGGCGTCGATACTTGGAGTATTCGCAATGGGGCTCGTCGCGCGAGTTGACGATGGGACGCTTCACCATCGTGTTCAGATCGACCAAACATTCGAAGAAATCGGCCCGCTGAGAAATCTGGTAGTCCACCGGGCCGGTCTGGTTCTCCGCTCCGACCTTGCCCGCGCCGGCGAAAATGAGACGGCTCACGAAGAACGGCGCAAGCGCCTGCACGAGCCGTTCAAAAGGAACGGACCGGGACACGAGATAATTTTCGTGGTAGCCGTAGCTGTTCCCCTTACCGTCGGAGTTGTTCTTGTACAGGACGATCTGCTCGCGGCCCCGCGCCTTGGTCATCGCGTCGAGGCACTGGGCGAGAATCCGTTCGGCCACCCGTTCGAAGGCCACGACCTCGCGGGGATTCGTGCATTCCGGCGTGGAGTATTCGGGGTGCGCCCCATCGACGTAGAGACGCCCGCCGTTGGCCAATACCTTGTTCAGCTGTCGGTTGTAGTCGGGATTCGGTCGCTCCCGCTCTCCGTCCACTTCGAAGCCGCGGGCGTCGAGCAGGGGATTTTCGTGCTCATAGTCCCAGACCGCGTGCGGCACCGACAGCCCGGGATAATGGCCGATGACGGCGAGCGAGTTGGTGATGGGATCCGCCAAGCCGGCATCGCGCGAAGCGATGCCGAATTCCGTCTCCGTACCCAGCACCCGCGGTGTCGAAGGAGCGTCCGCCATGGATGATGTTTTACAGATAGTGGCCCGTGGTGACCGTCTCTATCTGACGTGAATCGGTCGGGGCCCCGCTGATCGTCCGGATATGGACGATCTTCTCGCCTTTTTTCCCGGCCACCTTGGCCCAGTCGTCGGGATTGGTCGTGTTGGGCAGATCCTCGTGCTCTTTGAACTCTTCCCTGATGGCCCGGATGAGGTCTTCGGATCTGAGCCCCCGCCCTTCCTGAGCAATCGCCCGCTTGACCGCGTACTTCTTCGCGCGCGACACGATGCCCTCGATGAGCGCCCCGCTGGCGAAATCCTTGAAGTAGAGAATTTCTTTCTCCCCGTTGGCGTAGGTGACTTCGATGAACTTGTTCTCCTCCGACGTCGCATACATCGCGTCCACGGTGATCTGTGTCAGATGCTCGACCAGGCCCTTGGCGTCGCCGCCGTGCCGCTTGAGTTCGTCTTCCGCGAACGGCAGATCCGTGGAGAGGTATTTGGAGAAGATGTCCTTGGCGGCGGCGATCTCCGGCCGGCCGACCTTCACCTTCACGTCCAACCGGCCTGCGCGCAGCACCGCGGGGTCGATGAGATCCTGGCGGTTGCTGGCTCCGATCACGATCACGTTGCGCAGGCTCTCGACGCCGTCGATCTCGGAGAGGAACTGCGGCACGATCGTCGATTCGATGTCGGACGAAATCCCCGTGCCGCGCGTGCGGAACAGGGCGTCCATCTCGTCGAAAAAGACGATGACCGGATTGCCGTCGGCGGCTCGCTCCTTGGCCTTCTTGAACACCTCCCGCACCTGCCGTTCGGATTCTCCGACGTACTTATTGAGCAACTCGGGGCCCTTCACATGGAGGAAGTAGCTCCGGACTTCCTTGCCGGTGAGATGCCCGAGTTTCTTGGCGATGGAATTGGCGACCGCCTTGGCGATCAGCGTCTTGCCGCAACCGGGAGGCCCGTACAAGAGCACGCCTTTGGGCGCGCTGAGATGGAACTCCGCGAACAGCTCGGGATGCAGGAAGGGCAGCTCGACAGCATCACGCACTTGCTCCAATTCACGCTGGAGTCCGCCGATACGGGCGTAATCCACATCCGGCACTTCTTCGAGAACGAGTTCCTCCGCTTCCGACTTGGGCAGCTTCTCGATGACGCAGCCGGACCGGGGATCATAGAGCAGGTGGTCGCCGACACTGAGCCGCGCCAGCAGAAGCGGATCGCCCAACTCCGCGACTTTCTCTTCGTCGAAGTGCAGCGTGACGAGCGCCCGGTTCCCCTCGAGCAGATCCTTGAGCCGTACCACCTCGCCCTGCACGTCGAAGCCCTTGACCTCGATGACGTTGAGGGCTTCGTTGAGGATCAGCTCCTGTCCCTTCCGCAAGGTCTTCCCGTTCACGGAGGGATGGAGACTGACCTTCATCTTGCGGCCCGACACATAGACGTTGCCGGTTCCGTCCTTATTGAGGCTGGAAAAGATGGCGTAGGTCGAGGGCGGCGCGGTCAGCTTTTCGACTTCGGCACGCAAGGCTTCGATCTGTGCCTTGGCTTCCTGCAGCGTGACGACGAGCTTTTCGTTTTGCTTGGTGGCTTGATCGAGTTGGTAGCGGGATTGATACAGTCGGCGGATTTCTTCCTCCATCGACTGGATCTGGACTCGAAGCTTCTCAGCTTCGCGGGACGGCTCATCATTCCGGTGCATCACATCCGCCTCTCCATCGGACAACCGCTTCGTCATTCGCGCGACGGAATCTCGGAAGGACCGGAGTCGGCTCGGACTTCCCTTCTTCCCGCTCATCAATGACCATCCAAGGAAGCGTCAATCCGTATTGCACCACACAGAAGTCCAAGTCTGCGTCGATTCTATCATCCGGTATTTTCATGGTCAACAGGACGACCGGTTCCGGTGCGCGTGCATCGCGCGTTTGCGGCGAGGACGTCACGGCGATCACGACGCCGCATCGACCAACTCACGCGCGGCTCGTTCGACGTCAGGCGCCGAGAGAATCGCTGCGATCACCGCAACGCCGAATGCGCCGGCCCGCCGAACGTCGCGCGCGCGTTCGGCGGTGATGCCGCCGATGCCGAGAACCGGGACACGGACCCGCGCGCAGATTTTCTCCAGTTCGCGCAGACCCAATGGAGGACCGAACGAGACTTTCGACAGGGTCGCATAGAGAGGGCCGAAAACGACGTAGTCCGCTCCCTCCGATTCCGCGCGCAGCACTTCCTCGCCGGAATGCGCGGAGGCGCCGATGAGACGATCGCTCCCGAGCAGCCGTCGCGCCGCGGCGACCGGCAGGCTGTCGCTGCGCAGATGGACACCCGTGTGCTCCATCGCGAGGGCGAGATCGACACGATCGTTGATCAGTAGGCGGCAGCTCGCCGGGGCGGCGAGGCTCCGCACCGCGCGCGCGAGGGCCAGCAGGGCGATCGTGGAGAGGTCACGTTCGCGCACCTGGACCGCGGTAACGCCGCCGCGCAGCGCCTGCTTTACCACCGCGCGCAGGGGCCGTCCACCGGTCTGGTGTCGGTCCGTGACGAGAAGCAGACGAGCATCGAAGCGAGACATGAGCTTTGATGAGGATTCTCTATGGGGTGTTTCGTGACGCCCATCTCGTGGGATCTCTCCGTGTGAGATACAAGATACGAACGACGCTCCACGAGCGGCGCCCTTCAGAGCATGCCTTCGATCGGGCTGCTCGCCGTCGCATAGAGCTTGCGCGGAATGCGTCCGGCCTTGTAGGCGAGCCGCCCCGCATGCACCGCGTATCGCATCGCTTCCGCCATGGCGATCGGATCCTGGGCTCCGGCGATCGCGGTATTCATCAGCACGGCGTCGGCCCCGTACTCCATGGCCAGCGCGGCATCGGACGCAGTCCCGACGCCGGCGTCCACGACGATCGGCACCTTGACCGTCTCCATGATGATCTTGAGATTGTAGGGATTGCGGATGCCCAGCCCGGAGCCGATCGGCGCGGCCAAGGGCATGACCGCCGGGCAACCGATATCGACCAGCTTCTTGGCGACGATCGGATCGTCGTTCGTGTAGGGCAGCACGATGAAGCCCTCCTTGACCAGAATCTTCGCGGCCTCGAGCAGGCCCACCGTGTCGGGGAAGAGGGTCTTCTCATCGCCCAGGACTTCCAGCTTGATCAAATCGGAGACGCCCGCGGCTCGCGCAAGCCTGGCATAACGCACCGCGTCCTCGACCGTGTAGCAGCCGGCGGTGTTCGGAAGGATGATGTACTTTTTCGGATCGATGTAGTCGAGCAGATTTTCCTTGGATCGATCCGTGATGTTGACCCGGCGAACGGCCACCGTGACGACGTCGGCTCCGGACACTTCGATGGCCTTTTTGGTTTCTGCGAAATCCTTGTACTTGCCCGTTCCGACCCACAGCCGCGACTTGAACTCGCGGCCCGCAATCACCAAGCGATCGTCATACATGGCCACCGCCCTTCTCCATATGTACATCTATAGAGGAATCGGCTCCGGCAGTCTCGGTGCCACCCCCGATAAAGCCCAGAATTTCGATCCGATCTCCTTCTTGAAGGCCCCGCCGATCGAACTCCGCCCGATCCAGGATTTCCAGGTTGAGTTCCACGGCGACCCGTTCGGTCGTGATGGCGAGCTCGCGCAGCAAGTCGCCGACGGTCCCGCCGGACTGGAAACCCCGCGGCTCCCCGTTCACACGGATTCGGATCGACCCGGTCATCGCAGCATCCTAGGTAACCGGAATTCCCCTTGTCAACAAAGTCTCGGCTGCTCTCTTGTCAGCGGATACCCGCGGACGGCAGAATGGGAGCCATGCAGATTCCTCTCAATAATCAGCGGATTGTCGCGACCTTTCGCGCCATGGCCGACCTGTTGGCCAGCCGGCGGGCGAACCCCTACCGCGTCCGGGCTTACCGGCGGGCCGCCGACTCGATCCTCAGTCTGGAGGAAGACCTGGCATCGGTCGCCCGGCGGCAGGCGCTGGAAGAGATCGACGGAATCGGGCGGGAGTTGGCGGAAAAGATCGAGGAATTCCTTCGGACGGGGACCGTCAAGTCCTACGAATCGCTGAAGACGCCCCTCCCCGAGCCGGTCAGGGAGTGGGCGACCCTGCCAGGCCTCTCGGACTCGCTCGTCACTTACCTCTACACCCGCCTGAGCATCACGACCCTTGAGGATCTCGAACGGCTGGTGCGCTCCCACATGCTACGCACGGTTCCGGGCTTCACCGGACCGGAAGACGTGCTCTTGAACGCGATCGCCTCGCTCCGCTCGCGCACACAGACTACGACGGACGCAGCTCCTTGAAGATCTTCCAGGTCTTGAGCATCTCCACCGCCTTCTGCAGCTGAACGTCCTGCTCCAGCGCCAGGTCACCCAACCCATCGGGCGGCGGGGCCGCAGCCGGGACGTTTCCGTTCTTGGTCGCCGCCTCCTCGGCCTTTCCAACCGCTGAGGGCTGCTCCTTCCCCGATGCGACGCCGGGTTTGGCCTTGGTGTCGGCGTCCTTTTCTCCCGGTTTGGCATCGGCCTTCGCCACCGTGGTCGGCGCCTGGGGCTTCACGACGATGTCCGGCGTGATGCCGGTGGATTGGATCGACCGCCCCTTCGGCGTGTAGTACTTGGCGGTGGTCAAGCGCAGGCCGGATCCGTCGCCCAGGGGGAGAATCGTCTGCACCGATCCCTTGCCGAAGGACGTCGTGCCCACGATCACGGCGCGTCCGTAATCTTGTAGCGCCCCGGCCACGATCTCCGAGGCGCTCGCCGATCCCTCGTTGACCAGGATGATCATCGGCGCATCTTCCATCTGATCCTTTCCCTTGGCGAACCACTCGTCCTTCTTGCTCTCACGGCCCTTTGTATAGACCACGAGCTTGCCGTTCGGCAGGAACTGCTCCGACACCTCCACGGCCGCCGTCAGGAGCCCCCCGGGGTTGTTCCGGAGATCAAGGATCGTGGACTGCAGCTTTTGCTCTTTGAACTGCTTGAGCACTCGACCGAGATCCCGTCCGGTGGCCTCTTGGAATTGCGTGAGCCTCACGTAGCCGATGTTGTCCATCACCTTCGACTTGACGCTCTCGATCTTGATCGTGTCCCGCACGAGCGTGAACTGGAGCGGATCTGTCGTGCCGTCCCGTTGAATCGTGAGATTGACCTTGGTGCCCTTGGGGCCGCGCATCTTCTGGACCGCGTCCATCAGCGTGAGGTCCTTAGTCGTCTCTTCGTTGACCTTCGTGATGTAGTCGCCCGCCTTGATCCCCGCGCGGAAGGCCGGTGTGCCTTCGATCGGCGCGATGACCGCCAGCCGGTTTTCCTTCACCCCGATCTGAATGCCGACGCCCCCGAACTCCCCTTTCGTCTCGACCTGCATCTCCTTGTACATCTCGGGCGTCATGTAGGCGGAATGGGGATCGAGCGTGGAGAGCATCCCGCGGATCGCGCCCTGAACGAGATCCTTCACTTTGGTTTCGTCGACGTAATTTTTTTGGACCTGGGTGAGAACCTCGGAGAAGGTCTTCAACTCCTCGTACGTCTCGGTGGCGTGACCGGTGCGCTCCCACCCCTTGCCGATCACCACTCCAAAGACCAGAGCCAGACCGATTACCGGACTCAACAGCCAGAATCGCCGCCGTGGATGCCGTTCCATAATCCTCAGTCCTTTCCTTCCGGACAGTCCGTCTCGCGTCCCTGTCCCGCCCCCCGAGAGCCGAAGTTCCGTCTCCGGATCTCGGACCTGCTCATGCTACCGTTTCGTCAACCATTGCAGCGGATCGACCGGGTCGGCCCCTTCCCGTAGCTCGAAGTATAAAGTATTTTCCTTCGTCATGCCCGTATCTCCGGTCTCGCCGATGGCCTGATTCGCCGTCACCTGCGCGCCCACTGTCGTCAAGATTTTCGAAGCGTGCGCATACAGCGAAAAGAACCCATTGGCATGATCGAGGATTATAACGAGTCCGTAGCCTTTCAACCAGTCCGCATAGACGACCGTCCCCTGCATGACGGCGTGGATGAGGCTCCCCTCGGTCGCGCGGATCTCGATCCCCTTCCGCTGGACGTAGGTGTTGAAGGTCGGGTGCTTCTGGCGCCCGAAGTAGGACATCACGCTGCCCTCCACCGGCCAGGGGAGCGTGCCCTTGACCCCGCGATGCAGGGAGCCGGCCGCCGGAGGTCTGGCCAAGGCTGCGCGCCGCCGCTGCTCTAATTCGCGCAGCAGGCTGTCGATCCGCGCCGCCGACTTTTCCAGCTCCTGAAGCGCCCGTTCCGACGATTCCTTTTCCTGCGTAATCTTCGTAAGATAGAGCTTTTTCTCCTTCTTGACCGAGTTCATCTCGTGCAGCTGCTTTTCGGTGCTCTGCTTGTAGGCCCGCATGCCGGTCCGGGCCGCTTCCCGTTGCCGCTCGGCTTCCTCCATATTGTCCACATCGGACTTGAAGGTTTCGACGAGCGCGTAATCCCGTTCGGAGACGGCGGATAGGTACTGGAGCCGGCGCTGAAAATCGCCGTACGAATCGGAGGCCAGCAGCGTCTTCCAGTAGCCGAACCGTCCTTCCATGTATTGCACACGCAGGCGCGCCAGGATCGCGTCCTGCCGCTGGCGAATGCTCCCCTGCAACTTGGCGATCTGTTGGTTGATGGATTCGATCTCCTGGTCCTTCTTGCGGAGCTTGCGGCTGACATCCTGATTCGCATGTCGGACGCGCACGAGCCGTTCATCGAGGGTCTGCAGGCCCTGCAGCAGCGAGTCACGCTTCTTGCCCGCCTCATCCGCCTGTTTCCGCTTTTCCTCGATCTGGTCCTTCAGCTGTTCGAGCATTTTGCGCTCTTTTTCGATCTTGTCGCCGATCGCGTCGGACGAGACCAGGGACGGCGTCCCCAACGACAGCACCAGGCAGCCGATAAGCCGGAGCCCCGCCCTGCGGTTTCTCATGCCTTGGCCTCGTCGAACCGTCGAAGCGAGACGAAGCTTCCGGCGCACCCGAGCGCCATACCTACGGCAATCAGCGCCAAACACAGCGGGAGCGGGAAGAACGCCAGCAGATTGTCCAGCCCGCTGAGTGTCCCGGTCGTCCGCATCTCCTGTCGAAACAGCTCGTAGAGGAACTTGAGCATGAGCAGGGAGATCGCGCTTCCCAGGCCGCCGAGCACGGCCCCTTCCAGCAGATAGGGAATGCGAATGAAGCCGGTGGTCGCGCCGATCAGCCGCAGGATGGCGATTTCATCCCGCCGCGCCAGCAAGGTCAACCGGATGGTGTTGGCAATGATCGTCACCGCCGCCGCGGAGAGGATGACCCCGATGCCGATGGCGACCAGCTCGATGGAGCGGATCACCATGGCCAGCGCGTCGATCCAATCCTGGTTGTAATCCACCTTGGCAACACCTGGCATCCCTTGCACGCGCGCCGACCAGCGTTTCACGGCATCCAGTGATCGAAAGGCAGGCCCGAGCGTCACGACGAAGGACGCCGGAAGAGGATTCTGCCCCAGGCCTTCCAGCAGATGGGACTCCGCAGGAAACTGATCCTTGAATTCACCGAGAGCCTGCTCCTTCGAGACGAAATGGATGGCCGCCACGGCATGGTCGCCGCGCAATTGCCGCTCGAGCTCGGCCTGTGCATCGGCCGTGAGCTGATCCCCGAGGTACACCATGATCTTGATGTCTTCCTGGAGCCAGCCGGCCGCCGCGCGCAGATTCACGTACAGGAGCAGAAACACGCCGACGCAGGCCAGGGTGAATGCGGTGGTCAGGATCGCCACCATGGTCGTAGTGCGATTGGTTCGCAAGTTGACCCAGGCTTCCCGCAGAAGATAATAAAGCGTTCTCATGCCGGCACCCACTGTTCCGGCGCGAGCGTTCCGTGGGACAGGGTGATCACCCGCCGGTTGACCTGCGCCATGACCTGGGGATCATGCGTCGCCACCACCACGGTGGTGCCGCGGGCGTTGATCAGCTTGAAGAGCTCGATAATCTCGGCCGTAAGGCCCGGGTCGAGATTGCCGGTCGGTTCGTCCGCCAGGAGCACCACCGGACCGTTGACGATAGCTCGGGCGATGCAGACGCGCTGCTGCTCTCCGGTGGACAGGACCACCGGCAACTGATCCCGCTTGTGCTCGACCCCGACGGCGCGCAACGCTTCGGTGACCTTACGCCGGATGTCCTGAGCGGAGACACCCTGCACCAGCAGCGGAAGGGCGACGTTGTCGAACACCGTCTTCTTCGCCAGCAGGCGAAAATCCTGGAACACGGTGCCCACCTTGCGCCGCAGGTAGGGAATGTCCCGCTGCTTCAAGGCGGTCACGTTCTTGCCGTATACGAACACCTGCCCGTCGTCCGGCCGTTCGGCCCCGATCAGCATCCGCAGCAGGGTGGATTTCCCGGCGCCGCTGGCCCCCATCAGCAGCACGAATTCGCCTTTCTCGATTTCCAGGGTGACGTTCGACAGGGCCGGCCGCCGGTCGTATTGCTTGGACACGCGGATTAGTTCGATCATGGAGGTTACCAGCGGAGATCGTCCCCTGGGACTTCGAAGGCGTTGCAGATATGCTCGATTCGGGCCGGGCCGGGTCCTGATTCCTGCAGCAGCACGACGTCGAACCGGCAGGACCGGCGGCTCCAATGATGCCGCGCGAGAAATTGCGCGGCCAGGCGGATCAGTTTCCGCTGTTTTCGTTCGTGCACGGCATAGAGGGCTCCGCCGAACTGCCCGGTCCGACGCGCCTTAACCTCCACGAATACCAGTGTTGGTCCGTCTTCGGCGACCAAATCCAGTTCACCCACAGAAGAGCGCAGATTTCTCGCGATGATCCGGTAGCCTCTGCGGATCAAAAAAGCCTCCGCCGCCGCTTCTCCTTCTTGCCCAAAGCGTCGTCTGGGGTCAAGGATTCTCACTGAACTGCTCACCCCCATCCATGAAGGACAGCTCAACCTGCCGGAGAGGCCGGGAAATTTGGGTAGACAGGACGTGCGCGACCGGCGCGAAGGTGCACCGATGGATCGCCGACGGTCCGTGCTCGGCCAGACGCTGCCGGTGTTCTTCCGTTCCATAGCCCTTATGGGACAGGAAATTATACTGTGGATAAACGACATGATACTCCGCCATGAGTCGGTCGCGTGTCACTTTGGCGACGATGGAGGCGGCGGCGATGGAGACGGACAGCGCATCACCCTTGATGATGGACCGAACCGGCAGCTTCAACCTCGGCAGGCTGACGGCGTCGACGAGCAGACAATCCGGCAGAGGCGCGACGGCCCCGACCGCGCGGGACATCGCCAGGCGCGTAGCCTCGAGGATATTCAAGCGGTCGATCTCCTCATGGGAGGCCGAACCGATGCCGATGGCGACGGCCCGCTGAGTGATGAGGACGAAGAGGTGGTTGCGCTCGGGTTCGGTCAGTTGTTTGGAGTCGTCGACGCCGACCAAGCGGCACCGGCTCGGTAGGATGACCGCGGCGGCGACGACGGGGCCCGCGAGCGGCCCTCGCCCCGCTTCATCGAGACCGGCGATCCGGCGGTAGCCGCATCGCCTGGCCTCCAATTCAAATTCTTCGGTAGGTCCCACGAAGTCGCCTTCACCTGGAGGTCGTCGCGGCAACCGGTCCTCGTGGTCGAGGGAAAACGGAATGGATCAGACGTGCGCGGGGGTCGGAGATTCGACTCCGGCCTCTGCCGATTCCTCCGCGCGCGCAGCCGGGGCATGGGCTTTGCCGTCGCCCACGAACTCCCGATCTTCCACGCGGGAGAACTTACCCTTCTTCCCCCGAAGATAATAGAGCTTAGCCCGCCTGACTTTTCCTTGGCGCACGACGTCGATCTTGGTGACGATCGGCGAATGCACCGGGAAGATGCGCTCCACACCGACGCCGTAGGAGACCTTGCGCACGGTGAACATTTCCGTGTTCAGCGACCCCTTGCGGGCAATGACCGCTCCTTCATAGACCTGAATACGCTCCTTCTCGCCCTCGATGACCTTCACGTGCACACGGACCGTGTCCCCGATCTCAAAATGGGGCACCGATTTCTTCGTGAGCGAACGTTGTACTCGTTCCAGCTGATTCATGGCTCAACCCTCCTCCCCGCATCGAACCGGCATGGCCGGCGTGCCTTCGCGAATGATGTCGTCCAACAATTGTCGATCTTCCTGATTCAACACGCGATCCCTCAACAGATCCGGCCGCTGGCGATACGTCGTCCGCAACGCCTCCTTGCGCCGCCAGCGGCGGATCGCCTCGTGATGGCCGGACAGGAGCACGTCCGGAACAGCCAGGCCCCGCACCTCGACCGGTCTGGTGTAGTGGGGATACTCGAGCAGCGATTCGCTGAATGATTCCTCCACGTTCGACGCGGGATCGCCCAATACACCCGGCACCAGGCGGGCGGCCGCATCGATCAGCATCAGCGCCGGCAGCTCTCCGCCGGTCAGTACGTAATCGCCGACCGAGACTTCCTCCGGCCGCAGGGCCATCCTGACCCGTTCATCGATGCCCTCATAGTGGCCGCAAAGCATCACGAGCGGTCGCGGATCCTCGGCCAGGTTTTTTGCATATTCCTGCGTAAACGGGCGGCCCTGCGGCGACGGAAACAGCAACCGGATCGACTCGCCCTTCCGCCGGTAGTCGGCCTGAATGTCCTCGACCGCCCGCAGGATCGGTTCGGCCTTCATGACCATGCCCGCCCCGCCGCCGTACGGGGCCTCGTCCGCCACCTTGTGCTTGTCGAGCGTGTAGTCACGCAGATTGTGCACCTGCACGGTCAACAGCCCCTTCTCCTGCGCCCGCTTCAGGATGCTGGCGCCGACGACCGGGGCGATCATCTCCGGAAACAGCGTGATGACGTTACAGCGCATCGCGGTCCTCGACCAGTTCCTCGATCGCCCGCACGGTCATGCGCCGGCCCGGCACATCGACCGAGGCCACGAAATTCTTCACGGCAGGGATCAAGATCTCCCGATCTCCGTCGCGGACGACAATGACATGCTGCCCCGGCAGTTCCCAGATCGCGTCGATCATTCCCAGCGCCCGACCCCCTTCGTCTTCGACGCGCATCCCGATGAGATCGCATTCGTAGAACACGTCGGGCGGTTCAACCGCCTGTTCCCTCTCGCGCGGAGGAACCTGAATCCACGTTCCGCGCAGCAGACCTGCGGCCTCCGGCGTGGTGATGCCGGCGAACCGCATGATGTAGGACGCGCCGGCGCGCCGGACATGCGTGACCTCTTCGTTCCGAACCAGCCCTTCGGCTCCGACGACGCTCACGGACCTCAAACGGTCAAGCCGCCCTGGCACATCGCTCAGCGGGCGAACCTTCACCTCTCCCTTCACACCGAAGGGCCGTTCGATTCTGCCGACGGTGACGCGATCGTCCTGCGCGGCGACCAACGAATTACGCCCCCTTCTTCTTCGCCGTCTTCTCGGTTTCGAACTGCTTCCACAGCCCGGATCGGCGCAACAGAGTCTTGACCGTCACGGTGGGCTGGGCGCCCTGATGCAGCCATCTGAGCACACGCTCCTGCTTGAGCTCCGGCAATCCCGCCGGCTTGAGTGGATCGAAAATCCCCAAAATCTCCAGAAACCTTCCGTCGCGCGGCTTTCGCGAATCCGCGGCCACGACCCGATACAGGGGGCGTTTATGTCGCCCGGTTCTCGTCAATCGCAAATGAACGGCCACTGTCGTTCCTCCTTTGAAATAAGCGAGCCATCTCGAAAGACCCGCTGGAAATCCCCGTCAGCCCGGTTGAGTGTCGATCTGGATGGTCCGAACGCTTGCGCCCCTCGGGAAGCGGCGCGTCACCTCGAGTTGAGCAGCTGCGCCAATTGCCGCCGCCCGCCCGCGCCCGTCAGCATCTTGGCGAGCTTGCGCGCCGAGAGAAACTGTTTGATCAAGCGGTTGACTTCCATCACGTTGGTCCCGCTCCCACGCGCAATCCGCTTCTTGCGGCTGCCGTTGATCAGCGTATGGTCGCGCCGTTCCCGCCGGGTCATCGAATCGATGATCGCGACCACGCGTTTCATCTCCCGCTCCGGCACCTGTCCCTCCATGGCCCCCCGGAGCTTCTGGCCACCCGGCAGCATGCCCAAAATCTGATCCAACGATCCGAGCTTGTTGACCTGGGCCAACTGAGCGCGGAAATCTTCCAGCGTAAAGGTATTGCTCGACAGCCGCTTCTGCGCCTCTTCCGCTTGTTCGCGCGTGAACGTTTCCTGCGCCTTCTCGATCAAGGACAGTACGTCGCCCATCCCGAGAATGCGGGAAGCCATGCGATCCGGGTGAAACAGTTCCAGCGCGTCGAGCTTTTCCCCCACACCGAGGAACTTGATCGGCTGGCCGGTCACCGCGCGGATGGACAACACGGCGCCGCCCCGCGCATCGCCTTCCACCTTGGTCAGAATGATGCCCGTCACGCCGACCCGCCCGTGGAACTGTGCGGCCATGTTGACGGCATCTTGTCCGGTCATCGCATCGGCGACCAGCAGCACTTCATGCGGTTGCACCGCGGCTTTCACCGCCACGAGCTCCCCCATCAACTCATCATCGACATGCAGGCGGCCGCCCGTATCCAACACGACCACGTCGAAACCCTGGTCCATTCCACGCTGGACGCCGTCCCTGCAGATGCGTACGACGTCGCCCTGCGAAGCGCCGACCAGATCCTGCCGGTGCACCTCGACCAGGAGATCGCGTCCCAGGGACGCCAATTGATCGCCGGCGGCGGGGCGCCGGGGATCCGCCGCAACCAGGAGCACGCGTCGACCCTGCTGCTTGAAGAACCGGGCCAGCTTGCCGCAGGTCGTGGTTTTGCCCGCGCCCTGCAATCCGACCATCATAATGACGGTCGGCGGCGTCGAGGCAAGGACAAGGCCGGCCTTCTCCCCGCCCATCATGGCCCGAAGTTCGTCCCAGACCACCTTGACGACCTGGTGGCCCGGCGTGAGGCTTTGCAGCACTTCCTGGCCGACGGCTTTCTTCCCGACCCGTTCGACGAAGTCCTTGACGATCTTGAAATTGACGTCGGCTTCGAGCAGCGCCAAACGGACTTCCTTCATGGCTTCCGCGATGTTCTGCTCCGTCAGCACGCCGGAGCCGCGAAGCTTCTTGAGGATCTTTTCAAATTTTTCGCTGAGCGCGTCGAGCATATCGTCACAAAGAAAAAGGCAATCGAAGCCGCTGTATCCAGATCTCCGATCGCCTCGAAAAATCTAGCAAAAGAGCACCGGCCAGTCTAATGAACCGCTCCAGTGAAGTCAAGGGATCGACAGCAGCGCATTTTGTTGACATGCCCAGGACCTTTCGTTATGGTCCTGAACATGAATCGCTGAATGTCCTCAACGGGTTATGAGGTCGTGATCGTGAGAAAGTCGCCCTGGGTTCTACTCATCTTTCTGCTCATTGGAGGACTCCTTGGCGGGGTGTTGGGGGAGATTCTCCGCGTGATGGCGCCGCAAGGCACCATTCAGACCATCTTCGCCACCAATTTCACGCCGGGCATCAGTCCGCCTCTGACGATCGATCTAATCCTGATCAAGCTGACGTTGGGCTTCAGCTTGAAGATCAGCCTCTTGAGCCTGCTGGGGATGTTTCTCGGCGTCTACCTCTATAAGAACGTCTGACGGGCACTAGGTCTCGGACTTCAACTCCAGGTCCCTGAGCTTCAGCGCTCGGATTCGGTTTCTGAGGACGGCGGCCCGTTCGAACTCCAACAGCTTGGCCGCCTCTTTCATGTCGCGCTCCAACCGTTGAATCAACTGAATCAATCCGGCGCCCGGAGGCTCCGCCCCGTAGGCCGGCTCCGCGTCCGCTGCAAGCTCGAGCTGGACCGGATCCGGCTCGACGCCGGGATAATCCAACACCGGAATACTTTTTCTGATTGAAGTCGGCTCGATGCCGTGCCGCTTGTTATATTCGCGTTGCATCTTGCGCCGGCGCGCGGTTTCATCCATCGCGGCCTTCATGGAGTCGGTCACCGCGTCGCCGTAGAAAATCACCCGCCCGCGGACGTTCCGAGCGGCCCGACCGGCGGTCTGCACGAGCGAGCGATACGACCGCAGGTAGCCTTCTTTGTCGGCATCCAGGATCGCCACCAGGCTGACCTCCGGAAGATCGAGCCCTTCCCGCAGCAGATTGATCCCCACCAGAACATCGAACTGTCCACGCCGAAGATCCCGAACGATCTCGGCCCGCTCCAAGGTCTTGATGTCCGAATGCAGATAGCGCACCTTCACGCCCAATTCGTGATAGTACTCGGTCAGGTCCTCAGCCATGCGCTTCGTAAGGGTCGTCACCAGCACGCGGCCGCCCTGGGTCGTTTCCTTCCGGACTTCTTCCAGCAGATGGTCGACCTGCCCCTTGGCCGGATGGAGTTCGATGATCGGATCGAGCAGTCCGGTCGGCCTGATGATCTGCTCGACGACCCCTCCCTTCACATGTTCAAGTTCATAGGGACCGGGCGTCGCCGACACATAGATGACTTGGTTGAGACTGCACTCGAACTCGTGAAACTTCAACGGCCGGTTGTCCACCGCCGAGGGCAGTCGAAACCCGTATTCCACCAACGTCCGCTTGCGCGAATAGTCCCCTTCGTACATGCCGCCGACCTGGGGCACTGTCGCGTGGGACTCGTCGATGATGAGCAGGAAATCCTTCGGAAAGTAGTCAATCAATGTCGGAGGCGGCTCGCCGGCGGCCCGCCCGCTCAGGTGACGGGAATAGTTTTCGATCCCGTGGCAGTAGCCCATCGCGCGAATCATTTCGAGATCGAACTTGGTGCGCTGCGCGATGCGCTGCGCTTCGACGAGCTGGTTTTGACGCTTAAAAAACGCCACCCGCTCGTCGAGCTCTTCTTCGATGCCTGTGATCGCGCGCTCGTACCGGTCGGGCGCGATCAAATAGTGCGTGTTCGGATAGACGGCCACCTTGGATAGCTTACCCAGCGACTTGCCGGTCAAGGGGTCGATCTGATGGATGGCGTCCACGACGTCGCCGAACAGCTCGATCCGGACGGAGCTGGCCTCCTGCGAAGCCGGAAAAATCTCGATCACGTCGCCGCGTGCGCGAAACGTCCCGCGATGGAAATCGATGTCGTTGCGGGCATACTGAATCTCCACGAGTTTTGCGAGAATCTTTTCACGCCTGATCTCCATTCCCTCTTCGAGGTACAGGAGCATGTCGTGATAGACCTCCGGAGAGCCCAACCCGTAAATGCAGGACACGGACGACACGATCAGCACATCGTTGCGCTGCAGCAGCGACGTCGTCGCCGCATGCCGCATCTGATCGATGGCATCGTTGATCGAGGAGTCCTTCGCGATGTACGTGTCCGTCTGCGGAATGTAGGCTTCGGGCTGGTAGTAGTCGTAGTAGCTAATGAAGTATTCGACCGCATTATGAGGAAAAAACTGCTTGAATTCCTGATAGAGCTGACCCGCCAAGGTCTTGTTATGGACCAGAACCAGCGTGGGTTTCTGGACCCGCTCGACCACGTTGGCCATCGTGAAGGTCTTGCCCGAGCCGGTGACACCGAGCAGCGCCTGATGCCGGCGGCCGGCGAGAACGCCGGACGCCAGCTTGTCGATGGCTTGACCTTGGTCTCCGCATGACGTGAACGGAGCCTCAAGTTGGAACTGCGGCATCGGCACCCTCTTCGGCCGTTACTCTAACACAGGCCCTGGCCGTCTCGCGGCGGGACGCGATACCGCCGTTGCCGTACCAGTACGCAGCCGTCAGCGCCCGAATCCGCTCGAACGGACCGGCAACACGGCTCGACGATGCAGCCCGTCACCGTTCCCGTTCGCCCGATGGATCGGTTCGTTTCGACGGCGATGCCGGTGGTGCGGCTGCTGCTCGCCGTGCGAAAGCGCGACCGCAGGAGGCAAGGCGGCAAACGTCGGCAGCGGCAGCCTCTTGGTTTGGATCCGCAGCTGTCTCACCATCCGCAAATACTCCCGCTCCTCCGCCTCCGAGAGGATGAGGTATGTGGCTCCCTCCTTCTCCGCGCGCCCGGTCCGGCCGGTCCGGTGCACGTATGAATTCGGATTGCCGGGAAGCTCATAGTGGATCACTTGCGCCACGTCGGGAATGTCCAAGCCGCGTGCCGCCACGTCGGTCGCGACCAACGAGCGGATCCGGCCGGAGCGGAATGCACCCAGCGTGCGTTCCCGTTGCGCTTGACTGTGATTCCCGGTGATCGAACCGACGGAGGCCGGCTCTCCGCCCAGTTTCGCGGCCAAACGCCGCACCTTGTACTTCTGGTCGCAAAAGACCATCGACCGCTCGCCCGCCTTCACGGACTGCAGCAACGTGTGCACGAGCTGCGTGCGCGACTGCTCGGCGGGCACCACGTAGTAGGCATGCGTAATCGTGGCGGGGCTGCTGACGCCGGGATCGACCGAGATCCGCGCGGGGTCGCGTTGCATGCTCCTGGCGAGTTCCTGGATCTCCGGCGAAAACGTCGCGGAGAACAGCAAAGTCTGCCGCTCGCGCGGCAACAGGCTGAGGATGCGCTGGATGTCCCGCAGGAAACCGCGATCCAACATCTGATCGGCCTCGTCCATGACCAGCCACGTGACCGCGCCCAGGTGGAGATGGCCTGAGCCGGCGAGATCCAACAACCGTCCGGGGGTTCCGACCACGACCACCGGCGGCCGCCTGAGCGCGCGGTAGTGGCGCTCGATCGGCGTCCCGCCGTACACGGCAAGCGACGTCACGGACGGCGGAGCGTACTTACGCAACTCCGTCTCGATCTGGAGCGCCAGTTCGCGGGTCGGGGCCAGAATCAGGTACTGAGGGTGTCGCCCCTGCGCCGGTCCCGTCGCGGGCCGCAGAGCCCGCTCGATCATGGGCAACAGAAACGCCAAGGTCTTGCCGCTGCCCGTCTTGGCCTGAGCCATCACATCGCGGCCCTCGAGGGCGGGAGGCACCGCTGCCTGCTGAATCGGCGTCGGCACAGTAATGCCGGCCTGCTGCAGACGCTGGGCAAGAAAAGGGGATAGATCCATCTGAACAAACGTAAACATAGCACTCCTTCTGTGGATTGACTTCCCGGGACTGCAAGTCGACCGGTCACACGGTCGAGAGACGCATCGTGAGGATGGGCAATTCTAGGAAGAGAACGGGGCCATCGACACGACGGCCCCGACATGAACCGACTACGGCGCGGACTTAGTGCCGGCCGCCACCGAACCCGCCGCGGCCTCCGCCGCCGGAGCGTGGTTCCTGGGGGCGAGCTTCGTTGACCGTCAACGTGCGGCCGCCCAGTTGGGTACCGTTCAACGCGGTGATTGCAGCCTGCGCTTCCGAATCGCTGGACATTTCCACGAAGCCGAAACCGCGTGATTGTCCGGTGAATTTATCAGTGATGATTCGAGCTGACGCCACCGCCCCATGGGCAGCAAACAAGTCGCTCAGTTGCTGCTCGGTCGTGGAATACGGCAAACCCCCAACATAGATCTTCGAACCCATTGGGTTCCTCCTTTGAGAAAATAGGTGTTGTCTTGGACTTGAGCAGAGGCGAGGAAGGAATGGGCCGAAGACGCAAACACGATGGCGACTTAGGTCTGGCTTCCGATCAGATCCCCGGGCAGAACCAAAACAACATCAGGTATCAGGCCTTGTCACTTTCCGCTGTCGCGCCACCAGGCCTTTCGCAGCGCTACGATTTTGGACTGTACCGCACAACGGCAGAGAATTGCAAGCATCAAGCGAGATCGCTGGCCCATTCGATCGCGTCAGTAGGCAGCCGGCGAGGACAGGGGCCGTTGGGAAAACAGCGGGATCGCGTGCAAGCTGTCGAAATACAAGGATGAATTTCCCGAAAGCACCAATCCTACCTCGCCGAGTCCGAGCGAATGGTCCTGAATGGAGAGGACCAAGGAACCATCGAAAAATGTTTCGATGAAATCTTTGCTGATGATTGTGTTTCGTTGAATTCTGAGTGAATGCCAGTCCACGCTCTTGGGAACGATGGCGGTCTGCCCCAACACCGTCACCTTCCCATCGACCACCCGGACGACCTCCAATCGCTTGGACGAGAGGTCGACGATCGCGGCATAGAATTGCGACGCATCTTTCAGGCCGATGACGATCCCTCCCTGCCCCGTCCCCCCCTCGGCAGGGAAACTCAGAAGAACCGAGACGTCGGGATATTCGTACTGCAGCTTGCTTGCCACAAGCATCCGGTAGCAGACCTCTTGTTTACACGAGGCCACGGCTTTAAGCATGTTGGGAGGCGACGGAGCCCCGAGATTCGACTCGATCGTCCACGTTCCCACGGACTCACCGCCGGAGGTGAGTTGGGAAAATTCTGCCGGCGTTTCGGCCGGACGCTGGTGATCGAAGGTCCAGCGGTTAAACAAGCCGCCGGTAATCTGACCCTTGAGGTTGGCTTCCTTCTCCGTCGTCGTCTCCGCTTGGATCGCCTGGGCCGGCCCAGGGAGGACAGCCGCCTGACTGAGGATGGTCTCGAGCATCACCAGACTGACGTAGCCGCTGATCTTGCGCCGATTCATGATTCGGACGCTTTCCGTTGGCTCGTCAGAGTCGCAATGGACCGGGGATGCCCGATATCGATGATGTCCCACTGACGCCGATCCCTCTCCCGGAGAATCTCTTTTCGGCGCTGCCAGCGGTTCCACGTCCACCAGTGCAGCTTGTCGCGAAAGGTCACCAGCGGGGGACGGACACTGCCGCCGGGCGCGTGGTGAAAATCATACCCCTGATGGGTGTTGCGGCGCTCAAAGAACCGCCGGTACAGATGGTCGTAAATTCCTTTTCCCGCCTCGCCTGCCACGACTGTCGCTCCTTATCTATGATAACAACCGTTCGAGTTCTCTGGGCTCGGTCACCGGGGCTGAACAGGTCCGCCCATGACAGACATACGCCGCCGGATTCCCCTGTATGCCCGTCTTTCCGGCAGCCAGCGGCAACTGAGATCCACTCGCTTGCATCGACTGATCGACCGCCAGCACCACCCGATTCGACAGGTAGCGCTGATGCACCGTCGTCAAGAGCGCCTCCGTCAACGGATTGCCCCGCGATCCGATGACCACCACCTCTTTGGGCTGGGACAGGAGCCAGTCCGCGACGCACAACATGGCCGACGCGCCGTATGGATTCTGCGCCATCGCTCGGTGGAACAGCGTCACGATCCGCCGCGCCCGCTCATAATACCCTTCCTCTCCGGTGAAAGAGAAGAGCCTCAGAAGCAAGGAAGCGAAGACGGCGTTCCCCGAGGGCAGGGCGCTGTCGGTCCCCGACATCATCCGCTGGAGCAGGGCCTCGTGATCGTGGCTCGTGAAGAAGCATCCCCCCGCCGCATCGTCCCAGAAGTGTCTAAGAGCGGCATGCGCAATCTCGCGCGCCTGTTCGAGGTACCATCGGTGCGAGGTCGCTTCAAATGCATCGAGGCAGGCTGTTGCCAACCAAGCCGCATCGTCCAGATATCCATTCAGTCGCCTTTGCCCGGACGTGATCGTCCGGTACACCCGCCCATCCGCATAGGCATAGTCCACCAGGAAGGTCAGCGCCCGCTCGGCGGTCGCCAGATAGGTCGTCGTGCCGAAGGCATGATAGGCGTCGAGGAAGGCGCACACCATCATGGCATTCCAACCGGTCAACCTGTTCTCGTCGCGCGCCGGTCTGGGACGCCGATCACGAACGGCCAATACCTTCGCTCGCGCCGGTCTTAAGAACGCGTCAGACTGCTCCGCCTCGTCCGCGGAAGCCTCGAGTCCGCCCAACCGATGCAGTACGTTCTGCCCGTCAAAATTCCCGCCCTCCGTCACCCCGTAGGCTCGGCAAAATTCCCCACCGAGATCAGCGCCAAGAATCGCCATGAGTTCGACCTGGTCCCACACAAAGAAGGCTCCTTCGCGGCCCTCGCTGTCCGCATCCTGTGCGGCGAAGAAGCCGCCGTCCTGATCGGTCAATTCCCGGCGAACATACTCGAGCGTATCCTCGACGACATGCCGGAACCGCGCTTCCTTGGTCAGCCGCCAACCGTCCAGGTACACCCGCACCAACTGAGCATTGTCGTACAGCATTTTCTCGAAATGCGGCACCATCCACCGACCGTCCACCGAGTACCGGTGGAATCCGCCGCCGAGATGGTCGTAAATCCCGCCCGCTGCCATTTTCCTCAGCTGGAACAAGACCTTCCGCCGGAGCGATTCGTCCTCAGGACAGGCCGAAGACCTCAACATGAAATTCAGCGGCGAGACCGTCGGAAACTTCGGCCCGTCGCCGAAACCTCCATGAACATCGTCGAAGAGGCAGCGCAATTCTTGTCCTGCCTCCTGCAGCAGTCGCTCGGTCAACGGCTCATCGGAGCGTTTCGGTAATCCGACCCGGAGCAACCCCGTCTTGACGCGCTCCACATGCTTCGCGACTTCACCGCGATGGTGGCGATAGGCTTCGATGACCCCCCGCAGGACGTCCGGAAACCCCGGAAGATTGTGACGGGGCGCCGGCGGAAAGTAGGTGCCTCCGTAAAACGGTTCCTGGTCCGGCGTGAGAAACATGGTAAGGGGCCATCCGCCGCCGCGACCTGTAAACACTTGGACCGACTTCTGATAGATCTCGTCCAAATCGGGCCGCTCCTCGCGATCCACCTTCACGTTGATGAAATCCCGGTTCATGAGCGCGGCGATGTCGGCTCGTTCGAACGACTCCTGCGCCATCACATGGCACCAATGGCACGCCGAGTACCCGATGGAGAGGAGGATCGGTTTATCTTCGGCTTTCGCCCGCGTCAGCGCCTCTTCTCCCCAGGGAAACCAGTCCACGGGGTTGGCGGCATGCTGCCTGAGATAGGGACTGGACTCGGCGTTCAGACGATTGGGCGGATGATCGGCAGACTGCGGCTTCACTGGGGCTCCTTCTTTCGGCGCTTCGATGGTAGGGAACCGACCGGAGAGACTGCGATGGGGACCCATCCCTATGTTATAGTCCCTCAAAGATAGCAGATCGATTCGTCGACACCCGCATGAAATTGTCCTTCCCCTCCGTTTCAATCAGCTCAGCGAAACGGCGCTGGGTCGACCGGTGGTCCTGGTTGATTGTCCTGACGCTGTCGTCGACCGCAGCGCCGGCTGGATCTCATCCTGTCGCTTCGTCCAGCGACGCTGGTTCCTTGTCCACGGCGTTGGGTTCCATCTCGAGCACGCGCATGCTGGCCGACATCCAAACGCTCAGCGGACAGGCGTTTGAAGGACGCCAGACCGGCACCGCCGGCGATGTACGGGCTGCAGCATGGGTGGCGGGGCGTTTCGCAGCCCTGCGCCTTACCGTCGATCCCGTGCTTCCTTCCGAGACGGCTGATTCTTCGACCTCCACGCGCGAGCCGGCTCCGTCCGTGCCCGTTTACGTGATCGGCGATGATCCGCACCTGGAGATCTCGACCGCTCGAGGCACGACCATCGGCCGTGCGCCGGCTGACTACCTTCCGATTCTCGACTCCCCCCCGGTCCACGTGACCGCATCGGTCGTCTTCGTCGGCTACGGCATTTCCGATCCGGCCGGCGGCTACGACGAGTACGCCGGTCTCGATGTGCGGAACCGCGTCGTGCTCTTCATGCGGGGCAAGCCGGACCATTATCCGGCGCCCGTTTCTCATGCGGAGAAGGAGCGAATCGCCCGCGAACACGGCGCCGTCGCCTTTCTAACGGTCACCGGTCCGATATTGAATCAGTACGAAGTCCGCCGGGGCATGACGGCCGCCCCCAGCGCCTTCTACGGTCGCCAGGGCGGCATTCTCCCGCTGCCGGGCGCCTGGATCAGTCCGGCATTCGCGGACCACCTCCTCTCGTCGATGGTCCCGGGAGATCAACCTTTGCGCGCCTTGCAAGAGGGTCTGAATCAATCCCGCAGCCCGCGCTCGCAGCCCACCGGCTCTGTGGTCCGTATGGCCTGGGACAGCTGGCGCACGTCAGGTCCGCTCTACAATGTCGTCGCCAGCATCCCAGGACGACAACCGGACCTCAAGGAACAGTCCGTCATCCTGGGCGCCCATCGCGATCACTTCGGACGGCAGGCGGGCTTGCTCTTTCCTGGAGCGGACGACAACGCCTCCGGCACCGCCGTCGTGCTGGAGGTGGCGCGGGTGCTCATGGAATCCGGCCTACGGGCCGCCCGCACGGTCACCTTCGTGTCCTTCAGCGGAGAGGAGCAGGGCCTGCTTGGTTCACAACTCTACGTGAACAGTCGCCCAAGAGATCCCATGAAACCCATCGGCATGATTAATGTCGATCATGCCGGCATAGGGAACGGACGGCTGACGGTCGGAGTCACCGGTTTCGACAAGCGGGCGGCACAAGAGGCGGGGCAGGCGGCGGGCCTCGCGGAGCAATTAGATTTATTCGGGTTTTTCCCCGGCGGAGACCACGTGCCCTTCAAAGAGGCTGGAGTGCCAACCGTCACGGTCGTCAGCGGCGGACCCCACCTCCACTATCACAAGCCGACCGATGCGCCGGAGACGATCAACCCAGAAATCCTGCAATTGGCGGCCCGCTACGTCCTCGCACTGGTCTGGCAATTGGCGGATTCTCGCTAGCGTCCGGAGTCTGAAATGCGCGGAATAAGTCCGGGGCATAAAGTTGTCATCAGTCAAACAGTTGGCTCCAAGAATTATCATGTGAACTTGAGACTCAGGACACTAGCGTGGCGTCCCAGAAGTTCGTTCGTGGTGAGCCCTTCGACTGGCTCAGGACAGGCCTGCCGAACCATGAACGAAACTCCTTGAAAGTGTGCGCCCTTCCGACAGGCTCAGGGCGAACGGATTATTACTGGAACTTACGGGACACTTCAGTAGCGACCGCTCATGTTACGGGCTATCGGCTGCCGGGAACCAGGTCATCCGACCAGGCTGGTTCATCTTTGATCAGGGGATTTCGTCGAGAACTGTCGATTCGATGGGCGGCAGCGGAGCCGTCCTTCGAGGAGGTGGGGGAAGCACGATAGGAGAGCCGACTTGGTTGGCCCCTTGAATCAGGCCGATCGAAAGCTGCGGCCCCAACGTCGTGAGTGCGCCGCTCCACGCTTGGCTCGTCGTGGGGTTTCGGAAGCTGAAGGATTGGAAATTATTCCCGGGGTTGTACATGTACCCTTGCGTCCCTTGGTTGTCGATATACAAACTCCCCGGCCCGACTAAATTGAAGAGCGGCGCGACACCTCCGTCGAACCCTCGTACGCCAGACACCGTTTGCCCCCAAGCCGACGATCCCACGGCGCTGCAGATCAGCAAAACGCAGGAGGCGGTGACCCAGAAGGATGTGGGTGAAGGAACTTCATGACAACCCTGCATAAACCCATTATAGTATGGGACACCTTCCCTGTCGATCAGTCAAAGGGGGAACTATGACACAGAGATCGAAAGTGTCCAGGGCATGCCCGGTGCTTCTGGGCATCGGTCTGACGTGGGCGGCCGGACCAGCCTGGGGCGCGGACGATCTGAAGACTCAGCCGGAAGAGCGACGAGAGGCCATTTCACTGGCCGACGCGGCGCTCCGAGCGTTGAAGAGTAATCTGGACATCAGCATCAGCCGCCAGACGAAAGAGAGCCGGCTCGCCGACATCACCGTGGAGCAGGCCAAATTCGACCCGACCTTGAGCGTCAACGGACAGTACAACCGCTCGGCCAGCCCCCTCAATCGTCCGGTGTTCGGCGGAACCCAGGGCAACTTGACCAATATCCAAGTATTCGATCAGCGGGTCACCCAAGTGACGGTCGACGCGGTCACCAACCTTGTCACCGGCGGCAATATCGATTTGAACTATGCTCCGACGCGAACCAACGTCAACCCGGAGGTCGCCCAGGGGTTCTTGTACAACCCAGCCTATACCAGCAGCTTGGCCATGACCCTGACACAACCGCTGCTCCGGAACGCCGGCATCGACATCAATAAGACGTTCATCAAGGTGGCCCAGAACAACGCCGATGTGGAGCACCATGTCTTTCGCGATCGCGTGTTGACCGTCATCGCCACGGTGGAGCAGACCTATTGGGAACTTGTCTTTGCCAACGAGAATCTGAAGGTGGCGCAAGCCGCCCTCAAAGCCGCGCAGGAGCTGTTGGCCAGCAACCGGGCCAAGTCGAAGGCGGGCGTCATGTCCATCGTGGATGTCCTGCAGGCCGAGGCCGCCGTCGCGTCGCGCGTGGAGCAGGTGCTGGTCGCTGAAAAAGCCATCCGCGACCAGGAAGACCAGCTCCGCCGCCTGCTGAATCCGGGCGAAGAAGACCTGCGGCTGGACGTCCGCCTCACTCCGACTGATCCGCCGGTCACGGTGCTGGAACCGCTGAGTCTCCAGGAGGCGATCGACATCGCGATCGATCAACGGCCTGAGATCGTGCAGGCCAAGAAGAACCTGGACTCCGGCGAACTCAACAAACAGTTCGCGAAGAACCAGCTGCTCCCGACCCTATCGTTTCAAGGGACTATGGGACTGCTCGGCTTGGGCGGCGACTATAAGGGCACCAGCGAGCAGAACATCAGCAGAGATTTCTATAATTACGGCGCCGGCCTCGTCCTGAGCTATCCGCTCGGCAATCGCTCGGCCATCAGCACCTACAACAAACGCCAGCTGGAAGCCAAGAATGCCGAAGCCGCCCTGGCCAGCGTGCGGCAACAGATCATCGTGGGCGTTCGGGAGGCGGTGCGGCGGGTCCAGACGGATTTCAAACGGATCGAGACCACTCGTTCCGCCCGCATCATGGCCGAGAAGCAACTCCAAGCGGAGCAAGAGCGTCTGAAGGTCGGCCTCAGCACGACCCGCTTCGTGCTCGACTTCCAGCGGGACCTCGCGACGGCGCAGGGCAACGAATTGCGCGCGACGGTGGATTACAACAAATCCCTGTCCAACCTCACGAGGCACAAGGCGACGACACTCGACCGCTATCATCTCGAACTGCAGTAGCCGCCTGCAATGGCGCCGCAGCCGGATCGGTCCCTTCAGGATCGCGGCGCGGAACGGGGAGCCGCTGTCGCGCTGCTCCCCATCGTCGCAACGGTTGCGTTTTACAGTCTCTCATCCCGACTCCAAGATCAACCGCCGGTCCAGCTCATTCCACAGCTGTTGGGCTATCTGGCCTGCCTCCTGTGGGCGGCCCGCAATCCCCGGCTTGTGGCCAGTTTCGGCCTCGAACCGGCCAAGCTCGCCGCGGGCGTCCTGAGAGGATTGCCCGTCGGCTGCCTGCTCGGCGCCTTCAATTCGTTCGTGATTCTCTGGTGCGTTCCGCGGACCGGATACGACATCACCTTCCTCACACAAACACCGCACGCCCGGCTCCCGGCCTACCTGATGCTGCCATGGCTCATTTGCGGCATCGCGCTCTTCGTGGAATTCAACTTCCGCGGCTTCCTGCTCGGCCGCTTGCAGTCGCTGGGGAGCACAACGTTCGGAGCCGGCCACCCCCGGCTCGGCTCGAGCCTCGCCGTCGGCCTCAGCGCGCTGACATTTTCCTTCGACCCCTTCATGACGCACACGTTCCGCGAGCTTCACTGGATCGCCCTTTGGGACGGGGCGATTTGGGGCGCGCTTCAAGTCGCGACGCGCAACTTGTATGTGCCGATCACCGCGCATGCAGTCGAGGTCCTCGTCATGTATAGTGTCATACGGTCGGTGCTCCTGGGTTGAGCGGAGCATGAATCCGTCATTTTCCAGTTACCTCGTCAACGATGTGTTCGGCGATCCCGGCGTGTACGTGGACGTGCGCTGGTCGAGACGGGCGTTGCTCTTCGACCTCGGCCGGAACGACAGGTTGGGGCCAACGAAGCTGCTGCGGGCCGGCGACATCTTCATCTCGCACACGCACGTGGATCACTTCATCGGATTCGATGCGGTCCTACGCGTGGCCCTCGGGCGGGGTAAGACTGTGCGTCTGTTCGGTCCTCCCGGCCTCATCGATAATGTGGACGGGAAACTCCGCGGCTACACATGGAACCTGGTGGACGGCTATCCCCTCAGCCTGGACGTCCGAGAGTTCCATGCCCGACAGGTCCGGAGGACGCGTTTTCACGCAAGCGACGGTTTCGCCCCGGAGGAGGAGGCCTCCTCCTCCCTGACGCCGGATCTTTCAACCGGTCAATTCATGGTCCTCGAAGATCCCATGTTCACCGTGCGTGCCGTTGCCTTGAACCACCGGATTCCATCGTTTGCGTACGCGCTGGAGGAGCAGTTTCACATCAACGTGAACAAGCAGCGGCTCCACGACGAGGGCCTGCCTGTCGGCTCGTGGCTCAAGGACGTCAAGCAACACATCTGGCAGGGCCGATCCGACGATTTCCCCTTCACCGCCACGTTGTATGACGAGCATCGGCGCGAAGAGCGCGACTTCCTCCTGGGTGATGTGAAGGAGCGGTTTCTCACGATCTCGCGCGGACAGAAAATCGTCTATGTCGTCGACACCCGCTTCGATCCGGACAACGAGGCCAAGATCGTCGCCTTGGCGCATGAGGCCGATACGCTCTACTGCGAGTCCCCCTATCTCGACGCCGATGCGGCCAAGGCTTTTGACCGCTATCATCTGACGGCTCGGCAAGCCGGGTCCATGGCGCGCAAGGCCGGGGTACGGAATCTGGTCGTCTTTCACTATTCTCCGCGGTATACGGGACAAGGCGACGCGATCGAACGGGAAGCCATGGAAGCGTTCCGCGGCTATTGAGGAGAATCTGTCGTGAACGAACTCGTCAAGTACGGCGTGTATTTCCTGCTCGGGGGTACCATCGTCAGCCTGTCGACCTACTTGGGCTCACAAGGACGTTCCTTTCTGGCTGCCTTCGCCAGTACGTTTCCGGCCATTACCGGCGCGACGTTTCTTCTGATCTACTTGAACGACGGCACGGACTCTCTCGTGGGCTATGCAAAGAACCTCTTGTGGTTCGTCCCGCCGTGGATCGTCTACGTCGTCAGCATGATCGTCGGAGTTCCGCGCCTGGGATTCTGGCCGGGTGCCACCATATCGCTGACGCTGTATATGATGGGTATCGCCCTCCTAAGGATAACCCTGCGATGACCGCTTGCCCGCCTCTTGAGACTCTTGCGTTCAGTGTGATGTGAATGACCCGAGCTTCGGGCCTCGGCTCCGGGTAATGAGGGATGATGCTGTATCGTTTGGAGGAACAGGCGATCAAGAGGGAAGCGAGACTAGCAGGCACCGAAGTGCAGGCGGCTCAACTCTCTCATCGCCGATACCAATTGCTCGATGGTGTCGGTGACGGCCGCGCTGGCCTTGTGCGACGGACCTATGCCCCCGGCCCAGATGTCCGGAGGGTTATCCAATTCCAGCACGTTCTGACAGAATCTAGTCAATGAGTGCTTCCAATAGATGCCGTCCTGCTCCTGTTGGATGAACTGCTCCCGGTCCACCGTAAAGGGCCGGTCGAATTGTCTGGCTCGCATCTGCCACATCTGCTCCATGGCATGCTGCCGTTCCCGGCTGAACTCCAACGTCGTGGCCTTTTCGTTCAAGGCGGCAAACAACCCCCCAATGACCCGCTCGACCTCGGATTCTGGAAACATGCCGACACAGGATTGCACCACGAGATATTTGTGGAACAGAAAGACCTCGGCGCTGACGCGGGCCTCGTTCGCCGACGGGTCGTAGGCCCGCGCCAATTCCTTCAGGGCCTCGCCGGATTGCCCTTCCAGGCTGGAGCCGAGCAGGACCGCTAACCGTCGGCCTAGGCTCAGATAATCAGCGGGCGTAGAAGACCGTGCCATACGAATCGCAGCTCCTCCCGTCTGGTGGCGCGCCGGCCCCGTCATGTGATACGCGCCTGCGAAGCGCACCGCCCCATATTCTCATTCAGCGGGGGAATCCCCAAGACAAAGCGGCATTCTTTCCTCTCCGTTCCGGACAGCTTCATTGAAGACGCCGACGGCTCTTGCTAGGATGACCGGTCTTGCCCGACTCAGGAGGAGCGCGTGTCGCCGCCTATAGAGCCCGAATCCACGGTCCGTAGCCTGATCGTCGAAGGAGCGCGGCAAAACAACCTCAAGAATATTTCCCTCACTCTGCCTCACGATCGCGTCACCGCCGTGACCGGGCTGTCCGGATCGGGGAAGTCCTCATTGGCCTTTGACACGCTGTTTGCCGAGGGGCAATGGCGCTACGTCGAATCACTCTCGACCTATGCGCGGATGTTTCTGGAAAAAGTCTCCCGCCCCGACGTCGACCGCATCCTCAACGTTCGCCCGGCGATCGCCATCGAGCAGAAAAACCAGGTGCGCACCGCCCGCTCGACCGTGGGGACATCCACCGAGATCGCCGACCTGCTGCGCCTGCTGTTCGCCAAAATCGGCAAACCGATCTGTCCGGACTGCGGCCTAGAAGCCCGGGCCTTTCATCCGGACACGGTGGTCGATGACCTGCTCGCCCGTTTCTCCGGCGCACGGGCCATGATCCTGTTCCCAATCGACGCGCCAACCGCCAAGCAGGAACAGGACTTCCGGCAAGCCCTACTGACCAGAGGCTACGCCCGCCTCAAGCTCGGAGAGGAGGTCGTCGATTTGCACGACGCGGCGCAGTCGCTTGCTCGAACAGGAGGCGCCCTGTACGTCCTGCTCGATCGCCTCGTCCTTGGACAGGACAACCGGTCGCGTCTCGCAGAGGCCGTGGAAACCGCATTTCGAGAGGGGGAGGGCCGGTGCGCCGTCGAAGCGATCGGCAGCGGCATACAGACCTACAGCAGCGGGTTTCTCTGTCAGCGCTGCGGCCGGACATTCGAGCCGCTGAGGCCCGTTTTGTTCTCGTTCAACCACCCGCTCGGCGCCTGTCCCGAATGCAAAGGCTTCGGTAACGTCTTGCGATACGATCCGGAACTGGTGATTCCCGATCACGGCAAATCCCTGGCCGAAGGGGCCGTCGAACCCTGGAGCAAAGCCGGCACCGACTGGTGGCAGAAGCAGATGTTGCTGGCCATGAAGCGACAGAGAGTGGACATCTCGGCGCCCTTCAAGAACCTGTCTCAGGCGATCCGGGACCTCCTCTGGAAGGGCGACAAGTCCTTCGACGGCATCAACGATTTCTTCAAGTACATGGAAGGCAAGCGCTATAAGCTGCACGTCCGGGTCCTGCTTAGCCGCTATCGCACGCCCGTCAGCTGCCCGAGCTGTCACGGCAGCCGCCTGAGGCCCCAAGCCCGCTTTGTGAAGGTCGGCGACAAAGACATCCACCACGTCGCCGAGATGACGGTCGATGCTGTCGTTGCATGGCTGAACGACCTGACCTTGAGGCCGTTCGAGATGGGGATCGCCGCGGACCTGCTCAGACACCTGCGGGCCAAGCTGGGATTCCTGGCGCGGGTGGGGCTCGGCTACCTCACATTGGGCAGGCAGACCAGAAGCCTATCCGGCGGCGAGGCGCAGCGCGTTTCGCTGGCCAACCAGCTCGGCGCGAGGTTGGTCGGGACACTGTACGTCCTCGACGAGCCGACCATCGGATTGCATGCACGAGACACCGCCCTGCTCGCGGAGATTCTCAAGGATCTCGCGACAGCCGGAAACACCGTCGTGGTCGTCGAGCATGACCGCCGGATGATCGAGTCCGCCGACTATATCGTGGAGCTGGGGCCGCAGTCCGGCGAGAAGGGAGGGGAAGTCGTCTGCGCCGCTCCGGCGAAGGAATTTTTGTCGGACCGGAATGCGATCACAGCGCGTTACCTTCGCGGCGAGGAGCAGATTCCGGTACCGAGAATACGCCGTCGAGGTAACGGCAAACTGCTGGTAGTTGCCGGCGCCAGCGAACACAACCTGAAAGACCTCCTCGTCCGGCTGCCGCTTCACATGCTGATCTGCGTCACCGGAGTCTCGGGATCCGGCAAGAGCACGTTGGTCGAAGACGTCCTGTATCGCGCGCTGGCCCGCGCATTTCGCGTGGAGTCGCTGCCGATGGGTCGGTTCTCCGCAATCAAAGGGATCGAGCATCTCAACGGCGTCCGGCTGATCGACCAGCAGCCGATCGGACGGACGCCGAGATCCAATCCCATTACCTATTTGAAGGCGTTTGAGGAGATCAGACGGCTGTTCGCCTCCGAGCGAGACGCGTTGCGCCGGAACTTCACGCCGGGACATTTCTCATTCAATGCGGCGGGCGGGCGGTGCGAACGCTGCGAAGGCAGCGGCGTGGAAAAGCTGGAAATGTATTTTTTCGAGGATATCTATGTGCCCTGCGAAGTGTGTGAGGGGAAACGATTCAAGCCCGACGTTCTGGCCATCCGCCATCGAGGGAAGAACATCTCCGACGTGCTCGCGATGACGGCGGCCGAAGCCCTATCGTTTTTTTCAGGTGTGCCCAAGCTGCAGGAACGCCTGCATTTGCTCTCCTCCATCGGCTTGGGATACTTGCGCCTGGGACAATCCGCCACGACCCTCTCCGGTGGCGAGGCCCAACGGCTCAAGATCGCCGCCGAGCTGGCTATGAATGGGGATGGGCATCGGAGGGGAACCGACAAAGACAGGCACCGCCATGGGCGGAGCCAGTCCCCAGGCATGCTCTACATCATGGACGAACCGACGACAGGGCTGCACCTCGACGACGTCAAGAAACTGTTGGCGGTCCTTCACAGACTCGTCGATGCGGGCAATACGGTGCTCGTGGTCGAGCACAACCTGGACGTGATCAAGTCCGCCGATTGGATCGTCGATCTCGGGCCGGAAGGTGGCGAAGCCGGCGGCCGGATCGTGGCCGAGGGAAGGCCAGAGCAGGTGGCAAAAGTGACAGCGTCTCACACCGGACGGTTCTTGGCAAAAGCGTTATGAGAGCAGCGGTAGTGCCCCTGCTGCCGTTTCCTGAGGTGCATGACTATACTTCATGTACATAACGGAGATATCATGGGCGTCGCGCTCAAACACAAGCATCTCGTGCTGGACCAGCGTAAGATCAACGCGGCAAAGCGATACTTCCGTGTAGCTTCCGAGCAGGAAGCGATCGACAAAGGCTTGTCGCTCCTCGTCGAAGAACAACGGCTCAGCAAGGGGCTGCGGCCGTTCAAGGGAGTCTTGAAAGGTGATGAGCGACCATGGCCTTACCGATAGGCGGCAAGGTCGTCATTCTGTCTTCTGTTCGTCCTTGTTCTCTTCTTGCGGCGCATGCCCACCGGATAATCGCTTGTGCAGATACTGTTTGCTGACAGTGGTAATGAGAAAGGCCACCCCGATGGCGATGGGAACGAACACCGCCGACGCGATATTGGCGTTCTTGATCCATCCCGCCTCGTAGAGCCCCTTGAGAATGTATCCCGCCAATCCTGCCAGATAATAGGCGATGACGATCACCGACAGGCCCTCGACCGTATGCTGGAGGATCACCTGGCTCTTCGTGGTCTTGTCCACGCTTTGCAGAAGCGCGAGATTCTGCGCCTGAAGAATCAGATCCACACGCGCCCGGATGATCGAAATGATGCCTTCAAAGCCGGCTCGTAGGGTGTCGATTCGACGGAGCAGTTGCTGATAGCCTTCCGCCACACCCGTAATGCCGCCGAGCACATAGTCGGACACAGGCCGATAGGAGTCCAGGGGACGCTCGGCCAAGGAACTCAGTGTGGCATGCACGATCTTGTCGTACGGCAAAGACGCGGACAATTCAAAGTGAAGCCGGCCGGCGATGCGATTCGTCTTGAGCAGATCCTGAGTGAGGCTGTTCAGCCAGCGTTGCAGTGTTTGCGAATCCGCGTGGCCGATATGACTGCTGATGACTTCGCGCTGCTTCAAGTGAACCTGTTCGAATTTATATATCTGATCCACGGCGGCGGAGAACAAGGGCTTCTGCATCAGCAACAGATGGTAGTAGGTCTCGATCCGGACGATGGCATCGACGATATCTTTCAGACGCGATGCGACCCTCTGCGGCTGTCCGACGCTTACCCAATACCGTTCGCGCCCCTGCTCATCCGGGGTAAAGCTCGTCACCACGGTGGTCTGTTCGTCGAGAATCCGGCTCCCGTACAACACCGGCCCCGGCAACAGCGATCGCAAGCGCTCGCGCGACGGCGCCGTGTCCAAAGCGAGCAGGATGTCGAGACGGCACACTTCCGCGCCGAGCGGAGTCACGGGGAACTGATAGCCGGGAAAGGTCAAAGGACCGAAGGACGTCTCAGCCCACGTCGGGAGAGGCAGATGCCAGAGCTGGTAATTGTAATACTCGGTATGAGCCTGCCAGACGGCGATCAACCGTTCTCCGGTCGCCGTCTCCTTGACTCCATAGCCGAACGTTTCGTGGAGGAACACCTGTTCATCCGGCACGGAAAAGGCGGAGAGTATGGACTGGAATTCTTCCCGGCTGGCCTTCCGCTGCACCGGAGGATCGGACATCCGGAAGGCCATGTAATGGACGTGGGCAGGAGCCCTGAGCCATTCAATCAACGGCGTCTGCGGCCGCTCGTGGAGTCTCTTCAGCATGGCCTCGGTTCCGGACGGTGAGGACTCTCGTTCAGTCATCGCTCCCCCTTACGGTCATCACGACGTGGTCCTTCCCTCAGCGGCTCCATCGGCACCCGCCGACTACAATCCCGGCCGCTTGTCCGCCTTGACCATCAGACGCAACGGCTCGTCGGTTCGTTGCACGTCAAGTTCCAAGACTTCGCCCGCCTGCACCTGGCACAGACGCTTGGCGTCACGCTCGTTCTTCGCGGTCGTCAAGGACGCTCCGTTGCAGGCTACGATTCGATCGCCGACCTTGAGTCCTGCCTTCTCGGCAGGCAGCCCGCTGCGGAGCTCGCGCACCAGATAGAAGCGCGCGCCCCGCTCTTCGAGCAGCTCCCAGTTCACGCCGATCCGTCCGGACCCGAGCAGTCCGGTCTGCGCGCCGAACCGCGCAAGGATCCGGTGGACGATCAGCCGCGCGGAACCCTCGGGATCGTCGGTTGTGGGGTCCGTCAGATGGCCCTCGCCGTTGAACAGCAGGAGGCCGGTCTCGACGTCGATCATGCGCAGAGCCAACGATACGCTGTGCATCCTGTCCTGAGGTCGCCGCTCCCATTGTTGCACCTCGCCGACGATGATGGCCTGCGCGCCGACCAGCCTTCCGACCTTCAACACGTTGGCGTCGTCTGCATGGGTCAGCTGAATCACCTGCTCTTTCAAGACTTCGTCCAGCTTGGCCCGCTCCACCATGTGGATGTCCAGATCGAGCATCAACGTCGTGACGATCCCGGTCACGCGCGAGCCGGATCCGCGCGCGCCGGCTGCGTCTTCGAACAGCATGACGGCCATCGTTCGATAGCGATCGATGCTCTCGCGATCGATAGGGCCGTTGCCGGTCACGACGGGCTCCAGGCGGCCGTTGACCGTCTGCATGGCCTGCACACCGGTCGCGGCGCAGGTTTTCCTCCGCTGCAGAATGGCGGCGGGGGGGCCCCAGGCGCAGAGTTCCTCGTTCACCATCACCACGTGATGCGGATATTCCCGTTGCTGGTCCGCCGCGATATTGGTAAACGGATAGAAGAGACACCCGCCGATCCAGACCGAAATGGGACAGAGCGCAAGTTCGTACAACCATTGCCTGCGCGCCGTGAGCGAATATTCCCAGACAAGCAGCCGGCCGTCGTCCCGCAGGACCCGGTCGGGCCGGCCGATTTCTTCGACAACCTGCGTCTTGGTCATCGGAACCGACAGACGATCGAGCTTGGACTCCGATTTGACGATCGTATACGCCACGCCGCACCCAGACGAGCCTGTGATGATGCCGACCGCCGCCATTATGTTGAGGAGAAGCCGGCTTCGCTGTGCAGCCGCGGACCGTCGCATCGGCGGCAGCGTATCATCGAGGTACAGGTCGCTGCAACGCGCGGACGAAAGGTCTCGGAGGCATCGATCGATGATGCGGCGAGTTCTACGGCGGAACGTCACGTTCAATCGTGTCAGGACGAACGGCGGGGGCAGACTAGTTCAGGCAAGGATCGATGGGCATGTCGGCGTAGTGCCGGTACTCTTCGCCCAATGTGCTGACGATATCGGGCCAGATACGCAACGGATCCTTCTCAAAAACGATGCTGGGATCCGCCGGTATGGTGATCCAGGACCCGGTTTTCATTTCCGACTCAAGCTGTCCAGGCCCCCAGCCTGAATATCCGACATACGCGCGAAACGCCTCTCGCCCTTGACTGGCGGTGAGAATCCGATCGACGAGTTCGACATCGCCCCCCAGGCAGACACCGTCGAACACGTGGTGCGAATTATCGGGCATCTGGTTCAGCCGATAGAGCAACATCACTTGATTCGGCTGGACCGGCCCCCCCGAAAACAGCACGTGCCGTTGCCCTTCCAGCACGGGTACGTGAGGCAAGGCCTCCGACACGGACATGGCGGTCGGACGATTCACCACGACTCCCAACGCGCCATCCGCACCGTGTTCGCACAGCAGTACCACGGTCTGGCGGAAATTCGGATCACGAAGCGTCGGAGCCGCGATCAGGAAAATGCCCTTGCCTAGAGGGAGTTGCATATGGCTTATCCTATCGCGCCGTCCCGTCACACGCAAGACGCGCCGCCGAGTCAGGCTGAAGTTGGACCTTAACTTCACCCTGCTACTTGTAAAGAGGTTCCCGTCGATCACGAAGAAGGTCATTATATGGAGTGAGGGCCTTATCCCGAGCCTGAGCGGGATCGATCTCGACGATGCAGACGTCTTCCTGATCGCGTGGCGACCGGTGGAGGATCTCCCCTCGCGGACTGACGACCTCGCTGCTGCCGATGTACACGAGCGGCGTCTTCCCCCCACGAGACTCTGAGCCGATGCGGTTGCACGTCACGGAAAAAACGCGATTCTCCAGACAACGGACCGGCATGGAATCCGGACAGTTCGGCAAGACCAGATTCGACGGATGGCAGATGATATCGGCGCCTTGTAGGGCCAGGGTGCGCGCCGATTCCGGATAGTACCAGTCAAAACAGATCATCACCCCGATTTTGGCTTGGCCGATGTCCCAGACGCGAAAGCCCGTGTCACCGGGAGCGAAGAACAGCGTCTCCTCGAAAAACAAATGGGTCTTCCGATAGGATCCAATGAAGCCCTTAGGACCGACCACTACCGCGGAGTTATACAGAAGGCCACCGGTCCGCTCCGCGAGCCCCGCGACGATGACCATATGCTTCTTGCGTGCGATCCCGATCAGCCTTGCGGTGGTGGGGCCGTCGGGAATGGGTTCGGCCAGTTCGCGGACTTCAGCCTGCGAGATGAATTGGTATCCGGACAGGCAGAGTTCCGGTAGCACAATCAGGTCCGCCTCGACGGCGTCGAGCCTGGCGGAGATCGCGTCGAGGTTCGCGGACTTCTTGCCGAATTCCGGATTGCTTTGGTAGTAGCCGATGCGCACGACAGACTCCTTTCACTCGACCGCGGGAGGGGTCACCGGCTCCACCCCTGAGACAGAAACGGGCAGGGATCACGATCCCTGCCCGCTCCAAATTGCAATCCGGAAACCGGTAACGGAAAATACTCAGCGCGGCCTACTTCACCTCGGACAGGTGCGTCACCGCGCCTTCGGCATGCTTCGTGGCCACGTCGGCATGTCCGGCCTTTCCATGCTCAACCGCCTCCTGAAGATGCTTGACTCCCTCGTCCAGGTGCGGGTTCTTCGTGTCCTTCTGGGCGGCCTGCGCATGCTTCAGCGCGCCTTCGGCGTGCTTCGTCAAAGCGTCCGCATGCCCCTGCTTGCCATGCGCCACCGCCTCTTTGGCGTGTTCGACGGCTTCACTGACATGCTTGTTGTCTGCGTGAGCAACCAACGGCATCGCCAGCAGTGCCGCAGCTGCCATCAAGAGCGTTCCGCGTCGGATTGTGACCATCATGGGACCTCCTCTTATGGTTATCCGCTCGATGTGCGAGAAAGATGGATAAGGACCGCTAATGTGTTCACCTTACACAGCCGTTTTTTGAGTGTCAAGACGGCCTGGTCGGAGCGTCGATCCCTAGAACCTTCTGAAGGCCTTGAAAATCCTTTTCCACCGGGCAGGCAAAATCCCGGCTCCACTCCCACCAGGATCCGGCATAGTTGCGCACCTTCGGAAAGCCGGCCAATTTGAGCACCACGTACAGCCAGGCCGATCGAACGCCGCCGGTGCAATAACAGACGACCTCTTGGTCCGGATACAAGCCCCTCTCCTCCAGGCTCGTGCGAATCAGATCGAGTTCCTTGACCGTGGCATTCTGATTCAGGAAGCCGTTCCACGCGATATTGATGGCGGAGGGGATATGGCCGGGGCGAGGGATACCGGACACTTCCTTGCCCAGAAACTCCTCCAGACTCCTGGCGTCTACGATGGTGACGCGCGGATGGGGCTGCTTCACCAGCGCCCGGAGCTCGTCTTTCGCAATCGCGGCGTCCTTGTTGATCTGGATGACGAAGGTGCCGGGTTGGACACCGACACGCCCGTGCTCAAAGGGGCGACGCTCATCGACCCACTTGACCCATCCCCCGTCCAGGATCCGCAGATTCTTGTGCCCAAGATACTCGAGCATCCAGAACATGCGCCCTTCATCTCCCCAGTTGTCGAAGGGATTGGAATAGATGACGACCTCGCTGTCGCTGCTGATGCCCAGTGCTCGGATCCGCTGTTGCATCCTGGGCAAATCGGGATCCAGGAGTCCTTTCGCCACAGCGTTCGGGTCGCTGTATTCGTGCCAGGTCGAATTGACGGCGCCCGGAATATGGCCGCCGAATTCGTATGCCGCCTTCCCTCGGACATCGATGATGGCGAGCCTCGGACGGCCCAATTTGCTCTGCAAGGTTTCCGTATCGATCAGTAGCGGATGTGTCATAACGTTCCTCAATCCTCTGCTGGTGCCTCAAGCCTTTCAATCAGCCATTTTGCACAGATGCTCACATCGGTCCGGCCACACACCCCGCAACCGTACAGGTCAGCGCAGCGAGTTCCTTCACTTATGCGTCCAGAAGCGCTCGGACATGGGTTTCCACCGAGGCCGCCAGCGCCGGCAAATGATAGCCTCCCTCCAGGCAAGACAGGATGCGTCCCTTGGCATACCGCTTGGCAATATCGGCAACGATGCCGGTCAGCTCCGCATAGCCGGTTTCGGTCAGTTCCATACCGGCCAGGGGATCTTCTCGATGTGCATCAAATCCGGCCGAGATGATCACAAACTCCGGCCGGAACGCATTCGCCGCAGGAACCAGGGACTTCAGAAATACGTCCCGATAGGCCTCGTCCCCTTCGCCCTGCTCCATAGGAACATTGACGGTAAAGCCTTCTCCGGCTCCCGTTCCCCGCTCGGTGGCACGTCCGGTTCCCGGATAATGCGGATACTGGTGCGTACTGAAAAATAGTACGGTCGGGTCTTCTTCGAAACTATGCTGCGTCCCGTTCCCATGATGCACGTCCCAGTCGACGATCAAAATTCTCGTGAGGCCGTGACGTTTCTGAACGTATCGCGCCGCGATCGCCACGTTATTGAACAGGCAAAACCCCATGGCGCGATCACGCTCGGCATGATGGCCGGGAGGCCGCACGGCGCAAAATACATGGTCGACACGACCGGCCAAGATGGCATCAGCCGCCGCCAGCACCCCGCCCGCTGCTAAGTATGCCGCCTCCAGCGACCCTGGCGACATCGACGTGTCTGGATCGAGCGCCACTCGTCCACTCGCAGGCGCACGGCCTTCCAGGGCCGCGACGTAACGGCTGTCGTGGATTTGCGTCACCCATTCATGCTCCGCTTTTCTGGGTTCGATCTTGAAGAGTCGAGCAGCCGTCCCGCCATGCTCCAATTGTTGCATGATTGCGCGAAGCCGGTTGGGCGACTCGGGATGCCCAGACCCCATGTCGTGATCGAGATAGGCGGCATGATAGACAAGCCCTGTCCTGCCCATAATGAGTATCCACAAGACATCGCGCGCTGCGCGCCATCGTGCAAGACGCGCAGGTGTTGAGATTAGCACGCGCCGTCGCGCATAGACAATGAGCGCCGCCTCATGCTACCGTCCGGCCACAACAGCCGGAGCGGCCAATGCCCAACCCCAGAATCGACCCCCTGAAGAAAGTCCTTGCCATGGATCCGAACGATGACGTGGCGTGGTTCGGCTTGGGGAAGGCCTACATGGACGACGGAAATTTCGAGGAAGCCGTGACGGCGTTACGCCAATGCATCACCGTCAAGCCGGGGTACTCGGCCGCCTACTACGCTCTTGCCCAGTCGCTGCATAAATTGGGTCGGTACGCCGAGTGCCGGGACATTGCCGCCACGGGTATCGAGATCTCAGCCAAGAACGGCGATGCGATGGTCACGAAGAACCTTGAGAGCCTCAAGGGTTCCCTGCCTGCCTGATCCTCCACACCTCACAGCAACTGATCGAACGAGTTCTGTTGATATTCCGTCAACGGCGTCGCAGCGGAAGGATTCCGGATGAACAGCTTCACACGCGGATGGCCGGTCTGACGCCGGCTCCGCTGGTGCACATCGGCGTTGACCAACCGGGTCGCGGCACCGAACGGAAGAGGCTCCACGTCCCACAGCGTGATCAAGACCGCGCTCAGGTGTCGGAGCTTGGTCAAGAGCATGGTCGCCGAGCCGGCGAGCGCCCTCAGGTCGAGCCTGACAATCTCTCGCCGGATGCGGCCGCCCCCTTCCAGTTCCGCCCGGGGGATCGAAAGGCTGAGAACGACTGGATCGGCATAGTCAGCCAGTTGCTTGGCCTTCTGCCGGATACGGGCGAGCACGCGATGAATCAGGAGCGCGCCTCGGTCCGGCGCTTCATGCTCCCCATCAGTGAGCCCGGCCACTCGGCTCCGCCGCGGCGTGCTCGAGCCGACCATCGCCGTGACTTCGACGAAGAATCGGTCCGGGCCGATACGGCACTCGAAATCCGCGGTCTTCGCTTGGGACTCGGGTAGAAACGTGACGGCGGCACCGACACGAATCAACTGCGAAGCCAGTTCCATCTCCGCGAGAGCCGATTCCCGAACACCATGATCGTGTTGAGTCAGCCGATGGAGAAGCCGCCCCAGCCGGAGGCGACTCGAGTGATCGCGGCACTCCCGCTGCAGCGAGGCGTATCGCTCCCGAATCTCGAGGGGGAGCACCGGCTCATCGGTCCAGAGCGTGGCCTCCGCTGCGACTCTGGTATGGAGGAGGCCGTTGACCAGTTTGATTGTCTGTCTGGGACGAAAGCGAGCCATGGAGTGCGCAGGATGGATTCGGGGACAGAACTTCGTGAGCGACCAATGCGCTCGGTACCGCAAGGAACGGAGCGGCAGCCTCCCTAGCGGCGCGCCGGACCGGGACTCACGTCAGTTCCGTACCCTCGTGCTCATCGGGCGTCGATCGGCTCGCTTCGGAGTCGCGCCTGGAGACCTCTTCACACACCTCATCCATCCAGCGGCCGGCACATGCCAGAATCTCTCGAACCAATGGTTCCGGCTGTCTGGTCTGCCTGATGGTCCACTGCGAGACGTATTCCAGAAGCGAGTCCCGCTCGAAGCGCCGAGTCGTCTGAAACGCGAGTTCCGTCAACTCCCGAAAGCCGGTTCTGAGAACGGATTCCACCGTGTCTCGGCCGTACGACGTACTGGCAATGACATACTGTACGGCGCGATTAAGTTCTTGATCGGTCATGTCGATCTCAAGATGGGGGGATTGTCACATCCTGTCGGAATGCTGTCAATGCGCGCGCCCACGTCAGCGACGGCGCATTTTTTGTCCCGGCTCACTATGCGAGAGTGATATGATCCGGCCTTCGTCTATGGCAAGGAGCGGACACATGGCGGCGACAGTCTCTGTTCGACAGCGGGCACGGCGGTTCGCCGTGCCCGGGCGATGGATGCTCGGCGATCTTGTGGAGAACCCCGTGGATCGACTCGACCGGTACCTCGCCGACCTCGATGCGCAGGTCGCGCAGATCGAGTCGGCCCGACCGACCTTGACTCACACAATGTCCGGCGATGCCTTCCAATCGATTCTGAAGACGCTCGAGGCCGTCGCCGGGCGTTCGTCCAGCCTCAGTGCCTATGCGTACCTCTGGTTCTCGGAGAATACGAAAGACCTGAAGGCACGCTCGTTCAAGACGCGCGTGGAGGAACGCCTCGCCGCCCTCAACAATCGCTTGCTGTTTTTCGATCTCTGGTGGCAGGGCGTGGACGAGTCGACCGCGAATCGCCTCATGGCCGACTCGCATGACCTGCGCTACTATCTTGAAACGATTCGCCGGCACAAACCCCATACGCTCTCCGAGGTCGAAGAAAAGATCATCAACATCAAGAACGTCACGGGACGCAGCGCGGTCATTACGCTCTACGAAGTGGTCACGAACGGCTTGTCCTTCGTCATTCGGGATCGTGGGAAGAAGAAAGTCGTCGGCCGGGAAGAATTGATGTCCTACGTGCGCAGCCCGAAAGGCGCAGTCCGACAGGCCGCGTATACCGAATTCTATCGCGTGTTCTCGGCTCAACGCGACCTCCTGGGAGAAATCTACAAGACCTTGGTCAACGACTGGAAATCTGAAAATCGCTCCTTGCGAGGCTTCTCCTCTCCGATCGCGGCACGCAACCTCGGGAACGATGTGCCCGACGAAGCCGTCGAGGCGTTGCTCTCGATTTGCGCCAAGAACGCCGACGTCTTTCAGACTTATTTTAAGCTGAAGGCCAGAATCTGCGGAATCAAGCCCATGAGCCGCTACCATCTCTATGCGCCGCATCAGACCGAATCGAAGAAGTACGCCTATGCCGATGCGGTCTCCATGGTGAGAGCAGCCTATCGGGAATTCTCACCCCGGCTGGCCGATCTTGTCGACCAGGTCTTCAGCGAGCGTCATATCGACGCGGCGACCAGACCGGGCAAGATGGGTGGAGCCTACTGTTACAGCGTGGTGCCGGGACGAACGCCCTATGTGTTGTTGAACTATACCGGTGACGCACGCGACATCGCGACGATGGCCCATGAACTGGGTCACGCGGTCCACGGAATGCTGGCCGGGCACCATTCCGTGTTTACATTTCACGCGACGTTGCCTCTCGCCGAAACGGCCTCGGTCTTCGGGGAACGCATTCTCTCCGAGGCGCTCATGCGCCAGGAAACCAGAAGGGAGGTCCGACAGGGACTGCTGCTGACCCAGCTGGACGACATGTACGCCACCGTCATGCGGCAAGCGTACTTCGTTCGTTTTGAGCGGATGGCTCACCAGATGATCGACGACGGCGCGACGGCCGACCAACTCGCGCACACCTATCTGGGTGAACTCCGCCAGCAGTTCGGTAAGGCGGTGACCGTCCCGGATGAGTTTCGGTGGGAATGGCTCACGATCCCTCACATCTTCGCCAGTCCGTTCTACTGCTATTCCTACAGTTTCGGCAATTTGCTCGTTTTGGCCCTCTATCGCATGTACCAGGAGCAAGGCCAGGACTTCGTTCCGAAATATCTGGACCTGCTCGGCACCGGGGGCTCGCAATCCCCGAATCAGATCCTGAGCAAGCTCGGCGTGGACATGACCGCCCAGAGATTCTGGCAGTCAGGTTTCGATGCGATGAGGGGGATGGTCATCCAGTTAGAAGCCACCCTCTCATAGTTCTCGGCGTAAAAATTGAAGAAACCAGATGGTGGACAGGGCTTGACAAAACGGTCTCTCGGCGGCATACTGAGAATGCTTCTCATAATCGTCGATTTATCGCGAGGCGCTCATGTATGTTTGTCTCTGCAAGGGAATCACGGAATCTGACGTGCGAGCGGCAGGGCGAGCCGGTCTTGTGATGGCCTGCCAGCTCAAATCGAAGTTTGGCTTGAAAGAATCCGGCTGTTGCGGGCGTTGCTCGAAGAACATTCGGGAGTTCGTCGAACTAGCGACCGGTGAGCATCGCCTCCCTGCTCCCAGCGAAGTCCGCACCTAACCTCCGCGTCCTGAGGCGTCTATCTCACCGGAATGTGCTTGAGCATCGCCGACACTTCGGCGACCCGTCTGCCGAGCAGACGAGCGTCGGCGAGTTCCCCTTTATCGACTCCCGGGCTGTCTCCTTCCGTCGTGGCCGACGCGCCGAACGCCCCGCCACCGCTGACGACGATCATTTGATTGCCCAACATTGCGGCAAGGATCGTGAGCATGGTCACCTCTTTGCCGCTGGAAACCTGCCCCCCGGTCGCGAAGGCTGCGCCGACCTTATTCTTCATCTTGAACTCGGGAAAGACGCCGAACTTGAACTGCCAGTCGTCAAAGAACGATTTGACCTCTCCCGACATGTTCGACCAATAGACCGGCGACCCGACGATGATTGCGTCAGAAGAAAACAGGTCCTCGGACGTCACCTCTCGTACGCGCTTGACGAGCACTTGCGTGCCGGGCAGTTCTTCCGCACCCGAGGCCACGGCCTCCGCCATCCGCTCCGTATGGCCGGACAACGAATGAAATGTCACCAGGACTTTTACGGTCGGAGAGGATGCCTCTTCTCCTCCGACGCTCGCAGACGGGTAGCTGAGAGTCCCCAGAACGACGGCAAGTAGAACCGACGGCAATCTCATTGGAAGGCTCTGGAATTCAGGGGCGGCGGGACAGCGGGCGGTCAGTGGCGGATGGTTTCTTCATCCATGTGCTCTTCAACCGAAACCTCGGTCAATGTCCCGCGATAGTCGCATTTATGGCAGCGGATCCTCCATTCTTCGATCCATTTTTCCTGGACGTATGACTGGCGGCACTTGGGACAAACGAAGACCCCTTTCTTGTACAAGACCCGACGCTTTTCTTTCATTGTGGATCTGCTCCTTTGACGGCGAGGATGGCACAGCCCGCGGCTGAATTCAAGCCGCGAAACGAGACGCTGCACTGTATTGACTGCCCTCACTCACCTCGATAGGATGCCTGCGATGCGGATGAATTGGCTGCTCATAGCGTTGTTTGGCTGGATTCTTCTCCAACCGGCCACCACGGAAGCGGACGATCACTTGGTCCAGATCCGTCTTCCGAACGGCACGATCATCAATGCAGAAATCGCCGACACTCAACGAAAACGCGCAGAGGGACTCATGTTCCGCGAGCACCTCCCTCGCGATCGAGGGATGCTCTTCACCTTCGGACAGGCCCAACCCTGGACCTTCTGGATGAAAAACACAAAGATACCTCTCGACATCATCTGGATGAACGAGAAAAAGCAGGTCATCCACATCGCGCACAGGGTCCCTATCTGCACGAGAACGGACGATGGGTGCCCCCAGTATCAGCCGAACGATCCAGCGCTCTATGTCTTGGAACTCGGAAGCGGAGAGGCGGAACGCCTTAAGATCGAGAGAGGAGCCAAGCTGCAATTTCGGGAACCATAGGGACAGCCGCCTATCCTGCCGACGCCTGTCTCCATGCTCAAATAGACGGGGACTGGCACCGGCTACGCGGGAGCCAGTCCCTGTCATGCACGAAGCCAGGTGCGCCTTCCGGCCTTCCACTATGACCGCTCTTGCCAGGCACGCACTCGTCTGGCTGTAATCACCCCGTCGACTCGCTCGATTGCTTTCAGCACTTGATCTAAGTGCTGCGTACCGGACACTTCGATGATAAAGTCCAGGACGGCTTTTCGGTCCTCGCGCGTCGCGATCTCCGCCCGGCTGATATTGGCGTGACATTCCGCGATGGCCGAGGAGACGTTGGCCAGCACTCCCGTCTTGTCTACGGCCATCACCGACACTTTGACCGCATGCGTACTGGGCGTAGCGGAATCCCATTCCACTTCGACCAATCGTTCTCGATCGTAGTCCAGCGCCTCGAGATTGGGACAATCAATGGCGTGGATTGTCAGGCCTCGTCCACGCGTGATGTATCCGAGTATGCGATCCCCAGGCACCGGATTGCAGCAACGTGACAGTTGCATCAAGAGATCTCGAGCCCCTCTGACCTTGACCCCCTTGTCGTCGCTTCTGACGGACGACGCCTTTTGCACGGTCGGTCGCTCTTCGGCCGGTGTCGAGGCAGCCTTCAGTTTACCGATCACCTGCGCCGTCGACATGTGGCCGAACCCTACCGCAGCCGCCAGATCATCGGTCGTATCGAATCCCGCCTGTTGAGCCACATCCAACAATTCAGCCGACTTCAACATCTGGGCGGGAGCCATGCCGTGTCGTCTAAACTCCGATTCCAACAGACGGCGTCCAATTTCGATGCTGCGCTTCTGCTCTTCGACCTTGATCCAATGCTTGATCTTCGTCTTGGCGCGCGATGTGCGGACGAATTTCAACCAATCTTTGTGCGGAGTCTGCGTGGGTGACGTGAGGATCTCCACCGTGTCTCCACTTTCCAATTGATGCTTCAAGGGAACGATTTTCCCGTTGACCTTGGCGCCGACACAATGATCGCCGACTTCGGTGTGGATCGCAAAGGCAAAGTCCACCGGAGTCGAGCCCTTCGGCAACTCCTTCAAGATGCCCTTGGGCGTGAACACATAGACGACGTCATGAAAGAGGTCGAGTCTGACGGAATCCATGAACTGACGATTATCGGTCAGGTCACGCTGCCATTCCACGAATTGGTGCAGCCAACCGAAGGCCTTGCTGTCACGATCCGTGACGCGCCCCTGCTCTTTGTACTTCCAATGAGCCGCAATCCCATATTCGGCCACACGGTGCATATCTTCCGTTCGGATCTGAAATTCGACATGTTCACCCTTTGGGCCGACGACCGTTGTGTGCAACGACTGGTACAGGTTGGACTTGGGAATGGCGATATAGTCCTTGAAGCGCCCAGGAACGGGACGCCAGAGAGAATGGATCACACCCACCAAGGCATAGCAGCCCATCTTGGTATCGGTGACGATACGCAGCGCGGTCAGGTCGTAGACTTCTTCGAAGGAGATGGCCTGCTTGTTCATCTTTTGATAAATCCCGTACAGGTGCTTGGGACGGCCATACACCTGCCCGGACAGCCCATTCTCTCGCATTGCGTGGTTCACCAATTCGATGACTTCCTGAATATACTGTTGGCGATCCTCATCTCGCTTCGCGACACGCACCCGAAGCATTTCGTACACATCTGGCTTCAGATGTTTCAGGCACAGGTCCTCCAATTCGTTCTTGATCCAACCGATTCCCAAACGGTTGGCAAGCGGCGCGTAGATCTCCAACGTTTCCTGCGCAATGGCCTGCCGCTTCATGGGGCTGAGATGCTCCAGGGTGCGCATGTTGTGTAGACGATCGGCAAGCTTAATGAGCACGACGCGGATGTCATCCGCCATCGAGAGCACCATCTTTCTGAAGTTCTCCGCTTGCTTTTCCTCGTAGCTCTTAAAGGTGATCTTGCCGATCTTGGTGACGCCGTCGACAAGATGCACGACCTCTTTGCCGAACTCCTTTTCAAGCTCTTCGGGCGTCGCGACAGTGTCCTCCAGAGTATCGTGGAGCAGCCCGGCCACGATGGCCGTCACGTCCGTCTTCAGCGAAGTCAGGACTCCCGCCACGGCGATGGGATGCTGAAGATACGGCTCACCGGACCGTCGGACTTGGCCTTGGTGCGCCCGAGCCGAAAATTCATACGCCTTGCGCACGACTCCCAGATCTGCGTCGACATGATAGCTCTTGACTCGGTCGAGCAACTGGTCAAGATCCGTCACAGTTTCATACACCATCGTATTACTCCGGAACACTCGGGCGCAGGTCGCGAATTCTGAGCTGTATCCGATCGAAGCCGTTCCAGCGGTTCATCTCGGGCACAAAAGCCAAATCGACCGGGGAGCGTGGTGAAATTCCCCGATCCTCCAATGATCGCATCCCGAACCCGATGCTATCAAACGGCAGTGAACCGCCCTGTCGGACCGTCATCTTCAGATGCCGTTCCCCTACGGTGCGAGCCTCCATGACCTCGAGGCCTTTTACCGCAAAGGTCGGCTCAGGGTTACCCGCGCCGAACGGATGTAACGAGCGGATTTCCTCAATCAATCCGGTCGTGACGTCGACCAGCCGCAATTCCGCGTCCACGTGCAACGTCGGAACCCCGGCATGGGTGTTCGTCCAAGCTGCCGCGATCGCCGCAAACCGGTCACGAAATTCAGCAAGCCGCGATTCGCGAACCGTGACGCCAGCCGCGCTCGGATGTCCCCCGAACGCTTCCAGAAGATCGCGACATGCCGCCAAGCTCTGATACAGGTCGAACTTCCCGACGGTCCGCGCGGACCCCTTCCCCACCCCTTGGTCGTCGACCGCGATGACTACGGAAGGACGATGATAGCGATCAACCAGCCTCGCTGCGACGATACCAACCACTCCCACATGCCAACGCCGGGAGGCGAGTACCAGCGCGGCCGGCAACTCCGGTTCCAGCATTTTGACCATCGCGATGGCTTCCGCGAGGACCTCGGCCTCAATCGATTGCCGTTCACGGTTGAGTTGCTCAAGTCGATCTGCGAGGCGGTGCGCTTCGACCGGCGAGTCGGTCGTCAACAGCTGCACCCCCAGCAATGCATGATCCAGCCGGCCGGCCGCATTGAGCCTTGGAGCCAACTTGAAGGCAATGGTTTCGGCAGTGCACTCCTTCGTGATGCCGGCAACTTGCTTCAGGGCACGTATGCCGCAGCGGGCGCCACGCGACAGCTGCGCCAGCCCAGCTCGGACAAATCCTTTGTTTTCATTCTGCAGTGGGACCACATCCGCAACCGTGGCCAGAGCGACCAAGTCCAGCAGAGATTCCAACGATATCCCGGCCGCTCCATAACGGGACTGGTATGCCTCGGCCACCTTGTAGGCCAAGGCAGCAGAGCAAAGCCCGCGAAACGGATATTGAGCGTCCACCCGATGCGGATTCATGACCGCGACGGCCGGCGGCATCCGCTCATCCGTCTGATGATGGTCCGTCACAATGACGTCCAGTCCCAGTTCCATTGCCAATGCAAGCTCTCGATGAGAGGTGGTACCGCAATCGGACGTGACAAGCAGCGAAATACCTCCGGCGTGCAACTGCCGTACTGCTTCCATATTGAGCCCATACCCCTCACGCAGGCGATGAGGTACATACGCGCGAACCCGGGCGCCCAAAGCGCCGAAGAACGAAAGATACAGGCTGGTGGCGGTCATCCCATCAACATCGTAATCCCCATAAAAGCAGATCTGCTCGTGATCGACCACCGCTCGCCGCAGACGTTCAACTGCCTGTTCCATGTCTGGGATGAGATACGGATCGTGGGAAGGCTGATGGGACATCCAGGAAGCGGCTTCGTCAGGGGTCGTCACTCCCCTCGCAACGAGCAGCGAGGCGGTCGCAGACGATATCGACAGAGCCTGTGCCAGGATCTCACGATGAATGGGATCGATTTCGCGGAAAACCCAGAGCTTGGACTTCATACCACCCTCGAGTAGGAGCCCGAGCCTAAGGAGACGTAACTGGTCGGATTTTAAGCGGATAGTATAAGGTCATCTCCGCTTTGTCAAACCGCAGACACGGAGTTCTGGACCAGTGTTGCGTCAGGGAGGAGGATTCTGGAAGCAGAATGAACGGCGGGAGAGGGAGGGCTTCGCAATCGCCCTCACTCCCCTCCCTTCTGTACGTAGTTCTTGACGAATTCTTCCGCGTTTTTCTCGAGGACGTCGTCGATCTCGTCGACCAACTTGTCGATGTCTTCCTTCAATTTCTTTCCCGCTTCGACGACTTTCGGATTGGCCTTGACCTCCTCCTTCGCCTGCGGGTCTCTCCGCTGCTCTTGCTTACGCTCTTGTTTCTCCATGCGAGCACCTCCCGTACAACTGGGGCCGTCTCGTGGATCCACCTCTGGTCCGCGTCTTCACCTTACTCCAGGCGATTTGAGCGCGTCAAGCCGAGTGCAAAAATGCGAAGGGCCTTGTGTCGGACATTCGTCCGCCCCGGTCCCGAGCAGCGCAGAGCAGACTACCGGACGATCAGCGAAACAATGAGCAGCGCCACGATGTTGATGACCTTGATCATCGGATTAATGGCCGGTCCAGCGGTATCCTTGTACGGATCTCCCACCGTATCGCCCGTGACCGCCGCCTTATGTGTATCGGTGCCTTTCTTTCCCTGCTCTTCGATGAACTTCTTCGCGTTGTCCCAGGCTCCGCCGCCGCTGGTCATGGAGATCGCGACGAACAACCCGGTCACGATGCTGCCGACGAGCACGCCGCCGAGCGCCTGCGGGCCCAGAATCACGCCGACGAGGATGGGGGACACAACCGGAATCAATCCCGGCACCATCATTTTCTTGATCGCCGCCTGAGTCACGATGTCCACGCAGGTGCCGTATTCCGGTTTTCCGGTGCCTTCCATGATCCCCTTGATCGTCCTGAACTGCCGGCGAACTTCCTCCACCACCAGACCAGCCGCTTGCCCGACGGCCTTCATGCAGAGCGATCCGAAGATGAACGGCAGCATCCCGCCCAGGAACAATCCGACCAGGACGGAAGGATCGGAGAGGTCGAAGGTGCTTGCTCCGCTCCCCTTTCCCGCTTCGCGCGCGTATTCGGCAAAGAGAACCACCGCCGCGAGACCGGCCGATCCGATCGCGTAGCCCTTCGTGACCGCCTTCGTCGTGTTGCCGACGGCGTCCAATGGATCCGTGATGTTCCGCACTTCTTTGCCGAGATGGGCCATTTCCGCGATCCCGCCCGCGTTGTCGGTGATCGGACCGAACGCATCGATCGCCACAACGATCCCGGCCATCGACAGCATCGATACGGCAGCCACGGCGACGCCGTACAACCCCCCCGAGGCCGCGCCGCCGCAAATCCAGTAGCTGCCCAAAATCGCCGCGCCGATGACGACGACGGGCCAGGCGGTGGCCTGCATCCCGACGGCCAGACCGGCAATGATGTTGGTCGCATGCCCTGTTTCGCTGGCCTTCGCGATATCCTTGACCGGCGCATAACTCTTGGACGTGTAGTAGTCGGTGATGAACACCAACGCCAGAGTGACGACCAAGCCCATCAAGGCTGCGAGGTAGTAATTGACGCCGCCGACTCCACCCACGCCGTCCATGATGCTCGAGGTGATGGGAAAGAACGCCACCGCTGCGATCCCGCCCGCGACGAAGAGCCCCTTGTAAAGAGCGGGCATGATCTCCCCACTCGATCCCACCCGCACGAAGAGAATGCCGATGATCGTGGCAAAGATCGTCACGCCGCCGAGCGCCAGCGGATAGAGGATCGGGGCGCTCTGCCCCTTGAACAGCGTGAACGCGAGGACCATGGCCGCCACTGTCGTGACGGCGTATGTTTCAAACAGATCCGCCGCCATCCCGGCGCAGTCCCCCACGTTGTCACCGACGTTGTCTGCAATGACCGCCGGATTCCTCGGGTCATCTTCCGGAATCCCCGCCTCCACCTTCCCTACAAGGTCCGCTCCCACATCCGCGGCTTTCGTATAGATACCTCCGCCGACGCGGGCGAAGACCGAGATCAAACTGCCGCCGAAGCCCAGGCTGAGCAGCGCATGGATCGCTTTTTCCTGACCGGCAATCGAATGTGCGATGGTATAGAAACCCGTGATGGCAAGCAGTCCCAATCCGATCAGCAGGAGGCCCGTAACGGCGCCGCCGCGAAACGCCACGGTCAAGGCCGCGTTCATCCCGTCGTGCGCGGCCTGCGCCGTGCGCACATTCGCCCGGACGGCGATGATCATGCCTACGTACCCGGCCAACGCCGACGCACCGGCCCCGACCAGAAATCCCATGGCCGTCAACAGACCGAATTTATCGGACACCGCTCCCGCTCCGGCCAGCACGACGAACAACACAGCCGCCACAACGGCGACCGTTCGGTACTGCCGGTTCATATAGGCGCCGGCGCCTTCCTGAATGGCTTTGGCGATCTCCTGCATCTTGGCGTTGCCGGCGTTCAGTTTGAAGACCCACATCGCAAGGTACAAGCCATAGGCGATGCCGGCCACCGCCGCAACTACTGCAAACGTTACAATCGCTGAATCGCTCACGGGATGCCTCCTGGTGGTTAAGCGACGCTTATATGTCACACGGTGACCCGTGGCTTCAACCCAACGAAAGTACGGAAATCAGAAGGGGAAACCGCGGAGTGGTGTGATACGCCCTTAGCGAAGCTGCGAGTCCGAAAAGTCGGGCCATTCTATAGACATGCGACAGAAGGATCAAGAGGGAATGGCGGGATCCGCCGGCTAGGCAATACGCGCGCAGTGTGATAGATACCCTCCAAAATTCCCGTGCTGCCGCACCGGACCAATGACGAGGATACGGCCCTACAGACTTGGCTTCTTCATTGCAGCCAGCCTCCTGGTCTTGACAGTGTCCGGTTGCCTCTCCCCTATTGCGCTCAACCGGGCCGTCGTCGCCTATGACGAGGCGGTCACTGACACGGTATCCAAGCAATTGCTGATCAACATCGCCCGAGCGCACCATCACCAACCCATCCATTTCACGGGCGTCTCCAACATCGCCGCCACTTTTGATTTTCGATTCAGTGCCGGCGCAACCCCGGCCCTCACGGGCGAGGCCAGCCGAGCCATCATGCCGGTCTTCGGAGGATCGGTCGCGGAAAACCCGACCATCAGCATCGCCCCGATCGAAGGCGAAGAGTTCACCAAGCGGCTGCTGACGCCCTTTCAAGAAAGCAAGTTCTTGCTCCTCCTGCGTCAAGGGGTGGATATCGACCTGCTCCTGAGGCTGATGGCCAAGGAACTCCGCGTGAAACAAGGGGGCGAGGATATCGCCTACCGCAATAACCCGACCGATCGGGCCGGTTATGAAATGTTCAGAAAAGCGGTCCTCCATCTGTCGGCTATTCAGGACGCCAATCGGCTCTATGCCGAATCCCTGGTCTTCGAACGGGTATGGACGATCCCGGCCGAGTCCGTGACGGCCGAAGGCTTCAAAGCGTTGGAGCAGGAATATCTCCTCACTTACCATGCGGATGAAAAAACCTATACCCTCCGCAAGCCGGTATCCGGGCGAGTCCTGATTACCAACTACGATCCGGATACGCTCTCCGCAGAGCAGCGGACGGCCTTTCATGAGACAGCCGAACAACACCTGTCGAATGACGTCTCATTCGACATACGACCGGGACACTTCGGCGGCGAGTGGCCGTTGCAGGGAGAGTTCCGCCTGCGGAGTTTCAACGCCATGTTGAATTTCCTCGGGGCGTCGGTGGAGGAAGAATTCGAATACCAGGTCGAACAAGACCCTCGCACCCCCGAGGTGGCGGAGAATCCTGTCAAAACCATGGATCTGCTCGTCCAAGAGGCTTCGCCCCAAGGCGCCGACCTGAGCGTCTATTCACATGGACGGCATTACGCCGTCAATGCCACAGGCCCTCAAGGCAGGTGGAACCGAGAAGCCTTCAAGTTGCTGTTTCAGCTGTTCCAGATGACGGTGACCGAAATACCACGCCGAGACTTGCCCATCACCATCGCCAAGTAGACGCGGTTCCGGGATACACCCTCACTCCCTAACGATAATCGTGACTTTCAATGGCTGATGTGGGGAAGGTCTCCAGCACAAGCAGACGACAAAAATTTCGGACCGGATGCCGGGCTCGAAGAAATTGTGCAACGAGTTCCTGAAAGAATGCGACCGTCATGGCTTCACTGCTGCGCGAGAAAACATCCTTTTGGGCACATCAAATGCGAAGCGCAGTTGAACCGCCCAATACTCCTGGATCAACGTGCCCGGTGTGTCCAATGGCATGTCCTGTTCGCGATAGACGCTGATTTCGTAGTTATCTTTGAACCGAAAGGCTAGGCCCACGATCCAATCCAATTCTGTGGGCCTGAGTTTGTTGCTCAATTCGCGGTCCGTAAAGAAGTTCGTATCGCCATACAGCACGACTTTGTTCTGGTACAAATCCAGGTCGACATGAGCCACATACCGGAACAGCGCCAGGCCGGTATTGTCGGGCCGGGCAAAGTAGTTGCTGTTGTGAAACAACCAGCCAAATCCCATGTATGCGTTCAATTTCTGGTTCGGGAAGTGCCGCCGCCACCAGGAGAAATCATCGACGGCGTGGAGATTACCGGTCGCTAACACATCGGCATAAATCTGCTTGAGGCCGCTCCTGTCCAGCGGGGCATCACGCTCATACTGGATACGCCAACCCCAGCGATCGATGAGGCCCGTCAGGGCATAGGTCATATCCCACTCCGTGAGGATGATCCAACCATTCTTGCGATCGGAAAAGAAATTCTGATCTGTATAAAAGGTGAGGTACTGCTTATAGAGGTCCATCTCAAGATGACCCATATACCGCATCCCAACAAGGCCTGTATTGTCGGGGCGGGCGGCAAATGTTGGGTTCACGACAAAAGGGGCGACGAGCAGGTACCCTCCGAATAAGGTTTCTTCAGCCTCGCGGACCTCCTTGCCTTCCTCGCCCTGTGTCTCCATGGAAGGCAGGGGACGACCGTATTTCTCCAGGGCATGAACGGAAAGAGCGCACAGCATCTCGGCAAGCAGCATCAACAAGAAACACCTCAGCTGCAGGCCACAGTCTGGGATTGTTCCGGAACGGGCGACAGGTGTCCGTCGACCGGATCGCGGGGAGTCGAGTATGTGAATCGAATGCGTCATGACGAGGCTCCTTCTCCCGGTCCCTTGCGGACCACTGGAGCCGTTGTCACGCGTCTAAAGCAAGCTCAGAGGGCGTATTGACAAGATTCCGATTGGGTCTCGCAGGTCGGTGATCAATGAGATCGGTTAATTGTCTACTACCGTCGCTCTCCATGTCTGGGCCTCTCAGTCTGATTGCGGCGGATTGTCTAGATGCATTCGTTGTTCGCGGCCTGGGGCTGCGCGATCACGACTCTGTTTCAGCTTGGCTTCTACCGAATGAGGAGCACTCTGTCAAGCGCCTTGGCTTCGCGCTTGGATCTACCGGAAACAGCTTTCAAAAATCGCCTCGCAATCATCGTCTTCGGTTCCCGCTTTTTGAGGAACTGTTCGGAATTCTACTCCCGTAACTTCCTCGTGCTCGATCAGCAGGCTGGCCCAGCAGCCGTGGTGCTCCCCGGACGTACTGCCCTTCAAAAATGGGCGCGACTCCTCGAACATGGGTGCTTCCTTGTAATAGCGCAGGATGACACCCTTGCCATATTGAGCCTGCCTAATCGGTATTCCCGCACATTGAAGAATGCTGGCTTGGGATTTCCCGATCAGGCGTTGTGCCATTGGATTGCTGCTCGGTTCCAGTGGCGTCGACGCGCATCCGCCTGAGAGCAGAAGAAAAAGAGCGCTTGCGTAGAGGATATACACAAGCCGTCAGCCTACAGCATCTACATCGGAGAGACAACGTCCCTGCCTCAGCGAGCAGGCTTTGCTGTGCTACAGGGGGAACTAGCACTCATGTTCGTTGCCGGATCGGAAGGACTTTGCTATAGTCTCGCCCGGAGGCAGATCAGTGGGGCTCGAACCCAATTACATCGTGGTCGATGGTCAGACCTTCAGCAAAGCGAAGCTGGGATTGGACAATCACGTCTACAAGAACTGCCAGATCGATGATTGCGACTTGTACTACAGCGGAGGACAATACGAACTGATCGACACCCACATCACGAATTCACGGTTGATTCTGAACCATCCTGCCAAGGGAATCTATCACGCACTCCAGATCTTTAAGATGAAATCGCCTGGGTCCCGCATCATCTTCGAATAGAACTATCCCGCTCAACATCTTCACCATTCGACCTCTCCAGCAGGTACCGATCCCTCGTCGACCTGCTCCAGTGGAGATTTCACCGCACGAACGACAACCCGCTCATACACAGGCCGGACCATCACGGACCGGGGAGCGAGGAATGAAACGAGCGGACCTGCTACTTGTTGATCGGAATGTTGTCAGTTCTCGTGACGATCTCGATCGGCTGAAAGACAGGGTCCGAGGGACCCTTGGAAGACTCGGCCTCGATTCGTTGAAGGAAGGGAGCCGGTCCGGTAACCGGCGCATAACTCAATGTTGTCTCGACGTCGAACGTCTTGGTTTCTTTCGGCGTGGGGAACGTAAAGGTTTCGACACGCAATTCTTCCGGCTTCAGCACGGTGTCCTCGACGACCTTCACGGCGTCGAAATCAAACTGGGTCTTTTCGCCCTTTACGTTCTGATAGACCCGACCATAGATCCGCTTGTCGGAAAAGACAGTCTTGAGGTTCTTCCCCTTGATGGCAAGATCGAGAACCACGCTCGCCCAAGCGGGATGAGTCGTCGGAAGGTTGTGGGGCACCAGACTCTGAACCTTCACGGTCACCGTCGTCTTGTCGCCCTCGACTTTCGTTTCCACATCCAGTTTCGCCGCTTCCTGCCGAAGCTTCCCGATCCTGCCGGGGAACGTATGGTTCGCCACGGTCCGCTTCTTCTCGCCGTTGGCCGATTCTCCGGTCTGCTCGGGCATGTGACAGGACTGGCATTCCTTCCCGGATTTGACGGCCTTGCTCTGATCCCAATTCCCCAGCAGATCGTTCGCTTTTCCGAGGTTGGCGGCCGACGGCACCGCCTGATGACAGTTCAGGCAAAGGTCTGATTTTCTGAACAGTCCCAGTTCCATGGATTGGTGCGCCAAGTTCGGCGCAAAGTCTTTGTATGGGCCGTAGAGGGTCTTACTGCCCGGTGCTTCATACTTCGGCTCCGGCGGATGCTTGGCGCGATCCACCTGTTTGATTAGATGGCACTGCGCGCACGCGACACCGTCCAGTTGCGGATCGCCCGATTTGACCTGATCGATGAAGAGCTGAGTGTGGTCCTGAAACTCACGGACGTGGGGGGCGTGGCACCGGAAACAGAGCGCCTTGTCTTTTCCCTCCGGTGAAGCGAGAAACGCATCGAGTGTGGCCCGGAAAGCAGGCGAATGGATGGATCGGGAGAGCGGTGATGTCTCCCATTCCTCGAACACGCGCTCATGGCAGCGTTTGCACTTGTTGGAATTCGGGAACGCTTTCTCGATCAGAGCCTGAGACTTCGCGTCCTGAGCGAGCGTACGGTCCTCCACAATTCCCAACCAGGCAGCGGCCAGCGCGACGAGCAAGACCGTCAGAGTCGCCTTCCCCCTCATCAAGGTGCGCAATGTCGTATGTATCCGTTGCCCGACCATTCTAGAGATTCTTGGCCCGATAGGTCAGCATGCGTGGCTGTGTATATTCATCGAGGATTTTCGTCGCTGTCTCCCGCTCCTTGTCCCCGCCAAGCGTGGCCAGGTATTTCGCTTTCAGTTCGGGTGGGGGGCTCGGAATCAATCCGTAGCTCAGCACCGCCTCGATCAAGGCCGGGCTTCCTCCTGTGGGTACTGCGAGGGAAAACGGCACCTTTCTGGTGTTCCCGCCCTTGATGAAGGGATCGGGGATGGGGCCGCGGAGGATTTTGTCGTAACTTAATCCGAACCGTTTCGTTTCCGTCGCCAACACCGCACCACGAGCGTCTTTCACGATAATCTCGAGAAGGAATTGCTTGAGGACCGGATCGCCGTCCGGAAAACTGTGGGGAAGACTTCCCACTTTGACCAACACCGTTCCTTCCACCGCGGCCGACGATTTGGCGGTTTCGATATCGATCCGCGGCATCCATTCTGCCTGCAGATTGCGGTTCTTCAACAGGATGCCGGGAATGACCACGCCACGGAACCAGTGACGGCCGATCGAACGCGTCATCGCCCCGCGTTTCGACGTGGAACTACCCGTCGAAGGCTCCATGTGGCAGTCCTGGCAAATCGTACCTTGAAGGATCTCTCCGGGAAGATTCTTCTGCGTGACGTCCTTGACCTTGTCGAAATGGCAAGACGCACAGAAATTCGCCCCTCGGTAGAGTTCCGATTGGATTGCCGGATGAACTAGGTTCTCCTCGGGATCCGCATAGGGACCGTACATGGTCTTGCCCGGTTCGATGGCGAACGTCGGAGGTGGCGAAGGGGTCGTTTGGACGGACTTGATGAGGTGGCAGGATGCGCAGCCTATGCCCTCAATCTGTGGTTTGCCGGCCAGAACCTGCGTCACCATTTTTTCCGCATGCTGAGGAAACACGGTGGTCGACGGCACATGGCACGACAAGCAACGCGTACGCTCCTCGGCCGTTGGATTTGTTTGAATCCATATGCCCAATACGGTACGGAACACCGGCGATTCAAGTGACGTCCCGTGCAGGAGAGCCGCATCCACCCGGCCGAAGGTTTTGAGGTCCGGCGTCTGCTCCCGCGCGCCCTTCCACTCTTCATAGTGGCGGTCATGGCACTGTTTGCAATCCTCGGACCGGATGAAGATTTTCTCGATCTCGGCAATCCAATCGCCGGAGACCTGCCCGTCCGCTTTCTGGGCGATGGCACGATCGTGAAAGAGACCGATCAGGCCGATCGCCAGGAACAAGAATCCCGCGGTGATGATCCGATGTCTGACTCGCACGGTCCGACCTTCCTAGTCTCTCTTGCAACCCACGAAGTGGAAGTTCACTCCCCAGCCGACCGGATCACCGGGATCCGCCGGCTCATACGTCCCTACCGTAAAGTTGCATTCCCTCATGGCCTTTTTGATCGCTCGCCCGAACTCCAGCATATTCTTGATCTCGGTCTTGTCGATCTCCTTGATGACCGACCGCACCTTGATTCCTGCATAATCGGCCCGCGAATTTCCGATGACCTCAAACACCGCGACGCCCTGGGGCCGCTGCAACTTCAATTCCTTCTGAATCTCTTCGTCGACTTCGCCGACCACGACCCCGAACTCTTCTCCGAGTTTGGCAGCCTCCTCCTCCGTCATGGGAGTCTGATCGATCGCGTGAACCGGCGACACCGCCAAACTTCCCATCAGCCCTCCCCACAACCCGGCACACAGAAAAAAGGCCCTCCAGGGACGAAGGGCCTTTGTACGCGCTTTCATACGGTTGCGGTCTCTCCCCTCAACAGCCGTTCACGGACGAATCCGTCCGGTTCGCCCCCTCAAAGATTCGCGACAGGATCGATCGACAACTGAAACCAGGGAGCCACTGCCTTCTGACCGTTCCGCTCCTTGTTCTCACCGTTCCACACCGCAAAGGAGACGGTCTGAACCCGCCCGGGAATCAATTTGGCTTCGTTCTCCTGTTCCTCACTCACCAGCGGTCTCCGCATGACGACGTGCCAGACTCCATCCTTCCAGAGGGCTTTGCCCTGCACGCGACCCTGCTTCTCCTTAGTGGTCAACGTACTGAACCCCCCTCCGATGAGATCCTCCACCGATGACACACGTCGCGGGATCACTTCGAACGTTCTGACTCCCTCTCGCTGCTTGTCCGGATTCCTGGCCGCTCGGCGATCGATATCGCTCTGCCAGTCGGCTTTCCAGTGCCAGATGTTGATGTAGTGATCGAGTTGGCCCATGCAGAAAAAGGCCGGCGCGTCTCCCAATGGAAGACCGATCGCCACGCCGTCACGGAAGGTGCCCGGTGTGAGTCGGTCATTTTTGGTGTTATCCTGCCATTCCAGAAGAAAGGCAAGGTCGGTGCCGTTATGGATGGCTCGAACCGTCAAAGCCCGGGCCGTCGGCTCAGGCCACACCGGCCTTGTGATGATCTGACCGCTCAGCGGCAACGTCATAGGGGAGACTTTTGCCCATGCGGCATCCTCGGGAGTCGAGGGGAGAGATCCCTGCGCATAATGCGCCCGGATGACCATCCCCTCGGAACTGACCAAGGGAATCCCCAGTCCTCCGAGGACCCCAGCCATGACGAGGATGGAAGAGAATATCGCCAGAAGAGAACGGGAAGGCGTCTTCGTCGTCATGCGTCCCATGAAAGGCCCTCGGATGACCGACGCAACCGGGCTCGACGATGCCACAATACCATACCTTTCCGACGAGACCAATCCGGATGCGTTCGGTCTTCCTAACGAAGCCGCACGCGACGAATCTTGTTTTCCCCGCGCTCACAGATATAGAGATGGCCGCGTGAATCCAGGGCGAGCCCAACGGGAGAATTCACGACCGCGTCCACGCCGAGGAGCCCGTCGCCGTGTTTCGGTCCCCCGGCCGCCTCCTTCGCCACGAACCGTGCGGCGCCGCAGCCACCCATGTTCTTGTCCTCGTACCCGCTGTCGCCGTTGCCGGCGACGGTGGTGATGACGCCGGTGGCCGCATCCACCCGGCGGACACGATGGTTCATGGTGTCGGAGACATACAGATTGTCCTGCTCATCCAGCACGACGGCCTCGGGAGCATGCAGCATCGCGCGCACCGCCGGCTTCTCGTCTCCGTCATAGCCGTACCGGCAGACGCCGGCCACGGTCGAAATGACGCCCGTCTGCCGGTCGATCTTCCGCACACGATTGCTTCCCTTGTCGACGATGATCACGTGCCCCCTGCTGTCAACGCTGATGCCGACCACGTCATAGAGACGCGCGTCCAAGGCCGGACGTCCGTCGTCCAGATACATGGACATATCCAACCCGTCTGAACACACGGGCATCAGCCATCCGTGATCGTCGCTGAAGTCGATTCCGATGGCGTCTCCGGACAGTACGACGAGATTCCTGGCGACCAACGGCTGCTCGCGCGCATCGTCCTCCGTCGTCCAGCTTCCCGCAATCGTGGTCACCATGCCCGAGGAGGGATCGTACCGGCGGATTCGGTGAGCCTGGGTATCCGCGATGTACAGGACATCGTCCTTGTCGAACGCGATGGCGGCCGGCCAGGTCAGATTCACATCCAAGGCCGGGCCGTCCCCGTTAAAGCCATGCTGTCCCGTTCCGATGATCGTCGTAATGATCCCCGTATCATGGGTGATTTTTCTGATGCGATTGCTGCCGGAGTCGCAGACGTAGAGGTCGTTGTGTGAATCGAACGCAACGTCAAGAGGCAAATACAGCCCCGCTTCTCCGCAGAGGCCTTCATCGCCACTGTAACAGGTTTCTCCGATTCCGGCGAAGTTGTGAAGGGTGCCTTCCTGGAGATCGACGCGCCGAATTCGGTCGGAACCGGATTCGGCGAAATAGAGCCAGCGCTCGTCCCGGTCCACGGCGGCGTGATGCGGCAGTGGAATACCGGCCTTCACCGCGCGCTTACCGTCTCCGGTGCTGCGAGCCTTCCCGTTGCCGGCAAACGTTTCGATATAGCCCGGTGTAAGCTGAACTTCCGCTTCCATCTTCAGTGCGGCGCCCCCTTTGTCCTACGCGTGGGAAACCGGCTGCGGAGCCGGTTGATCCGCCACGGGTGCCTGAGCAGGCGCCGACGGAATGGCTTGCTGTGAAGCCGCAGCCTGTTGCTGAGCCGCCTGAGCTTCCGCTTCAATCGCGTCCGCCTCGTGGACGGACTTCTTGAACCCCTTGATGGCTTTCCCGAGCCCTTCTCCCAACTGCGGGAGCTTTCCGGCACCGAAGATGATCAACACGATGCAGAGGATGAGGATCAACTCTGTGAAACCAAGACTCCCAAACATGGCGTGCTCCTCCGTATAGATGTGTCAGGACGGGCTGCTTTCCTTGCTCCGTTTTGCAAACCGCTCTTTCAAACGCTGGCGGGCCTGCTCAGCCTGCTCGAACATCTTACACTTATCGTACACGCTGATGAGATTGTAGTACGCCAGCGGCTCGTCGGCATTCTGCTCGACCGCATCCTCCATGACCTTGATGGCCAAATCAGATTTCTTGTGATTCAACGCCAGCTCCATCAGCTTGAAACTCGCCTCCAGATGTTTTGGGTCCAACTCAAGCGTGCGCAGATAACATTGAATGGCCATATCAATCGTATTGTAGTCAGACACTTGGGGATTATCGAGCTCCACATAAACCCCCGCCAGATTGTACCAGGCGATGGGGTCGTCGGGCGTGATCTCCACGAGGCGCTCGTAATACCCCTTGGCTTCCATGTACTTCTTCTTGTCCGCATAGACTCGCCCGAGATTGAAGAGCGCCAGCACATCATACTGGAACACGTCAAGGGCGTGCCTGAATTCGGTCTCCGCCTCGTCGGACATGTTCTTGGTCGCATAGATCGTTCCCAGATTCGAGTAATACATGGCCAGAGACCGATTCATTTCGGCGCGCAGCCCTTCCGCCATTTCGATGGATTTCTTGACCTCCACAAGCGCATCGTCGAGACGCCCCTTGCTGAAATACAGCTCACCTAGCCGGCACCGGGCCTGAAAATCGTCAGGCTCTGTGGTCAACAGCTTCTCGATTTCGGAGATTTCTTCGTCCGGGTTCAACGGCTGGTCGTTTGGCTCGACCGCCGCGCGGCTCTGCTGCGCCTGTGCACTCGTATCATCGCTCATGTGAAGTTCCCACCTGTCCTCAACCGTTCGTTAAATATGATCCCCCGCCAGCCGGTCAGGACTGCCCAGCATGGGCGCTCCGACCGAGGACGAGGCTTCCAGCGGCTCCCGTCGATACCGATCCATCGTCAACAACATGACACCAAGCACGACCATCAACGTCAGATTCGAATAGAGCAACGCATAACCCGCGATGAACATCAGTGCCAGACCATAGCCGGCAAGCCTTCCCATGGTCAACAGCCGGATCACGGTGTAGGACCAGCAGAGAAGCCCGGCCATATACAGTGCGAACGGCAGGTAAAAGGTGTATCCCATTCCAAACTGGAAAATCCACCCGATGCCGTCGGCACCCTTGCGGATGTTGCTGGCCATGACGGGATCGTATCGACTGAGAAGGTAATCCAAGAAGAGCATGCCCGTGAAAATGCATCCGGCTGTCCCCCAAAAACAGATGGCCCGACGACGTTGATGCTGGTTCCGAGAGCGAAAGGACAATCCGCGGCCGTAGGCTCCGTAGACCAGGATGCTGGCCAGCACCATCAGAGCCTCCCCGCCGCGGTGAAATTCGTAGACGAAGGGGGGAGCCGCTACGGTGCCAAGAAAACTGTAGAAGGTGGAGACCATCTGATAATACAGCCAGCCCGAAATTCCAAGCAGATACACCACCCCCAAGACCCGTTGAGACCAATCGTGATGGGTCATGAGGTACTCCGCCATCAACAACACGATCGCCGTCAACGCAATCAGATTGTAGATGGCCGACCCGATCATCGTCGGTGGAACAAACAGGAACCCCACCGTCAAGAGCAGGAGCAGCGCCACGCAGGGTACCGTCGCTTTGTTCAAACCGCTCCAGCCGCGACTGGCAAGCCGATTCGTCAGTCCGAGGATCAGCCCCAAGAACAAGAGAATCGCCACGGCATTCAGAAGCCACTGCCCGATCTCCGTCAGTGCCGTAAAGGTGGGAATGATCCATTGATGGTCGGCCGCCAACTTGCTGAGGTGCATGCCCAGACGGGACACCAGGCGATAGAGAATCAACTCCAGGAAGGACACCAAGAGCACGAGCTTGATCGTGTATTGAAAGAGAAGCGGTTGATCGCTCAGCTTCCCGGCCATGCGCTCCATAGTTCTCGTCGAAACCGTCACGACCACGCCCCGCGTCCAGCGTAAAAATTATACCGACTTGAAAAAACCCGGTCGGCGACGCCCGTCGCTACGAACGCGCGACCGTCGCCCGCTCCGTTTCCGATTTGGCCCGGGCGATATACAGAAGACCATCGGCCATCGAGTAGTTGAACGGCAACTCACACACGACTTCGCTGATTTTTTCGTACACGTGCTGATAGAGTCGCTCCGCTTGGTCCGGGGTCATGCCTTCCTGCACCTCATAGAAGAATCCCAGACTCAGGTCTTCCGCAGACGGCCGCATGATCCGTCGAATGCCGTATCCGCCGGGATCACTCATGATGGGAGCTTCTTTCTCAAGGTCGAAGAGACAAGGCTGACACGAGAACCCGTAGGAGTCGTGCAGCTTCTGGTTGTCGACGATGAAGTTCATCGTCTCCAGCGCTTCCTCCTCCTTCTCGGTCGGGAAACCCACGATGATGTAACAGTGGACGGCGATGCCGAGATCCACGCAGTCGTCCGTAATACGCCGGACCCATTCCTGCTGGATGCCTTTTTTCATGAAATCCATGATCCGCTGATTGAAGGACTCCAGTCCGAAGACGATCTTCAGGCAGCCCGCATCCCGCATGGAGGTCAAGAGTTCACGCGAGAGATGCTTTTCAAATCTCATCTCACACGTCCACTTGATCTCCAGCCGTCGGTCGATCATCTGTTGGCACAGCCGCTTGGTCGGCGACAAGGCGAAGCACTCATCGGTAAAAAAGAATCGCCGGACTCCATACCGCTGCTTAAGCCACTCCAACTCCTCAATCGTCCTGCCCGGGTCCTTTTGGCGGAAGTTCTGGTGATCGAGCGTGAGCGCGCAGAAGGCGCAATCCTTGTAGTAGCAGCCCCGTGAAAACTGGACGGGCAGCACCGGCTCGGGCGAAAGATATCGGCCGAGGGGAAATCCGTCGTAATTGGGAGCCGGCAGCTGATTGACATTTTCAGAATAGAACGGCTGGTTGACGATGACCCTGTCGTTCTGACGATAGATCAGGTTGGGCACCTTGCTGAAATCCTTCTTCCCGGCCATTTGATTGACCAATTCCAGCAGGGCCGTCTCGCCTTCGAAGACGACGATGTCGTCGGTGATCTCGAATAGGCTCGGACAACGGCGCAGATTGTCGACCAGTCGGGTGAAAATGCTCCCCCCGATTGTGACATGAATATCGGGAGCCGCTTCCTTAATTAAGCGGCAGAGCGTCAACCCGGGAATGATCTGCGACGTAGCGGTGATCGACACACCGACGAGCTCCGGATGGTCCCCCACAATCGACGGAATGAAGCGTTCCCGGAACAACGCGACGTACGGGTTCTGCTGTTCGTCACGGATGACCTTCATCAGGTCCTTTGATGAATAAATGGAATAGGTGCTGAATTGGTTGTCCACGACAGTAAGTCTGGTCGGAAAATACAGAGTGGAAAGCACTTCCAGCCACTTGTCGATCAGAAACAGGCTCTCCCGGTATTCCTCCAGGTCATAGAAGCCTTCGCCGCGGAGGGTCGCTTTTGCCGACTCGATGCGATCGACAATGTAGGGAAACCGATCGAGCGATTCCACGACTCTCGCCAGATGTTCCGCGCTGCCAGGACCCGTCTCTCCTTGGTGCTCACGCTCAAGCGCGTTTTTCTTATCGATCAGACCTTGATAGAGTTCCACGCCGTAGGCCTGCGTCACGATGTCATCGAGCAGCTCGATCCCGAGGTCACGCTGCGAGACATGTGGAACACCGGCTTGGGTCAGAAACCCGGTGAGTGAAGGGAGACTCAGATACGGTTGGGAGGGATGCCAAGTCGGAGGGAAAAGCAAAGAGACTTTCATAGGAAATCTCTACCCGACGTACTTGAAAAATAAGACGAATTTAGATGGAAATGATCGTATTTTATACACTCCGCCGCGGCCGAAAAGCAACCCTGATCACGTCGAGATTCCCGAGTCCGAGCCATGTGAGGCTCGCTCTACAATCCATCTCGGGAAAAGAAAGGCCCCGATTCAGATCACCATGGTGATCCCCGAACCGGGGCCTTCCTCTACTCTCGCCGCAGGTTCGGCCGAACTGCCGAATGCGGTGATCTTCTTACCTACAACTTACGGAAGCTTGAGCGTAAACCACGTGGAGAGCGCCTTCATGCCGTTACGCTCGATGTTGTTGCCGTCCCACACCGCGAACGCGATAGGAACGGACATGCCCGCCTTGAACTGGGTGTCGTTAGCATCACCCGTTTCCAGGGTGCGCTTCACCACGACACGCCAGGTTGGACCACTGTAGCCGCCGCCCTTGACGGATCCGGCCGGCTCCCACACGCCGTTTCCAATGACATCCTGATGGGCTTGCGTCGTCAGCGTGCTGAATCCGTTGGCGTTCAGGTCTTCCACCGAACTCACGCGCAACGTCGGATCGGACATGATGTTGCCCGACCAGATTCCGGGATTGAAGGGACCAAGGCTGCGCCCGATCCGATCCGGATAGGTCACACCGCCCGCCGGTTCTTCAAAGTAGTAATCCCAGAAGATCCCGGGGTATTGATCGTCCACGTCCCAAATACCCGCGCTGTCCTTCCCGAGATCCTTTTGCCATTCCGCATTCCACCGCCAGATGTTGGTGGTTCCACCGGACTGGCCCATGCACTGGAACGGCGGCGCGCCCGAGGTATTGACCGGGAACATGATCGCCACCTGATCGCGGAAATCCTGAGGACCGATCGTCGTGTCGTTCTTGGTCTGATCGTTCCACTCAACCCGCAATCCGAGCTCCTTACCGTTCGTCATGGACTTCACGAACACCGACTTGACGGAAATATTCGGATGCATCGGCGTCGTGATCAACTGCCCGCTCAACGGCACAATCACACCAGGCACGCTCTCCCACAACGGGTTCGCACCATCCATCGGGATGGGGCCCTTCACCGCCTTGGCCGGAATCGTAACCGGCTGGCTGACAGCCAAGGGTACCTGCCCAATCGTCAGCATCACGCCCACGATCAGGGCAGAGAGAAGAATGCCAAACACCACAGACTTGTTGTGTGTCTGCACTACTCTCATGGACTATGCCCTCCTCTCAAGTAAGTGATTAAAAACTGTGACCCAAATGACTCCCGAGAAACGGAAATAATAACACCGGACATGAATGCGGATATTACGCAGTCCCGACGGGTCCCCCCTCCTCTTTGTTTTTGTTCTTCTCCCCCTGATCCATGAAATCCTGTGCACCGGTCTCATTCAACAACAGGCTGAGCTCATTCCCCTGGTCTTGCGCGCCGCATTCGTACGTCTGCCCTTCCGGAGCGTTGAACGTCGCAGGCCGATAATCCGTTTCTGAATAGGGTTGAGGAGTCACGCCGAGAAAGGCGGATTCGAAATCCATCCAGTCCGCGGTCATATCGGCAACCAGCTTGAAGAGCCCGGAATCGGCTTTCTTGACCAACATCCGGCAAAACAACGGAACCCACCGTCCGATGTGGTTCTTGACGAACTTCTTCTGCGCCTCCACGACGATCTGAGTTTTATCCGTTCCATCGTGGCAACGCGAATAGGACTCCTTGTACGCCAGAAAATGCATAAACTCAAACTCAACGCTCAAATGGTCGAGTCGTTCGTGAATGTCCTTCGATAATTCCACGCCGAAAGCTTTGTAAAAGCCTGCGATGTCACCCATGACGTGGGACTGCGCAAACACGTGGTCGTTACCGAAAAGGGTCTCGTAGGGCGGGCAGTCCAAGGTGATCACATTGCTGAAGACTCGGCGATGCTCTGATTGCAGATCGGTCAGATGCCAATTCACACATTCCGACGCAACCAGCTTCTCCAGCTGATCAAACTGCTTTTTCAATGCATTCAACTTCTGCTTCGCGCGATCGCCGTCGATGCCGTCAAGCGCCTTCTCTAAGGCCTCGACAGCCGCTCGACCATCCTCGACAAATTCGCCGCATTGCACGTAGTCGAGAAATTCGTCGTCTTCCGGGTACAACAGGCTCCAGGAGACGAGAAGGTAAATCTTGCTGCGATTGAGAGCACGTTCGACGGCGGGAGAGTCTTTGATCGGCGTCGGGGTCGAGATGACGGCAGTTCCGGAGGCGGAAACATTTGGTACCGGCTGTTTACTCGTCATATGAGAATCAGCTCCTCGGTGTGACCTTGTACCGTGGCCTAGATTTTCCGGCATATGCGGTCAAACCCCTGGCACAAGCTCGGGTATGATAGGTAATGGCTCGGGTGATGTCAAGCACGTTCTCCTATTCACATGGACGAAACTTAACCATCTGAAATACCGAAATTTTCGCACAGGCTCCTTCGGTCGACCTCGTGCTCCCCTCCCCCTACGACAGGCTAGGAGTCTGTCCGAGTAATCCTTCGTGGCGAGGCGAAGGAGCTGCCGGCAGATGAGCGGCGCATGGCTCGAAAAAACCGAAAGCGTATTGGCTGGAATACGTTGAGGATTTTTTCGGGCCGAGAACGATGCAGATACCTGCAGATCGTTTACCGCAGTAGAATGGCATGACTCGGGCAGACTCCTATGCCTAGGTGCCGGACAGCAGCCTGAAGGGCGTCACTCGAATCGCAATGTGATCATTGACCGTTTTACAGACTTGCTCACAGAGACCACACCCGACACACCTCTCTTCTGAGACCAGCAACCGCTGTCCATCAAAGTCCATGGACAACGCCTCGGTGGGGCATTTCGAGGCGCACGCATGGCAGCCTTGCGCCGCGGTGCATAGACGATGGGCGACAACCGCCATCCCCATTTGTACATGGTCCCGATCAGGGACCGACACGAGGGCCTCCGTCCCACAGGCCGCGGTACAGGGGAAATCTTCGCAGAGGAAACAGGGCGTCTGGTCAGGAAAGATGATCGGCGTCCCATCCTCCTGATGAAAGACGATGGCGCCGTGCGGACAAGCTTTCGCACAATCGCCGCATTGTGTGCATCGATCCAGAAACAGCGGTTCAGCAACCGCTCCCGGCGGGCGCAACCAATCGGTTCTTGGAGCCGCGGCGGGTTTTTCGGGAAGGACCTCGGCATGCTTGGAGTACTCTCGCGCGGCCTTGGCGACGGACAGCACAGAGTCCTTGAGAAAGTCCCGACGACCATATTTGGGATCAGTAGCCATTGAAAAGCAGACTGAGGTTCATCTCGACCGGAGCCTCAGCCTTCTTTACATCACGCCGTCAGCCCGAAGCTTGTACACTTCTACGCACCGATCACAGGCGCCGAATTCGACGTCCCATCCCGGATGATTCTCTCGGATGAAATCCAACACGTAGGTTTCGATTTTACTTCCCAGATCCTCCACCCACGAATACGTCGGAAAACGACAGAGCGGACAAGGGAACCCGGGCATCAACATGACCTTGTTTTCGGTTTCCGGCACTTCCCCGCCTTCGACATCCACCGCACGATCCATCACCCGCAGAGTATCCGTCGCCATCTCGATCAGTTCGGAATGGGTGAAGAACCCTGTTTGCCACAAACCCTCGAACACAGATTTCAATTGAGGGGCCGGAATCTTTCGATACCAAGACCGGAATTCCTTGAAGCGATCCTCTTTCCGGAGCATCGGCTCCTTGCCCACCGCCATCAGCCGACTGTCGACGCTCAAGCTCCACAGCACACGATACCGCTGGAGAATCAACGTTTCCTCTCCGGGGTTCTGACCGACCTTCGTATCGGGGTCATAACTAAATTGCGGGCTCAGCATGTCCGAAATATGCATCAATTCATGCCGGCAGTAGCGGGTGAGCGCGGGATCGTAGAACCGACGGGGAATGAGCTTGATGCCGACCCCCTTCAACCCTTTCTCCTCAAACTGCTTGGCTAATTCGTGTTCGACGGAGCCCCACTTGCGAAGAATGTCGACGCCTTCCTGGTCCTCTTTGAGCACGCCCTTGACCAGGACGATCCCGACCTGATCCTTGAGAACCGGGTATTCATCGAAGGCGTCCCTGATGATGTCGGAAAAGCCCCACGTCCCGAACAAGTATTGATACAGCTTCTTGAATTCGCTCTCGCGATCGTCCAGCGTGAACTTCTCGTAGATCGGATCCGCCAGCTCATGGAATTCCTTATAATAGGTGGGATCTCCTTCCCGTTCGGTCTTCTCCACGAAGGAATCGATAACTTCCTGCAACAGGGCCGGCTGAAAGCGAAGTTCCATAGGGTTCCCCAATCTCGAAGTGAGCGTTGACCGCGGCTTGACTTGACGACCGGGCTTCTCTTACGATCGACAATGTTGAAAGGGAAATTATACTGACCTAAAACGACGATTTGCAATCGAGCCGGCCGCCGCCGGCCCACGAATCAACCCCATCACGATCGGGTATTCTCATGGCTGAACAAAGTCCTGTTTCGACGGTTCCGGCGCCGACATCACAGCATCCCAACATCGACTTCTTGGAATATTGGACCACGGGAGCCAGAGAGGTGAAAACCTTCCGGGGACACTCCCACGGAATTTGGTCCGTCGCCTTTGCCCCTGATGCACTCACGTTGGCCAGCGCCGGTGTGGACCGTCTCGTCCGCATCTGGGACATCGAAACCGGACGGCTCCTTCGTTCCCTGCGCGGCCACACCAATGACATCAGGGCCGTGGCCTTCACGCCGGACGGGCAGACATTGGCGACCGGAAGCGAAGACCGGACGATCAGACTGTGGAACCCCAAGACCGGTGAACCGCTGAAGCTCCTCTTCAGTCGATACGATCACAATGTCTGCAGTCTGTCCCTCTCGCCGGACGGCTTGATGCTGGCGCGCGGCAGCCATAACAAGGACATCAAGATTTGGGAAGTGACGACCGGAACCGAACTGATGACCCTGCTGGGTAAGGATCAGTTCGATCACCATTGGTCGGTCTGTGTGGCCTTTTCTCCCGACGGCATCCACCTGGCCAGCGGGACGGACATCGGCAAGATCAAGATTTGGGAAGTCTTGCCGAGCGGGGAGGAAAAAGTCCTGCATAACGGGCACTGGAAAGAGGACGAAGAAGACTGCACCGAAACACGCGGATACTTCATCGAAGATGATGGTGGATTTCAGAAACCGATGGACTACTGGATCGGGGCCATGACGTTCACTCCGGACGGCAAATATCTGATCACAGGCAGCCGGGACCAGACGATCAAGATATTCGAAGTTCCGCAGGGTCTCGAACGCCGGATACTCCGGGGACATACGAGCTGGGTGCGAACGCTGGTGGTGACGCCGGACGGTAAGGTGCTCATCAGCGGAGGCGACGACAATACGATCCGATTCTGGGATCTGGCGACGGGCCGTTGCTTCAGAACTATCAAGACACATACAGGCGCCGTTCGCTGCGTCGCCCTGTCTCCAGACGGGCTCAAGCTGGCCAGCGCGTCATGGGATCGGACGGTGAAGCTGTGGGAAGGCGGCGCGGAACCCCAGGAATAAGGTTCGCGGGTCCTGTCGCGCTGAACAGCCCTACCGTGCTCGCACCCACGCCCGGTGTGGGGTCCCCCGCTATGCGCGATGGGGCACCCCGTTCACTGCTCCACCCGCAGGATATTTCCTGAGTTGCGACCAGTCAGCCCGTCTTCCCTGATCTCCACCTGAAAGGAAAAAAGACGACAGGCCGTTTGAAAGCCTGTCGCCGTTCTGTTTCACCACAAATACAGCCGGGCATGCGTCTCAAGCAGAGACAGTCGATCCGTCCACTAGCTGAGAGACATCGGAAACCTTCTTTGCCACCGCATACCGCCATCGCCCATAAGTCCCATCCGCATTGACTGCAGTAACCCATCGCTCAGCCGCCGCCCGTTTGACCTCTTCGAGCGGATCGTACTCCTTGGTTTCCAAGATCAGATAGCTCACCGATTCGGCATTCAGTCGAACAATAAAGTCCGGCACATAATCGTGCATCTGGCCATTGTGCAGGTAGGGAATCGCAAAACCGAGGCCGGAATTCTTGACGAAGGCATCGACCGCTTTGCTCTTGTCCAGGTAAGAGGCGGCTGACTGTTCCATTGCTTCGTGTCGGCAACCACACAGTTGAGGTGGATTCCACAACCTCGAGCTGTTCGCCTGGACTAGGCCCCGCATACAGCCGGCGTGTGGCTATGCTACGTCTCCCCTTCGCCCTCTGCCTCACCTTTGCCGGAGGGAATCCCGTAGCGTCTGCATTTCTCCAAGAGGGCCTTACGGGAGAGACCGAGGATCTTTGACGCGGCGGTTCGGTTACCCTCGACACGCCCCAGCACGGACATAATGTGGCTCTTCTCGAACTCTTCCCGAGCGGCGGACAGGGACGTGAGCGGTGCATCTTTGGCCTTGCCCCCAGCCGATAGTCCTTCCTGACAGAAGCCGCAGGATTCCTGCGGCACCCCTCCTGTGAACGGACAAGACGGAAACTCGCAAAGATCGGCGGGTTGGATCATCTCATGGTCGCGACCGGATGCCACGCCCCGTTCAATGATCTTTTCCAGTTCCCGCACGTTGCCGGGAAATGAATACCGCAGCAGGAGATCGCGAGCTGAAGGTGAAAGGCCGTTACACTTCTTGTTCGTCCGGACCGAGCAGGCTTGGAGGAGGTGCTCCGCGATGACCATGATGTCCTCCGAACGCTGCCTCAGCGGAGGCAGGACGACCTGCGCCGCGCCGAGCCATCGATACAGATCCTCGCGGAAGCGCCCCTTCTCGACTTCCTGGGCCAGATCGACGCGCGTGGCTCCGACGAGACGGACGTCTACCTCGATCGACTCGCGGCCTCCCACACGTTCGAATTGTCGTTCCTGCAGCAGCCGAAGCAACTTGTCCTGAATACCGAGCGGGATCTCACCGATCTCGTCAAGAAACACTGTCCCTCTGTGCGCCAGTTCGAAACGTCCTCTTCGCTGCCGAGACGCTCCCGCGAACGCGCCTTTTTCATACCCGAAGAGCTCGGCCTCGAGCACGGCGTCCGACAACGCACCGCAACTGACCTTGATCAACGGATGATGATTGCGGGGGCTGTTCTGGTGAATAGCGTTGGCGAGCAATTCCTTTCCTGTTCCGCTTTCTCCCATAATCAGAATGGGCGAATTCGACCCCGCCGCCGTCCTGACCTGGTCCAATACCGCCCGCATCCGGCTGCTGGTCCCGAGGATTCCACCGAACCAGAACGTGTCATCGGGAATCTCTTTGAACTCCTCAGTTTCACGGCGAAGCCTGACGACCCGTCCAACCCGCTCGACGATGAGCAGCAGTTCATCCATCTGGAACGGCTTGGTGATGTAGTCGAACGCGCCGAGTTTCATGGCTCCTACGGCGGTTTCAACCGATCCATGCGCGGTGATGACAACGACTTCGGTCTCCGGCGCCGTTTCCTTTGTCGCCTTGAGAACCGCCAAGCCGTCGGCGCCTGGCAGTCGCAAGTCCGTGATGACGAGGTCAAATGTCTTCTGGCGGAGCACCTCGATCCCTTCCGTTCCTGTAGCGGCCGCGCGAACTTCGTACCCCACGGCCTCCATGGCATCCACCATCGAGAGACGCATGAGCGGCTCGTCGTCCACCAGCAAGATGGTCAACCCCTTCATAACGCCCTTTCCACGAGCGAGCGATCCCTCGACAAGGGCAGGCAGAGCGTGAAGGTCGTTCCCCTGCCCACTTCACTCTCTACGTGTATTTTTCCTCCGTGACGCTCGATGATGCCCAAACTGACGGATAATCCCAGTCCCGTACCCTCTCCCTCGCCTTTCGTCGTAAAGAAGGGGTCAAAGATGCGAGGCAGCACGCTCGGGGCGATTCCCGATCCCGTATCAGACACCTCGACCAGGCACACCCCTTCCGCGACGGAGGTGCGAATCGTCAACATCCCGCCGCCCTTCATCGCCTGGACGGCGTTGAGAACCAGATTCATGAGTACCTGCTCAATCATATGCCGGTCGATCATCAGATTCGGCAGCGCGGAACCGAGCACCGTTTCCAAGACGATGCGATTGGACGCGAACAGATGGTTCGTGAGCACCAGGACTCGTTCGACCACCTGATTGATGTCCGTCAAGCTGAATTCCGGGTCGTGCTGCTGGGAAAAATCGAGCAACTGCCGGACGATCTTCTGCACCCGTCGCACGCCGTCCTCCATCGACGCCCAGTATTCCTCCTGTCGGGCCGGCGAGAGCGCGCCTTTGCGCAGGTTGTACAGACAGTTCAGAATTCCGGCGAGAGGATTGTTGATTTCATGCGCCACTCCGGCCGCCAATTTTCCCACCGAAGCCAGCTTCTCAGAGTTACGGATCTGCTGTTCGAGACGCTTGGTTTCCGTCATATCTCGCGCGATGCCGAGCACGCCGAGAATTTCGCCGTCGGCCCCATGAAGCGGCGACACGCTGACCGTCACCGTGCGCGCCTCCCCCAAGCGGGTCACCACCTCGACTTCGTAGACTTGCTTCGCGCCGATGTCCAGTGTGTTCTTCAACCGACGTCCCCGATGTCGCCTCGAGAGCAGCGACAGGTAGGGCCGTCCCAGCAGATCGTCCTTCCGATACCCCCACACGGTGACCTTGCTGTTGACATATGTGAACCGTTGGTCCGTATCGAGCGTATAGATCACGTCGTTGGCATTCTCGAGCAGATTCTCCAAGTACTGTTTGGTCTGTTCGATCTCCCTGGTCCGCTCCTTGACCTTGATTTCGAGCTCTTCCCGATAGGTCTGCAGCTGCCGCTCAAGTTTCTTTCTGTCGGTTATATCCCGCAATTGCACCATGACCAACAGCTGATCGGGAGTTCCGACTTGAATCAGATCCATTTCTACCGGAGTTTCCACGCCGGCGGCGTTGTACACCGTGATCTCCTGGGTGGGAGCCTTTTGCTGACCCGTGTTGATGTCGTCCAGCCACAGTCGCAGAGGCTCTCGATAGGCCTCGAGTGCAACCTCCAAAATGCTGCGCCCGACGATGTACGGCTCCGCATACCCGAGCGCCTGCTCCTCGCGCTTGTTGACCGAGACGATCGTGCCGCTGGGGTCCACCATGAACACCGAGTCGGCGACGAGATCGAAGAGGGCCTTGTACCGGGCCTGAGAGGCAACCAGCTGCTTGGTGCGTTCGGTCACGGCCTGTTCGAGCTTCGACGTATATTGTTGAAGCTCCTGTTCAAGGCGGTGCCGTTCGGTGACGTCGCGCACGAACGCACGAGAATGCACGAGTCCGCCTCGCTCCTGATCGAACAAGGCGGTCGCATGGATCTCCACATCGATCGGACGTCCGTCCTTGGCCAACAAGACCGTTTCCATCGTCGTCTGCCCCTGCGAAACCAGCCGTTCGAGGTATTGTAACACTCGGGTAGCCTGCCCTTGCGGGACCAGATCCCAGAGCTTCATCGCCAGCATTTCATCCAAGTGATAACCCAACTTGTCCAATCCCGTCTTGTTGACGTGAACAAATTGTCCGCTCCGATCCAACTGATAGATCATCTCCGGTGAGTGCTCGATGAGGTCGCGATACTTTTCCTCCAGCCTGCGGACTTCCACTACCCGCTGCTCGACTTGACCGAATGACCGTTGTAGGTTCTCGGCCATCTCATTGAAGGCGCCGGCCAACCCTTCGATTTCGTCTCCCGTCTTCAGTACCAATCGCTGTTCCAGGCGGCCGCTGCCGAGTTCTCTCGCGCCCTCATGCAACAGCTTAATCGGCCTGGCGATCCGCCTGGCCACCACTAAGCCCGTTCCCCACAGCACCGCCAACACGACCAACCCGTACAGCAGAACCTTGGCGACAAGATCGGCGAGGGGGGCGAAGGTTTCTCTTGGGTCTTGGCGGATGACGGTAATCCACTGTTTCCCTCCGATGCTGCCGGGCGCGAGCCGATCACTGAACCGAACAGGAGCGAATCCGATCAAGGCATCGCGGCTCCCATGAGAATCATCGGACGCCACGGCCCAGCCGGCCTTGAGCATCTGGAGCGTCTGGATGAGTTCGGGTTTCACGGTATGCTCTTCCGGGGAGAGAATCGGGCAAATCAGCGGAACGCCGTCCGAACTGAACAACATGGCGTGCCCTGTCGCGCCGATGGAGACCTCGGCGATGGAATGGAACAGGGTATCCCGCCGCAACAAAATCGTAATGGCTCCGATGACCGTCCGTTGTTGATCGTCAATGATGGGAGCTGCGACGACGACGACATGAGTCCCGAAGGAAGGGTCGAAGGCAATGTCGCCGACGTAGGGTTGACGGGTCCCGCTTTTCACCAGGGCCTGCCACCAGCCGGTCTTGCCGTAAAAGTACTCCACCTGGGGAATGGAGCTGACGACCAGCGCCCCCTGCACGTCGGTGACCAGAATACCCACATAATCGGCTTTTCGGATGTCGTGCCACCGGATCAGATAGTTGGTCACGATTCGATTGATGAAGAGCGGAAATTCGCTCCGCTTGTCCCGCTGCTTCCACCGCTGCTGCCAATCCTTGATGACCTCCTGGATCTGTTGCGCGTCCTTTCCCTCGTACGTCCGATTGGCTTCCGCCACCGCCGTGCGCAGGAAGGGAGTCGTCGCCAGCTGTTGCGCCTCGTTCATGCCGCGGCTGACATGCATTTCAATCCGGCGGGCCGCTTCGACGGCGACTTCCTTGAAGCTGGTCCCGCTGGTCTCGCGCAGGGCGCGGCGTTCTTCCAGGTAGGTCAACACGAGCAGGATGGTGAGAGGCAGAAGTCCGACCATCACGATCGCCGTGATGATCTTATGCTGGAGACTGTGGGATCGACTCCAGAATTTCATGAACGTGTCTGCCTATGCGAGAGACCGCCCGACTCTGCCCGCAGGGCAGCCGGTTCACTATCGCTCAAACCTAGGCGCGTTTGAGTAAGCGCCCCGTCGTCCCCGGCCACAGGAGCAACAGGGGGCTGGCGACAAAGATCGACGAGTATGTTCCGAAGATCACCCCCCACAACAGCGCCAGGGAGAAATCGTGCAACACCTCTCCGCCGGCGACGGTCAGGGGAATCAGGACCAACACTACAGTGAGACTGGTCACGATCGTGCGGCTCAACACCTGGTTGATGGCATTGTTGATCATTACTTCTTCACTGTCCCGACGCCGCATCCGAAGATTCTCGCGAATGCGGTCGAAGACCACGACCGTGTCGGTCAGCGAATAGCCCGCCAAGGTCAAGAGGGCCGTCACGACCAACAGCGTGATCTCTTTGTCGAGCAGATAGAATGCCCCCAGAACGGCCAGCACGTCGTGGAACGTCGCCAGGGCCGCCGCCACCCCGAACCGCAGTTCAAAGCGGGCGGCAACGTAGAGGATAATGCCGGCAAACGACACGAGCACCGCGATCAACGCATCTTCCTGCAGCTTCTTGCCGATGGTGGGTCCGATTTCCGTGCTGGAATCCACCACAAAGGTGTTCCCTGGAAACTCCTTCGAAAAGACCGCCACGACGCGCTCCGCCGTTTTCTGTTCCAACGTCGTGGAAGCCTTCACCCGGATCAGCAACTTGTTGTCCTGGCCGAATTCTTGTAGCTCGGCATCTCCCAACCCATTCGTCTCCAGCGCGTTCCGGGCTTCGTCGATCTTGATCGGCTGCTGGAATTTCAGCTGCACCGCCGTGCCGCCGGCAAAGTCGATGCCCAGGTTGGCCGCACCGCGGCTGATTTGAATGATCGCCAGTATTCCCAGCACAACCATGATACCGGAGAACAGGAACGAGATGTTCCGCTTGCCCATGAAATCGAAGTTCGTCTTTCCCAAGATTTCCAGCATGCAGGCTCCTTCGACCTAAATACTCAACTGATCGACCTTGCGGCGTTGATTGACGATGTCAAAGATGACCTTGGTCCCGACCAAGGCCGTAAAGAGATTGATGGCGATGCCGAGACAGAGGGTGACGGCGAAGCCCTTGATCGGACCGGTGCCGAAAAGGAACAGTGCGACTCCCGTAATCAACGTCGTGACGTGGGAATCGACGATGGTGAGCAATGCCTTCTCGTAGCCGCCGTCGACTGCAAGCCGGACCGCTTTCCCCGATCGAAGTTCTTCGCGGATCCGCTCGAAGATCAACACATTCGAATCGACCCCCATCCCGATCGTGAGCACGATGCCGGCAATCCCCGGCAGCGTCAATGTGGCCGTCAATGCAGACAACGCCCCCATCAGGCAGATCAGGTTCAAGATCAACGCCACGTCCGCGATGAGACCGGACAGCCGGTAGTAGACGATCATGAAGATCATGACGATCGCCCCGGCCACCAACGTCGCCTTGATGCCCTTTTCGATCGAATCCCGGCCGAGTGACGGACCGACCGTCAGATCTTGAACGATCTTCAGCGGCGCCGGCAAGGCGCCGGCCCGAAGCACGATGGCGAGGTCATTGGCCTCTTGCGTCGAAAAAGTTCCGGTAATCTGCGCGCGCCCACCGGAGATCCGCTCCTGAATCACAGGAGCGGAATAGATGGTGTTGTCGAGCACCACCGCCATCCGCTTTTTCACATTGTCGCCTGTGATGCGCTCAAACTCACGCCCGCCCTTGGCATCGAACGTGATGGAGACGTACGGATCGTTGAATTGCCCGATCGACACACGCGCGTCGCTCAGCACGTCGCCCGTCAGCATGACCCGTTTCTTGACCAAATACGGAATGCGGTACTCCCGTCCCGTGTCCTTATCGATCGCCCGCTCAAAGAGGATCTGATCGCCCTCCGGCAACTTGCCCTCGAACTGTTTGAGCACCTCGGCTTCTTTATCCTTCGGCACCCTGGCAGGCAGATCCAATCTGATTTGGCTGTCCTCGTCCAACATCTTGAATTCGAGCAACGCGGTTTCCTTGATCAGATCCTTGGCGCGTTTCGGCTCCTTGACCCCGGGCAGTTGGACCACGATCTGCTTCAAGCCCTGCCGTTGCACGATCGGTTCGGCCACGCCGAATTGATCGATGCGATTGCGGATGGTCTCGAGGGCTTGATTGACCGCGGAATCCTTAATGCGCTTGATCTCCGACTCCCGAAGCTCCCACACCAGCGTGTTGGCCGACCCTGCCGAGTCCTTCTCCGCAAAGGTCGGAAAGTCGTCGATCAATTTTTGGATCTGAGCTTTCAGGTCGGCATTCTGGAATTGGATGGTGATGTCGGTCGGACTCGTACGCTTGACCGACTCCGCCGGAATTTTCTTGTCCACCAGAAGGTCCTGCAGCGACGTCAGCGACCGGTCGACCGCAATTTCGACCGCCCGATCCTCGTCGACTTCCATCACCATGTGGATACCGCCCTGGAGATCCAACCCGAGGGTGATGCCCTTGTTGGGCAACAGGGTTTTCAACCATCCCGGCAACCCTTGATACACATCCGGAACCGACGGCACGAACGCAACCACCGAAGCGATCACGACCAGCGCCAACAACGTCAACCGCCCGCTCACTTTCTTCATCGTGTCTCTTGTCCCCTTGATGCTTGAGCCTACGACTCTTTCTCGTCATCATCGGCGCGCAGCCGCGCAATGTGTTCCCGCTGAATCTTGACCTTGGTGTTGTCGGCAATTTGCAGTGTCACCGTCTCCTTGCTCAGATTCGCCACAACCCCCCAGACGCCGGAGGACGTGATGACCCGGTCGCCTTTCTTCAGGGCTTCCAACATGGCTCGTTGCTGCTTCTGTTTTTTCTGCTGCGGCAACACCAGCAGGAAATAAAAGATGACAAACACCAACACGAACGGAACGAGCGACAAGATGGTGCTCGCGCCGCTCCCCCCTCCGGCAGTCCCTTGAGCCCATGCAACGGATGCCATCAACATAAACGAGTCTGCTCCTCTCTGCGCCGAGCCCTCCCGGCCTCGTGGCCGCCGTTGGCCTCCGTCGCGCCGACGAATTCCGAGGGGGCCTCTGCCCGCATACGGTAAAACGTGTCCCGAAAATCCCTGAACGTTCCATTGGCGATGGACGCGCGCATCCGGCGCATGAAATCGGAAAAATACCAGAGGTTGTGCATCGTATTGAGACGCGAGGCCAACATCTCTTTGACGTTGTACAAATGATGCAGATAGGCGCGCGAATATCGTGCGCAGACCGGACAGGCGCAGTCGGAATCGATCGGCCGCTCATCCCGCGCGTATCTGGCTTGCTTGATGGATACGCGCCCGAACTCGGTGAACAGCCATCCGGTCCTCCCATGACGAGACGGAATGACGCAATCGAACAGATCGATACCACGCGCCACCCCTTCGATGAGATTTTCCGGCATGCCGACTCCCATCAAGTAGCGAGGCTTCCCGGAGGGAAGCTCGGGAGCCGATATGTCCAACATCCGATACATCTCTTCTTTGGGTTCACCGACGGACAGCCCTCCGATGGCATAGCCGTCGAAATCGAGTGCGACAATCTCACGCGCGGACTTCCGGCGAAGCTCGGAATCCAGCCCCCCTTGGATGATGCCGAAGAGGGCCTGGTCCGTTCTCCGTCGGCTGTTCTGACATCGTCCGGCCCACAGCGTGGTTCGCCGCACCGAGTCCGTCAAGGTGTCTCGGTCAGCGGGCAACGCCACACACTGATCGAAGGCCATGATGATGTCGGCCCCAAGATCCTCTTGAATTTCAATGGCGGATTCCGGAGTGATGCCATGCGTCGATCCGTCCAGGTGCGATCGAAAAGTCACGCCCTCGTCCGTGATCCGGCACAGCCCGGCCAAGCTGAAGATCTGAAAACCACCGCTGTCGGTTAGAATGGCTCCTGGCCAGCCGGTGAACCGGTGCAAGCCGCCGAGATCCGAAATCACCTTGTGTCCGGGCCGCAGGTACAGATGGTAGGCGTTGTTCAGAAACAATTGAAAGCCCAGTTGCCGCAGTTCTTGAGGATCGATCCCCTTGACCGGCCCCAATGTACCGACAGGCATGAAGGCAGGCGTCTCGATTCGGGCATGGGGAGTCGTCAGCACACCCAACCTTGCAAACCCGCTCTGAGCTGTCCGAATCAGTGTGAATTCCATGCTGTTGCCGGCCTGACTCTCAGTTACATATGGTCCGGCGCGGAGATTCCAAGCAGCGACAGGCCGTTCCGGAGCACTTGCTGTACGCCCGCCATCAAGGCCAGGCGCGCGGCCGTCCGTTCGGAGTCGACGAGCTCCCGTTGCGTTTCTTTTTCTGACGTCACGGCCACGGAATCGCCGTCCACAGCCTCTTTGTCGGCAGCCGGTGGAAGAATCCGATGCTTGTTATAGAATCCGTGAAGCAGGCCCGCCAGCTGCTGCAAATAATAGGTGAGCCGATGGGGTTCGTACGACAGGGCACTGGCGTGAACGACGGAAGGAAATGCCGAGAGCTTGCGGATCAATGCAAGTTCATCCGGGTCGGTCAACACTCCCAAGTCGGTCCGGCCCGGCAGGGGGCGATCGATGCCGCGCGCCTTGGATACCCGCCAGAGGCTGGAGATTCTGGCATGAGCGTATTGTACATAGTAGACGGGATTCTCGGCTGACCGTTGCTTGGCCAGTTCCAGGTCGAAATCGAGATGCGTCTTGGAATCCCGCATGAGGAAATAGAACTTCGCCGCATCGGTTCCCACTTCATCGATGACATCCCGAAGGGTGATGAACTCACCGGTGCGCTTCGACATCTTCACTTCCACGTCGCCGCGCAGAAGCTTGACGAGCTGCACGAGAACGACTTGGAGTCGCTCTTTCGGATGCCCGTAGGCTTGCATCACGGCCTGCATGCGGGAAATGTACCCATGGTGGTCCGCCCCCCACACATCGATCAACAAATCATATCCTCGCTGCAGCTTGTCCCAATGATAGGCGATGTCGGATGCAAGATAGGTATACTCTCCGTCTTGTTTCTTGACGACGCGGTCCTTCTCGTCTCCAAATCGAGAGGATCGAAACCACCAGGCTCCGTCCTGCTCGAACAACAGTTGTCGAGACTTCAGGTCATCCAACACCCGTTCGACGGCATTGGAGGACAGGAGAGATGCCTCACTGAACCACGACTGGAATTCGATACCGAACGCAAGCAGATCGTGTCGAATCACACTCAGCAGGTCATCGAGAGCGAAGCGGCGGCATCGCTCTCCTAGATCGTCGCCCCCCTGACTTTCGTCGGAGGACTCCCGGCGCTGCCGCAGTCGCTCCGCCACGGCGGTGATATAGGCACCGTGATACCCGTCGACCGGGAAGTCCGCCGGACGGCCGCTCAATTCTTGATAGCGGGCATAGACCGATTCGCCCAGGAGTTTTGTCTGACGACCCGCATCGTTGATGTAGTATTCGCTGACGACATCGTATCCGACGGCGTCCAGCAGATTGGCAACGGCTTGCCCAACCGCCGCTCCACGACCATGTCCGACGTGCAAGGGACCGGTCGGATTCGCGCTTACAAATTCGATGAGGATTCGTCGCCTGCCGCCTGAATTGCTTCGCCCATAGCCGTCACCCTGAGCTTCAATCTCGCGTAACACTTCCTGCCAAACGGCCGGCTTCACCGTGAGGTTGAGAAAACCCGGCTGGACGATTTCGACACGATCGAATAATCGGTCGTCCTGCGCCAATTCTTCGACAATGATCCGGGCGATATCGTGCGGGCTTCGTTGTTCAGAGGAGGCGAGCGACATGGCCACGGTCGAAGCGAGATCCCCCCACTCCGGACGCTTGGGCGCGTCCAGGCTTAGAACAGGCCAGGATTCCGTCCTCAGCAGCCCTTTTTTCTTCGCTCCGTTCAGAGCGCCAAGCAACGCGCTGGTGACTTTGTGCAGCACCACACCCTGAGACACCCAATCGCTCCTAAGTCCTTAGCATTGAAAGAGAAAATTAGCCTGTCACTCTATCACACGACCTGTTCGGAGACAAGGCGCTTCGTGAGGATTTTCGAGGGGTTGCGGCGAGCCAGCCGCTGCCGGCAGATATCCAATAGGGTACGCGGCGAGATGCCCAGACACGGTCGTTCGACACAGCGGCTGACTGCGTCCCAAGCACGACATCGACAGGCATCGGCCCTCACAGCGGTCACATGACTCCCGAGGGGGGACCATCGTTCCGTCATGGTGGGACCGAAGAGGGCTATAGTTTCCACTCCGAGCGATGCCGACAGATGGCTGACTCCGGAATCATGTCCCACGAGGAGATCGGTCGCCGCCAGCACACCGGCGAGCGATCCCAGACTCAGATCCCGCACTATCATGACTCGTTCCTTCAGGAGGCGCATCACTTCGACGACCGGTATGTGATCGGCCGGTCCCTCCAGCAAGGCAAGGCTCCATCCCTCCTGTCTCAGACTGTCAATCACCTCGGCAAGTATCTCCGGCTTGGCGCATTTCAACGGACTTCCGCTTCCGGGATGGAGCAGAATGATTTCTCGATCGGGATCTATGCCAGCCTCGCGAAACCGTGCGCGCCCAAGTTCGAGGAGACGGTGAGGTAACTGCAGCGCACCAGGCCGCGAATACTCTTTCGACGCTTCACCCAACGCTTCCAGAAATCGATCGCTCTGATGGGCCGAAGACAGTACATCGGAAAAGGGCGAGCAGACCGTGACGTTTCCCTGTACGTATCTCCTGAGAACTCCTTCCAGGATCCCTCCTTCATCGCCGACCCAGGCGACGGCCAGATCGCATCTCCTCAACCAACCCCAGATCTCGCTTCCCGCCTCGACGGAGCCGCCGAACAACTGGCCGAAGCGGAATCCCCGTGCCGACATCCATCCATCGATGACACCACAATCTCTCAGCAACTCCCCGATCTCATCGTTGGCACAGAGCAAGAATTCATGACCGGGGAATTTTCTGCGGAGGAAGCCGATGGCAGGCAAGGCGAGCAGCACGTCCCCCAAGGCTCCGGGATGAATCATGACGACGCTTCGTATCACGGTTGGCCAGGACGATTCCGAAGTCGGTCGGCCGCGAAGATCGACCTGGCCAATTCAAGATCGGCCGGCGTGTTGATGTTTAGGAACGCTCGCCCGTCGGGGTCGATCAACTTCAAGTCCTCCGAGGTGACTGTATGGGGTTTCAGCTCGGGATGTTCGAGCAGTCTGTGAATCCGCAGGTTTCTCGCTGCCATCATGGATTCCATGACCGGCAGGCACCGCCGCCCGTACAGCGCGTGCATGGGATGCCGCCCATTGTGCAGATTCGCCATCACGATGTCCGCCTCGCTCTTGAGATCGACAAAGTATCGGACGGTCTCCTGATTAAAAAAGGGCATGTCGCAAGCGACCACGAAAACCCGGCTCGTTCGGGCATGTCTCAATCCCGTGTAAAGTCCCCCGAGACTCCCGCAATCAGCCACGAGATCACGGGCGACTGGAACGATGGACCGAAGCTCGGGACTGTCTTGCGCAATCACGATCATGACGTCCTGAAAGACCGAACGGAGGATGTCGAGGCTTCGCTCCAGCAGGGTGCGTGTACCGATCTCGATAAACCGCTTGTCTTCTCCCATTCTCCGGCTTATTCCGCCGGCGAGCAGGATACCAGCGACATCGGTGATCATAGGAGGTCATCTCGGCAGGCTAAAAAACAAAGAGGGGGTGGGTCTCCCCACCCCCTCTAAACGTTGACCTCTCTCCAGCGATTAGAGGGTCTTCCCTTTCCTCTTGTTTGCCCGCCGCGTCATCACCCACCCTTCCAGCAGTACGATTCCAAACGCAATAACGGCTGGATAGATATAGGTCTCTCGCGGAATCGGAGGATTCAGGAACGTATAGAAGAAAGCCGAGACGGCCATCTTACGTCCTGCATCCCCATTGTGTCCGTCCCAGGCAAAAAACACCGTGGGAACATATTGGCCGACCTCAAAGAACGTATCCTCATCGTAGTCCTGATCCTTCTTATTACCCAGGGGACGTTGGATCATGACGTACCACCGACCATTTTTCCACTCAGCCTTGAGGACCTTAAGACTTTCCTCATAGGTATCGCGCTCTTCAAAATCCTTGTCCCACCCCGTTCCCTTGAACGCTCGGATAGACCCATCCGCTTCCCACTTGACGATATCGACCGGGAACTGGTCGTTCGTCCCGAACAGGTAGCGCGGCTTGATCGGAGCTGGCAGCTCCTTCCACTTCACCGGATGCTCAATCGCGATGGCATCGTTGTACACTTTGTAGTTATTCTGATTGGCTGCAATAGACCCTTCCTCACCAGTTTTGGGATCCTGCTCCTTAACATCGATGTTCACCTGCGTGGGAGCCCAAGGCAGCTTGCCTTCCGCAACGCTCTTGGTCCGATCGTCCCACTCCAGCAAATACACGAGTGACTTATCGTTGTACAGAGCCCGCACCCAAATATCGTCGATCCGATTGACGAAGTTCCGAGGCTTGTGGGTGATCTGTCCACCCATCGCGACATACCGGCGAGGGGCCTTCTGCCACGCTTCATTCTCAAGATCGGCCGGAATCTCCCCTTCGACGAGATTAGCAGGCACAACGAAATTGATCTTCGGCTTGTCGGTCAGAGGATCGATCGGGAGCGGATTGCCTTCGGCATCCCGCTCACATAACGAATTCACAAAATTCGCAATGTCCCACCGCTCATCGACCGTGGTGTTATCCGCGAATGACGGCATCGGAGTCCCGTTCACTCCGGTAGAGAAAGTTCGGAAAATGTTCTTCACGTTGTAGGGATCCTGCCGGCTGCCGCGGAAGTTCCAACACTTGTGCCAGTCCGCAGGCTGAATGGAAAAGCCCCAGTCGTCTTTCAGATTGAACGCGTTTCCGTCACCTCGTCCTTCCGTTCCGTGACATTCAATGCACTTCCTTTCGACAACCAGCTCGGAGCCACGCTTCACGCTCTCTGCGTTCGCCGGTTTGGCCTTCAGCTCAGTGAGCTGTAGGATCGTCTGCGTCTCCGACTGTTTGTCCGTGAACTTCCGATCCTTTACGAGTTGAGTTGTGACGAAGGAGAGCACCTGAAGTCGCTGTTCCTCGGTGAGGATACCTTCCCACGAGGGCATGGCCGAACCGGGGAGGCCGTGCGTGACGGTCTCAAACAAATCGTTTTGACCTGCTATGGGCTTCTTTGCGTCGAACAAGGGGAGCTCGCCGCTCGCCGTGTGACGAATCTTAAAGGTGCCTTGATTGAAATTGCGAGGACGAGGCCACAGACGGTCTGCACCAGGGCCATCACCCGCTCCATCGACTCCGTGACACCACACACACTTTGTAAAGTAGACCCGCTTTCCCGCTTCGATCATCTCGGCGGAGGGTTCTGGGGCGAGGTCCCCCTTCTTGAATCCCTCCGGTAGCCCTTCGGCCCCGACTACCGGAATGCCGATCTGCCCGGAAGTCAGGATGATGCCGAAGGCGGCAGCGGCAGCCACTCCTAGCTTCTGACTTGCACTCTTTCTCATGTTTATCCTCTTCATCTAAGTCCAGGTTATCGAAAAAGCCTTCGGCCTATTAGTCCCACGTACGGGGATAGTAACCGGTATGCCAATATTCGAAGAGAATGACCTTCCAAATTTCGTCGACGGTCAGGTGCTGCTCCCAGGGCGGCATGACGGATGCCCAGGGGAAGCCTTCGTTCGGCAACCCGATTCCGCCTTTTGATACACGCCAGAAAATGAAGGTCTCCTGGAGCTGGGCAATGGTGCCCGGATCTGTGAAATTGGCCGGAATTGGGTTGAAGGCAAAGGCATGAAGCCCGCGGCCGTTCAGATTATCCCCGTGACAGAAGTGACAATTTTGGAAGAAGATTTCTCCACCCTCGCGGACATACTTGAGGTAGCCTTGCGCGTTCTGGTCCCAAGGATTGGCGTTCGGCTTCATGAGCCGGCCCATACCCTGTTCCACGATGTTGGCATTGGTATATTCCTGATCGTACTTGCCTTCAGGATTCACTCGGTAGGGATTCTGAGAGGTCTGCAGTACATACGTCTTCCCGTGCACCTTGGTGCTGGCCGGAGGAGCCGGATGCACAGTCCGAAGCTCGATCGGCTCTTCGGATTTTGGCACCATGGCATTGTAGGAAAATCCGCCTATCAGGATCGGCAACAGAATCAGATAGGCATAGCGCAACAGCTTGTTCATACCCGTCTGCGCATCCATCACGTTCATGATCGGCTGTTTGAATTTCTTCCAGTCCTCCTCGTTCGACGACATCCACATGAACACCGCCACGAGCGACACGGTCCCGTACATGGCCCTCACGCTGAACGGAATGGGCGGATAGACTCGGAACTTCAGATACAGCAAAATAAACGCCCAGAAGGCGATTCCCTGCCAGAACCGCGGGATGCCCATCCCCATCGCACTGAGCATATAACTGAGTCCCGCGAAGCTGCCCACGAAGATCGCCAACTCCGTGATCATCTGCATGGGCATATAGCCCTCAACCAAGCGCACGGTGTTCGACGGGACGACGTCGAAAATCATCCCGACCAGCAGGAGGAGTCCGATGACCCCAACCAGCGCACCGACGGACATCAAAGCTTTCATGGGTTAACTCCCTCTTAGTCTTCGAACGATAAACCGCAACAATTAGGAAATCTTGGGTGGCGGTGCTCCCGCCTTCACCTGCGACAGGTAGTCGACAATCTTCTTCAGCGCCCCCGCGCTGAGCTTCTGGCCGAAAACCTTCGGCATCAGGTTGTCCGGGAATCCCTTCACCACGTAGGTGCTGGGCTCGACGATCGATTCCATGATGTACTCGGGAGTGCTGTGCGCGGCGCCCTTGTAGCCAGGATCTTTGATTCTGGTCGGTGCGTTCGTCCCCTCTTCAAGCTTGGGTCCCTGGGTACCGGTGGCACCGGGTATACCAGGAATCGTGTGACAGACGACGCACTGCGCCTTGGCAAAAATCTGGTCTACCGGTTCGGACCCGTCGGCCAATAACGCGCTTGCGGCCGCCGGCTTGTCCTCTTGCATTTTCGGACGCTCAGCTTCCGGAATGAACTTCTCATAGGACTTGGTGATTTCCTCAAAAGAAGGCGACTCACGTCCTTCACGGACATATAACCACGTATCCACGGCCGCCAGTTCAGGCAGCGAGAGCGAGATCGGTGGCTTGTGAATCTTGGGCATCGGGCTCTCTTTGTCGTTGGTTCCCTTCACACCGTACCCTGCAACGACATAGCAACTGGGGCATGAATGAGACTCGGCAATGTACTCCTGGCCATTCTCCGCTGTTCCCGATCCGGGAAAGGCTTCTTTATCCGCATACTCCCGCTTAGAAGGATTGCCCTTGGAATACTTCGGGTCTTCAAGTCGCTCTTTGCCCGCACGCTCCGGAAGACCGAGAAGGTTAGGCGCCCGTTCACCCAACATTCCCGCATGGAATGCATGGCACAGAGGACATTGTCCCTTACCGATCGCACCCTGGACCTTGTTCTGACCGATGCCTCCGAAAATGATCTTCTCGCCCTCGTCGGCCAACTGCTGAGGTGTCATCGAACTAAAGTCCAACTTCTCTTCCTTGGGAGGAAATCCTCCTTCTACTTGAGGCAACCAGTTTCCGTACCCGGAGAGGAAGGCCGCCACGAAGAACATGAATCCACCGATCTTCAGCAACGCAGCAAGATTGGTGAAATACAGAGCCATCACAAACGTCGTCGCCGTGATCATGACGAGGGAGACCGGCAACAACCGATTCTCTCCGTAAAAATTGTTCTTGTAATTCGCGATCGCGATGAACATTAAGAACGCGGCGACGATGCCGATAAAAGTCTTGAATACCGCCCGCTTCTTTGCCGCGGGATCGGGGATGGAGACCTGGAAGTAAATGAGCAGCCCGACGAGAATGGCCAGGACCATCCACCCCATCGAAAGGGCCTCGTTAATCAGATTACCCACAGTTGTAACCTCCTGCGGCTACACCGGAGGGAGGCAGCGGACGATGCGCTGCCCCCCTCAGCGAGCCTAAACTGAGTAAGATGGTTAGTGGCTGCCCGCCGGCTGCGGCGCGCTTCCCGGAACTCCAGCCTTGGCTTCAACCGGTACCTTCTTCGCCGCCAAGCTACCGAGCCAAAAGACGAAGAGGATACTGATCCAGAAAAACAGCACATTGAACGAAATCATGTTGGCGGCAAAACCCACCGTATGTGTATAGGCCCAAGGGGAGTTATCGCGCATAATCTCGTTGACGTGCCAGAAGAGGCGGACGGAAGAGCGGATGTAGCCCATCAGTCCCATCATCCAGGTGAACGCGGTTGCCAGCATGATCAACGCGTACTGGGATCGCGCAGAGATCTTGCCCCACTCGATCGGCCCCATCTGCTTGGCTCCCTTCATCATCACACTGTTCAGCGCGAACATGAAGAACAGACAGGACAACGTCGTGGCCACCTGAGGTACCGACAGGCCGACGCGCACGTTGGCCGGAATGTAGTACCCATAGATCGCCAACCAAACGATGTTGACGTACGCACACGCGAAGAACACGCCCATGAAAATGTTGCCGAACTTCGCCCAGGAAACCGTCGAAACTTTGTTGCCACGCATGTACCAGACGAAGCTCAAGACGGTCGTGGTGATGATGACATTGATACCACCGTTTTTCGCCGACATGACACCGTAGTTACCCAACACGGGATGCTGTTGACCACCCATCGCTTTAAGCTCCGCGGGCGTCATGACCATCGTGTGCGGAGTGATGAACACCAAAAACCCGACCGCGAGCAGAAATACGAGATACTTGATGTATCGCTGATATTTTTCGGCCCCTCGCATCCGACCCATCGCCTGCCACAGATAGTAGTTGGTGCTCAGGAATAGAATGCCGATCATGGTCGCCTGAATGATGAACAGCCACGCCAACAGGCCGCCCATGAGCGTAATGCCCATTTGCTGCCGATACGCATACACTTCGCGCATGAGCCAGTAGCCGGCGAAGGGCAGCGGGATCAGGAACGCCACGCCGAGGGCCATCGCGATATAACCCATCCAGTCATAGTGAGCGCGGTCTTCCTCGGTTTTGGCAGCCAGGAACTTATAGGCCGCGTAGGCCGCAACGACACCCCCGCCGAAAGCCATGTTGCCAAGAATTCGATGCACGTTAAGCGGGTTCCACAGAGCGGTATGGATCACGTGCCAGATGTTACCGAGGAAGCGACCCTGTTCGTCGACACCGGCAGGTGACATCATGAAGCCGATCCAAGAATTGGCCAGGAACATGAGCAATGTGCCGATAACGTTCAGAATGACGGACATGCTCAAGTGGATCCACTTGAGAAATCCTTCCTTCATCTTGTCCCAGCCATAATAGTAAATGTAGAGCGTTCCACTCTCGGCCACGAACATCAGTGCGTAGATGTGCATGACAGGACGGAAGATACTGGAGAGGTAACCGAAAAATGCCGGATAGAGAGTCAAGAACGTGAAGATCAAGATGCCGCCCAAAATCGCCGTCAACGAATAGGCCGTCAAACTGATCTTGATGAAGTCATAGGCAAGTTGATCGTAGCGCTTTGCAAGTGCCTTGTCCTTCGTCACCACCCCCATGAACTCGATGACCATACAGAAGATCGGAACAGCTAAGACGAAGCTGCCATAGTAGAGATGTTGCTGATTCGCGAACCAGAGCAACACGCGGCTTTCGAAATTGTACCGCGGATAGTCCTTCGGACCATCTGTCGTCTTGGGTGCCGGAGCGCCGACCACAATACCTTCGGTCTTGTAGTAGACATCGCGTCCCTTCTCGACCTTGTCCCCCTCCTTCTTTGCCCCGTCGGCCGCTGGAGCCTCTTCACCGGATGCCGGTGTCGGCAGCGACATGACGATGGGAAACAGGAGGAGGCCAACCATCGCGCACAGCGCCATGATTGAAAATACTTTCTTTCGGGTTGCAAGACCCATGGGATACCTCCTTGATGCAATACAACAAAGACTCATGGCAAAGTTCCAGACATTCACGGAATCGCAGTGAGAACCCTACTTGCGGAACAGATACCAGTAGTCCAAACCCTGCATGTCCATCAGAAAATGATCGACCAAGGTGAAATAGGCAACGCAGATGATTAACGAAATCACACCGTAAACGATTGCCTGACCCATTTGTTATCTCCTCCTCAACTCGAGAACGCGTTCAGGGATTGCTCACGTCGAATTGCCCTGGCTCAGCAGGGGCACTGGATACCGGCAAACCAGTAAAAGAACCACAAACCAACCGCACAGGTGACGTAGAAAATCATCTTGCCGATCTTCACCTTGATCTCGCTGTCCGCAGTTGCCGTTGCCATTGGTTCTCCTTCTCCAGACTAGAAATGGTAGGGTGAGTGCGTGCATTCAGGCATTATCTTGACACGAGCATATGCGTGTGTTATTCAAATTTTGTCGTTGGGCGCGAAAAAACAGGGAAAATCATGACGAAGAACTCGAAAGTGTTCGACATTATAGTTTTGGCAGGTATGGTTGTCAATATAATTTTGGCCGTCTTTCTGATCCTCTACTACTTCGATTTCCTTTAATTCTTTCCGCTAGTTCCATCATTTTTTCCAGCTGTTTTCTGGTCCGAAATCGCGCACCGAAATCCGATAGTCTCATCACGAAAGTCCGGCACCATCTTGCTTCGGCTGGTAATACGCAAGTCGTGGCCTGTGGTCGTATAGGCCCCCCCTCGCAAGACACGATAGGTGCCATATTCCGGGCTCCTGGGATTCTGCTGAGAAGAATCTTGGTAATACGTCTCCGCATACCAGTCCTCCACCCACTCCATCACGTTTCCGGCGCCGTCCATGACCCCATATGGGCTCTTGTCCAAGGAGAAGGATCCTACCCGTGCTGACACGTCATACCCGTCATTCACCCTTGCCCAGTTGGCTCCGTTCGGCTGCTCACGATCGCCCCATGGCCAGAGCCGTCCGTCGGTTCCCCGCATAGCCTTTTCCCATTCCGCTTCAGTCGGCAATCGCTTGCCCTTCCAACGACAATATTCGCCTGCATCATCCCAGGAGACGTACACGACCGGCTGATTGGTCCCGCGCATCTTGCCGATGCTCTTGGCATAACGCGAAGGCGGTCCAGCTTTACGATGACCCGTGGCCGCCACGAACTGCTGGTACTGATAGTTTGTAACTTCGTAGCGATCGATCTTGAAGCCATCCAGCGCGATCGTGCGCTGAGGCAACTCGTCAAATCCCCCGTCCGTCGTTCCTCTCAAGAACGGCCCGGCGGGAATTGCGACCATGTCTTCGCCGATGGGATCTTCCTTGGCATCGACCTCCAACGGCTCAGGAGTCGACTCAGTCTGAAGAGAGGAATCTTCTAACGGCGTTAGAGATGTCCCGCGAAGAATGCCCATAATGGGCAATGCAGCAAAGGCAATCACGGTGAGCAGGAAGGCGACCTTGAATTTGGTTTCGAGCATGTCCGGGGCTATGACGCCGACGAGTTTCCTCCGGCCTCGGCATCGCTGGCGCAACGAATACCGATCGTGATGTCGGTCCGCCAGTGTTTGGCGGCGAAGCGTTTCGACAATCTCGTATTATGTTCGGTTTCTCTCCATGACCCCCCACGGACGACTTTCAAATCTCCGCTTTCTGGCCCCTTGGGATCTCGATACGGGGATTTCTTGTAATACTTCTCATCATAGGTGTCGGCGACCCATTCCGCCACGTTGCCTGTCATATCGTGCAGACCATAGGGACTTCGGCCCGCATCAAACGAACCGGGCGGCGCCAAATACCGATACCCGTCTTCACTTCCGTCCACATTGGCCCGCCCCGTGACGAAGGCCTCTCCCCATGGATACTTTCGCTTACCTTCCCCGCGCCCTGCCTTCTCCCATTCCGCTTCGCTCGGCAACCGTTTCCCTGCCCATTTGCAGTACGCATAGGCGTCGTCCCAGGACACGCTCATCGCGGCGAACTCTGGTTTCAGCAGCTTCGACTGATCGTCTTCGAACACTTCGATCCTCGGCATCGGCCGTCTTGTCATTTTAGCGAAGCGGGCATATTCGTCTTGCGTGACCTCCTTGCGATCAAGGTAGAATCCCTTCAGGAACACCTGGTGCTCCGGAGCCTCGTCTGGATCTCCATCGTTACTCCCCATGGAAAACGGTCCCTCGGGGATGTGCACCATCTCCCGTCCTTCATCACCGATTCTCGTCTTGTACATGGAGTAGTCCTGTGTCGGGCCGGCGCTCTCAGTCGGCCGACTTTCAGTCTTAATAGACTGAGCCAGTTCTTTCATCTTATAGGCCTTATTCGACTCCCAGAGCATCATGCCGATCATGAGCGCGAAGGAGCCGAACACGAAAATGATCGATCCAATGAGCACGCCTCTGTTTTCCATGGTGCTTCGCTTCCCTTCGCTCGAGGTTTACGCTCATGTGGAGGGTTCGACAGGTTCAGGCACGCTCTTCCTGGCTGCGCGAATATCGAGGAGCATGGAGATTTGAACTCCGAGGAACCCGCCCATTGCCGCCCCTGCCCCAGCCCCAACCCAGATGCGGTCGGTACCGGCGACCACCCAGGCCAATGCGCCCCCCAACACGGTGCCGATTAGAATGCTGACGAGAAATCTGCGCCCGCCGAGAAACCCGATCACACTCCCGAGCGCGAGACCCAACCCAATGGCCACCGGCATTAGGCTACCCCCCATGATGAATCCGATCAGGGTCCCCACGGTTCCCATGACGGACATGCCGAATGCGATATCGAAAACCTTTTGGTTTGCCATCGGAATGCTCCGGCCGGTTTTCATCGCGGGTATCAGCGCGAAGACCTATTTTGCTACGCTGGCGGTCATTGGTCCGAAATCGATTTCGACCCCTGGACCTGCGATGACCGAAATTCCCCACGCCTTGGGGGCTGGTTCATGCTGGTGAATCCGCTTAAAATCATCATACACATTGACCTTCTCCTCGAACCACTGTCCGATATCCTTGGTCCCGCTTTGCACGACGATCTCCGATCCGCTGAACATCCCGCCTTCAGTCAGCGTCCCTTCCGCCTTTGTCGCACTCCACACATACTTCGTAAAGACGGGAATGAACAGGAGGTCCGTATCCAACGACGCATAAATGGCCGCCAACGGTTCCGCTCCGGTTGCAGCCTTATTCAAGCGCCAGCGCCAGGTAAGCACCGGGTACGCCTTGGGATCCCAGTCGATTTTCTTCTTCTTAATTCGCTGCCCCGCATCTTTGGCCGACAAATAAGTGGATCCATTTTCCGTTTGCACCTTATAGGCATCGCGACCTTTGGACTGGCTCCGCTGGCTTTCATGATCCCAATTCGAGGGGAACCCGTCGGCGTCCTTGGCCTGGAAATCCTCCAGTACCAATGTCTGGCCGAGCCCGACGGCGGAACCCTGCGCGATCACCAGACCGCCGAACAACAAAGCGAGCATCAACCTCATGCGGAACTTCCCTTCTGCCAGATGGTAGTCCATCGTCTCCATCACCCCTCCTGAGAAGGAATGGGAGCCAGTGTCGGCGATTTCTCTTCGTCAAACTCTTCTCCGAACGCTTCCCGTTGACCGCGCTGACACATCCAGAACAGGGCAAACACGGCCCCCCAAAACACCACCATGTTGAGCGTGACCATTTTCGCCGCAAACTCGAGATCCGGGGTGAACGCCCACGGTGACACATCGGCCATCACGTCGGTTACATGCCATGACAAGCGTCCTGATGAACGGATGTAGCCCATGAGGCCCATCACCCACGTGAACGCCGCTGCCAGCCCGAAGAGGCCGACCATGCCGCGGACCGGAATCTTGCCCCATTGAACCGGTCCATGGACGATCGCATGCTTGAGCATGGCGCGGTTGATCAACACGGACGCAAGAATCACGGTCAGGGTCGTCGCGGCCTGTGGGGCCGATAGACCAACGCGTATTTTCGCCGGCAGATAGAAGCCGTACAGTGAAAGCCAAATCACATTGATGAACCCCACCGCAAACAGCAGGCCAATCACGATATTTCCCGCATTGACCCAGGAAACGGTCATCGTACGATTGGCCCGTCGGTAGTACAGAAAGCTGAGCGTTGTAAGAAGAATCAGGACGTTGATCGCACCGTTCTTGGCCGACATGACGCCATAATTCCCGACAACGGGATGCTGGGCTCCTCCCATAGCCTTGAGTTCGCCCGCCGACATCAAGACGGTATGGGGCGTCAACCACACGAAAAGCGCGAGCGTCAGCGCACCGAGCAAAATCTGATAGTAGGGCTGATACCGCTCCCCTCCTTTGATCCGGGCCATGCCCTGCCAGATGTAGTAGTTCACACCCAGAAAGAGCGCGCCGATGAGGAGCGCCTGCACGACGAACAACCAGGTGAGCAACCCGCCCATCATCGTTACGCCCATACTTTGGCTGAAGGCATAGACGGAGCGCATCAGCCAGTAGCCGGCGATCGGCATGGGAAGCAAGGCGCAGACGGTGACGAAGAGAAAGATGTAGCCGACCCAATCGAAGTACGCCCGCTCTCCGTCGGTCTTGCTCGTGAAGAACCGATAGCACGCGTAGGCGAGCACGACGGCTCCTCCGGACATGATGTCCGCGAGGAATCGATGGACATTCAGAGGATTCCACAATGCGGAATGCAAGAGGTGCCAGCCATTGCCCAAGAACCGTCCCGCCGAATCGACCCCGGCCGGTGCCATCATGAATGCGGACCAGGCATTGGCCAGCAACAGCAGAGCGGTCCCGAATATATTCGTCAGAATGCCGATTGCCGCATGGACCCATTTCAACCCCGGCTCCGCCATCCGATTCCAACTGTAGTAATAGAGAATCAGCAACAGTGATTCGCCGAGGAAGACAATGGCATAGGCGGGCATGAAATCCTTGAAGGTTCCCCCCATGTACTTCATGAAACTCGGGTAGAACCAGATGAACAGGCCCAGCATGAGGCTTCCGACCACGGCCGTAACCGACAGGGCCAAGAGCGCGACCTTGGCCAAGTCCCTTGCCAACCCGTCGTACCGGAGCGACGAGGAAGGATTTTTCGTAATGAGTCCGATGAATTCGAGCAAGGCGCAGAACAAGGGCAGCGCGAGAACGAATCCTCCGAAATAGGTGTGCTGTTGCGTCACAAACCACACCAGCAATCGACTGTCCATCGAACCGATCCGTGAGTAGACCGTCTCGTGAGGCGTCGGAGCCGGCGGCCCTTGCGGCACACCCTCCGTCTTGAAATAGATATCGGCGCCGCCATCAGCCGCCGCCGGGGGAGTTATGCCCACCCACCCCCCTGCGACAGTGAGAAGACCGATGAAGAACAGCGGCATTACCACGCGTAGAAAGCTTGTCGTTGAACCAACCATCGCGTCAGACCTTTGATGTTGATGACGCGGCCAAACGGCCGCCCGCGCCGGACTTTCCCAATATGCCCATGACAAACGGACAGCGGAGCATCGCCGTACTGACCTCTGGAGCCAATTGATCCTCGATATGGCGCCGATGGCCCAAGTAATAACCGTACAAGCCCATGAGCGCGGCAACCATTCCACCACCCGCCGCCGCGTACCATGTTGGAACACCCGGCTCTCTCGCCACAAAGATGACGACGCCTGCGGCGACCAGATAGTAGGTAGAAGCGAAGGCCATACCGGGCCACCACCAGTACTTCAGCGACTCGCTGGCCTTGGTGGACAGCAAACCGGACGTCCATGGCACCTGCGGTCGCATTCCGCTGAAATAGGCGCACAACGCGATCGTCCCTCCGACAAGGGTCACTGCAGCCAACTGCACCATCACGACGGCCTGCTGCGTGTGCATAAGATGGCCGAGCGAGGCGCCGAGAGCACCGGCGATCAAACCTGTCGCAGCCCAGGATGCCCACGGTGCGGATCGGGAACCGACCAATTCCCGGAGAGAGGCCCCGTTCGGAAAGGTGGCGAAGGGACGCCCCATCAGCAACATGCTCCTGACATGACCGATCTCAAAAGCATCGCGAGCCACGGCGGTGGAGGGAATGATCATCGCCATCATCGCCGGTCCGTCCGGATGTTGCAGATAGTCGTATCCCACGAGCCAGAGCAACGCGAGGACCAAAAGGGACAGCTGTACGGCATAGACAAAGCCGATCCAACCGGCTATCCAACTCAGCAGAACTGCTCCGTCCTGTGCACTCATCCTCCGCCAGTCGCAGGCGCGGCCGACCCGATAGGCAATCAGGGCGGTCGCGAGTCCCAACAGGCCGCTGAGCAGGAGCAGTACCCATGGCTCGGACATCGGGAGGACGTGCTTAGCCAGTCGGTGGCACACGAAAGCGACCATCCCCGGCACAAACATCACGATCCGCTTTTTCTTGCGGATCGTGTCCTCCGTCACGGCAAGACTGAGACTGGGCAAAACCCGTAATGCCATCCGATGCAACATGATCTTCTTATCGAACGTCCTTTGCCGCGCCCATTCCAAAGTAGCGGGCTTTCACTTCTTCCATCAGCGCGACCGTGATACGGGTGGTCCCCCGTTCCGCTGCGGTCCGTTCCAACTCGATTCTCGCCATTGCGCGGACGGCGGACGGCACGTTTTCCAATCGACGTTCGGCCTCCGGCTCCCATTCAATCCGTTCACCGCTCAGTGGTCCCAACAGCCTGTCGTAGGTGACCACCCGTTCAGGACCGACACACAAACATCGCTCGACGTCATCCCGGATCAGCCCCGCCAGGTAAGGCGGCATGCGCTCCAACCGATGGAGCGCCTCGTCCGTCCACATCATCCGATCGACCAGGCCTCCGGACTCGCCCGCCGGCACCTCAATCCCGACCCTCAGACCACAACCCCGGCATTCCGAACGTACAAACCATTGTGGCGAGCCGTTGTCGCCGACCCGCTCCTCAATGCCCTCAGTATGCATCCAGCGCCCACAGCCGCAGGTCATCATGAACCGACTCCAGCGCTGAGTAATGCGTGCTGAGTCCTGAGAGCAGATGTGCACCGAAGACATTTCGTACCTTCACAAGAGTCAGTGCGCAAGGCTTGGATCTCGGCACGTTCTTCGATCAACTCAGCACTCAGCACCAAGGACCCCGCACTTCGTCGAATCATCCGATCTTCCCCGGATAGAGAATGTAGAGCATCGTGTAGGTGAAGCTGCCGGTCATGAACAAGATGCAATAGATGATCATCGTAAAGCGTCCGAGCGCGCGATGACGGCGTGCGCCGTTCGGCCAAATCCGTTGAATGGTTGTTTCAATGCCAAGCACAAGAGCCACGAGGATCAAGAACCCTAAGTACACCTCCAGCTTTCGCATGGAAAATCCGGCTGTGGCACCCCGTAGACCGAAAGCCAGCAACACCAGGATTGTCGTCGCTCCCATAATCGTCCCAATCCGTTTCCACGTCGTTACAAGCGGAGATTCGCTCAGTTGCCGTCGGTTTCCGGCAAACATCTGTGTACGGAACCCGAGAATGATCATGTAAATCGCCATGACGAGGCCGATGATCACCAAGATGATATGAACGACAAGAACCGGAATGAACACATGGTCGTACAACGCTTGCGAGCCGCCGAAGCCTTCCTTGCCCTCCACGGCCAAGACACCGAGTTGTCGGAAGAGGTAATAGGCAATGAAGAAGGACAACATGGCCACCATACCGCCCAGCATCAACCAATGATGCGCATCGGCTTGCCGCTTCTTCGCTTGAAACCACCCGATCACAAACAGTCCAGTGAACAGGGTCGCCATGAGTTGGCTCAAGTCCGCCCCGATGGTAGCGTGAGTGCCGAGAAAACCGGGATCTTTCAACCAATCCATGTGTGCCCTACCCGTGACCTTTCGTACCCAGCACGACGGCAGTCCGCTCCAACTCCGTCGCGGAGACAAACCCGGCGCGGGTCATCCAATCGATGGCATCGGCAACTCTATAGCAGCCGCCCTGCTGGGTATTGATGAGAATATGCACCGCGAAGGCGGTAGTCCAAGCCGGTCCCGTTCCCGTCTCGTTGAGGAAGCGATCTTTGATGATCAGACGCCCGCCCGGTGCCAAATGCCGGAGGACCTTGCTCACCAAGGCCTCATTCGTCTCGAACGATTGATAGTGGAGAATGTCGGACATCAGGACGACATCATACGGCCCGCCGAAGTCGTCCGAATTGAAATTGCCCGCGCGCAACGCAATCCTCGATTCGAGACCCGCCTCTTTGATGGTTTTTTCCGTCAGGCGCAACGTCGCCGGCAAATCGAAGACGGTGGCGGACACGTCCGGGTACACACGACAGAATGCGATGGCATTGGTCCCCGCTCCTCCTCCCAAATCAAGCAGGCGAATCGCACCCGTCAACTTCAAGCGCTTGGCAAAGTCAGGCCCACTTTGGCTGCCGATTCGATGGAGCACGGCCAGCACGTTGCCGCCGAGTTCCGGATCGGTTTCGAACAGGTGTCGGTCGACGGAACGCTGTCCGGTCCGGATCGTCTGTTCGAGCTTTCCCCAATTCTCCCATTCGGCATCATGGAGGAGCAGCAGATGCCCGACAAAGTCGGGCGAATGCCGAACAAGGTGTTTTGAGGTGACGTAAGAATTGCCGTAAAGTTCCCCCTCCTTGGTCAGCAATCTCATGGCTACCAGGGCGTTCAGCAAGAGCGAGAGCGTGGGTTCGTGGGCTTCGATGCGGGCAGCAATCTCACTGCCCGTTTTTTTCTTACCGTCCAACGCGGTAAAAAGGTCGAGGCGAACCGCCGTGAGCAGAATCTTGGTCTCCCAGTAGTAGCCGAGTTGAAAGATTTCCGCGAGCGAGAGTTCTCGTGACACACCAATCTCCTCCCTCAGCTTGCCCTTGCAGGATATTCAAAAGACAGGCCGCCGGATTCCACTGTCCTGCATGGAAAATACCGTTGGAAGACCGCATCTTACCTAGATCGAAAATGCAAACGCAAGGCAGGGATACCGCGACATACCGCGCGAATCGCGCAAAAACACGAAGGGCAGCGGAAACATCCGCTGCCCTTCACCATCGACGAGGTAGCCGTCGAGAACCCGTTCGAATTACTTGAGTTCGGCCTTCAGATTCGCCGTCCCGCCTTCCGGAACTTCGATCTCGAACTCCACCTTCTTGCCCTTACCGACGAACGGATGCCAGGCTGTGACTTTGTGCTTACCGGCCGGCACATCCTTGAGCTCAAACGAACCGTCTTCCTTCACCACGGCATAATGCGCATTCGACACGGGAAGGAAGAAGGACTGCATGAACTCATGTTGGTCGCACTGCAGCCGATAGTAGCCTTCCTTCTCGGCACCACCGCGGAAGGTCACCGGCTTGTCGAGTTTGTCGCCCTTCTTGGCAAGACCGATGTTGAAACCGGTCGCCGACGTCGAGCCCTTCACCGTGAAGCTATGGGGATTGTGCAGCACACCGGCCGTCGACTTGGGATCATCCGGATCCGCATCGGTATTTTCAACCTTGAAGGGGCGATTGTTCACAACCACGCCGCTGAACGGCAGAAATTCGCAGAAGGCCGCGGTGACTTCAGCTCCCGCGAACCCATCCATGAAGGCCTTGTCTTCAATATCGGTGACCGCCACGACGGCGTTCTTCAATCCGCCATCCTTGCCGACCTCGATGGTCTTCAGGAACCGCTTGTCCCCGTCCATCAAGGTCTTATTGGGATGCTTCGGACAGAACTTGGGGTTCGGGAACTTCGAGAAGAGAAACTCCTTCTGCTCGGATTTCCCGGCATAGGTGACCTTGCCGGCGATGGTGCCACCGGCAAATGAGGTGACAGGCGTCGCGATAAATGCGACGGCTGCCACACCGAACACGACTGATAACGCACTCTTCATGGGACTGCCTCCTTGTGATTAAGAATTCCGGGTTCCTGGCTCGCGTTTCCCTGTATCTTCCACCGGCCTACTGAGAGAAACGTGCTGACCGTTTCCTCCCTGGTTACCTCGATAGGTGAGATGCGGGCAAGGCTGGTCTTGGACCCACATGTATATAAAATTTTGCAGTACGCTGTCAATTGCCGCCAACCGGCTGAAAACCACCCTTCGGGGCCCGCGAACCTTGTAGCAATCGGAGGATGGCTCCTCCGGCGGTCGTTCGAACCGCTTCGTTCTGGTCCCGCAAGGCCTCCTTCATGAGAGGAAGCATCGAAGGGTCGCTGAGGCGTCCCAGCGATCGCATGGCCACAATTTTTGGCCCCGGCAGCGGATCCGCCGCCAAACTCTCAAGATACGATAACGCCCCGGCAGCATTGGGTTTCGTCGCCTTACCCAAGGCATGGGCAGCCGCAGCCCTCGCGCCTGTGTCGCTTTGCTGAACCAGCCCCCTCACTGTCGGCGCCACATTCTCAAATGGTTGGCCGAGTTGAAGCAGGGCGGCGGCGGCCGCGGCGCGCACGGAAAATGCCCCGTCCTGGAGCGCCTGATTGAGAGCCGGCACCGAAGCCTTGTCAGCCAGATCAGCCAGCGCGGATGCCGCCGCCTCGCGGACGGCTGATACTGGATCACGCAGGAGTCGTTGAATATCTTCGCGCGCCTCTCGCCGTCCCAGGTGCCCAAGCCCCCTGGCCGCCGCACCCCGGACAGACGGCTGCTTGTAGGTCAGGGACTCCACCATGATCGGCACCGCGCGGGGATCTTTCGCATCGGCCATCACCCGGATCGCTTCTGCCCGATCTTCCGGATTGACGGCGTCCGACGCTCGGCGCAAGGAGTCCCACGCGTCCTTGCGCCCGTGCCGCAGGAGAGCTCCGAATGCCGCAATCCTGACGGTGGGCAACTCGTCCTTCGAAGCCGTTTCCAGCAGCGGAACCACCGACGGATCTGTGCTGTGCCCGAGAGCCTTCACCACACGGGCCTTGACGAGCCCGGCCTGATCGTCAAGTGCCCTCCGCAATTTCTGCGAACTCCGCCCGGCTTCGGTCCGGCTCAATCCTTCCACGGCCAGCATGCGCACGGGCCCCGACCCGTCACTGAGCCCGTCCTCAAAGTACGGAATGACCTCCTCCGAGTCGACCTCCTTCAACGCTGTAAATGCGGCCCCGCGCATCTGCTCTCGCATGTCCTTCAACATCACGGTAATGAACCCCAAGGCGACATCCCGAAGGAGAGGAATCTCATCCTGGTTCGTGGACCGCTCCAGCCGGTCATACTCCTCCAACGCTTCCTTGGGATTGCTCAGTTTCAGCAGCGATCGAACTTTGAGCCGGCGAATGTCGGACGTCGCGGATGATGGGCCGTCCAACTTGGCGATCTCATCCAGCACTTTCTGGTATTCCCGCCTGTCGTACGATCGTTGGAGATCACTCGGGACAGCGGCGAGAACCGCAGGGTGATCCACCGTTGCCCCCGCCCCCATCGCGATCACGAGAGCGGTCGCCGCCCATATCCGATTCACCGTTTCGGTCATCTGATGCCTCCGGAATTCACACACCTGTCAACCCTGCCGCTTCGGCGCCGTACCGACGGTGCGCTTCCGATATCCCGGCGGCTCGTCGAAGTAGAAAGCGGGTTGCGGCGATAACCGGATCCGTTCATATTCAAACGACCAATCGCGATCTCGGCTCACCAATTTCAGGACGATGCCGGTTTCCACATCCACCCACTCGTAGAATCGTTCGGCCCGGCCGTCCCGTTCCGTTCGGATTTCATACAGCCGCGTCGGACGCCCTGCCGTGGTCGCATCGCCCACCAGCATTCGTTCCCGCTCCCCCACCAATTCAGATTGTACCGGGAGCACGTCATCAGAACTCAGTGGCATGACCAACAGCTCTTTTTGTTGCGCGAGAACGTACCAAGCCTCTCCCAAGTCGAGTCTAATGATCTCAATCGCCGCGTAGCCGTGGTCGGTGCGAACGGCGTACTTGTACTCCAACCGCAGCCGGTTCCCTTTTGAGAAGATCTGCGCCTGATGCCGTTTGCCGTTCACCTGCCTGATGAGACTTCCGGAAAAATCAGGAATACCGGGCGGGGGTTCTGGCTGGGCCGAACCGACCGGACCTGCAACACACAGAACCATCGTAAGCGCGAGGCCAGGGCATCTCCTCCTCCGTAGATACGCGCCCCGCGCGAGCACTGTCCGGCGAATCAGAGAAGTGGCCGTTCGGAGCGGCGTTCTGGCTCTGCCCGACAACCAGGCTCTCCATCGCGATCCGGCCGCGCGGCACTTCCCGCTGTCTTGCACGATCATCCGAGAGGGTCTACAAGCCCGAGGTTACCGATCAACAACGTGCCCCAATGCATCGATCCCGGCAGGTGAGCGTGGTCATTGAATCCGTCTCGGCTAGTGCTGGTGTTCGACAAGCGGGTTGATCTCCACGGAATAGCCGAGCGATTCCGGTCCGAAACGGGGGTTGTGCATGACCTTATAGGAAGTGCGATTCCCTTTGGGCGCCGGCAGGGACAGATGTTCAACGACCGTGCCGTCCGCTTGCACGGTCACCATCTTCGCGGTGCCGGGCCCCGTCTGCGGATGCCACACAACCAGTTGATACGTGCCGGGAGGAACGTCTCCGATCGTGAACTTCCCATTACCGTCCGTCAACGTGTAATAGGGATTGTTCACCGCCATGGCCCAACTCTCCATGTAGGCATGAAACCCACATTGCATGTAAAACGTCCTGCGCCCCCTGTTGAGATACACCGGTCCGACGAGAGACTTGCCGGGGGCATGATTGTGGATGGCATGGAGATCACCGCGACGGTGCTGGTGATTCATGACCAACGGCGTATTAAACAGGACTCGGGCCCCAGCCTCGATGGAGGTCTCGTATCCTTGAATGTCGTGCATCACTGGATCCATGTTGATCACTTCGACAGCATGCCCATTGCGCACGATCGTCATGAAGGGTTTGAACATGCAGTCGCGCGCCTCGATCAATGGTACGGAGACCTCAAAGGGTTTACCGGCCTCCACACCTTCCAGCAAGACAATCGCATCCTTCAGCCCGTTGTTCTCGCCCACGACGAAGTCGTACAGCAGCCGCCATCCCTGCCCGTTGGAGATGCGTCCGCAGTAGGCCGGGTCCGGAAAGGTGATGAGGTTGAACCCCTTCGGCTCGGGAACCGGTCCGTCGAGGACCACCGTGCCCTCGATGGTTCCCGCATGCTGCACGTCAACGACGTCATAGGAAAAGCCGAGGCCAGCAGGCCAACCGCACAGGACCCCCAAACTTGCGAACAGCACACCTGCGAATCGGTGTCGCATCATCATTCCCCTTTCTCCCTGGCGTCCGATCATTCAGGGGACCTGCAGCTCAAGCGTGGGCCGGATGTCGACCGCCTTCCCCAACGCTTGCAGCCCGAAGTGCGGGTTCTCCTCGATTTCGTGCGCGCTTCGCCGTCCCTTGGGGGATTCGAACAGAAAATCGGCCTGCACCGTCTCCTTCGCGGAAACTGTGATCTTCTTCTCCAATACGGTCCCGACGCCTGGATGCCATGCCGTCAGCACATACTCCCCGGCCGGCACGTCGGCCAATGAAAACGTGCCGTCTGTTCCAGTCACGTGATAATAGGGGTTCTCGATGGCCAGCCCCCAGCTTTCCATGTACGCATGGAATCCGCACTGCATGACGAAAAACTTCCGGCCTTTCGTCATGTGAATCGTCTCCTTCACCGGTTCACCGGCGAGATGCTCATGGGAATCGGCTCCAACCTTGCGCTTATGATGAGGATTCATGGGGAGCGGAGTGTTGAACAGCACACGGGGACCCAGATGAGACGTCTCGTAGGCCTGGATATCGTGCATCACCGGATCCATGTTCATGATGATCACATCCGCCCGATCCTGGACCACCGTCACAAACGGGAGAAACCGGCAATCTCTGGCCTCGATCGTTTGAGGTTCGAACTTGAACGGTTTCCCCTTTGCGACGTCAGACAGCCACACGACAACGTCCTTGAGCCCTCCGTCGGCCGCCACATCAAATTCCTTCAGAATACGCCAGCCCGTTCCGGTTGAAATCCGACCGCAATAGACGGGATCGGGAAATGTGATCAAGTTGAATCCCTTGGGCGTGGCTTTCCCCGCGGTAATCCGGATCTTCCCTGCGACGGTACCTCCATCGACGACCGGCACCTCTTCGTAAGCCCAAGCGAAGGAGGCCCCGATCGTCAGCCACCACCAGAGCCCTAGCAGCGCAACCCGTTTCATTCCAGCCTCCAGAAAGATGAGTCCTTTGACGCTGATGATACAGCGAGAGCCAGGTAACAACTTTTCCATCGTACCAAAAGGCCTCACCAAAGAAAAAGGGGGAGGCTCTACAGCCTCCCCCACATCCAACTGCAGAGGAACTGAACCACACGGGTCTTGCCTGAAAGGCAAGACCCGTGTGGGATTCGGTTCTTATTTCGTCGCGACCGGAATGGCGTGCGCTGCCTGTTCCAGCGATGCACTCTTCATCCCGGCACCGGCACCGGCCAACGGCAACAACCTCTGGTCGCCGGACGGCAACACGCGGAGGTAGCCCCACTGACCGGACTGGGAGTACGGCAACCGTTGGTTGCTGTACACGTAGTCCCCGGGCAGGCGATAGGGTCCGCCCGCCGACGACACGAACGCATCCAGCACTTCCGAACCGGAGAACTCGACCACGCTGATTTGGTCGGCGCCCCGCATGAAGGGCTCAATCGGCCATTCATGTTTCTCGATGCTGAACATGCCGTTCTGTTCGTTATTGGCTCCGATGACATGGATCCGAACAGGATCTCCGGCATGTGACTCGATGATCGGAGTCGCAGGATCTTCCGGCTTGTCCACTTTGCAGGGCTGGAAGACCTTGCCCAGGGAACAGCCTTGCTCCTCGCGATACTTATAGGGCTCCGACCGATAGTTGATGCCCGTGAGGCCCGCAACGTTCTGCACATACGGCATAAAGCTCGTGCCGATGATGTTGTCTTCGTCCTGGAAGAACAGGGCGACGTCGCGATAGTTTGCCCTCATCTCATTGCCCGGCACGGTACGATCAATGATCACGTCCGCCGCCCAGGCATTCTTGTTCGTCAGATCGGCGCCGGTCTTGGGATCCCGATACTTGGAACCCTTCGGACCGACTACGATCGCCCCGAACAGACCGTTGCGAGGATTGGTCATAACGTTGCCCCAGTCCCAGACCAGGGACGTGGTCTCGCCGTTGAACGGATCCGCGTAGTAGGTGTAGGTCCGCTCTCCGCCGGCGGCGATCGTCTGATCGCCGGGGTTGTTGCCGACATTGGCGCCCATCGAATCCTTCGGGTCAAAGACCAACCCGATGGCCGAGAAAGACGCCTTGCTGCCCTTCATCTTGTTCTTCAGATTGACCTTCACGCAATCGCCGACATTGACGCGGAGCGTCAGCGGCATCGGTTGCGCTTCTCCGGACACCTTGGCGACATCTTCCTCCAAGGCATAGATCTTAGCCTCGGGATTGGTGATCTGAATCTTTCGCTCGAAGTCTACCTCGATCGACTCGGGCGCCTTCGCGTTGAATTTCATGGACGGATAATCCATCGCCACGACGTTGAACGTCTTGACCGGCGCATCGGCCGGGCAAACCGGTAACGCCTTCGGAATCTCGCCCTTGACCGAGAAGCCGGCCGGCAGTTTCTTCAGATCAGCCTGCTCCTTGTCGTACACGCGAATGATGCCCCAACCGCCTTCGGAGAACTTCGAGGACCGGCCGTTAAAGTGAATGTAGTCTCCGGCCAGGTGCCGCGGGCCACCCGCTTCCGGCACGACCAGGTCGTACCGCTCGGCGATCCCGATATGGATCGAGTTCTTACGGTTCGCATCCGACGCATAACGCTCCGACCAGAAGGTGTGACCGGAGAGGGTCCAGGTCATCGTCTCGTTCATGAGCGTATGCAACAGCCTGAACACCATCGTATCTCCCGTATAGGCGCGCAGCAGCGGCGTATACGGATCCCCGTGAATCTGGCTGTTGAACGCCTGCGACACATCGGGGTTGGTCGCCAACCGCTGAGCGATCGGACCCGCACGGAAGTTCAAGCCGCTTCCCGTGGTGTGGGTTCCGCCGTTCAGGAACGGCATCGGCGTCATGTACAGTTTCTCCGGCATCATGAACGAGACGGTCTTGCCCGCCTCCAGCGCTACTTCGACCGGCTGACCCGGCGGATTGCCCGCCGTCACGATGTTCACGGTATGCGGCACCGTATCGTGCACTTGCACCATCAGTTCACGGAAGCTGTTATTCACACCGTGTCCCACCGGCTCGTTGGTATGGATGTCGGCAATCGGGCCGCTCCAGACAAGCTTCCCGGTCTTGGGATCGTGATACGTCGAGCCGACCGGCTCGGCGATAAACGTGCCGAATCCGCCGTGCGGCCACGTGGTCGCGCCGAACGCGTGATCATGCCAGAACACGGTCCCCACGTCCGCATCGACCCAGAACCGCTGCCGGACGAATTCCACCGTCACGATATCGTTCGCCGGATGATCGTTCTTGAGTCCCTTGGCCAGCGTAATGGTGTTGCCGTTGATGGCCTTGATGCGGGAAACCTCGTTGCCTTTCACATTGTCGGCGCCCACGAGAATCAGAATGCCCACATGGTACTGCTTAGCATTCTTCACCGTGAGGGTGGTCGTCCCCTTTTTGGCGGCGGCCGATAACACGGTGTTCATCGGGGCCGGAAGGCCCTTGGCGTTTTTCTTTTCCAGCATCGTGAACGGGCGCACGGACTGTTCATAGGAGAAGCCCGTGATCACGCCGTCCGATGCCTGGTTGTCGAACTGCAGAAAGTGCCAGTGAGTATTGATCTTCGAGGACTGGAAATTCGTGTAGTCGTCGTCGTCCCACTCGCTGGTCAACGTCCAGTCCACGCAATCGTAGATGTTGCCGCGAACGACCAGCGGATACTTCAAGTCGTCGTTCGCCCTGATTGCCGCTTCTTCTTCGTGGAGCACGTAGATCAACCCGTTCGGATCCACGACCGGCGGCTCCTTCCCCTGAGCCTTGGCGATCTTGATGGGCAGCTTAATGAAATGGACGTTGTAGTTCTTGCGTCCAGCGTTGACCGGACAGAGACTCCAGTTGCCATTTTCACCCGGCACCGCTTGATCGACACTTTCATCGCCGCCGGCATCCCGGCGGATCATCTCCAACCAGGGCGCCCCGACATGGTTCGGCGAGAACATGACGCGCTTGCCGAAATGGGGGGTCAGATGGGGCCACGCCACTTTTCCCGTCAGCGGTTCGAACATGATCGGATGCCGCTTGCCGGGATGGGTGGATTTATACTTTGGGTTATCGGTCGTGCTCTCCTTTTCGCTCATGGCACGAGTGCCTTCCCAGATCCAATCGAGCACGGTCGCATCGTAGGAGACGATCTGGCCCTTCTCGTCATCCTTGTGCCCGGGCTTCCCGGCCGTGGGGAGCTGCATTTCAACCCAATCCTTGATCGTAATCGTGGCCGGATTCCCCTTCCAGTTGCTCTTCCCCTTGTCCACGATCTTGAACTGACTGCCGAACCAATCGACGGTCTGGCCGATGAGCTTGTCGGACGAGATCGGAGTCTTGATGCGGCCCTTGCGATCGGGGAGTTCGCGCAAATCCGGCATGACATCGTTGCGCAAATCCCCCTGCTGGATCGTGTTGTACACACGCCAGTAACCCCACATCCCTGCCACATAATGATGTGCCACGTGACAATGGAAGAGGAAGTCGCCGGCGAGCTGCTGGCAGAGCCCTGATCCGCACTCCGTCTCCAGGTCAAGAGCCTCTGACGGGCCGATGACTTCGACATCGACGCGATCGGTCTTATGGCGGATCACCGGATACTTGACCGGTCCGTTGACGGCCGTGGCCCAAAGATTCATATCGTCGATCGCCCGCGGGCTGCGCGGCCACCGAATCGTTCCTCCGTGCGGGTGGTGGCTATGGAACACCTCCGAACCGCCGTGGACCAGCCGGAACTTCGCGGGATCGCCCATATAGGAGCGGGGAATCGTCGGGGATGGATCGCCGAAAGTGTAGGAGCTATACCCCATGGACTCGTCTTCGAAACCAAAATATTCGTGCTGCACATGCATGTTGTTGATGCCGAAGGGCTCGCTGCGATAGTTGATCGCCCGACCGCCCGGACGGTAGGCGTCGGTCAAGGGGTCGCGCTGAGGAAGGAAGTCGCCCTTCTTGTTGACCGGCCGAAACGCCTCGTCACCGACCTCGTGGTAGATCAGCACGAACTCGCGGAAGTCCGGCCCGGTGCCGTTTTGGATCATGACCTGCCAACCGCTGTTGGCAGGCGTCGCGTCTCCGGAGCCCAGCGCCTCGAGGTAGTTCGATCCTCTCGGCTCGACCACGAATGCGCCGAACATGCCCATGACGGTCAATTCGCGATCCTGGCTGAAGGTATGGAACTGGCGGACGCCTTCCTGTGTGCTGGGATGGATATACCACTCAAAATCGACGCTCTTCTTTTCATCGACGATCGTGTCGGGATTGGTCGTCGTCGCCGCGGCACCCGTGGCGCTCACGACCATGCTGGATCCGTGAATGTGCAGGCTGACCGGCCCCCCTCCCTCTTCCAGCTTGTTGGCCAACTTGATCTTGACACAGTCGCCCTGATTGCCGCGAATGACGAGCGGTTGAATCCATTGCGCCTGCACGCCAGGAATGACGGCGCCCGGATCGAAGCCCTCCTTTTCACGAGCTTCTTTGTTCTTGTTCTCTTCCGCCCGGACCTTGTCGAGATTCTCCTCCAGGACATACATATACCCAGGATAAAAATCGAGCCATTGGTTGAGCGTAATCTCGACGTTGATCGCTGACACGTTATACTGCTTGACCGGCGCAGTCGCGGGACACTTTCCACCTCCGGTCGTAGAAACCGGCTCCACTCGTGGATCGGAAACCAGGAGCATGTCCTGACCACCGGCTCCATACTGGTGCATCATGGACGTGGTATTGTACATGCCCGTGTTGATCCCCTGAATCTGCGGGTCTTGAGCCAGATGTTCCATGACGCGCTGATGCTGCTGCTCGACCATTGCGGCCCGATCTCCCTTCCCGGACATCGTGTCTTCGACAATGGTCTGTCCCTTCAGCTGCTCCGCCCACGCGGGAAGCTGATGATTCATCGCGACGTGCGACGGGGAACTCTCAGCGGACGCGAGCGGGACCCAGAGTAGGGTCGCGGCTGCCATTGCGCCGAGAATGCGGGTAGGAACACGAACCTCTTGTTGATGAGGAAACATGGACCGGCCTCCTTGGTGTTGAATGAGTGATGCAAAACGGGGAACTCATTGAGGAAGAACCAAACCTGCGTGTCACAATCAAACCAGATTCAATTTCGCGATAATCGTATCGTATGACCGCTATTGATAGCGAAATGTACTGAACTTGATAATCTCTGTCAACCCCTGCATTTTTCACATGAATCGTCGCACGTGACGGTCGATCTTCTTTCTGTCAAGACGACTTTGGTGACATGTGGCGAGTCCGCCGCGGCGATACACGAGTGCTCGCGCCCCGATGATGGTTTCCTTCGCCCGGCTCTGCGTTTATGAGATAATCACTCCATGATTCTCAAACGTTGGTTGGTGGGTGATCCGCTCAAGACAGCTCAGGCCGCTCACGAGCGTCTTTCCAAGACTATCGCCCTAGCGGTCTTCTCCTCCAACGCGATTTCCTCCGTCGCCTATGCGACGGAGGAAATTCTGTTGGTCCTGATTCTTGCCGGTTCCGCCGCACTGGTCTGGTCCATCCCCGTCAGTCTCGCAATTCTGTTCCTCGTGATCGTGCTCACGATTTCCTATCGTCAGATTATCTATGAATATCCCGAGGGAGGCGGCGCCTACATCGTCGCTCGATCCAATCTCGGTGATATGCCCGCCCTGATCGCCGCCGCAGCCCTCATGATCGACTACGTACTGACAGTCGCGGTCAGCGTGGCAGCCGGTGTCGCCGCTATCACGTCTGCGATTCCAAGCCTGTATGCCCATCGCGCCGCTCTGGGACTAACGGCGATCCTGTTCATCGTGGTGGTGAATCTCAGAGGAGTGCGAGAGTCGGGCAAGTTCTTTGCCGTCCCGACCTATTCCGCCATCGGGGCCTTGGGACTCTTGGTACTCATCGGCACCATCCAATCCTTGGCCGGCTCAGATCCCTCCAGATTGTCCGGCTCGACCCCCACGACCAGCGGGGGTAGCCTTGAGAATCTCACCGTCTTTCTAATCCTGCGCTCCTTTGCCGCAGGCTGCGCAGCGGTCACCGGAATGGAGGTGATCTCGAACGGAGTCAAAGCCTTCCGGCATCCTGAATCGAAGAATGCCGCGACGACCATGGTGTGGATGTCGGGCATTCTGGCGTCGCTCTTCATAGGTATCAGCTGGCTGGCCTACCATTACGGCATCACGGCGAATGATCACGAAACGGTCGTCTCGCAACTCGCTCGTCTGACATTCGGCACGGGAGTGATCTATTACACCATTCAAGTCGGTACCATGCTGCTCTTGGTGTTGGCCGCCAACAGCGCGTTTGCCGGGTTTCCTCATTTATCTTCAATCCTGGCGCGGGACGGCTTCATGCCCCATCAGATGGCAACCTTCGGCGATCGCTTGGTCTTCTCCAACGGGATCATCATCCTGGGATTCTTCGCGTGCCTCCTGCTCGTGATCTTTCAGGGTGACACTCACGCGCTGATCCCCCTGTATGCCATCGGGGTGTTCGTATCCTTCACCCTTTCTCAAGCCGGTATGGTCCGGCGATGGCTGATCAAGAAGGGCCACCACTGGCGCAAGAAATTGATCGTCAACGGGGTCGGCGCAGTTGCGACAGGCATCGCCACGGTCATCATCGCCAGCACAAAGTTCATACAAGGCGCATGGATCGTCTTTCTCCTCGTGGCCCTGCTGATCATGATGTTTCGGGGCATACGCTCCCATTACCAAGCCGTGGCCGACCAGGTGATGTTGTCCCGCGACGCACGGCCGCCTCGGCCGCGCCGCAACCTTGTCCTGATTCCCATCGGCGCGGTGAACAAGGCTGTGGTCCGCGCAGTCGACTATGCCAGGAGCCGGGGCGGTGAAGTCCGCGCCGTCTTGATCGATGTCGATAAGGAGGAGACGGCTCTCGTGGAAATCAAATGGGCCCAGTGGGGATGCGGCGTGCCGCTGGTCGTCCTGCCGTCGCCCTATCGGTCGATTCTCCGCGCGCTTCTGGACTATGTCGAAGAGAATCTTGACAAAGATCCCGACTGTTGGATTACCGTGGTGTTGCCGGAGATTCTTCCTGCCCGCTGGTGGCAGAACATCCTGCACAATCAGCGGGCGCTACTGCTCAAAGCCTCGCTTCTGTTCAGAGACCGCGTCATCTTGACCGACGTGCCCTTTCACCTGACGAGGTGACCATGAAACCTGAATCGCCGACCGCCGGCCGCGACAGGATCCGGCCCGTCCCCCTCACAGTCGTGGCAGCCCTCGCCTTCATCTTCGCGACAGACCCGGTCCATGCCTTCAAGATCAGGGAGCCGGCGGAAGGAACCAAATTGACGGCGGGACGGACCATCGTCGCCCACGTGGATCTGGGAAACGACATCGGCATCATCAAGGTGCGTTACTACTGGTATCGAGAACAAGATGAAACGTTGGTGCAGCAAGACGAGCTCGATTCGAGTTCCTCGAAATCCGGGGCGAAGATCTCGGTGGACAAGTTTCTTCAGAAGGATTCGGTGGTCGGCGGCGCGGTTGTGGCGGTACCGGTCCTCGTCTCGACAGGAGATCAGGACCCCGCATTTGGAGGAGCGCTGAAGGTCCCGCCTGAGGCGATCGGTCCCATGCGGCTGCTGGCGGTGGCCGAGATCTCGCGCGGACGCCTTGGCACGAGGTCGGTTTTCGATGAGATCATCGTCACTGTCGAGCCGGGAGCAGCCCTTCAGAATATCGATTTTGAGACCGAGAAGCCGCTGCTCCTCGGGCGAGAAGGTCAATTGGCAACCTATGGACAGGTGGACGTACTCGGCAAAATCTTCGAACTCCCGGTCGTGGGGGAGTTCGCCGACGGAATCACCAGACCCTTGAGTACGCCGACCAGCGGCACGACCTATCAGTCATCGAACGACAAGGTCATCCGGGTGGTGCAGGACGGCATGCTCAAGATCGTGGGGAACGGCAAGACCGTGCTCACGGTGAAGAACAGGGACAAGGAAGCCTCGCTCGATGTGACCGTCGCGGTCGGTGATGAACCGAACGAGCCGCCGGTGGCCGATGCGGGTGCGAACCGTACCGTCAAGTCGGGTGCCAAGATCGAATTGAACGGCTTGAGCAGCCGCGACCCCGAGGGAGAAGCGCTCTTCTATTCTTGGAGTCAGGTCCGTGGGGCAAAAGTCCCGCTCCTCGACCTCAATATGCCAAAAGCGTCGTTCGTCGCCCCGTTTGTCTCGGAGCCTAAACTCTTCCGCTTCCGGCTGCGCGTGACGGATAAGAAAGGGGCAGATAGTTTGCCGGCTTATGTGGACGTGACGGTGGAACCTTAGCGAGCAGCGCGGATGTGATGTCACAATGCGCAAATATGTTGCGGGACCTGTCGTCGATCATCGCTCGTCCTCGCACCCCGCCCGGTGTGGGGACCCCGCTGCGGGCGAGCGATTGATCGACACCACCCGCAACAAGAGATAAAAACTTGGCACCTTGTCCCCCGAGCCACCCACTAATTGACGCTCGTATCTTTCGGGCATTCCAAGCCATGCGTATCAGGGTATGTCGCCCGTGAATTCGCAAATCGCCAGCAGACTTGGAGTGAGAGCAAAGAAAGACAACTCCACTTCGCTGTCGGCTGTCGACCGCTCTGCGACATACAGAAAACCGCATGTCTCAGTCGCGAACTCCCTGCGGATTCGTTGGCTGACCTTTTTGAGCAGTCTGGAGCATAAGAAACTGTTCTGCCAATTTGCCTGATACTACCAGCTCGCCGGCTCTCAGCATATTGCTTCTTATAAAGCTCTCCCCTAAACCGATTTATTAAGCAACCTCTCTCTGTTACGCCCCTCCCTGAGAGATTTGAATCATGCCGTTGGGATCTCCAGAAAATCCTCCTAAGATTCAGGTTACTCCAAAAGAGATCGCGTTCGCCTTCATAGATTTCATAGTCAAGGGTGGCAACGCCAAGGTCGACCAAAATGAAGCACTAGCATCTCTGCCTGAAGGTGATCGGGAAAGTATCCGATATGAGTCGATGCTGCTCATAGGCTGGATCAATGAGTACGCAACCTGGGATTTGTTCCGTAACGAGCCTGAGCAGAATGCGATTCTTACTGTCTACTATTCTTTTATAGACGCCTTAGCTCAAAAGGACCCCACATGGCATACCTTTGACAGTGAACTACGGAAACGAATTCCTGTATATGCCGCGGCAGCAAGAGATGGTTTGCAGAAATCGCAATTTGAGCAAGTGGGCTGGGAGTTTGCACGTTTTTGCGGCCACCCTGACGACACTCTGTTCCAAGTAACTGGAACGATGGAGTTTGTGACCAATTGTGCCGCCACTCTTAAATTTCTAAGTGGCCTGAACGTCGCGGGATAACTACGTAGAGAAAGCTTTCATGCGTTTGGCTGTTACTGATCCGTTGAAGAATAACCTGGAGGAGACTGTTGCGCGTGAATTCTTGCTCGCTACTGGCAGCCCTTACAAAGTCCTTCGCGCTGGGCTTCCTCCTGAACCAGATCAACTGTGTGAACACCGGAAAACAGGCAGGCAAGTAGGCATTGAAGTTGTCTCAGTCTACTACGATCAGGATCACGCAAAATCTGTTTGGATGCAGGCCAGAGAGAGAAGCACCTTATCATACGCAATAAACCGAAAGGATTCCGTTGAAAATGTTCGTCTCCTGGCAGAATCACTCCGAAGAATTCGGGCCAAGAGCAAGAAACGCTACAGTGTCAACGGTCACCTCGTGCTTGTCGTGTTTACATACCGTCAACGCCTCTACCTTTGCACTGTAGAAAAAAGGCTTACAACGCTTCGTCTACCCTCAAATCATCCATTCGATGAGATTTGCATTATGTCACAGCACGCAGAGGTCTATCGTCTTTTCCCCAGCAACTGCTGGCTGCTCCGGTAACCGTTAAGCAAAGGAGCCGATCATGGCAATGCTCACGATCTCCCTTTCTGATGAAGAAGTGCGCCGACTGGAAGAAAGAATTGAGCAAACGTGAGGGTTTGGCCGTCGAATAGATGGTCCGCCTCGGCATCAGCGACTTCATCGGCCAACCCGACGAATCGTTCCGTTCTGCCGCTAAGCGGGTGATGGAGAAGAACGCTGAACTCTACCGTCGTCTCTCGTGACACAGAGAGAAACTGATTACAGCTGTAGCAGCCGTGCGCCGTGGATGAGCGTCACGATCGTCACGGTGTCTCCATCCACTCGGTACACCACCCTGTAGTTCCCGACGATGAGTTCCCGATAAATGCCGCGTTTATCTTCTGGAACTTTCCGGCCTGATTCGGGAAATTGTCCTAATTGTTCAACGCGCTGCTGGATGTGCAATCCGAAGGTTTGAGCGTAGCCTGGGGAATCCGCTTTGATGAAGGCCACCAACGCCCTGAGGTCGTCGCGCGCAACAGCTGACCAGACTATGCGAGCCATCCCGCCAGCTCGCGCATGACATCCTCATGCGGGATCACGTGCCCGCGATCCACAGCCTCTTGGCCGGCCTTGATTTTTTGAAGCACGTACAAGTGATACTGAATGTCTTCGAGAGTCGCTTCTTCCGGCAACTGTTCGAGGAGTTTGAGAACGGCCTCTTTCTCTCCCATGCGTCACCTTACCGCAAAATCGTACAGGTAGGTGTCGTGCTCGACACTGACATCGGCAAACCCGCTGGCTCCGATCCCTGCCAGGGACAAGAGAGCTTTTTTCTGACGCGCAACCAGCTTCTGCAAGCTTGGCCGCTGGGAGCGCCTGCTCCGTTTCACTGAGCGTTTCTGCTTGCCACGACGTATCATGATTCCCAACCGTAGGCTTTCAAGCCCACTCTACCATTACTGCCGCACTCACCGTCAATTCATATCTCTCGATTACCGCCTCGATAGAGCTTCCAAGGCAGGACGGTAACGCTCAATAAAGCGTTCAACCTGCCGAGCAAAAGTTTCTCCGATTTTCCCCTTCACCTTGTCCAATGAATCGTCGGTGGACATTCTTTGCTTACGCTTTTTCGCTTTGCTCTTCATTGTTTGCTAGCCGCTTGAGCATCGGTCCGTATCTTTTTCCGCAGCTCTTTGGCGATCAACTTGATCCGCCTGCATCCTACTCCAACCTTGGTTTTTGGTTTGTCTGATTTCTTCTTCATACTGGTGTAATCAGAGCGAGAACATCGCGCTTTACTCGACCGCACCGGACCGTTGGTGTGGCGGGCGTGGCGGAGTTTGTTGATGTGGCAGCAGATTTATACGGCCGGCCTCATTCGTTTGCCCTTCCCAAACCTTTTTAATATACTGAAATCAGCCTTGAGCGCCCAGTCCTCCATATGGAGTTGATCATGCCAACCGTAACAGTTTCTCTCTCGGACGAAGAAATGCGCCGGCTGGAGCATCTGAGCAAACGTGAGGGTTTGACCGTCGAACAGATGGTCCGCCTCGGCATCAATGACTTCATCGATCAACCCGACGATTCATTTCGCGCTGCCGCCAAACGGGTGATGGAAAAGAACGTCGAGCTTTACCGTCGCCTCTCGTGACCCGCTATCTTTCCTTCGCCGAAGTTTTAGATCTTCACAGGTCCGTGATTGATCGCTGGGGCGGCGCCACCGGAATTCGTCACCTCGGTGCGCTGGAATCTGCCTTGGCTCAACCACGTCAGAGCTTTGCCGGACAAGACCTGTATCCCGATATCATCACCAAAGCAGCAGCCCTTTGTTTCTCACTGGTCCTCAACCATCCTTTCATCGATGGCAACAAGAGAATCGGCCACGCGGCGATGGAAACATTCCTGATGATCAACGGCTATGAGCTTGGTGCCCCTGTCGACGAGCAAGAGCGCGTGATGTTGGACTTAGCTGCAGGCAACCTTTTGCGAAACGTCTTTGTGGAATGGGTGAGGCAACACACGGTGCCCACCGCAAAATAATCGTTTTCCCCAGACCCAATCTAAACCTTCCCCAATCGCACCGGGCCGTACGTTTGACGGGCTTGTTGAAGTTCTTTGATGTGTTTGCGAAGAGCCGGACCGAATCTTGATGTGAGCACTTCGTTCCGATGTCGAGCGATGCGTTGTTCAGCCTTGGTGAGTGCTTCTTCTAGTTGTCGCACGAGCCGGGCGCCGGAGCCGGTGAGCCACTTGAGATGCCGCCCGGCATAGTCGAGATCCTGCATCGAGTACCGGACCGACTCGATTTCTTCGAGGCAGCGGAATCGCGCGCGCATTAAATCACGTGCTGTCAATCCTGCCGCTCGCCACGCAGCCTCGCGCCTTTCACCGAATGTTGAGAGACGCTCGAACAGCACCGCACCCATCGTGAATGTGAATGTGGCGTGCAGGATCCCACGGATCGGCCGCAGGCTGCGCCGCCACGGCGAGTAGAAGATCTGCTGGTTGCGGTCGCCGCGGTACATGACGTGCTTGCGCAGCAATAGGTTTAGATGGTGATGGCTGTTTTCGTGAATCAGATCGTCGATCAAGTCCAGATTGTCGCGGTCGAAACAATTGATGAAGGACAGCCCCGGGCGGTGGCGATAGCTGAAGCTCACGACACCTTTGGCGTGTAGGGGGATCACCCGTGAGGTGAGCAAGGCCAGAACCGCGTGACCTTCCGGCCATGCGCGCCGGATTGTCTGCCAGGCTCGACCGATCCGCTTCACCTGACGAGGATATGTCAATCTCACTGCCTGAGGTTGACGCGCCCTGTCATAGCGCAACGTCGGGCCGACGATGGGAGGCCGTTGCCGCGCGTCGGTCGCCGTGACCGCCGCTCTTTTTGTCCAGTGCCACTCGACATGATCGTCCTGGAGCGTGCAGATGGGGAAACGTTTCCCCTTCTTGAGGACGACTCTTCCTTGGTCGACCTCGAATGTGACGGGCCGCGCGGCCCGGCGCACGGCGCGAACTGCGGAGGGAGGAGTGACCAATGCATCTCCCTCTGTGCCGTTCGGAACGGTCCACGCCGGCTCCGCCCGCTCAAAATGTTGATTCAAGGTTCCCTGCACCTCCCAGGGGTCCATTCTCTGTTGTCTGGTCCACTGAATCGCCCATCGAGGGTCGAAGAACAACGACTCCTGCGTCACCTCGCCCGCCAATCTCGCACAGAGCCATTGCAGTCTGATGCGTAATCGTTTCGGCTGCCTGTGTCCATGTGGAAACAGTTCGTCCAGATAGCTGTTTTCGAAAAACTTTAGTTCACATTCGGCAAAGAGTTGTTGGGCGAAGTCACGCGGATCTCGTTCCTTGCCGATTTGTTGAAGGAGGTCCAGAAAATACACCAGATCGTTGAGCGTCTCGATCCATCCCACGACTTTCCAGTTACAAAACGCGCGGTCTTCAAACGTATGGGCTACAAAATGGAAGTAGCCCACCGGCAGACCGAGCTGCTTTGACAGCCGAGCATAGTCGACGACGAGGTCTCGGCATAAATCCAAGAGCAGCCGTTTCATGGATCGCCGGAATTCACTCTGCAGACTGGAAAGTGCGACGGCGTCGAACAATGGCGTGGTCACGCGGAATCTCCGTAAGACAACGCGTGACTCTACCCAACCCTGGAACGATCGTGCAAGAACATGGGACTGGACGACAAGGGCAGGAAGGTGCCGCCCCCATCCCAGCTAAGCAGGCTGTTTAGCGGAGCGCAACATGATCGGCGAGAGATCCTTGTCCCTCAGCCAGGAATCCCGGATACCGTGATGCTGTTGAATCAGTTGATCGATGATGTTTCCGCACGACACGCAACGCCAACCCTTCATCCACATTGGAATACTGCTCTCCTGCATGTCGATCAAATCGTCAGGGACCATGAGTCCTTCACATCTCGTGCAATGCATAGCCTGCCTCCCTCATGGATGACCGATGTACACCAAGTTCCTCGTGCGGGCCATCGCCCGCACACCAGGGCACGACATCGCGCAGTACCATGAACCGTAAGCAATCAAGATGCCACGCACATACTCGACAAACTTGCCAGTTTTTCCGGCCGATCGTAGAGTGCCACATCTGAAGTTGTACCGATCAGTCTGTCGGGCAACCGATTTCGTCCCTTAGGGATCCTTGGCGAGAAAACGTCGACACGAGGGATTCCACATACGTCTGGGCCTGCGCGGCCGGATCTGACAAACTGAAGGATATTTCCTGCAGAATACACCGGCGATAGGCCACCATGTCCCTGACTGATCTAGAGATCACCCACGTCCTCGCAGAGATTGAGGCTGCCGTCGGCACGGGCTGGATCCAGCGGGTCTCCCAGCCGAGCGTCTCCACACTCGTGTTTGAAATCCGCGTGCCGGGGCGGACTCATCGGCTGTTGGTGTCTTGTCAACCGGAATGCGCGCGGCTTCATCTCGTCACGAGGCCGTTGCGAAATCCGCCGAGTCCGCCGGCATTTTGCCAGTACCTTCGGGCACATGTTCAGGGAGCCCGTATCGACGGATTCCGGCAGATTTCCGGCGACCGAATCGTTGAATGGCGGCTGACGACCAAGGCAGGGCCTCGCACGCTGCTGTGCGAGCTCACCGGACGGCGAGCCAATCTGTACCTGTTGGACCCCGAAGGCACGATTCTCAAGGACCTCTCTGGGGATCGCGTATTGATCGGCACACGCTATCGTCCGCCGGACAGACCTGACCGGACTGGGCATGATCAAGCTTCTCGGTTTCCTCTATACGACCCGACCGGGAACCGTTCTGTCTCCGCCGCCATCGAACGGCACTATCAGGATCGTGATTCCGCCGCGGTGCTGGACCAAGTCAAAGGCGCACGTCGGCGTGTGCTGAAGAAGACCATTCAGAAAACACAGCGCCGTAACGAAGCCTGGCAAGAAGACCTGGCCAAGGCGACCCGGTTCCGGGAGTACGCCCGCTACGGGGAATTGCTGAAGGCTAATCTGGGCATGATCAGGAAGGGAATGGACGAGATCCTGGTGATCGACTATTTCGACTCCACGATGCCGGAGATCTCCCTTCCGCTGGACGGGACGAAATCCGCCCAGGGGAATATGGAAGATTACTTCCGCAAGCACCGCAAGTATCTGACGGCGCAACAGGAGCTGCCGCCTCGCATTGCGCAGGCGGAACGAGACCTCGTGGTGTTGCGACGGGAACTTCTGGAGATCGAACAGGGAACCTGGTCTCCGCCGGTCGCCCCACCCATCCATGGAACGTTCCGCCCAAGCCGGCGTGACGGAACCGGGCAGACGGATCAACGTCGCGGGCCGTTCAGGCGGTTCATCTCGACCGACGGTCTCCCTATTCTGGTGGGACGGAACGCCCGGGAAAACGATGAGCTGACGTTCGGCTTGGCGAACAGCGATGACCTATGGCTGCACGCCCGTGGAGTTCCCGGCTCCCATGTAGTCGTGCGATTGGAGAAGGGGAAGGACGCCCCCCCCGCCACCGTACTGGACGCGGCAACATTGGCTCTCCTGTACAGCGACCTCAAGAAAAGCGCCAAAGGCGAGGTGATCTATACAAGACGGAAGTGGGTCAGGAAAGCAAAGAACCAGGCTCCCGGAGCGGTTTTCGTCACGCGAGAGCAGTCGCTGACGGTCCGCTTGGACCCAGCGAGACTTGCGAACCTGAAGGACCGGAGCCAGGAGAACGCCTAGCTCCAAATCCTCTTTTCGTAGGGTTTCCACATTCTCTGGGCTATCCTGAGCCGTACAGCCGCAGCGGGTCAGACCAGGGAGTTCACCATGCCCACCTTCGATGCCAAGAGACAGACCGCGCTCGTCGTTGACGATGACCCCGGCGTCCTCACCCTGTGCCGTACACTCTTGGAACAGGCAGGATTATCCGTCCTGCCGGCCGCAGGAAGCTCGGAAGCGTTGAAAATCTGCAAACACCATCCCGGTACCATCGACATCCTGGTGACCGATCTGGTGCTTCCGCCTCCGGAGTTCTCATTTGCGTCGGGAGCCAATGAGTTTCCTCATGTTCACGGCCATGAACTCGCCGTACGCGCCCTCAGCATGCGTGACAATCTCCGTATTGTCCTGATGTCGGGGAACATCGAAAAGGACCTGACCGGTTACGGCATCAGGAAAGGCTCCTTGCCCTTCATTTCCAAACCTTTCGACAATCTCGAGATGGTCGATCTGGTCCGCCGCACCCTGTTGGAAGCACCGCCGACCAGGGAATCGCTGTTGCACGAGAATCAGGACAAGGCCAAAGAAGCGGACGAATGGTTCGACTGATCAGGCGACGGACCCATCACTGAGTCGGTAGCGGTCGACGGACCATCGATTCAAGCCGGAGTTGCCGGGGAGGCGGGCGATCGTCTAACCGGACAAGCAAGAAGGGGGCTGCCGTCAAACGACAGCAGCCCCCTTCTCATCGACACGTACGATCGGTCTTATCGCTTACCAGCGATCGCGCTTTCCACCGCCACCGCTCCGGCCGCCTCCGAACCCACCACGACCTCCTCCACCTCCGCCGGCACGAGGCTCTTGAGGACGCGCTTCATTCACCGTCAGGGTCCGGCCTCCCATTTCTGATCCGTTGAGCGCAGTGATCGCGGCCTGGGCTTCCGAATCCGAGGACATCTCGACAAACCCGAACCCGCGGGACTGTCCCGTGAACTTGTCCGTAATGATCCGTGCCGAGGCCACGCCACCGTGCACCGCGAACAGATCGCTCAACTGCTGCTCGGTTGCCGAATAGGGCAACCCACCGACGTAAATCTTCGAACCCATGTGGGGTTCCTCCTTATGAAAATGATGACATTGTCTTGAACACGAGCAACGGGGAAGGAGCGGGCCGAAGGCGCGAAGATTGTGGCGACTTGGGTCTGACTTCCGACGAAATTCCCGGGCAAGGCAACATCAAAGTGGCGGGTCTCCTTCTATTGAACCCCCTTCACCGCGAGACCCGTACGAATGAAGTGGGGGCAACCCTAGCACAGGGTCTGGTGGATTACAACCAAGGACCGATCCAGACCTCCCCCGCAGTAGCCGGGACCGTGGGAACAAATCGGCCATCCCCAGGGGACTACTCCCCTATCCGGACCAAAGAGCCTTGAACCTTACAATAGGCAAAGGTCCTGTAAAATAGGATGATCATGCCCGCGAGCATGCCCGCATTGAGACCACAGGCCCAGATCAAGTTGGCCAGCGGAGAGCCTGAACCGCTCAATACCGCTCGCATGCCTTCGAACACGTGGGCCGCCGGATTGACCCAGGCTACGGCCTTGAGCCAGGCCGGCAGCACGTCGAGCGGGTAGAAGACGCAAGAAATCGGCTGGAAGAGAAAGACCATACTCCAGGCGAGCACCTCCGCCTCCTGCCCGAATCGCATGATCAATGAAGTCGTGAAGACTCCGATGCTCCATCCGGTCACGACCAGGTTGACGACAAACGGGAAGAGCCACAGCCCTATGACCATGACGTTGTAGTCGTAAAACAGCCAGGCGCAGATGCCCATGACGATGGACACGCAGGTGACCTTGAAGATGCTCATCGCGATCGTCGCCGCCAGAAACTCCGCTGGCGTCAGGGGGCTCGCAAAGAGATTCATGAGATTCCGAGCCCAGAGTTCCTCCAGAAACGAAATGGTGATCCCCTGTTGTGACCGGAACAGCATGTCCCAGAGAATCAGCGCGCCGAGGAAAAACGTCACGAAGCCAGGCACTTGAGGTTGGTATTTTGCCAAATATAGCGTGATGAACCCCCAGATCACCAAATCCAGGAACGGCCAATAAAAAATCTCCATGATGCGGGGTAAGCTTCGTCGGTACAGATACAGGTGGCGCGACACCAAGGCGCCGATCCGATGGAGTTTCATCATCCGCACCCTCCGGCATCGCCCGGTTCATGCTCATGACCGCACCCACCGCAGTCCCGATGTTCCGCCAGCAGTTCTTCCATGAGATGGCGCATGCCGGCGAGCATATGAGTCCCGGCACGCTGACCGTCCGGAGCCTTGCGAAGCCCAAGCCCAATGACGAGCAGCGGCATGGCCAGCAGCCCCGGAGCGAATGTCTGAGTTTCTTTGACGCCTCCTCTGCTCCACAACAGACCTGCGCCCAACAGCAACGGCAGCCCAACCACAAGGGCACTATTGGCGACGACACGCCAGGTACAGGTCCCGCGCGTCAGGCCGATCAATCCGATGACCAACCAGAAGAGCCCCCAACACAAACTTAACCCGAGCCCTCCGACCATCGTGCCGACGGCGAAATCTAGGACTGCGTCCACCACCTCGCTCCCCTCGCTGATTCAGCGCGACTCGCGCGCAATCTTCAGAAAGACTTCCTCGAGATCGGCTTCGCCGAACCGCGCCACGATTTCCTGAGCCGTCCCTTCCGCGACGATCTTTCCTCGCTGCAGAAAAATAATCCGGTCGGACATGTGCTCCATCTCACGCATATTGTGCGATGTATACAGGATGCTGAGACCGGATGATCGGCGCTCTTCCTTCAATAGCGCGCGGATCTTGTGGGCGATGTCGGGATCGAGGCTGGCCGTAGGTTCATCCAGAAACAGTATTTTCGGCTCGGTCAGGAACGCTTTGGCCAAGGTCAACCTGGTCATCTGTCCGGACGAGAGCTTCCGCGTCACTTTCCGGCGAATGTCTTCCATCTCGAATTTCTTCACGACGTCGTCCACCCGCCGTTCGATGTCGGTGAGGCCGTAGAGTCTGGCCACGACCCACAGATTCTCCTCAACCGTCAGGGCCAGCGGCATGGAAATATAGGTGGAGGAGAAGTTGACCTGCTGGAGGATCTGTTCGCGATGGGACGCCAATTCCATGCCGAACATGTGGATGAAGCCGGCCGTCGGTGTGATCAGCCCCAGCAACATCTGCATCGTAGTGGTTTTCCCCGCGCCGTTCGGACCGAGCAGGCCCAGGATTTCACCCGGCCTCATGCTGAAAGAGATGTCCTGCACGGCGGTGAACTCACCGAATTGCTTTCGGAGCCTGGTGACGCTCAGAACCGGCGGGATCATCATGCGCTGACGAATCCGTCTAAAATGAGAGGAAGGTCTTGAGCTTGTCCGGTAAGTGACATGTCTCGCACTTTCGATCCAGCACCTTGCCCTGATGATCGGCTTTGCCGTCGTGACATCGGAAACAGTCCTTGAGCGCCCGTGCTCGGAGATACGACCCTTCCGGATGGTCCGGAAGCCAGGGCTGACTGTCGGCCGACACGTGACCGCGAGGAACCACAATCGGGTACCCTTTGATCGGCCGTTCGTGGACGATCCCCGAGTGGCAAGTGGTACAGCCTTCTCCTCGGCCCTGGATCCGGAACGCCTCCATATGCTTCCGATGATTCATGACCAACCCGACGTCCTGGACCGGCGGGGGCAGATCCCGAGGCGCCACCTCCGATACCCGGAGAATGTTGCGATGGCACCCCAGACACACATCGGAATCGACCGAGGCCTTCAGATTGTGGGAATCGGTCGGCGTACCGAACGCAGAAATGAATAGATCCTTCGTTCCCGCCCAGGCCTTGTCGTGCATCCAGCCTTCTATCCCAGGCCGCACATGACAGGCCACGCAGGTGACCTCCCTATGGGATGATGCCACCCAACTGTCGTACGACGGCGCGATGTTGTGGCAACTTGCGCAAAATTTCGGATGGTTGGTCAGGGGAACGGCCACTCCGCCCAGCGCCAAGGCACCGACGACAAGTGCCAATATGATGACCGGCTTAGGCCTCCAGCTCATGCGCCGTGCGTGGTCGCCGCAAAGGGAACCGCTTTATGATGAGCGCAGCCACTCCGGAGATGTCGTTGAGATCAAAGGTGGGGACACCCACATCAACAGGCTTGTCGGAGACGACGGCGAGCAGGCCCTCCTGCGAAATGGGTATCTCTCCGATTTGCTCGCGGACGATCACGATTTTCGGATGCCCCTCGTGCTTCCATCCCTCGGCAAGGACGAGATCGTAGGACTCGTTCAGGAACCGCCCACGCACGTCCTCGACCGTCAATTGATCGGAGACATCGGCAAACATTGCCATACTCCCTTTCGACAAGATGATGACGCTGCTGGCCCCGGCCTGTTTGTGTCTCCAGCTGTCTTTCCCTTCCGTGTCGAGATCGAACCCATGGCCTGCATGCTTGACTGTCGCGATCTTGTACCCGGCCCGGACCAGTTCGGGGATGATCCGCTCGATGAACGTGGTCTTGCCGCTGTTCGATTTTCCGACGAAACATACGATAGGCGCGGCCATGGTGGAAAATCCTCTCAGCAACAGGACTGCCGGTGAGGACCGCCGGACGCGTACACGGCATGACCGGCCCAACCTTGATCGCTCAGCAGTTGCACGGATACGGGATCTCCCGGATTGAGTCGCTCCACATCCATCGGAACGTCGATCAGGCAATTGGCCTTGACCATGGAGGTCAGAATGCCGGATCCCTGGTCTCCCGTCGTCCAGACCTTGAAAACGCCGTCCTCATTCGTCAGCATCCCTCTGAGGAAATGACGTCGATCCGTTCGTTTGGAGAACTTCTCTTGGAACAAGGCCCGCACCATGGGACGTCCGTAGCTTCGATGGCCGCCCATTTTGAGCATCGCCGGGCGGACCAGTTGCTCGAACGTGACCATGGAAGACACCGGATTCCCCGGCAGCCCAAACGCGAGCTTACCCTGAATCTTTCCGAAGGCCAACGGCTGCCCCGGCTTGATCGCCAACTTCCAGAAATTCATCGCCGCGCCGAGGTCCTGGAACACGGCTTTGGTGAAATCATAGTCGCCCATCGACACACCGCCGGACAGCACCAGGATATCGGCCGTCAGCCCGTGGGAAATTTTTTCCTTCAGCGCGGCGGGGTTGTCCTTGGCGATCCCGAGCAGGAAGGGAATGCCTCCGGCGTCCTGCACCGCCGCGGCAATGCCGTAGCTGTTGGAATTGATAATCTTCTCTTCGCTGTACCGCTCGTCCAGGTCGGCCAGCTCGTCTCCGGTCGAGAGAATCGCCACCCTGGGCCGTTGATGGACGAAGACGAACGACTTGGCGAGGATGGCCAGCATACCCGCTTCGCCGGGCCGCACGGCGGTGCCTTTGGCGATGATCCGCTCGCCTTTCTTGACATCCTCCCCTTGCGGACGGATGTTCGAGCCCTTGGGCTCGGGTTTGAAGACCCTGACGGAATCGGGAGTATGTTCGGTGTCCTCCACCTTCAGCACCGTGTCGGCCCCTTTGGGGACCGGCGCGCCGGTCATAATGCGGATGGCTTGGCCCGGCCCGACCATCTTCGTCGGCATTTTCCCGGCCGGCACGTCTTCAATCACGTTCAGCGTCACGGGCTTGTCGATCGGATGCTCCCACTTGATGTCGTCCCAACGAACGGCGAATCCGTCCATCGCGCTGTTGTCCCACGGCGGATTGTCGCGCTCGACGATGATGTCTTCGCCCAACACGCGTCCCAACGTATCCAGCAGCGGAATCTTCTCCAATCCCAGCACCGGCGTGCTGTCCAGGACGATCTTTTGGGCTTCTTCGAGCGGCGTCAGTCCCTGCATGGCATCTGTGGCTTTCATGGGTGCGTCACGTCAATGGTGATGCCGCGGGGCGACGTTGACGAGCGAACCGCTCTTCTTGCAGAACGCTTCGACCTTGTTCGCGATTTCGTGATAGGCCTCAGCCGTCGGGGTATCCGAATAGAACATGGCAAATGGCTCCCCGGCATCCGACTGGGTGACCACGTCCGGGTCGAGTGGAATGCGCCCGAGAAACGGCACGCCCATATCCTGGGCCGAGGCCTCACCTCCGCCCTTCCGAAAAACCTCGATATGGTTGTGGCAGTGCGGACATTCGAGGCCGCTCATGTTCTCGACGATGCCGATGATCGGCACTTCGCTGTCCTTACAGAACGTGACGGACTTGCGCGAATCCAGCAACGCCACTTCCTGCGGAGTCGTGATAATCACCGCCCCGCTGACTTGGCCGAGAAGGTCGATCGTGGTCACGGATTCGTTGCCGGTACCGGGCGGTAGATCGATCAGGAGAAAGTTCAAATCCTGCCACTCCACCCCGCCGAGCAGCTGATTGATGAATTCGTATTTGTATGCGTCGCGCCAGATGATGGGATCGTCCGGATTCTGCAGCAGAAAAGACATCGAAGCGATTTTGAGATTGTAGGCTTGAAACGGAATGATACCACCCGAGGTGCTGATCTTGAGTTTCTGCCCTTCGGCCCCGACCATCTTCGGGATGTTCGGCCCGTGAATATCCATGTCGCAGATGCCCACATGCCAGCCTTTCAGCGCCAGGCTCACCGCGAGGTTGGTGGTACAGGTGCTTTTGCCGACCCCGCCCTTATTGCTCATGATGAGCACTTTGTATTCGATTCGCTCCATCCGCTTCGCGACGAGCCACCGACTGTGCCCTTCTTTGTCCTTCTGGCAGGACTCGTTTTCATCGCAAATCGCACAGGCCCACATGTAGGTACAGGCATCGCTTCCGCCCGATGTGGGTGTTTGAATGATGTTCAGTTCACGAGGCATAATCTGTCGCCCTCTCTCGCGTTGTTGCCGGTATCAATGCCGCCTACTTCCGGATGAAACCCCGACGTATTCGCCCCCTGACGCGCCGGACATGGCGGGAGCCATCGGTTTGCCGTGACCGGACCCCGCCGGCGCCGATACCGCCCCCGTCTCAGCCGGAGCCGATTTCTTCTTGTTGAAAAACCCCGCGCTCACAATCCCGACTTCGTAAAAGACGTACATCGGGAGCGCCATCAAACACTGATTGAACGGATCGGGCGTAGGGGTCAAGATGGCCGCCACGATGAAGGCGCCCAGCAGCGCCCATTTGCGGTAGCGCTTGAGGAACGGGGCGTCCACCCACCCCAACTTGGCCATGAGCGTGATCGCCAGCGGCACCTCGAAGATCAATCCGAACACCATCAAGAACCACAGCGCAAACCCCACATACTGGGCGATCGACAGTTGCGGAATGAACCCCGCGTTCACCCCGTACGACACCAAAAAATTCAGCGCGAACGGCAGAACGAAGAAAAACGAAAATCCGACCCCGGCAAAGAAGGCCAGCGTACTCAATACGGTAAACGGCCCCACAAAGCGCCGCTCCTGGGCATGGAGCCCCGGCACGACGAACTGCCAAACCTCGAACAGGATATAGGGGGTCGCGATCACCAGCGCGAAGAGACCCGCGACCTTCACGTTCTGCCACAGAGCCTCGGCCGGCGCCAGAAAGACGAACGGCACCATCGGCAGGTCAGTGGGCACCCAGGAGAGCGACCCGGGAACGAACATGTTCTGCAGCGGCACCCGAAGCCATTTCACGAGCGTGTCGGCGTAGAAAAACGTGCCGACGAACACCAGTGCAGTGACAAGGACCGCCCGCGTGAGCCGGACTTGGAGCTCAACCAGGTGCTCCATGACCGGCATCTTTTTGTCTTCCAGTGGCTTGAAAACGGAGTCTTGCAGCCACCGATTGAGATCGTTTAGCACACCGTCCTCAGCATACGCCGGAAGCCGTTCGCGGGCTCCTCGGAGGCCTCGCCGCTATTTCGGCGTTATTTCGGATTGACCGCAACGAACAGGTTGTTCCCCTGTCGGCTGAGGAGGAGGACGGCCAGCTCCTCCTTTTTGATCTTCTGCGCGGCCTTATGGTAGTCCTCAAGACTCTTGACCACCTCGTGATTTACCTCCTGAATCACATCGCCCCGCTGGATGCCCGCCGCCTCACCCGGGCCGCCCGGCTCGACGGAGGACACCACCACACCGGTGGTTTTGGCCGGAATGTTCAGCTGGTTCATCGTCGCGTTGTCCAGAGCCTGCACCCTCAGCGACGCGAGCACGTTGTCCGGCGGCTTGACGGTTTCGCCTTGCTCTTTCGGCGGAGCCGACTCCTTCTTGGCCAGCATCTCGTCCGACGGCCGTTCCGCCACCTTGACGGACAAGGTCTGCTCCTTCCCATCTCGAAGGATCTTGACCTGCGCATCCTTTCCAACGACGGTCCGCGCCACCAGATTCCGCAATTGACTGACGCTCTGCACTTCCTTGCCATTGAAGGCGATCACGACGTCGCCCCGTTTGACTCCGGCAGCATGCGAAGGTCCATTCTCGTTGACATCGCTGATGAGGACGCCCTTTCGCTGCTCCGGCAGCTTAAATGACTTGGCGAGAGCGGGAGTGATCTCCTGAATCGCCACACCCATCCACCCGCGCACGACCTTCCCGGTCTTCTGCAGACTCTCGACGATATCCAGCGCGATGCTGCTCGGAATGGCAAAGCCGATGCCTTCGGACCCGCCGGTCCGGGAGAAGATGGCGGTGTTGATGCCGATCAGATCTCCGTTCATGTTGACCAGCGCCCCGCCTGAGTTTCCGGGGTTGATGGCCGCATCGGTCTGGATGAAATCTTCGTAATCGGCGATGCCGACGTTGCCTCGCCCGAGCGCACTGATGATCCCAAGGGTCACCGTCGAGCTCAAACCGAAGGGGCTGCCGATTGCCAGCACCAGATCACCGACCTGCAACTTCTCGTACTCCGCCCATTTCAGCGAAGGAAGATCCTGCGCCTCGATCTTGACGACGGCCAAATCGGTCTTGGGATCGGTCCCTACGATCTTGGCGGAAAACTCCCGACGATCGCCGAGGGTCACCGTGATCTGAGTCGCCCCCTCGACCACGTGATTGTTCGTGACGATGTACCCGTTGGAATCGAGGATGACCCCGGACCCGGCGCTCTGGTCGGGCCGATGAGGACCACCGGGGGGCATCGGCGGAGGAGTCGGAAGCTCACCGCCCGGTTCATCACCACCGCCAGGAGGACCACCAGGAGGACCACCAAACGGTCCGGGCGGAAGCGGTCGCCGGCCGCGGCCCCCTTCGCTTCCCCCGGTCACGGCAATATTAACCACGGCCGGGGTCACTTTCTTCACAATGTCCGAAAATCCCTGGGCCATCGAGGGCGGCACCCCCGCGGCGAGGGCACCGGGCAGGGCGGAAGAAAGGATAACGACGCATGAGAGTACGGATACCATGCAGACCCTGCTCCACTTCACCATAACCAGGCTCCTCCAGAAGTTATAGGCGCGATTTAGTTGGCTGGACGACCTTATTGTAGTCTAAGTACGGAACGAGATGAAAGGGGCCGATCATCGGCAACGAGACGGCAGATACGCGGCTGAGCACGGTCTCGCGCACAACGAGTCGCTTTGCGGAAAGGCCGGGCGGCTTCAACAAGCCCTGCCATCTCGGCAAAGGCGCAACGCACGTCCTTCCGTCTCCGGCGTTCCTGATGCTGGAATCGTGACTCTTCCCACCCCGGCCCGATCAACCTGATCTCCGTACAGGTGCTATGAGGTTTCGTGCACCTCCGCACCGGCGGCCTCCAACGACGCGATCCATGCTTTCTGGAGATTGAGTGTCATCCGCTTCGAGGCTTGGTCGAAAGAGACGACTCTCAGCGTATTGGGCGCCTCTTCGTAGGTCGGAGGCCAAATGCGGCGTTCCGGATCTTGCGTGCGCAGGTAGATGACCGGATACCACTGATTGATCCCTGGAGCCGTAGGCGAGTCCAGCGTCGCCCACCCTCGCCCCTCGGCTTGGATAAGAACGCGGTTATTCTTCACATCCAGTAGCGCGATTTCCAGCAACGACCAGTTGTCGCGTCGAAATCCCGGCTGCGCGTATGTGGTCCACCCCAGAAAGAGCGTCACGGGATACTCCTGTTCCATACTGGAGAGGACGACCAAGACGAGATAGTCGAGCCCACGCTTCTTCGCTAACTCGGCGAACTGAGTCCAGTCTCCGTTCGGCTGAAGCGGAATGCTCTCAGGCGGGATCATCTCCTTGACCGACACGGGAATGGCTCGGCCGACTTCTTGTTTCAGGCTCTCACCCAATCGAAGAACGGCCTCGTCTGGCAAGGTCGGCGCTGCGCCGGCATGGGCGGTATCCGAGACCAGAAGCATCCCTGCCGGCACAGGCCTGGGCTTCAATCGGCCGAACACCCCCTCATCCACTTTCAGATCCGACGACAGATAGTCCCCGATGCGAGACGGCGGCACCGACGACGCGCAGGATGCGAGGAGCGCTGCACCGAGGACGGCGACTGAAATCCCTATTGCGCCGCACTGCGGCAATCCCCACCTCCGTCGCACGACTTCCGGACGCAGTTCTCCCCCGACGCAAACCATACGTTCGCTTCCGCATAGCCGAGCTGTCAAGTGCGCAGCCTGCCCCTTGTAATCGCCGCAAGGCTCGGGTACGGTACTTCGCATCGAGAGTGCCCGCCGTAGAAGACCCGGTGGCATGATGTTGTTCCCGCTTCTCGTGGAATCTATGCATCACTCGATCATCATCCCCGCCTATAACGAAGCCGGTCGAATCCTACCCTACCTCCGAAGAATTACGGACTATATGCGGGAGCGCGGGCGCCCCTATGAAGTGCTGGTGGTCGACGACGGGAGCACCGATGCAACCCCCTCGGTCGTCGAAGCCCTGTCGGTGTCCAGACCGGAAATCAGCCTGCTTCGGCTCCCCGATCGGCGAGGGAAAGGCGCCGCGGTCAGACGCGGCATGCAGGCCGCAACCGGACAGCTTCAATTGTTTGCCGACGCGGACGGGGCTACCCCTATTGAGGAGCTGCCCCGGCTGCAACAGGCCATCGAACAGGGAGCCGACCTGGCCATCGGGTCGCGGGCTCTCGCGTCCCGGCTCCCGGCATTTTCCGTCCGAGCGAAGTTGTACCGCACGATCCTCGGCAGCCTGTTCAATGCCGCCGTTCGACAGGGGGGCATTCGCGCCATTGCGGACACGCAATGCGGGTTCAAACTGTTCCGTCGCTCGGTGGCCCAAGACCTCTTCGCTGTGGGGACGATCGACGGCTATGGGTTGGATCTGGAGCTGCTCTATGTCGCGCAACGCCGAGGGTATCGGATTGCGGAGGTTCCGATCAACTGGGCCGATCAGCCGGGCTCGAAGGTCCGCGTCTGGCGCGACGGCTTCCTGATGATGCGGGACCTGGCTCGTGTCCGACAGAACGACCGGAAAGGGCTCTACCGCACCGCCTCCTTCGTCGAACCATTGACCTCAGACCACCCGCCCCGTTTCGGTCTACCTCTCAATTAGCGAACGGGTCGGCCGTCGGCCTATGGCATGACATAGACCGAGACTTTCCCGTCCTCGTAGACACGAACCCACTTCGGCTCACGGTGCAACGCGCGATCCAACGGCGTGTCGCGGCGCACTAGAGCCCAATCCACAGCGTACTTCTCAAGCACGGATAGATCGACCGGCTCACGCCGCGTGAGCGCGACGTAGTCCTGGAAGATGCGCCGGTCCCCGATCCTCCAGGCCGGCATGCGTCCATCGATGAAAATCTTATGTTCCGGCATCCACCAGAGCAGAAATCCGCCGTAGCCGTAATCATTGTAGAGGCTGGCACCAACTTGCGCAGGATGCGCCTGAATCCAGTCCACGGCCTCGATCGGATAAGAGGTCGTCTGAAAGTACCTGGCCGGCTCCGTTCCGGACTGGACCACGTGATGCAAATGGTCGGGCCCCTCCCACATCAGCACAATCGCCGCGACGACGGCTCCCGTCAACATGCCGCATCGTATGGCCGGCTCGCCCGCGCCAAGCGACCGGTACAATCGGTCGAATGCCGCGGCCGTCAGGTCGGCGGCAAGCGGCAGGCTGATGATGAGAAACACCGGTATGTTCCGCATGTGTCGCAGGGAAAACCAGAGGAAGACCAGCCACACCGCCCACTGGACCGGTTCATGCCGGCGGTACCAGCAGCACATTGCGACACCCAGTACGGCGAGGTAGAGGGCATACCCGCGACCGGCCGTCGTCGCCAACGACAGGGGCTGCCACTCTTGTAACTCATCCACCATAAACTGGTTAGCCAAGGAATCGACAATTTCTCCGTGCAGCCGCCATCCGTACGGATTCACCAGGGTCACGACGGCCGAGGCCGCCGTCAGCAGAACCAAACGACGCAGATCCGCCCGGGCGAAGCCGGATTCATCGATCGGCCCAAATCGGGATGTCCATTTGGCATGGAGTAGTCGCATGAGCCACAGAGCGAGCGCAACGACGCTCATCAGCGCAAGACCCAAGACAAATCCGCCGTGCAGATTCGCCCACAGCAGAAACAGGAGCGGGATCCATCGCCATGAGAACCTTGTGGGACGCGACAGAAGACGGAGCAGGACGGCGAGCCCGAGCCAAGAAACGAGCTGAGTACGCGCGCCCAGATAGGGAAGCGCAACCCAGACCGACAGGGTGGCGATGAACCAACGAGCGTACCGTGGAACCGACGCGGTACCGGCGGCGATCAGCCAGGCACCGGCAGCGATCGCCGCGAACAACGCAATCACTCCCAACCCTCCGGCCCAGGATGCGTACAGCGCACCGATGGTCACGTCGGTCAACCAAGCATGCTCCACCCAGGGCCAGTCCGGCATCGTATGGGAATAGGGATCCAAGGAGGGAAGCCTCAGTCCGCTATCGAGCAGATCGAGCCCGGTTCGCAAGTGCCAACCAAAATCCGGCTCGGTCAAGGGCTGAAGGCTGAAATTGAGGAGGAACAGCAACAACAGGGCGTTGAGTGCGAACGATGACTGGACGGCAACTGAATGTGCGTCCTGACCATCGGCAAGATCGGCCGCACGATCGGATTCCCGTGCGGAAGGATTCGCCATCTACCGCTCGGCGCCTGATGAAAAGCCGGCGGAACGGCCCGGCCGTCTGGCAAGGAGATTTCCCATCACCAACCACTCCACCTCCGTTCGCAGAAAGCACTGCACGGCATCCTCCGGCGTACAGACGATCGGCTCGTTCACATTGAACGACGTGTTCAGGAGCACAGGTACTCCCGTCAGCTTGGCAAAGGCCTCGAGCAGAAGACGATAGCGCGGATTCGCGTGCCCATCCACGGTTTGCACGCGTGCCGACCCGTCGATGTGCAAGACCGCGGGAATGAGGTCCCTCGCCGAGGGAAGGACCGGCGCCGTGAACAGCATGAAGGGAGAAGATCCGGGAAGGTCAAAGTATTCGCCCGCCCGCTCCTCCAGCACCGACGGCGCAAAAGGACGAAACGGCTCCCGGTGTTTCACCTTGGCGTTGATCAGTTCCCGCACATCCGCGCGGCGCGGATCGGCGAGGAGGCTTCGATTCCCCAATGCTCGCGGGCCGAATTCCATTCGATCTTGAAACCAGAACACCAATCGACCGCGCGCCAGTTCGCCCGCAACCGTGTCGCATAGCTGCGCATCCGGCAACGTGGTGACTTCCAAGCTCGCCGCTTCGAGCACGCTTCTGCAATCCCGATCCTCGTACCCGGGTCCCCACGCAGCCGTCCGCATCGCCGTTCGATGGGTGAGAAAACCGCGCCGATGCGTCAGCCACAGCGCCGCACCGAGCGCCGCGCCGGAATCTCCGGCCGCGGGCGGCACGTAGATCTCCTCGAATCCGGACTCCCGCCGGAGGCGACTGTTGGCCACGCAGTTATACGCGACACCTCCGGCCAGGCACAGTCGGGTCAGCCCCGTGATCCGTCTCAGATGCCGGGCCAGATGCAGCATCGTCTCTTCCAGCACGAGTTGCACGCTGGCCGCCATATCTCGATGACGGTCCGTGACGTCTCCGCCGGGCAGCCGGGCCGGGCCGAACAGTCCGAGAAATTCCGGAACGAAGATCCGCCGACGTGCCAAATGGAAATCCAGCAGGTTCGTATTGAGACGAAATCTCCCCTCCGGCAGCAGCGGCAGGATGCGGTCGCGAATGGACCGGGCATAACCCGGCTTTCCGTATCCCGCCATCCCCATAACGATGTACTCGTCCTGATCTGGAACAAACCCGAGATACGCGGTCATGGCCGCATAGAATTGTCCGAGCGAATCGGGAATCGGAATCCGGCCCAAGACATCAATGGTCCGCTCATCTGCCCGAGCGAAGGTGGTGGTGTGGGATTCCGACGCGCCGTCGACAATGAGGACCGCCGCTTCCTTGAAGGGCGAAACCAAGACGGCGCTGGCTGCGTGACAGAGGTGATGGTCGAGAAATACCGGATTGGGACAAGCCGTTCCGTCGATCTGCCGTGACAAGAGTCGTCGCAGGAAGATCAGTTCCTTCCATTCCTGACCGAGACGCTCGTAACTCCTCCTGGCCTTGACCCTGCGCAACTCCGACGACTGCAACATCCCGCGGAGTACCAGGGTTGCGCGACGTCCCACTTCCCAATATTTCCACGGCACCGCCACGGCATCGACGTCGCGAAGTCGTGCGCCCGCCGTTTGGAGGCAGGATCGAATGGCATGAACCGGAAGCGCCGTGACGTGTTTGACGCGGACAAACCGCTCCTCCTCAGCCGCCGCGAGGATCCGGCCGTCCTCCGTCAGCGCCGCAGCAGCATCCCGCATGTTCGAAAGACCGAGTACCAGCATTCCAAAGGCTCATCCAAATCGATACGCAGGCCTCGAATCCGCTGAAGCATATGCCGGAGCGACCGGCGCCCGCAAGAAGCCGGCTCCAGTTGCATTCACGGCAACATTTCGGTACGGTGCAGAATGTGCCATGACATGCGCGTACCTTCTTGAGTCATGAGCCCGCTTACCCGATGACCCCGGGGCGCTTGGTTTTCATCTCATCACGCCCGAATCTTGCCCGATGCGCCCTTGTCCTGGTCTGTCTCTGGGTCATGGGATTGTCCACGGGATGCGAGAAGTTCGCCTCGGCATTCCGGCGCACTCCGCTGCCAGACATGGGCCCACGCCTCAACAACTCCGTCAAACTGACTTTCGATCCCGCATTCAGCGACATGAAAGCCACGTACAAGAACGATTGCGGGAATTTGCGCGAAGTCTACATCGGCACCGAATTGGAATCGGTGATGATCGACGCGGCGGCACAGAATTTCCGAGCGGTGTCGGTCACCGGCGGGATCACCTCCTCCACCCCGCCCGACATGGAAATACTCGTGACGATGGAGAGATCCTCCTTCAGATTGATCCAAGATCACCTGTATGACCGAGTCCCCGCGGACTTGAAGATCGACGCCTTGGTCACATTCAAGGACATGTCGGGGCATGAACTTGGGCAACAGCCGATTGCCATCGACCGCAACCAGCGGTTGCTCCTGGAACCCACACAGAAGCGATGCGACTACGCCAACATGGACGAGTTTCTTTACGAGTCCGGCGTAGCTCTGTCGACCGAATTCATCCGGGTCTCGCGTCACCAGCTGGCGGGAGTCGGAGCGGCTCCGGTGGCCGCGGCGGCCGGCGCCGCCGCAAGACCGTCCGAGCCCGCACCGAAAGTCGGCCGTTCTCCCCTGTCGTTCAAAGCCATGGTGCTCGACGAGAACAGTAACCTGGTCCTGGAAGGTGGAGAACGGGTGCGCGTGCGCGTGGACCTGGTGAACGCGGGCGATCAGGAGCTTCAGCAGGTAGCCGCGACCATCTCCGGCCCACCGGCGATTCTAGCCCAATTTCCGACGACGACGCTGTCGGCCGGCCGCTTGCAGCCCGGCCAATCACGATCCCTCGAGTTTGCTGCCACACTCCCTCAGTCCGTGCAGGCACAGAAGGCACAGATTCGTGTGAACGTCTCGGATCCGAGCGTCGCTGCCGCCCCCGAGCAAGTCCTCTCCGTCACCGTGCAACCGACTGCCGTGAACGCGGACGACGTGGATCAAATCCCGGCCGGCGCCGCCGGGTTTAAACGCGCCAACACATTTCTCCTATCGATCGGTATCGGTTCCTATCGGGACTCACAATTGCCGGTCCGGAAATATGGGGCCTCCGATGCCGAAATGGTGGCGGCCTACCTACAGTCGCTCGGCGGGGTGCCGGCATCCAATGTCCGCCTGCTCCAGGACTGGAAAGCGTTGCGCCCCGATATCGACGAAGCGCTGCTCGACTGGTTACCTGCCCACGCAGGGAGAGATGCGGTTGTGATCGTCTATTTTGCGGGAGTGGCAACGGTGTCGCCGACCGGAGAGGTGTATCTCCTCCCCTACGATGGAAGCCTCGCTTCCGTCTCCCGCTCCTACCCGCTCAAAGATCTGGAAGCAGCGTTGGCCCGTGTGAAAGCGAGGCAGACGATCGTGCTGTTCGACGGAACCGTATCGCGGCTCGGATCAGGGACCGATGGTCGCGCAAAGGGTTCGGGTCCGCAGTGGGCCGCTTCCCGCAGCTCATCGGTTCATGTCGTGTCCGTAAGCAGCCTGGGACGATCCATTGAGGACGAAAAACACCGGCACGGACTGTTTACCTATTACTTCCTCCGCGCGCTGCGCGGAGACGCCGATACCAATCGGGACGGCGAGGTGACGTTAGGAGAAACTGCCGCTTATCTGGGGCAGAAGGTACCGTGGGCCTCTAAGAGTCAGTACGGACAAGAGCAGCGTCCGCTCGTCCTTCCCCCGTTGAAAGCTACGGATCCAGCCGGTGCAGTGGTCCTGACGAAACCGGCCGCGATCACCGCCGTCGAAGCACCCTGAGCAACATGCCTCCACAGACAAAAAAAGGGGTGGAGGGATCACCTCCACCCCAATCGAAACACGACGGCGGATCGACTACTCTTCGCCCTTGCAGAAGCTCCGCTCGTAATTGATGATCGTCCACGCTTCTTCTTCGGTGATCGCCGCAGGAATCAACGAAACCATACCGGTTCCCGGGCTGCCGTTCTTGATCACCCAAAACAGCTCGCCGTCCTTCCGCTTCTTGTGGAACTTGCAGTTTGTGAAGTTCCGCGGGCTGGGATTGAGGATCGCACCGGCAGGACCGTCGCCCTTGCCTTCCTTCCCATGGCAGTTGAAGCAGGTGCCCTTACCCTCGAACAACGCCTTTCCCTTGGCGATGTTCTCCGGGGAAGCCGCAACCGGGTTCTTCATCGCCTTGGCATCGGCCATCTGGTCGGCCGGAACGCGCGGCTTCAACGGATCCTTCTCTTCGGCTCCCGCCACGCTCGCGGACAACATCAGCACCGCAGCGCTGACTCCCAAAAACTTAGAAAAAGTCCCCATCAGAAATCCTCCTTTGTGTTGGACCTACCGCAGATCTGAGGCCGGCCATAAGGCCGTCGGCTCGTTGACCAAAAGGACGAAAAACGTTCGGGACTATAACAATGGCGTTCCGGCGATGTCAAGCAATTCGACTATGATTCCGCTCTGTTGCGGCCGGCCGCTCCTGGAACTTTTCAGCGGCACGTGCAACCTCGTTCCATCCGCCCCTGAGTCTGAAGGACCATCAAAGCTCATGCCACAACGTCCACAATCCAGGAACAGATATTTCGCTACGTTAGCGCAAGGCCGTTGCACACGACTTCAGGCTCCGGACACCTTTAGGCCCCACCTGTGACTTCCTGCCTCAGCAAGCTCGGTGGAGCCTGCTGCGCGGAACTGCCTGGGATAAATAGGGAGAACCGACGAGTGATCAGCGCTTGAGGACAATATCGCGGGCGACCTTGCCGCTTGGACCGAACGGCTTCTGTGGTTTGCCGTTCAACTCTGCTTTCACACCACCGGCGTTGCCGAGGGTCAACACGAACTGATCCTGCCCCTTCCACTTGGCCTTTTCGCCGGGCCGAAGCAACGCTTCCTGAGGACTGCCACCGTCGATTTGGATGACCACCCAGCTCAATTCCGTGGCTTCCAGATCCAGCACCAGCTGGTCCGTTGCGTCGGGAGCTGCTTCCAATGAGATGCCTCCGAGCGGGCCGTCTGATCCAATCGGCGCGGGGGGCGGAACGGCCAGGGGCACAGGTTGAGTGGCAGCGACGGCCGGGGCGGGGCTTGACGCACGTGGAGAGCTGGTCTCCGTCTTCGGTGGAGCAGGCGGCGGCGTATCGGCCGGTTTGGATTTGGAGGGCGGCGCGGAGGCCGGCAGTGGCTCGGGCTCGGTCTTGGGTGCCCCGTCGCGGGCCTCGGGAGCCGGGGCGCTTGTCCGCTTGCCGGCGGCAGGCGGGAGATCCATCGCCGGACGACGCACCAGCACGGTGGACTGTTCACGGCTCAACAAAAACACGAGCGTGATGATCGCGATACCGATGGCGACCGCGACGGCCTTGCGGTTGGCCTGTCGCTTTCGTTCTTCCTGAACCTGCCTGGCTTTTAGCCGTTCCTTTTCATCCTGTTTCTCATAGAACGCGCCGGCAGACTGGATGAAACGGTGGATGGCATCTTCTTCGTCGAGTCCCAACGACCGGGCGTAGGAGCGCACGAACCCTCTGGCAAATACCTGGTCGGGCAATTTAGCGAAGTTCCCTTCCTCGAGCGCCCTGACGAAATCGGAGCGGATTCTGGTTTTCGACGCCACCTCGTCGATCGTCAGACCTTTGGTTTCGCGAACCTGCTTGAAAAAATCGCCGATCGATTCCATGCCGTTCTCTCTCGCGCGTTATGGACAGGCTGGGCGTCCCCCACGCCCGAACGAATGACCCAAACAGCCTCGTCGTCTCGGGTCCGCACCATGCACACCCGGGATCAGGTTCGACAGGATCGGATCACGGTTTCAAACGAGCCAGCATCTCCCTGGCCGCCGCCCCGTACTCTCCGTTCTTGTCGATCAGGGTGACTTTCGTAAGGGTCTCGACGGCGCGCCGATCGAATCCCATCTTGTAGTAGATCCGCCCCAGTTCAAGATTTGACTGCGCAGGAGGCACATTCGGCGGGTTCACCGTCAGCGCATCCTCCAGCGCCTCCATGGCGCCCTGCAGATCGCCTTCATGGGCCAGCGCGCGCCCGAGATGGAAGCGGGCGAGGTCCGGCGTACTGTATAGCGGATTGGTCAGCGCCTTTCGAAACTCCGGAACCGCTTCGGCCCATCGGTCCTGACTGATCAACACCTGCCCCAGGTACGTATGCGCCTCCGAGTAGTCCTCGTCGATCTTGATCGCCGCCCGAAATTCCTGTTCGGCCTGAGCAAACTTGCCCTGGAGAGCAAGAATGTGACCCAGACCGTATCGAGCCTCTTTGTTGTCGGGATTCAGCTGAACGGCCTTTTGAAAGGACACGTAGGCTTTCTGACGATCCCGGTCGAGGCTGGCCAATCCTTCCTGATAGTACCCCTTGGACTTTTGCTTTGACTCGTCGGACGTTGCGCAGCCGGTCAATAGGCCCAGACCGATGACCGCCACAGCGGCGCAATACGACGACCGACGGCCGACAGCCGCCCTCGAAGGAGTCGTGGTCACGGAAGGTCCTCGAAATGGGTCAACTGCTTGAAGGCTCTGAAGCGTTCCTGGATCTCTTTGTAATCCAGGATGCGCAAGCGGTCAAGACTAAAGGCTTCTACGGTAAAGGAGGCCATGACGCTACCAAATATGATGGCTTGCTTGAATGCCTCGGGAGATCGGTTCCCGGTTGCGGCCAAATGCCCCAGAAAACCGCCAGCAAAGGTATCACCGGCTCCTGTCGGATCGCGTACATCGTCGAGCGGAAAGGCCGGGGCGCCGAACACCTGCTTTTCATTGAACATCAGCACGCCGTACTCGCCCCGTTTGATGATCAAATGCTTCGGCCCACGCGCCAGAACTTTCTGCGCCACCTTGACCAGATTGGAATCTTCACCCAACGCGCGCGCCTCTCCGTCGTTGATGATCAGAATGTCCACCTTCTCCAACACCCGCCACAGAGCGTCGCGCTTGCCGTTGATCCAGAAGTTCATGGTATCGCACGCGATGAGCGGAGGCCGCGGCAGTTTGTTCAGCACGTCCAATTGCAGTTCCGGGTCGATATTTCCAAGGAATAGGACGTCCGGAGCGCGATAGCGTTCCGGAATCTTCGGACGGAAGGTTTCAAAGACGTTGAGCTTGGTATCCAGCGTGTGCGCTTCGTTGAGCTGATGAGTGTATTCTCCCTTCCACCGGAACGTGGCGCCCGGCCGCCGTTCCAATCCAGCAAGATCGATCTTGCGGCTTTTCAGAAACATGAGATGTTGCGACGGAAAATCTTCGCCCACCACCGCGATCAGATTGACGTCCGCAAAATAGCTCGCCGAAGTGGAGAAGTAGGTGGCCGAACCGCCCAGCACCTCTTCCACCGCTCCGAACGGCGTCTTGACTGTGTCCAACGCGACCGACCCAACTACGAGCAATGTACCCATGCAATCACCGTTTTCCTTTCGCGGGAGCCAGGCGGTCAGTGAAGACCGCCAATGTGCGGCGAAGCGCAGCCCGGATTCGAGCGGGATCCGTCACGATGGCGTCGCGCAACGCCCGCTGGCAGAGGCACTCGTCGCCTGCCGCTGCCGACTGTACCGAAACCCGGAGGAGCCGCTTCGCCAACGCCACATTTTGCCGCAGTGTCGCCAAGATCGCCTCGACGGTCACCGGCTCTTCCGTCTCGTGCCAGCAATCATAGTCGGTCGCCAAGGCGACCGTGGCGTAACAGAGTTCTGCTTCCCGCGCGAGCTTGGCCTCCGGAAGATTCGTCATGCCGATGACGCTGACGCCCCACTGCCGATACAGGTGCGATTCGGCTTTGGTGGAGAACTGAGGGCCTTCGATGCAGACATATGTGCCGCCGTCATGAACCGTCGCCCCGACGGAACGGGCCGCGGCCGAGAGATGGGAAGCCAGAGAACGACAGATCGGCTCGCCGAAAGCCACATGCGCCACCGCACCGCCCTCGAAGAAGGTCGACGCTCTGCGTTTCGTCAGGTCGATGAACTGGTCCGGGAAGACGACGTGCCCCGGCTTGATCGACTCCTTCATACTCCCGACCGCGCTGACCGAGATAAGCCGTCGGACGCCCAGAGACTTCAGCGCATAGACGTTGGCCCGATAGTTGATCTCGGACGGACTGAACGTATGCCCCCGTCCGTGGCGTGACAGAAACGCGATGCGGATCCCGTCCAACTCCCCGAGGATGACGGCGTCGGACGGGGAACCGAACGGCGTTCGCACCGCCACCTCTTTGACATGCCCCAGTCCTTCCATATCGTATAACCCGCTTCCGCCGATGATGCCGATGTCCGCCCGCACCGCCGGTTCTCGTCGCTTCATAGTGTCATCGTCTCGCTTTCCCTCGGAGTCAAGGCGCCTCGTCTCGACCAGCTACAGCGAGGCCAGGAACCGGTCGATCCGTTCCGTGATCCGAGCCGCCGTGTGCTCCGGAGATTCCGACTCTTCGATGCCGAGCCAGTGGACGGCGGGGTCACGGCGAAACCATGTCAGCTGGCGCTTGGCGAAATGTCTGGTATCCCGCTTGAATCGCCTGACCATTTCGGCATACTCGCAGTCCCCGGCAAGAAAGTCCGCCGCGTGGCGGTAACCGAGCCCCTTCATCGCAGAACTCTCTCGATGATACCCTTGAGCCAGCAATCCCGCCGTTTCTTTGAGAAACCCATGCTCCAACTGCCAATCGATCCGCGCCTCGATCCGCCGGTACAACGCCTCCCGATTCCGATCGAGCCCGATCAACAGCGTGCGATACGGCTGGTCGCCGAAAGCGTGCGCCGCATGAAAGGCGGACATCGGCTTCCCGGACAACTGCTGAACTTCAAGCGCCCGAATCACCTTTGCGGTGTCGTGCGGATGCAATTTGGACGCGGAGACCGGGTCCACCGAGGCCAATCGGCTGTACAAGCTTCCAGCTCCGGACTCCTTCGCCTCTTCCTGCAACCGAGTACGGACCGAGGGCTGAGCCGGAGGAGCCGCACAGAGTCCCCTCACCAGAGTCCGCACGTACAATCCAGTCCCTCCGACGACCAACGGTATCAGGCGGAAGCGGTGTAACCGCTCGATCGCGTCCACCGCGTGGCGACGGTAGAGACCGGCATTGAAGGCTTGATCCGGCGGGACCAGATCGATCAAGCGATGAGGGATTCCCTGCCGTTCGGAAAGAGCCGGCTTATCGGTGCCCAGATCCATTCCGTAATACACTTGGCGGGAATCCGCGGTCAGCACCTCAGTGTTGAAATGCTTGGCCACCTCCACGGCGACGCGGCTCTTTCCTACCGCCGTCGGGCCGACAATCACGACCAGCGGCTTCAGCCGAACCTGCGCGTCAGTCAGAAGGGACATCGGAAGGAGTGCGCTCGGCGTCACGTCCACCCAACCCGCCCGAAGAGTTTGTCGAGTTCATCTCTCGACATCCTAAACGCCGTGCGTCGGCCGTGAGGGCAGGTCATGACGAGCCCCTCCTCGACCCAATCGCGCACCAATTGCCTGATCTCCGGCAGCGCCATATGCCGCCCGGCTCGGACCGCGCTGTGACAGGCTAGGGAGGCCAGTATGGGTGCGACGCGATCGTCGAGCGAAGAGATTCGGTCCCATTGCGCGACGTCGTCCAGCAGATCGCGCAGCAGTGCGGCGATATCCATATCACCGGTTCCGACCGGAACGGATCGCACGGCCACAGCCGTCGCTCCGAACGGCTCGATGGCCAGTCCCAGCGTTTCCAATGCTTCGAGATGCTTCGTCAAGAGGGCGAATTCCGCCGCCGACAACTCGACCGTTTCCGGAATCAACAGCGGCTGCGAAACCAGCTTCCGCCGCTGCCATGTTCGATGGATTCGTTGGAACAGGACGCGCTCATGGGCGGTATGTTGATCGATGACGTGCATTTCCTGCCCTACCTGTGCAATGACATAGCGGCGGAGCATTTGACCGAACGGCACGATGTCAGGCGACGGGCCATCCCCGTACGATGTCTCGAACTCCCGAACCCAGGTCAGTTGATTGTCGGAAACCGGTTCGGATGCCGGCCCTGCCGGCCGATGTGCGCCTGTTTCATGCTCGGTCCCTTCCACCGATATGCCGGCCGGCGACGCTTCATGAAGCCGAGCCCGCGGAAGATCGCTCGCAATGGCCGATGCCACCGTCCGCTCGGGACCGCTGAAAACGCGTCGGAGGGTCTGAACGACCAACTGATGAATCCGGTCGGTCTCGGCAAAGCGAATTTCCCGCTTCGCGGGGTGCACATTCACATCGAGCTTGTCAGGATCCGCTTCGAGATACAGGACGAACGTCGGATGACAGCCTTTCGCCAGAAGCGAGGCATATCCCCTCGTGACGGCATGAAACACGGTCGAACTGCGCACCGGTCGCCGGTTCACGAAAAGATCCTGCGGAGTCTTCGCCGTCCGTCCCTGGACCGGATCGACCACCACGCCACGGATTACGTAGCCCATGACGCGGCCCAGGACCTCGACGGTGGAGGTCAGGAATGTCCGGCCATAGACCTGCAGGATACGGTCTCGCTCCTCAGTGACGGCGGGATAATTCAGGATTTCGTGGCCGTTGTGGGTCAATCGAAAATGCACCGAGGACCAAGCCAACGCGGCCTGCTGCACGGCGTGACTGATATGGGAGAATTCCGTGCTCCTCGCTCTGAGAAATTTCTTCCGGGCCGGCTGATTGTAAAACAAATCGGACACCTCGAGCCTCGTCCCCTGAACGGGCGGCGCATCGGTCACCGCCCCGACCACACCTCCGACCAACGTCAGATGCGTGCCGACGGCCTCGCGTCCGGTGAACGTCGTGACGGCCACCTTGGACACCGAAGCGATGCTCGGCAAGGCTTCGCCGCGAAACCCCATCGTCGTGACAGCAGCCAAATCTTGGTCGGATGTGAGCTTGCTGGTGGCATGACGCTGAAAGGCGAGAGGAAGATCGATCCGACCAATCCCGGCCCCGTCGTCCGTCACGCGAATGAGGGACAGACCTCCGTCTTTGACCTCGATCGAGATCCGGCGGCTTCCCGCGTCAAGGCTGTTCTCCACCAATTCCTTGACGACGGCCGCCGGCCGCTCGATGACTTCTCCGGCGGCGATCCGGCTGACCACGTCGCCCGGCAGAATGTGGATGGTGGGAACGCAGCCGGCAACGGCCATCAAATCAGACTCCGGAGGAGCGCAGGAGGAGCGTCGGTGCATGGGAAACGGATGCGAGCGGGATCATCGGATTTCTGCCAGCTTGTTCTTGGCCAGTTTCGCCTCGTCGGATGTCGGGAATTCTTCGATCACCCGCCTGAGATTTTTCTTCGACTTGGCCAGGTCACCGGTTTCTCCCGCAGCCAGCCCGAGCTTGAAGAGCGAGGCGGGCACCTTCTCATTGCCCGGATATTCGGTGGACACATACTCAAACGATTGCATCGCCCGGACATAGTCCTTTTGCTGGTAGTAGGATTCACCGAGCCAGTAGTACGCGTTCGGGGTCAGCGACGTGCCGGGGAAATCCTTCACAAACCGTTGAAACCCTGAGACCGCCAGATCGTACTTGCCGTTGAGATAGTCGTTGTACGCCAAGTTGAATGCCGAGGTCGGTGTGATGGCCGGCACTCCCGGGATCGCCGGGGGTTCCACCGAACTGCCGGGCTTTTGGGCCTTGGATCGGGCCGGTTCGCTCGGCCCCGGCTCGATCCTGGCGAACGACGAGCCTGCGGCGTTCTCTTCGACTTTGGCCAACCGGCTCTCAAGCTTCTGAATCCGAGCAGATACTTCGTCGAACTTCGGCCTGGCGCCGTCACCGTCCTTGATTCGTTCCAACGTCTCCATCCGGCGCTGCAAGGCATCCAGTCGCTTTTGATCCTGCTCTTGAGATTTGGCCATCGTCGCCAAGTGCTCGCGCAACTCGATAAAATCAGCATGTTTTGCGCACCCGGACAGGAAGAGAAGCCCGGCTGCCGTCATCGTCGCTCCGCAAACCGATGTGAGTGTGCCCATCGCCGCTATCGGGTCTCCTTCAACTGAGCCAGTTTGTCGTATGCCTTACCGGCCTCTGTACTTTTCGGATACAAGGTCACCACTTGCTTGAACGCGGAGGATGCGCGTTTCTTGTCTTTCAATGCCAAGTAGGCGTAGCCTTTCTTGAGAATCGCCGCGGGAACTTTTTCGCTCTGCGGGTAATCCATCTCGACGCGATCATACGCGTCGATCGCCTGTTTGTAGTCCTTTTTGCCATAGTGGGATTCCCCGAGCCAATACCGGGCATTGGGCGCGAGATCCGAGTTGGGGTATTGGCTCAGGAAAGCGGTGAAGCCCCGTCGCGCTCCGTCCAGGTCGCCGTCCCGGAACAACCCAAGGACATGTTCATACTCCGCCTTGTCCGGCCGATCGGAATTCCGTCCAGCGACGGATTTCACGGCTTCCTCCGACTCGTCGGAAGCAGCCGGCCGATCGACGGCCATCGGGGTATGCTCCGGCACTTGCGTCGAGAGGGATGCCACGGCGGCGTCCTTCTCCTGCTTTGCGGCGCTCTCCTGGACTGACATGGGGGGGGCGGGAACCGGAGCGACTGCGGGCAGTTGGGTCGCCTGGGTGAGCTGTGATCGTTGCCCGTTCTTCGCCATCCCTAGAGCTTGCACCTCCTGCGACATGTGGTCCAGCGCCCTGGTCAGCGTATCGAGCCGTTGATCCTGTTCATCCACGCGGGTCGCGAGCTTTTGGGCGACCGAGGCGACGCCCTTGTTCACTTCAGTCGACATCCTGTTCACTTCATTCGACATATGATCCTGAGACCTGGTGAGCGTATCGAGCCGTTGATCCTGTTCATCCACACGGGCCGCGAGCTTTTGGGCGACGGAGGCGACGCCCTTGTTCATTTCGGTCGACATCTTGTTCACTTCATTCGGCATATGATCCAGCGACCTGGCGAGCGCATCGAGCCGCTTATCCTGTTCATCCAGACGGGTCGCGAGCTTTTGGGCGACGGAGGCGACGCTCTTGTTCACCTCATTCAGATGACCGGTCACCGCCTTGGTCGATTCGTTGATATGGGTCGTGGAGGCCTTGGCATCAGCTTCCACTTTCGAAGCCATGGCGCGATTGGCCTGCTCTTCCTGACCCACGCGCTCACTCAAGCCCGTCAGCGATTCCCGAAATCCGGTCAGGGCCTGACTAAACTGAGCGAACTTGTTCGCCAACTGCTCCGTGCGGGCTTGATTCTCCGTCACCGTTCTGCGCTGTTCGTCCAGTTTGCCATCCACATTTTTCGCCAACGCGGTATTGGATTTCTGCACTACCTCGATGATGTCTTTCCGCAACAGCTCCATCTGCCGGTTGATTTCATCGAGTCGATTGTTGACCTCGCTCCGTAACTGGTCCCGATCGGCCTTGCTCTTCGTATCCTGGGCATTGAGACTTTCCCGAAGTTGCGAGTGCCGCGCGGTATTCTCCGTCTCAAGATTCTTGGCCCACTGGTCCAACTTTTGGTCCAACTTCTTGGTCTGCTGTTCCAGCCCGACCGAGCGTTGCTTCAGGTCTTCCTGTTTGCCTTGGAGCTCCTGGGTCAGATGCTGCACACGATCAACGTCGCCCCGCAAACGAGGAATCTCCTGTCCTTTGAGTTCCTCCAACTCCTGCCGCTGCTGCGCGCCGCGCTGCGCCAGTTCTTCGTTCGACTGCTTGATGCTCTTCTGCAGCCGGCCCTCCGTGGTCTTCAGATCAGCCTGCTGCGCGACACAGCCACCCATGCTCAGTGCCCACAGCACGCCGCCCGCCGCTGTCCACATCCACATGATGTTCGCTTCAGGCTTCATCGCTACAGTCCCCTCTTCGAGTCGTCCACTTCCAGTCGGCGCGGGAATCCGGCAGGGCGTGACATCGGACTACTTGCCGGTCCGGACAACCAGGTGACCGCGCCTGTTCTGTTGGTAACATGACTCCGCATGGTCGTTACAAAACGGGCGTTCCTTCCCGTAGGACACGACGGACAGCCGATTGGCACCGATGCCCAGTTCGACCAGGTAGTTCCTCACCGCTTTGGCACGCTTCTCCCCCAGTACCAGATTGTACGCGGCAGTACCCCGCTCATCGCAATGGCCTTCCACCTTGATCATCGCGCTCGGATTGGACTTCATCCATTCGGCATCACGGCCGAGCGATTGCCGCCCCTCCTCTGAAATCGTCCAACTATCGTAGCCGAAAAAGACATCCCGCAGCCCGGCCGCCGCAGAAGCGGCCTGCTCCGCCCGAATCTCGTCGAGCTGGCGCCCGGCGCTTTCCGACGGATCCGCCTTGGCGAGCAGCGTACCGCTACCGGCGCTGGCGCCCGAACTGCCGCTCGGACCACCGCCGGGACCACTACCGGAACCGCTACGGGGAGAACCGACGGCACCACCAACCGGACCCCCGCCGGCACCGCCGCCAGAACCGCCTCCGGGACCGCCTCCGGGACCGCCGTCGGGACTACCGCCGAGACCACCGGCGAGGCGTTCTTCAGCAGGATTCTTATCCAGGCCCTTCAGACCACCGCTCCCGGATTGCATGCTCGTATCGGGAAAACTCCCCACTCCCGACTTCATGCTGCTCGAGGAGCCAGAACCGGATCCGGCGGTCGCGCTCTTTCCCGCGCTCTGCTGGGCGGTTTGGTCTCCCGCGGATTGAACGCCTTTCTTTGCACAACCGGCCGGGCCGACCAGAAGAGCGGTTGCGATCAAGGCGATCGGCAATATCTTAGGCATCGTACGCATGGGTGCAGTCTCCTCTTTGAAAGTTGGTGTTCAAGCAGTCGAAGTTCCCGACAACCTCAGGACGCAGGCGACCAAGACGGAGCGCTGTTATGCGTTCCTTCAAATGTCAGGCGCTCCATGTTCTTACCATCCGAATCGATCATGTAGACATGGCTCTTCCCGTCAGCCGCGGAGCTGAAGACCAAGTGCCGGCCGTCTGGAGACCAGGAAGGGGAATCGTCCACCCCAGGACCTGTAGTCAATTGCATACGCTTCTGCCCGTCAGGTGTAATGACGCAGAGCTTATATTCCTTTCGAGGCGTTCGACAAACGTAGGCGATCCAGTTCCCGCGCGGCGACCAGGATGGAGCCGCATTGTAATCCCCTTCGAACGTCAATCGACGCACATTCGATCCGTCGGCGCTCATTAGGAAGACTTGCGGTCCGCCCCCTCTATCGGACACAAAGGCAAGTTCCCTACCAGTCGGAGACCATGATGGAGACAAATCCCCCGAAGGATTCACCGTCAGACGCTGGTTGGTTTTGGTCCTGGTGTCCAAACGATAGATTTCTGAATTGCCTTCATGGCTGGAGGCGAACGCCAGAAAATTCCCGTCGGGCGACAGAGCCGGGGTAATATTCAGCCCTCCCTGTGAGAAGATCGTCCATCGCTTGCCGGTCGCCAGTTCAATCATGTCGATGTCCTGGGTGTTACGGTCCCGATAGGCCGTGAAGACGAGGAACCGGCGATCGGGCGACCATCGCGGCATGAGGTTGAGAAACCCGTCCGCCGTCAATTGGCGCGCATCGTAGCCGTCATAGTCCATTACGTATAGCTCGCGAGCGGCTCCTTGCGCCGCCACATAGGCGATCTTGGTCCTGGCGATCCCCGGCTCCCCCGTGTAGCGAAAGACTAGTTCGTCCGCAAATCGATGGGCCATCAATCGAACCACAGATGGTGAGCCGGCATAGCGCTTTCCGCCCACGACTTCGTCGCTGCCGCTGTCGTAGACAAACCCCTCCATCGTGACGTCCGCATCCTTCTCCCCTTCCTTCAAACCTGCTTTCCCCCAAACAAGCACCGACACTCCGCTCTCGGCGGCCTGCTTGAAGATGGACGCGGATCCGCTGCCCGTACCGTTTCCGACGTCGCGAACCTTGATCCCCAGACTAGGGAGATCCACCAACTCGAAGATCAGCGAGCGCTTCACATCCTTTTTCAAGACCTCTTCCAGCCGGCCGCCGAGCCATTCGGGACCGCCTCCGTTCTGGATGCCGACCACGCCCAGCGAAATCTTCTGAAAGTCGGGCCGTGTCGCTTCCAGGAAGACATCGGCCGCCCCGGACTCCAGAATCCCCACGACACCCGCCGCCAAGAGCAGGGCGACCAGGACTGTGCCGACCAGTTTCATGACAATCATCCCAATGCCTCTCCTACGCGAAAAACCATCTCGACATCCTGATAGGCCTCAGTCATCTCGGCCGGAAACGGGGGGAAGGTACCGGGCTTCTGTACGGCGCGCCGACCCGCGATATCGAAATATTCGTTCCCCGACGAGTGTCCGATCCCAATATCTTTGACCGTGCCGTTGCGGTAAAAGCGAAACTTCACCACGACACTGTACGTGCTGCCGCTGGCATCGATGGGAGGCGGCTCCCAGTGGCTCTTGATGATGGCCTCCACCCTCGCCCAGAACGGATTCGTGCCGGAGGTCCCGAAGGCCTTCAGCATCGTCTGCGGTGCCACCTTGACCACGGGCACAGAGGCTTCCTGTTGCGGAGGTACGGCCTTGGGTGGAACCTCCTTGGGAATCTCCAGCTTGGCGGCCGGTTGAAAGTGCTTAACCTTCTTCAGCTCCTCTTCCAACTCTCGGTTCTGGGCCTCGCTCAAGGATGTCTGCGATACCTGCTGTGGGGTCTTCACGACGTGATCGGGTACAGCATCGGGTATGGGCAAGTCCGGCAGCTTGACCTTGGCAGCCTGGGTGTGGGGCTGAGGCTGTCCGACCGTCTTGGCCGGAGTCAATTCGCCGAGTTTCGGGGCATCCGGCGGCAGTTGAAGATCGCGAAGAATGTCTTTGGCGATGCTTTGGCGAGCCGGGGCTGCGACCGGAGCAGGAGGAGCCGGTGTGGGAACCGACGGCATTTGAAGATCGCGAAGAATGTCTTTGGCGATGCTTTGGCGAGCCGGGGCTGCGACCGGAGCAGAAGGAGCCGGTGTGGGAACCGGCGCCAGTTGAAGATCGCGAAGAATGTCTTTGGCGATGCTTTGGCGAGCCGGGGCTGCGACCGGAGCAGGAGGAGTCGGTGTAGGGACCGGGGCGACCGGCACGGGAATCGGCGTAGCCTGCTTGGCCGGTGGACTCGGCGGGGCCTGCTCTACCGGGGGAGCTGGTGCGGGCTGTTTGACCGGCTGAGGTGAAGCGCGGCGCGGCACGGGTGTTTTGGGCTGTTCGACGGGCCTTTGGGTTTCCACACGCTGAACCGGAGTCGGCATACCGACAAGCGACACTTCCAGCGACGCCAGGGGACGCTCGCCGCGGTGCGGAAGACGGAGCCCCGCCACCACGAGGAAGAGGACGACATGCAAAAGGAACGAGACCACCAGTGCTCGGTTCAACTTCGAGAAAAACTTGCTCTGGTCTTCGACGTCGAACCACTGGAGCGGGTGGACGTGCGTTTGAGCCGACATACGACCTGGTGGACTCCTGGCTAATTCTTGCGAGCTGATGGTCCCGAAACTATTGGATCACTCACGTGCTCGGGGCCCGTGGGATCCGTGACCATCCCGATCTTCTCGATGCCCGCCTTTTTCACACCGTCCATGACCTGCACGACTACCCCATACGGCACGTCACGGTCGGCCCGCAAATACAATGATACGTCGGGGTGATCCTGTTTCAATAATTTTAGCTTTTGCTCCAACTGCGCCACCCCCACCGCGTCCTTGTCGAGATAGAGCCGCTGGTCTTTTTCGATGGTCAGGACCTTGCGCATCTCGGGCTTGATGCTGTTCGTGGCGGAAGTGGGCAACTTGATGTCCATGCCGCGATACAGCATCGGAGCGGTGACCATGAAAATCACGAGCAAGACCAACACGACGTCGACCAGCGGAATCACGTTGATCTCCGCCATGAAGCGCCGCTGTCGTGATTCAAACATCATCGCTGAGCCCCCACGGGAACCGGCGTGGACGTCGGAGCGGGAGACGGCACGGCACCCAACAACTCAATCGTTACGGTGTCGAGGCGAAAAGCCGTGCGCCTAATACGCGTCAGGAAATAGTTGTAGGCGATGACCGCGGGGATCGCGGTGAACAGTCCGGCCGCCGTCGCGATGAGGGCTTCCGATACCCCGGGCGCCACCGCGGCAATGCTGGCAGTTCCCTGCGATCCGATCTCACGAAAGGCATCGATGATGCCCATGACCGTTCCCAGCAATCCCACGAACGGGGTAATGTTGCCCGTAGTCGCGAGAAACGGCAGCGCCGATTCGAGCTTGGAGAGTTGACTTTGAGACAGATGCGCCGCGCTACGTTCGACCAGGTGCCGGTCGATGGGCGCGGACCCGTCTTGGCCGTCCGCGCGAGCACCGACCAAGCGATCCATCACCCCTTCGAAAACGGCCGCCGAAGGGCTGCCCGGTAAATGGCGAACCTGACGGTGGAGTTCGTTCAAGTCACGGGACTTGGCCAGAAGATTCATGAAGTGTTTGTCTCCGCGGTCCGCCGAACGAAACGCGCGCCACTTCGCGAAGATGATGGCCCATGAGATGACCGAAAACACGAACAACAGCAACAGGACGACTTTGGAGACTGTCCCGAGCGTGCCGACTAACCCTGTCAATCCCGCTTGAAACATGTGCCTATACCTTTCCTGAACCGCGGCCTATTCATCGACCCGCGCACGGATTGTAGCAGTTGCCGGGGATCACTCGGAGGCCGGAGGGATTGCACCGGATCAAACCCGACGAATCACCTGTCGCAGGTGCACCCTCCTCAACACACACAGGCTGACTCAAAAAAATGGCGGGGCCGACGGGATTTGAACCCGCGACCTCCAGATTGACAATCTGGCGTCCTAACCAGGCTGAACGACGGCCCCACGTGACTCTACTGATTGCGGAAGATCTGACTGACAAGACTATTTGTAGCGGTTGGTCCGATCAACAGTTTTTATTGTTCCTGTATCTTTCGTCTCATGTCTCACCCGCGACCGCCTCAATACTGGTAGGCGGAACAGGGATCGAACCTGTGACCTCTGCCTTGTAAGGGCAGCGCTCTTCCAACTGAGCTATCCGCCCGATTTTTCTAGCAAGCTGGCGGATGCTACCAAGTCCGTTGACTCTTGTCAACCACATCGCGCACTCTTCTTGCAGTCTCCTTATGACAGCCCCTGAGCCGTCCAAATCACGCGTTCCGAGAAATCTCTTGAAAGTCGTGCGGACTCCTCATCCCCGACGCGGGAAGTATCGTGTATGAACGGCCTTGAGCCGTTCCCGCTCCACGTGCGTGTAGATCTGGGTCGTCGCGATATTCGCATGCCCGAGAAATGCCTGAACGGCCCGCAGATCCGCGCCGCCTTCGAGCAAATGCGAGGCGAAGGAGTGCCGGAGGACATGCGGCGAGACCGCATGGAAAATGCCCGCCCGTCTCGCCCGGAGCTTCAGCATCTTCCAGAACGCCTGCCGGGTCATCGCCCCGCCGCGCCGCGACACGAACAGGTGACGGGACGTGCGCCTGTTGAGCAATCGTGGGCGCACATCCTCCACATACCGCTGCAGCAGCCGGCGCGCCGTCTCTCCTATCGGCACGAGCCGCTGTTTCGACCCTTTGCCCATCACCCGCAGACACCCCACCGCCAAATCGACCTGCGCCGCTTCGATCTTCATCAGTTCCGTCACACGGAGTCCGGTGGCATACAGCATTTCCGTCATCGTTCGATCGCGCGCATCTTCGAGACTGGGCTGCGGAGGCAAATCGAGCAGCACCGTCACCTCGTCGCGCGAGAGCGTTCGCGGCAAGCGCAGTCCGCGACGACCCACCGCGACGCCGGCGGCGGGATCATGTTCGATCAGTCGTTCCACTCGAAGAAACCGAAACCACCCCCGCACCGCCGAGAGACAGCGCGCCGACGACGAAGAGGAGAGCTTGGCGGCCCGGAGCGCCGCCAGGAACTTTCGCAGACTCGCCGAAGTCACGTGCTCCAACGACGGGACGCCCTCACGTTCGAGGTATAATTGAAATTTCGACAGGTCGCGCCGGTAGGCGTCGATCGTATTGCGCGCCAATCCTCCCTCGATCCGAAGATGATTCAGATATCGCTCGACCAATGGATCGGTCATCATAATAACGTTGACGTTGATGATAGCCAATGATCGGAACTTTTGACAGTGGGACCGACAGCGGACAACCTTGACACCCCACAGGGTTTCCGATAGTAGTCAGCTTTTACCGGAATCAGATCCCTGTACTCCGCAACTGACCGTGACTCTCCGACCTTTTCACGCATGGTTCTGTTCCCTCGTCGAGATGGTCGTCGCATTCGGCGGCGGAGCCCGACGGCTGTTCTGCTGCGCCGCGCTGCTGGCAAGTGTGTGCGTATCGACAACCGCCCTGCCTGCGCAATCCGGCAAGACGCCATCAGGAAAGACAGAATCCGTGAAGACCGAGCCCGGCAAGAATGCGCCGGCAAATCACCCGACCCTGAATCAGGCCAAGCGACTAATCGATCAAGGACAGGCGGAGGAAGCGGTCACGCTGCTTCGGCGGTTCCTCACCACCGGGCCCAAACCGGATCTCCTCGACGACACGTATCTCTTGCTCGCCGCCGCATTGTACGGCTCACAGCAATATGCCGAGAGCCTGAAGTACCTGCAGCAATTGCAGACGGAATTTCCCAATTCCGAGGTGAGCGATCGAGGAAAGCTGCTGCTCGCCAGGACCCACGCGGCCATGGGCAACCCCGACCTTGCGTTTCCGATTTTGACGGGAATCCGCGCCCTGTCGCAAGACGAGACCGCGAAACGCGAAGCGGTGCACATCAGCGGAGAACTGTATCTCCAGAAGAAAGAGTATTCCCGCGCCATCCAAGCCTGGCTGGAGGAGATGGCGCTGAGCACAAGCGAACAGGCGGAAGAAATCCGTGGCCAGATCCGCACCGTGATCAACGAGTCGTTCGACAAGAAGGCGCTCGAGCGGATCCGGGAAGCCTATCCGAAGAGTTTTCCCGGAGACCTGGCTTCGATTCGGCTGATCGAATTGTATCTGAGCCGTGGAGAGGACCATCAGGCCGCCCGGCAAATCCAGCAGTTCCTCGCCCATTTCCCCGCCCATCCCTATGGCGCGAAAGCCACCGACCAGCTCTCTTCGTTACAGACCAAGCTGAAATCGAATCAGTTCTTGATCGCCGCCGTCCTCCCGCTTTCCGGCAAGCTGGCCCCGTTCTCGAATGAGGTCTTGAGCGGGATCGAACTGGCGGTAGCATTGAACGGCGAGGGTGGAGGGGGACCGTCGGTGGGACTCTTGGTCAAAGATCCGGAGACCGAACGCGGATCATTCATCGACGATCTCGGCTCGGTACTGGCGGGCGACCGGCCGATCGCGATCATCGGGCCGCTCCTCTCGAAAAATCTTCCAGTCATGGCCGAGTTGGCGGAACGCGCGCACATCCCCCTATTGACCCCGACGGCCACGCTTCCGAATGTCCGGCGCCTCGGCAGCTATACGTTTAGCACGGCCCTCACGTACCAGCTACAGGCCAAGCGCATCGCCGCCTACGCGGTGGGGGAGCAGGGATTCCGCCGTTTCTGTATCTTGCATCCGGACACGACGTACGGGCGTGAGCTGGCCCGTTGGTTCGCCCAGGAGATCCACTCGCACGACGGCGAGATCATCGCCATCGAATCGTACAAAGAGGGCGAGAGCGACCTCGGCCAACAGCTCAAACGGATGAAGGCCGAGGACCTCAAGAAATACGGCCTCTCAGTTCCCGTGGACCAGGCAAAACTCGGCGGTAAGTCCACGAAAATGGATAAGAAAGTGCTCTATACACCGGGGTTCGACGCCATCTATATTCCAGGACGGGCTGCGGACGTGGGGCTCATCGCCGCACAATTGAATTTTCACGATATGAAGGTCCCGTTTCTCGGCAGCAACGGGTGGAACGTGCCGGACTTCGCCCGGACCGCCGATCAATCGATCGACGGATCCGTGTTTGTGGACGGTTTTTTTGTCGACAGCCCCAATCCGAACGTTCAGGTGTTCGTCTCGCACTACAGGAAGCGGTTTCAGACGAGCCCGACTCTCTTCGCCATGCAAGGATACGATGCAGCCCGGTTCGTACTCGAGGCGGTCAGAAAAGGCGCCGCCTCCGGCGAAGGGGTGAGGGATTTTCTGGTGTCGCAGCCGGACCTCCCCGCGCTGGGAGGGCCGGCTGCCTTTCTGGCCGACGGCTCGCTCAATCGACCGCTCTTTCTGATTCAAGTGAAGCGCGGGCGTTTTATTCAGGTGGACTAGAATAGAGTGCAGTAACGGCTGAACCATCGACATGAACGGCATCGGCCACATTCTTTATCAGATTTCGTACATGGGGCTCCCCTTGCTGTTCGCCATGGTCCTGCATGAGTATGCCCACGGATGGATGGCGGATAAATGCGGGGATCCGACGGCCAAGCTCCAAGGGAGGCTTACGCTGAATCCGCTGGCCCACATCGATCCCTTCGGGACGATCCTCATGCCGTTGCTCTGTCTGATGTTGCCCGGCAGCTTCCTGCTCGGATGGGCCAAGCCCGTCCCGATCGATCCGCGGAACATGACTCGTCCACGGCGCGACATGGCCCTCGTGGCGGCGGCCGGACCAGGAATGAATCTCGCGCTGGCCGTCGTCAGCGCGCTGGTCCTCGCCGCGATCATGACCATGGATCCCGATCTCTCGATCCGCGGTGCGGCCAGCGGTGCCGACGAACAGGACGCGTCTCTGAGTGCGATGTTCCTGCTGCCCATCGCGGTCATGGCCTTCTATTCGGTGCTCATCAACGTATTCCTCGGCCTGTTCAATTTGATTCCGATCCCCCCACTCGACGGGGGACGCATCCTTGTCAGTCTGCTGCCCTCTCAACCGGCCATGGTGCTGGCCCGCCTGGAGCCCTACGGCATGCTGATTCTGGTCGGGCTGCTGGTCTTCGACAAGGAGCTGCGCATCATTCATACGATTTCGAGCGTCTTCGCAACCGGCCTCTCAGGAACGTTGCTCTCAACCGCCCTGGGCTTCAGCACAGGAGGATCCGCTCAATGACCGGTAGGAAACGGGTGCTCAGCGGGATGCAGCCGAGCGGGTTGCTGCACCTGGGGAATTACCTCGGCGCCCTGGAGAACTGGAAAGCCTTGCAAGACCAACACGAATGTTATTTCTTCGTCGCGGACTGGCACGCCCTCTCGTCCAACTACGCAGACACCAGCCGAATCCGGGAATTCGTGCGTGAACTGCTGATCGATTGGCTCGCGGCCGGGATCGACCCGGTTCGCTCTACGGTCTTCATCCAGTCACGGATACCCGAGCACGCCGTGCTGCATCTCCTCCTCTCGATGATCATTCCAGTGTCCTGGCTCGAGCGGAATCCGACCTACAAGGAAAAGCAGGAAGAGATCAAGGAGAAGGATCTCAGCACCTACGGATTTCTCGGCTATCCGGTACTTCAGGCTGCCGATATCTTGTTGTACAAACCGGACTTCGTGCCGGTCGGCAAGGATCAGCTTCCCCATCTGGAGCTGACGCGCGAGTTGGCCAGGCGATTCAACAGTCTCTACCGTCCGGTGTTCCCGGAGCCGATGGAGCATCTGACGAAGTTTCCCAAAGTGCTGGGCACCGACGGCCGAAAGATGAGCAAGAGCTACGGCAACACCATCAATCTGTCCGACACCGAACCGGTTGTGCGGCAAAAATTGAAGACGATGATGACCGACCCGGCCCGTGTCCGGCGTCATGATCCGGGCAATCCCGACGTGTGCCCGGTCTACGACTTCCACAAGATCTTTTCGCCCCTTCCGGTCATCGAACAGATCAACCGGGAATGCCGGACGGCTGCGATCGGCTGCATTGATTGCAAGAAACTCGTGGCCGACCGGCTGGTCGAACGCATGATCCCCATCTGGGAAGCCCGTGCCGCCCTGACGAAAGAACCATCACGGCTCGAGGAGATCGTGGCAGAGGGAAGCCGCAAAGCCGGCGAGGTCGCCAAGGCCACGCTGCACGACGTGACCGAAGCCATGCGGATCTAGGCCATGACGCCGCCCACTCCGCCATCCAGTGCATGCTCGACCGCAGTCCTTCGGTCTCCGCGACGCTCGGCCGTTCAGGCCGTCGTGTTGGCCGGCCTGCTGAGCTGCATCGCGCACCGCGTCCAGGCGGCCGGTCCTCCTTGCGATCGATATCCCCCGGCCAAACAAGTCCGTTGCGCCGACATCTGGAAAGCGCTGAATCAGGAGGACGGGTCGTCCATCGCGCAATTCGGATTGGAGCAGCAACGACGCCGTGATGCGGGACAGATCACGGCGGAGCAACATTTGGCTCAGAATATGGAGTTCATCAAACACTCGACCGAGCGGCGACTGGAACGACTCAAGGAGCGGATGGCGAAGGAGTAACCGTCATAGGTCCTCGGGTTTTTGTGTTTCCACCATTCGGCCGGCCGAATCGAGCAGCTCCCGGCTGACGATGATCGGCGCGTTGAAGTGAATGGCGAGGGCGATTGAATCCGAGGATCGGCTGTCGAACACTTTCGTATCCCCTCTGACCGCCACCGTCAGCGCTCCGTAGTACGTACCCCCCTTCAAGGTGATGATTGTCTGAGTAACCGTCCCTCCGTAGGTTTCAAGGATCGTGTGCATCAGGTCATGTGTCAGGGGACGGGCCAGCTTCTCGTGGTTGAGCGCTCCCTGAATCGACAAGGCTACCGTCAGATCGACGAATATCGGAATCGCCTTCCCTTCGGCCCCCAACAGCACAACCGGACCGTGATCGGACAGGCGGACCTTGACGTCGGTAATCCTGACCGGCTCGGACGATTTCGCCGGCTCCTCCGCAAGACCAATGGACCAGCCGGCGACTCCCAATAAGAGGGCGAACAGACTGCCTCTGATCATTGGACACCTCCTCCAGCCGAGACTGAACATTCGTCAACTGATCCGTCGGCCGCCGACAGGACGAGACGCTTTCCCAGAATCGAGGTCGGCTCATGATCACACGCGACCCGTGAGGTGAGCCTCTATGCGCTTGGATTTCGCCCGCCCCTGGCGACCGGTCACCGACGGAAAAACTGGTTGGACTCTTTTTCCCAGCCGATTTCGGTCTCCGCCCCGTGCCCGGTCACCACGATGGTCCCTTCATCCAACGTATACAGCCGCTCACGGATGGACCGCTCGATGCTGTCGAAATCACCACCCCAGAGGTCCGTCCGTCCGATACTGCCGCGAAATAATGTGTCACCCGCCAGCACGATCTTCTGATCCGGCACATGAAAGCTCATGGATCCTGGCGTATGGCCGGGCGTGTGGAGGGCGACCATCGTCTCGGCGCCGAATGAGATCTTCTCCTCGTCGCGCAGCCAATGATCCGGCAGCGGAACGGCTATATAGGGGACCCCGAACATCCGGCATTGGACGTCGAGCATGGTCCACAGCTCACGATCGGCCGGGTGCAGACACAGAGCAGCGCCCGTGGCCTTCTTGATTTCGCCGGAAGCGAGAAAATGATCGAAGTGGGCATGTGTATGGAGGATCGCGGTGACCGATAATCCCAGCTGCCGGATCTCGTGCAGGATGTGCTCGGGAGCGCCGCCCGGGTCAACGACGAGGGCCTGCCCGGAGCCGGAATCCCCGAGGATGGAGCAATTGCATCCGAGGGGTGGCACAGGAAACGTTTTCCGGATGAAGTCGGTCATGACGGCGGTCCGGTCCACTCTACCTCGTGCTCTGATGAGGATAGCGCGCGCAAGACCGGAGGGTCAAACCGCGTCGATCGAGAATCCTCATGGACAACTGCCGGTGAAGCATGGATAATCGCCCCCCAAGGAGCACCGCGAGGAGCACGGACTGATGCGCGACCACCCTATCGTTCGACAGGTGTTGATGACCCTGCTCACCATCGGCCTCGTGACTGCGGCCGGCTGCAAACCGGACGATTCGCCGCTGCGGGCGGACAATGACCAACTCAAGAAGCAACTGGCCAGACAGGAATCGCTCGTGTCATCGTTGCAGGACGGGAATAAGGTCATGCAGCAGCAGATCGACCTGCTCAATCAAGAGCTCCGTGACGCAAAAAAGGCGGTGGAGAGCGCGAAAGCCGAAGCCAAGGCGGCCGCCGATCAACTGGACACGCAATTGATCCAAGCCAGAAAATTGACGGCGGACATCAAACGAACCGCGGTCGAGCAAGCCGCCCAGAGTATCCATGTCGATACGAAGGGCTCGCAGACGGAAGACACGCCGCATCCGTTGAGCACGGTCGCGAAAACGGTGGAGGAGGCCTTGGGCCGAAACGGGTATCAGGTCAAGGTCAGTATCAGGACGGAGCAGAAGGCCGTGTACGTCACTGAGCGCAAGATCTCCAATCCCGTGTCGCTGGAGGTGGCCGGCTTCCGGAACCAATACGTGGTGTCCCTGCAGGCTCAACCGACCAACCTCACGCGTCTGACCGTCAAGGCCGATTTCGAGAAACTGGCGCAAGGCGGGCGAATTCTGAGCGTGAGCCCCGAAGAAACCGCCGAGATCGAACGGCGCTTGATCGGTGAGATCGGCAAGACCCTGGCCGCTCCAAGCAAAACGTAATGCCCCCATTCCGGCCTGTCTTTCTCGCGGTTTTCCTTGTGCTATGCGCCCTTCCTACCACCGCCGCAACGCCTGTCCCCTCTGCGGAGTTATCCCGACACCTCGCCGCAATTGCGGCGCTGGCCGTGTCCTCGCCCACGATCGTGATTCCGGCCGGTCAGTTCCTGATTGGCAGCAAGCGGATCGACGACGATCCCTACGGACTCTGGACGCAATTCGACGACACGGAACTGCCCCAGCAGCGGGTGTGGCTCGATGCCTATGCGATGGACCGGGACGAGGTGAGCTTGGGCGAGTATCTCCTCTTCTTGCAACACCGCAAGCAGACGCCCTCCGAAGAATTACAGAAGCTGATCTGGCACGTCATCACGGTCCATTCCATCTCGGACCACACGTTGAGCCGCTGGCCGGCGCTCTACGTTTCGTGGTACGAGGCCAGAGACCTGTGCAGCTCCAAGGGGAAACGTCTGCCGACGGAGGCGGAATGGGAAAAGAGTGCGCGCGGCGAAGACGGCAACCTGTTCCCCTGGGGATCTCAGGCGCCCGACAACCGGCTTGCGATGTTCGGCCAGCATCACGTTCATGAAATTCCCATCCTCGCACCGGTTGATTCTCTTGAGAACGGTCGAAGCCCCTACGGCATCCACCATGCGGCCGGAAACGTCGCCGAATGGGTGCAGGACTGGTTCGGCTTCGACTATTACGCGTACATGCCGGAGCGCAATCCTCCGGGGCCTGTGAGCGGGCGATACAAGAGCGTCCGTGGCGGGTCATGGAAGAGCAAGGCGATCATGCTCCGCACCGCGACACGGGGCGGCGCGCCGCCGGACAATCGCTCACCCACCATCGGCTTTCGCTGCGCGGCCACCGTTTCACCTCCAGGGCGACCGCCCACCGAAAAGTGACGCTCTGCTTGGCGGACCGCGATCGCCGTGATAGCCTGGGCTCCGAGTCGACGCGGATCAACCGCGGCTGCTCTCCCTATGCGACACAAGGTTTTCATCGGCGGCTTCATCGTCGCCATCACGCTGGTCGGCTGCTCTTCCATGCAACGGGACCGAACCGGTGCCGCACCCGTGTCCAGCCAGGTCTGTTGCCGCTCGACGGAAGTCGCGCCCAGCCGATCGGCCATCGTCCGGAGCGCCGCCAGGCTCGTCGGCGCGCGCACCGTCGAAGTGAACGGCCACCGAATCCATTATGACTGCGCCGGTGTCACGCGCGCCGTGTTTCTCGAACACGGCATCGATCTCTACGAAAGCCGGATGGTGGACCGGCATGCCAATGGGGTCCGGCTCATTTATAACCACATCCGGGAATACGGCAGCGTCCACCAGGGACCGGCGGTCAGGCCCGGAGACCTGGTCTTCTTCGACAACACTTGGGACTCCAACGGCGACGGGAAAATGAACGATCCGCTCACGCACGTGGGTATCGTGGAGCGGCAGGAACGTGACGGCACCATCACCTTCATCAGCCGGGTCTCAGGAGCCGTGGAACGCTACCACATGAACCTCGGCCTGCCGCATGTCCACCGCGCCGCAGACGGGACAATTCTCAACGATCATCTCAGGCGCAAGGATACCGGCCTCGCGGACCAAGCCGGATACCTCACCGGCGAACTGTTCGCCGGATTCGGCACCCGACCCGGGCTTTAGCCGCCCGCTAAAACGCTGCTTGGCCGCCGCCGGACCCCGTGCGTGGCCGCTCTCCTTTGGTTCCCTGTTCATCCCCCCGTGCAGACCGACGCTGGTGTCTTGCCCGACGCGCGTTATACTTGGACCATACGTCCGGTACTAATTCGTGCGTATCTGCTGCGCGAACGCAACCATCCGGATTCAAACCAAGGAGGAACTATGGCAAAGACCGCGACCTATTGCAGCGATTGTTACAACAAGGTAGGACGGACGGAAGATGCGCAAATCCAGGCAGCAGAAAAGTCGGGACAGGTTCCGATGACCGGCCGAGGGACCTGCTGCAAATGCAGCAAGACCACCGTCGTCGTGTACTACGAGAGCTGAAGGGACTGCCGCCTTCACCTCAACCTGTCCGCTAGGCGTGTCCGCTGCCTTCCACCTCCTCAAATTCGTCGAGCAGTTGCTCTAACTCGTCGAGTTCTTTCTGGTCGACATGCTGAAATTCGACGCCGAACTGGTGCGGCTCAACCCAGCGGACCAGCGCCTCCGGAATCGAAACCGGCTCTTCGACCCCCGGAATCATCAGGCGGATCACGATCATTTTCCCCGGATGGACATCTAGGCTGCTTTCGATCTTTGCGCCTCCGAGCGACAGATCCACGGTCGTGCCCTCGACCTCGTGTGAGTTGCCGCGTAGCAGTCCCTTGAGTTGAGCCGGCACGCGCCGATACTTTCTACGTTCCATGAAACCTGTCCTCGCCGCCGGATCCCATCGGCGGAACCGTCACTGCTCCGACGACGTCCGCAGCATACTCGCTTTCCGCACCGAAATCATCCGCGCAGGACCGGGAGTCCCCTGGCGCAATATCTGCGCAATTTTCAGAGCCTGCTACACTTGTGACATGGCTCTCTCGTCGCAAACGACTGCTCTGGTTCCGGTCGATCCCCGCAGGCGCATGTTGCTGATGATTCGCGAACACCTCATGAGTCTTCACGGCGCGCTGATTATCGCCGAACAATCGACGTATGAGGGCGTCATCGGCCCCGTAGGATCGGTTGAAACGCTCCTGGATTTGCTGCAATGCAATCCCTGGTTCACTTGGCTGCACCCCTTTTCCGATCTCCTGGTTCGGATCGACCATCTACTCGACGACGACACATTCGAGATCAGCGACGAAAACCTCGGCCACCTGCTTGGAGAACTTGAGAACATGCTCCGGCCGTCGATCGCGGGCGACGGCTTCGCGCGCGCCTACTTTGAAGCGCTGCAGCGAGCTCCCGACGTGGTCCTCGCTCACTTTCGTCTGAAGCGCCTGCTCCCGGAAGCCGCATAGGTCTCACCGACGCTGTTCGCGGCGTCACGAGGTGTCGTCGCCGTATGAACTGTCCTCGCTTGCAGGCCGGTGCCACGGCATTTTTCCTATGACCTGTTAGAATAGACCCATGGCATTGTCGTCGCATCAGCGGTCAACGTCCTCATCGGTGGTCCTTCGGCAGATCCTGCTCGACGTCCGCCGCGGATTATTGGGACTGCACAAGGCGCTGATCATCGCGGAGCAGCTGACCTACGAGCGGATCAACGGTCGTGTGGCGTCAACCGGGCAACTGCTGCAACTGGTCTTGAACGATCCCTGGTTCACCTGGCTGCATCCTCTCTCCCAACTGGTCATCCGTGTGGATGAATTACTCGACGGAGAGAACGAGCTGACCGCCGTCGAGGTGGAAGAACTTCTCTCCGAAGTCCGGAGACTGACCAGGCCATCTGAAGAGGGTGATGGATTTGAACGGAGCTACTACGAAGCGCTTCAACGAGCTCCCGACGTCATCTTCGCGCACGTCGAGGTGAAGAAACTGCTCACCAAGGCCGCGGCCTAGCGTATCCCTCAACCCTATTCCCAAAGGGTATTCAAAATGGGCGTCCTCCAAGGCCGCAACGCCCTCTAAATAATCTGCGTACAAGGCCACGCGAATACGCGAAGAGCCGGTTTCTTCCAACCGGGATGCTTCGCCGCTTCCTCACACCAGACCGCGACCGAGTTTGTGACACGCGTCACACGGTCGTCGTCGAGCGACACCAGAATGACGGTGTTCGTTCCCGGGTAGAACGATAGTCCGTCGGCCGGGCCGGTCTGACCGTAACCGATCGTCTGGTTGACTTCGGTGAAGGCCCGAACGTCGCATTTGTGAAGCAGCTCGTGAACTCGTTCTTTGAGAGAGGAACGAAAGACCACCATCAGCATCTGCATAGGCATTCCTCCGAATGTGGGCCGTCCGTCCCGGCAGGCGAGATCGACAAACGCGAGGGATCATAATGACTTCAACCCTGAGAATCAACGCGGTGGAGTACCGCCAAGGGTGCCTCCGCGTAGTGTTCTCGGCGCAGGCACCAGTGAACCGCGACCAAACATTCCAATCCAAACGGGAAATAGCCCGCGTAGCCGAGCAGCGGCATTTCGAATATCTGGAAGCGATGCACGTACGGCACGGTGTACTGCCACTTCGCCAGACTGCCCCAATTCCATAGTTCCCACCAGATCCCACAGATCAACGCCGCCAGTCCGTAGTGCCACGCCAACCGCCAATCGCCTTGCGCGATCGGTGCGAAGATCGTCGGTTCGCCGTGGAGGGTTTGCATCGAGACAGCCAACAACAAGGGAGCGACCCAGACCGACCCGAACAGGTGTTCCGGCCAGAGGCCCACACCCAGCAGACCTGCACAGGACAACGCCAGGCCGGACCACGCAACAGGCGGTACATGCCGGACCGGGATCCTCCAGAAACGGTCCAATCCGGAGCTCAGGCGTCGGAAGGATGCCAGCAGATCGACCGTGGATACAACGGCTGGAAGCACAGTGGAAAATGCCACGGTGCCACGCAGTATATAGCTCAGCAGCGAGAGGTCATCGACCCCGACGTAATACCAGTTCTGCGCGAATCGATCGAGATACTCGAAGGTCCACCAAAAACCGGCGCTGACGGGAAACAGAGCGAGAAGGAACCGGGGACGATCCAGTATCAGACATCGACCGGTTCGGGATAACGTCCATGCATTGGCCGTCACGATGTAGCCGAGCCAAAGCGGGGTGAACGTGTGCTCCTGGATCGACGTCATCCGCGTGAATCTCGTCCAAGCGAGCACCCACCAGAGGAGAGTCCATGCGACGCCAGCCCATCCCCACCAAGGAAAACAACAGTGATGAGTTCTGAGTGCTGAGTCCTGAGCTGCGAGAGTCGAGTGCTGAAGACGGGAGTTTGAAGTGAGGATTCGTTGCAAGATCGGACCGACGGCCAGTGCCGTCAACAACGCGACGGCGAGAAACGCGATCCAGGAGAATGGTGCATGCACCGCATAATCGGTGCGGGGAGGGAACTCTAGGTAGGGCCACAGAGATTTGCCGGCAATCCAGACTCCCAGCAGCGGCAGGCCGAGCAGCAGCGCCATCACGACCGCAAGCACACCGGCTCTGCCCATGGCGATCGCCTTTACATCCGTTCCTCATCGAGTTCGATGACGTCCGCCCAGGTGGAAACCGACGGGAGCGCGCTCACCGTCACGCCCCGTTTCGCGGCGACTTCTTGCAGGCGGTTTTGGAACCGTTGGCGCGCCGCCTCATCTTTGGGTTCGGAAGCGAGCAGCCCCCGGCTCCACTGAACGACTTCGTCATGCGTCAGGTCTTTTCCGCGCGCCGCAACCCACGCGAGCAATTCCTCGTCGCTCCCACCTGCCAGGGCACGTTGTTCGAACGCCTTGGCATCGATGCCGAGAAAGTCGATCAGGTACTTATCGAACCCGACCGTCATGTAGTTGTAGTCCTGAATCAGACCGGCGTTCCGGAGACGAATCTTGTCGATAAAGCGTCCGAGATGGGCGATGCCGCCGAGAAGAATTTTTGGACTGCGGGGATATTTCTGTTGCGCCATAGTGTTACTGTGCACCGGCAGCTCTACCATACCTGCAATCCTCGAAAATGTGAACGGGCCGAACGGACCTACTCAACTCGTGTACTTCGACCGTGTTACGTCCAAGGCAGCGAAGCAGATCCGACTGCTCGCCGACCTACTTGCTCGACTCCCCGCCTTCCGGAACGACCGAGATGGGTCTGACCGAGTGGAACTCGAGCATTCAATCCGCCACGCCGTCTCTTCATGACAATCCGGTAGCCTGGACGCTTCTGACGCCGACCCGGGACGGCCTTACCCCACCTTGTATCCTTTCCCCTCCAAGCAAACACCATAGGCTCGGTTGAACGTTTGCTGAGCAGCCTGACGGTCGGCCGCCTGTTCCTCGACCTGGTGTTCATATTCCATCTCGGCCCGCCGCCGTCGCATCATGCCAGCACCACCTCCGACGGCAGCCCCGATCGCGGCACCCTTACCGGCATTGCCCCCGATGGCGCCCCCGACGGCGCCGAGCGCTGCGCCCCTCGCCGCTCCCCGTACGGCTTGTCCGCCTTCTGGCGGAGGGGGCGCAGCGGCGGTTTGCCGATAGGGGTCGATCCCGGTCTGTTCCTTGGCCCACTTGTAACAGGTGAATTGATCCAGCTCCTGCTGGTCCTTGGTTTGTCCCTTCTCGGGATAGACGAACATCTGGGCGCCGATGTCGCTTGAGAATCCGATCAGAGCGATAAGCACCGGCATCACGGCAACGAGTAATGCACGAATCATAAGAGCCTCCGAATGATTGGTGATGGCGGATGTGCCAGCTATCAATTCTTCTCCGGAATCCGATAGGTCAACGAAGGCCAGACGGCAACTCCCTCGCCTTCCTGCTCGACAGTCTCGAAGCCTGTAACGGTCGTCATCTGACGTACCAGTATGCGCGAAATCATTTCCCCTTCTCCGGTGGTGCCGGCAAATCTTCCCGTTCCCCCTTCGATCTTGAACGGGCCACGGCAACCTTCAAGATTCCCGGTGCAGGAAAAGCGCGCGTAGATGCGGTCGCCGTCCTCGGCCGTAAGAATGCATCGCCCCTGCCCTGTCTTTGTCATCGTCTTAAGATCACCTTCGGCGGTGGCGGGACAGACGATGGACGCGGCATGCAGGGCGCCTTTCCCGTCATCGACATAGAGCGTCCCGCTATACACGCCCACCAAATACGCTTGGTCCGGGCCGACCGGAAAGACGAACGAGCGCGACTTCCATGTGGCCGCCGCCCTCACCGTTCCTTCTTCTGCGGTGGCAACAGAACCGGAACCCACGAACAGTGCAAGAACCGCCAACACCACGATCCCCATTGATTTCATCTTCCTCCTCCTCTGTCCTCCAGTTGAACATGCCCCCCGTGTGAGACGGATTCCGAGAGTACCTACGTTGAGCAGGGCAGCACTCAGCGTCGCGCGTCAAGACTGTAAACATTGACAGTTATGAATCCCAGCGTTCTTTGACAAGACGATTTATAGACTGTACATTAACCATATGAAGACTCTGACCATTACGGCTGCGAGAAAGAATCTCAGCCGTTGGCTGGCGGCTGCGTCCCGCGGAGAGGACGTCGGGATTATCTGTGGGGCGGACATCATAGCACTGCGAAAGGTCGAAGTGGAATCCACTGACTACGCGCAGCGCGAATACGGAGCGACGCCTAAACAAGTCTCCGCTCTGGAGCAGGCCACAGACAGACAGTATCGGCGACTCCAACGTTCGGGAAAACTGATGAGCCTCACGGCCGAGCAACTGAGGAAGATGCTTGGCTAGAGCCCTCACGATCGATCCGGCTGTCCTGCGCCGGTTGCGGAAGCTCACACGCGCGGAAAAGATCGAGTGCTTGTTGGCGCTCTGTGAGCTGGCTGAAGGCTTTGGCCAGCCGCACACCCACAACGGTCTAGGCATCCGAAAACTGGGAGAGAAGCTGTTTGAGTGTCGGGGAAGTCTTGCGTGGCGTTTCATATTCCAAGACCGGCAGACCGATCTCTTCATCTCCTTCCTAGGAAACCACGATGACATCAAATCGTTGCTCCGGAGCGGCAAGTATCGCTGAACCGTAAGGTATCGCCATTCGCATTGAGTCAAGATCATGATCGTGGCGTCCTCGACCTGCCTTCGGACAAGGACAGTCCCCCGACCTGCTCTTAATCAGCCATGAGTTTCCGCGTGGAAGCTTCGTGCACGGCCTGCTCGGTCGCACTGCCGGCGGCTGTCGGCTCTTTCAATTCAATCGTGACGCTGTGGATCTTGCCGGTGAATTTGTTGTCTCGTTCCTTATAGGCTTTCGTGGCCAGCGTGACGTCGTCCGTTCTCACGTCGGCCGGTTCGCCCGCGGGAAACACGCAACCCCGCGCTGCAGCCAGAAACCGGAGCGACACCGGTACGTGGGCCGTAGACTATTCGCTGCAGGCCCTTGTTAGCCGGCGTGGCACAACCGCCCGCCCCCTTGGTTGCTTTGGCGCCTCTCCTTTATTGCGACAGAGTGATCGCGGCCTTGGCCCTCCGGATCTGCTCCTCATCGTCGGCGCTGAGCGGCGCGTCGGAGAGCCGGATGAGGACGCGGTTCAACTTGCCGCTGAACTTGAACGGCACCTTATACTCCTCGCTGACCGGCGTACCTGTGTCTTCGCCGATATCCAGCGTTTCGTCGAGCGAGACGCGGAACGCATAGGTGCGGTCGATGCGGCCCGTGGCTACCGGCTTGTCGTCCACGGTGATCGTGACCGTACCGCCCTTGCCGAAGCCGCCGCCGTCGTATTTGAAGTCCACGAGAATGACGTGCTTGCCCGGGTCCAGCTTCTCCGTGCCCGCGATGTTAAACCTCTGGACACCCGCAAGGTTGTAGTGGAACACGGGTTTGCCGTCGAGCAGATACAGGCCCCAGCCGTTGAAACGTCCGCCCTGCGTGGCGATCACGCCGTTTGCACCATCCTTGGGGACATCCACGTCGGCGCCGATTTTCCAGGACTTGTTCTTGAGGTCCGGCGCGCTCCCTTCGGGAATCCGCGTCATGCCGTCGAAGTAGGTAAACACGCTACGCCCTCGGGTGAGGCTGGGGCGCAGCCGGACGTCGAAGCGCGCGACCACGCTGTTGTCGAGCGGCAGCACGTTGTACTTGGCGGCCTCGACCCAGAACAGATCTTGTAGCTCGCGGAGCTTCGCGGGCTGCTTGTCAGCGAGGTTCACGGCCTGGCTGAAGTCCTCCGCGACGTTGTAGAGCTCCCATCTGTACTCATCGGCCTCGGGCAGTTGGCCCGCGACCACCCAAGGCACGCGGGCCGGTGCGGTAGCAGCCACCCAGCCGTCGTTGTAGATCGCGCGGTTCACCATCATCTCGAAATACTGGGTGCGGCGCCTCGACGGCCCCTTGGCATCATCGAAGGTGTAGACCATGCTCACACCTTCGATCGGCTTCTGGGCTACGCCGTTGAGCTGGGCGGGGAACGCCACGCCCGCGGCCTCGAGGATGGTGGGGGCGATGTCGATCACGTGGTGGAACTGGGTGCGGATGCCGCCCCGGTCCTTAATCCGCGCCGGCCAGGAGATGGCCATGCCGTTGCGCATGCCGCCGAAGTGCGACGCGATCTGCTTGGTCCACTGGAACGGCGTGTCCATGGCATGCGCCCAGCCGACCGGGAAATGGTTGAAGGTCGTGGGAGACCCGAGCTCGTCGATGCGCGCCAGGACCTGGCTGAAGTCCTCGGGGATGCCGTTCATGATCGACGCTTCGTTGAGCAGACCCTGCGGCGTGCCCTCGCCGCTCGCGCCGTTGTCGCCCATGATGTAGATGATCAGTGTATTGTCGAGATCGCCCATATCCTCGATGGCATCAATGACGCGGCCGATCTCATGGTCGGCATGTGAGAGCGCCGCCGCATAGACCTCCATCATCCGGGCAAAGACCTTCTTGTGGTCAGCATCGAACGAGTCCCACGCCGGGATCTCCTTGGGACGCGGCGTAAGCTGGGTGTTGGCTGGGATGATGCCGATCTGCTTCTGTCGCGCAAAGGTCTCCTCGCGTACCTTGTCCCAGCCCTGGTCGAACCGGCCCTTGAACTTGGCGATCCAATCCTTGGGCGCATGGTGCGGGGCGTGGGAGGTGCCGGGCGCGAAGTACTGCAGCCACGGTTTGTCCGGCGCCACCGCGTTCAGCAGCCGGATGCGGGCGATGGCCTTGTCGGCCATGTCCACGTCGAGGTGGTAGCTGGGATCGTCATGCGGCGGCTCGATGGGCTTGGTGCCTTCGAACAGGGCCGGTGCCCAGTTGTTAGTGTCGGCGCCGATGAACCCGTAGAAATACTCGAAGCCGAGCTCGGTAGGCCACAGGTCGTAGGGGCCGGCCTGGCTGGAGTGCCAGTCGGGCACGTTGTGGTTCTTGCCGTACCAGGCGGTGTTGTAGCCGTTCTGCTTGAGCACTTGGGCAAAGGTGCCGGTGCTCTTCGGCATGATCGAGTTGTAGCCGGGATAGCCGGTGCCCATCTCCATGACGACGCCGGTCGCGGCGGAATGGTGATTACGTCCCGAGAGCAGCGCCGCGCGCGTGGGCGAGCAGAGCGCCGTGGTGTGGAACTGCGTATAGCGCAGCCCAGCCTTGGCCACCCGGTCCAGCGCAGGCGTGGGAACCGGCCCGCCGAACGTCGTGGACACGCCGAAGCCGGCGTCGTCGATCAAGACGAGCAGCACATTCGGCGCGCCCTTTGGAGCCTGCACTTCCTTCGGGAAGTCCGGCGTGGAGTCCTTCGTCGTGCGCCCGATGTGGCCCTTGAAGGGCTGCTCCGGCCGAGGCAGAACGTCTTGGGCAGTCGCCCAGGTCGGCAACATGACGAGGAGGATCAGCGCAATGACTATCGTCGAACGTTGCATCTACAACTCTCCTTTCATCGGTGAGTCTACCCACAGGTTGGCGAACCGTCGGCTAAACCGCCTGAACCGCCTGCAAAGAGCTGTGCCCTCGGAAAACCAGATGGGGTCCGGTCGCCTTCAGCCGTTGGTTCGTCATGACCTCTCCACGGGCTGAGCACAATGGCGGCCGTAGATTCGCGTTTGCCGCGCGTCGGAAGCAACCGCGAATCGTACCCCACAAGGCAGCCCACGGATCCCCCCAAAGACACGTCATGCGCCGGCGCCCGGACAGACATCACGGCAAGTACTCGATGTGCACCCTATCTATACGACCATTGAAGGTGAAGGGAGCGCGGTCGAAGTACGCCTGGGACACCGGCGAGTAGCTGTCCGTGCCGACATCGAACGCGTCGTTTGCCGTGAAGGCGAGTGCGGCCGTGCGCGGAACGCGGCCCTTCGCCACCTCACGGCCGTCCACGCGGATCGTGACATCGGCGCCCCCCCTCGGCGCCGCAATACGCGTCTCGACTTCGATCTTCGTCTTTCCTTGAGGCAACGGGCTGGCCGTTTCGAGCCGCGTCCGCTCAATCTCGAACAGGTTGTACTCGAAGGACAACTTGTCCTTGTCCACCCACAGGGCGATCCCACCGGAAAACGCGCCGAGCGCGTAGAGCACGCCCTTCGATTCCGGACCGAGCTCGACCTCCAGTTGGACGAGGTTGCTTCGAGCGCCGACCTTGGGCGCGGCAAACTCTGGAACGCCGACCACGTCCTGCGTGTAGTCGAACTGCGTGGCGGGGTTGTGCGGCGCCAACTGTGGGCTCCAGACGATGGACCACAGGCCCCCGCCGACCGGATAGACCAGGTTGGCCTTCGCCTGCTCATCGAACAGCTTCTTCATCTCCGCGACCTTCTCAGGTTGTGCGGCGGCGAGGTCGGTGGCCTGGGAAACATCGTGCTTGAGATCGTAGAGTCTCCAGGTGTCCTGGTCGGGATTCCACTTGGCGATCCCGGGCGGTAGGCCGGGCACCCACGGCACGCGAGGACCCCACACCGATGCGAACCACCCGTCGGCGTAGATGCCCCGGTCACCCATCACCTCGAAGTACTGCGGTCCTTTGCGCTCTGGTGCTGCAGCGTCGGCGAAGGTGTACTGGAGGCTGATCCCGTCCATCGGCTGCTGGGTCACCCCGTCCACCGTGCGCGGCGCCGGGATTCCGAGCACCTCGTAGATCGTGGGTACGATGTCGTTGACGTGGTGAAACTGCGTCCGGATCGCCTTGTCGGGTTTGATCGACTTCGGCCAGCTCACCGCGAGCGGCGTGCGGGTTCCGCCGAAATGGCCCGCGTTCAACTTGACGCCCTGGAACGGGGTGGAACCCGCCCAGGCCCAACCCGCGTGGTACATGTTGTCGGTCTTGTTGCTCCCGAGCGCGGCGAGCCCTCCGACCTCGTCGAGTGCGCGGATGTGGTCGTTAATATGGGTGGGGATCCCGTTCTGCGCCAGCAACTCGCTGATGGTTCCGTTCTGGCCCTCGGCGCTGGAGCCGTTGTCGCCCCATACGTAGAATACCAACGTGTTGTCGCGCAGGCCGAGCCGTTCCAGCTCGTCGATGAGCCGGCCGGCCTGCCTGTCGGCGTGCTCGGTATAGCCAGCGAAGACCTCCATCAGCCGGAGCTGGAAGGCTCGTTCGCTCTCCGGAATGCTGTCCCAGGCGGGCAGGGTTGCGGGACGTGGCGTGAGCTTCGCATCGGCCGGAATCCAGTCCAACTTCTGCTGGCGCGCGAAGATCTCCTCGCGCACCGCATCCCACCCCTTGTCGAACCGGCCCTTGTACTTGTCGGCCCACTCCTTGAAGATGTGATGCGGCCCGTGCGAAGCGCCGGGAGCCCAGTACATGAAGAATGGTTGAGTGGGCGCGAGGGCGTGCTGGCGGCGGAGCCAGCCGACGGCCTTGTCGGTCATGTCTTCAGTGAAGTGATAACCCACCCGGTGCGGGGCCGGGAGGCGTACCGTGTTCTCAACGACGGCCGGCTCCCACTGGGATGACTCGCCGGCGAGAAACCCGTAGAAGTAGTCGAAGCCGACCAGGCGTCCCACCGGCCACCGATCATACGGTCCCTGGCTCGTGGTTTGTTCGGCGGGTGTGTTGTGCCACTTGCCGAACGCAGCCGCGTTGTAGCCGTAGTAGCCCAGAACCTTGGCGACGGATGCCGTTGTCGCGGGCCAGTGACCAGAGTATCCGTCCCAGTCGTTGGCGAGCTCGGCGATCTGCCCGAAGCCGACCCGATGATGGTTTCGGCCGGTGAGCAAGGCCGCGCGGGTCGGAGAGCACATCGCCGCGTTGTGGAACGCGTTGAAGGAGATCCCACTCGCGGCGATGCGATCCAGCGTCGGCGTGTGGATCGGGCCGCCGTAGGTGCCGGGCAGCGCTGGCCCGACATCGTCCAGCATGATGATCAGGATGTTCGGCGCGCCGGCCGGCAGATGGCTCTCCGGCTTGTGTGGCACGTACTCCGATTGAGCCACGGTCGGCCCTGCCTTACTACCAGACGGCGTGGGCGGAAAGGGCAGGCTCCCTTGAGCCAGGCCCAAGCTCGGCAGCAGCAGCGATGTGATGAAGCCCACTAACGTAAGCTGACGGCTCATTCTTGTCTCCTTCTCTGTGATGTCACGAGCGGCAGGACCTTGGCATCGCCTGGCAATGTACCGGTCGATCCACCTAGCCTCCTCTACTCAAAACCCGTCCACCAGAATACGAACCCCTGAGGTCCCCGACTCAACTCACACGGACCAAAGCGTGGGCGCGTCAATCCCCCTGCCCCCTGGAATCGCCTATCGCGCCAACTTGGAGAGGAGTGAGCTCAGCGAGTGCTCCAGGGTGTTCGCGTCCGGAACCTTTCCCCCTGGCGTCAGGTGATCGATTGCGGCCGGCAACAACCCTGCGAGGAGGGAGCCCGCTTCGGACGCCGGCACACCCGCCTTGCCGGCGAACTGCTCCACTGTTTCTTTGCCGAGCACATCGGTCACCTGCGCAGCCGAAATCTCCGGGTTGGGCCCCGTCGAGATCCACGCCGAGATCATGTCGCCCAAACCCTTGCTCTGGAACGCGCCAACCATCCCGGCCAGACCTCCGCTCCCGCCGATCGACGCGTCACGGGTGCTAAGAAGCCCGGTCAGTGCCGAGAGAATCTGCGGATTCTTGGACACCAGCGATACGATGTCGCCGAGGCCGCCGGTCTTATTCGACCCGCCCATTGCCTGCTTGAGTAGTCCGTCGAGGAAGCTCATGGGTTCTCCTCTCTTCGATATGTGAGGGTGAATCGCCTCATCGCAACCGGATCATCGTGCGTCCGCCGTACCTCCATCCATTCCCGAGGGGAAAGAAACAGGGACATTCAGAATTCTTGCCACAGGATGAGCCGCCGTCACCGGAAATTCAGAATGTCCCTGTTATTCCTACCGAAGCCTCATCAATGATCCACGCTGGCCATGCCTCGGCAGGTCCCCGTTCCTCCAGTGAGGACGTGTCAAAGTGGGGCAGCAGGTGCACCGCTCACTCGCATGAGGACAACCAATGATTCTGGAACTGCTTTTTCGCTAAGGATGGACAACTTTCAATCCGAGCATATCTTCAAATGGATCATCGTCGCGATCGTTATGAAGCAACCTGTGCCCCTCCATTGGACAGAACGATGCGATGAGAGCATCGATGGTCCTACGGACTGTGCGTTCAGCGGTGCGCAGCGTTCGATAGTTCAGAGCAGTTTGAATGGCCAGTTCAACGGTTCCCGTCTCAAAGACTTCAAATCTGAGAAGATCTTCCTGAACTGCATCGAATCGGCCATCCGTCGTGATACCCTGCAACACCTCGCACAGAATCAAGTCAGTGAGACCAAACCGCTCATCTGTGAGATTGGCTTCAAGCCAGTCCGTATGGGCCGTGCTGGTTCCCCGAAGATAGTCGACCCATCCCTTCCTGACCCTGTACCTTAACAAGCAACCGAAGCCCCTCTTCGACGACCGCCCTTTTGGTTGAAAGCCCCGTGGCCTACATCGCCTGTCGCATAGGGCTGTTATCGATCACGATGTTGGTGCACATAACCCCTCCGATAGGGAATGTGTACGCCTCGTCTGACAATACACATGTGCATAAGGGGGAAGCAAGCAAGGAGATAACGCGCTCAAGATCACAGGAGATTGAAAACGCTTAGGGATTACTTGAGGACCGCTGGCCTGGTCGAGCGAAATCTGTGTAGACAGCTCACAAGGTTCGCGCCGCGCACCCTTCTCGAATTCCTTCAGCTGCGATCATTCGATCGCAATGCTTCGGTCAGGTCCAGCTTTCCCTGCGCGCGATATCCAAAGAAAGCTTCTACTGCAATCGCGGGCACGCCGCTGTGACAAGCCAGCCTGGCAAGGCCACAGTTTCGTGACGAACCCTCCATGAATATTCTGAGCTGGCCAAGCCTCTGCGGGTTCCCGTTCCTCCGACAAGGTCGCGCGGAAGCAAGCCGGCGGTCTCTGTAGATCACTCGTCGTGACAAGACTCCCGGTACATTTTCCTGCCTTCAAGAAACTCAATCATGTGAGACCTAGCCGGGGGGTCGATGGGGAACCGAATGCCAGATCGCGCGCCCGCTCCATCGATCGCCGTCAAGTGGCCTCGCGCATCGGGCAGACTCACGATGCCGCAACCGGTTGGCTCGTCGTCCAGATATCGCGATGGAGCTTCCACTTCCCGTTGTCGTGCTTCCACACGACAAGGTACTTGCCCTGGTCGGCAACGGCGTCGCCGCCAGCGAGAAGCCGGTATCGACCAACCTCGATTGCCGTATCGCCGTGGGCCTCCAGCTCAGTTGTTTCCAAGCTCGCGCCCTTGAGACCCATGTCGATCACGCTCTGCCAAAACGTGCGGATGGCCGCCGTGCCGCGAACGAAGTCGCTATTTGCCGGGAGCAACTGGGCCGCGGGAGTATAGAGGTGAGCCAAGGCCATCGCGTCACCGCGCTTGAATGCACTCACGAATTGCGCGTTCACAGATTCGATCTGCTGCCGGATATCGCTGCTCATCGCTGTGCCTCCTGGTTGATCAGTGCTTGTGGGGTTTCGGGCTGCTGGAGTTCACCTATTCCAGGTCTTCCTCACGTCCCGATTCAACGGCGGCGAAGCGCCATCCGCTGCGATCGGTTGTTAGCTCGCCATGCCGACCGGGATCTGGCGGGCTGGTCATTCAGCCCGCGATCCTTGCCGCTCGAAACTTTGGAACGCGCTCGCTCGCGGACAACAACAGGTGGACGAAAAGGGGTCGGGAGTCTTAAAGGCTCACCGGCCGTCGAGAAAAGACTCCCGACCCCTTTGTTCCCCCCCCCGCAATGAGCGAGGTCTTGTCCTTCAATGCCCCTTGTCGTGCCACGAACAAGTTCTCAAGCAATCCACCCATCATGACGATCGCCGCGAGATGTGCACCCGCCTGAGCACAGACTTGGCATTCTCGCCATCGGCGATTGAGTATCTCCTTCATCTTGTCGTCAAATGCGAGTGGCGCAAACTCAGGGACCGGATCAATGAGCTTTCCCGCTGGACGATCCAGTCGCAGGAGAACCGGCTTGAACTCTTTATGGAGGAAATTGGTTCGTTCCCTCGCGGTGTGAGGAAGCTTCTTTTTTACGTAGCCCCAGAAATCTGAGATGTCTAAGTACAAACGGACTGCCTCAGGCAGAGCGTGGTAGATGTCGGCGTCCGAGTTGTCGATAATGTCTTGGCGCAGCGCTTTGTATTCTGTTCGGAATTTGGCTTTCACACCCCTTTCCGATTGGGTGGTAATTTGATTAGTCGCCCATTGGATCAACATGTCTCGAAGGTGCTGGACCTTTCGTCTAAGGTCTACGCTGCTCTGAGTTTGCACTTACAGCCTCCACACTTTTTTACGGCAATGTTCCGCGGACCACGCGGTACTCTTCACCGCAAATATGCCCGCTTCACGGTAAGGTGTGCCGGCTAACAGGGCGAGCGAAGTGGCGTGCCTCGGCGGCATCCGGTTGAGTGAAGTGTTAGGCTGAGGCTTGCTTGGCGCACTGCTCGACCTCTGCAGAGAGTTGTCGAAAGCCGACCGGTTTGATACCCAGACCCTGAAGCGATCGGAGCGTGATTGATTCCTGGCTCCGTTGATAGCCATCAAGCGCGGACGAAAAGGGGTCGGGAGTCTTAAAGGCTCACGGGCCGTCGAGAAAAGACTCCCGACCCCTTTGTTCCGCCCCCCAAATGCTGCGGAAAGAGAACATCGGATGTGGATTGAAGGATCGCTTCAAGGCTTCGGCGAAGCTTCGATCTTCCAGATTTCATCCTGGCACCTAACGTTCGGCTAAGCTGCCGGGGTCGCCTGCAACAACACTGATGCTTGCAAAACCAGGATGCCGGCCCCGGTCAGCTTCAGCCGTTGGTTAGCCCCGGCTTCCCCGCAGCAAACGGTTTGCGCAGGCTGGCCTTTGATTTCTTTACTAACGCTTGAAACTTCGGATTGGACGCCAGCAACTCATCTATCAACGTGTCGTCTTCCTGCGGCTCCAGCGTTTGGATTGCTAAGAGCCGTTGATCCGGCATCTCGACCACAACAGTCTCGCCAGACTCAGCGCACTCATTCAGCGTCTTTTTGAGGTCCGCTTCCAAGCGGCTCAACGGGATTGTCTTAATGGCCATGGAACTCCTCCCCCTCCACAATCAGTTTGTTGCCCATCTTACGGCCGACGATCAGAATAACGACTTCGTCACCTTCGACATTATACAGGGCTCGCAGGTCGCCCGCCCGCAGCTCGAATTCCGCGAGTGGATTCGGACGCAAACGCTTGATCGCTTTCGTCGGCTTGGTCGGTTCGTGCTCCAGACGGGACTGGATTGCGGCCTCCAGGATTCGCTGCTCGCGCACTGGCAACGATTGGTACTGACGATCGGCGTCATCCGTGATCGTAATCTTGAAAGGCATGGAGGCTCCTCACCCAGCTCACTCCCGCACTTCACTCACAGCGAACGACCTCGACCCAGCCTGTGTCTTTCGCCTTCTTGGTGCGCTATTGATCTTGCCTAAGACGTATCGCGAATTACCTTGGATGAGGGCGACAAGGTCATCGTAACTCGCTCCGGTTCTCAAGATGAAGTCGATACCGGAAATCCATCGCGTCTCCCGGTGCAGGAATGAAGGGGCTAACGTGTTGCTGTGCGGCGGGTCAGCACTGACCGTAGAAGCTGCGCGACGCTGGCGGCCCGTCCGGGTTAGCCCGGCCATTTCGATTACGGAAAGTCGTTCACTCCAGTTTTTTGCCGATAGCGCTCGAACAGCGTATGAAGGTCTTGCCGGGATAAAACAGCCGCTTTGTTCAGGCCCCACGGGTTTCGGCCACGCTGATACTTGAAGTCGAAGCACCGCTCAGTGGGTGAATCCTTCAGATGCGTTTCCCACATTATAGGCACATAGTCGTCGTATTGCAGCCAGACGATGTGAATGACGCGCAGGATGAGCTTGTCCTCTCTCGGGAACTCGTATGTAACTCGGAGAGTGGCCCTTCGGCATTTGCCACAGATCGGTGCGAGGAGTGATTGGTCCCAGTCGGAGGGCATCAGTTTGTCCGATACGAAACTGCCCATGCTCGCCGCACCGGTTACTTCCGGGAATTCGAAACGCTCAGCGCAACCTTCGCATTCCCACCAATATCCCGCCATGCGGTCTCCCTCTATAGGACGGCCTAACGCTCGCGATCACCTGCCGTCACCAGGCGGCGAAGCCGGCTGTTGACGGTCAGGTGCATCGCGTTGTTATGCCGCACCTATTGAACAGGAGGTTGCATAGAGACTCTCCCATCTTCGAGAATCGTCCAATACGGATTGAATGCTATCTCCCATTTGTGACCATCCGGATCTGCAAAATAGCCTGAGTAACCGCCCCAAAACACCTTCTCGGGTTCCTTCACAATGTTCGCACCATTTGCCTTCAGTTTGGCGAACAGCGCATCTACCTCCGCAGCGCTCCGAACGTTGTGGGCCAAGGCAAATCCTTGATATGAGGACTTGCCGGCCTTCTCGCCGAAATCTTTCGCAAGTTCAGAATCAGTGAATAGCGAGAAGACGACACCTCCAAGGTCGAAGAAGGCGATTTCAGGCGGGCTTGGGGCAGGCTGCCAGCCAACTACCTTCTCATAGAATGCTTTGGCTCGAGCCAAGTCTGCCACGCCGAGGGTGATGAGACTCAGTCGTTGTTCCACGATGTTCCTCCAAGTGTTGGGGCAATCACGTTGTGGGTTTTTTGTGCGGCATAACTATTGAGTATCCTGACCGGCATAGCGCGCACCGAAAGCCTGCGAGCTAGTGGGAGATTCTTCTGGTTATTCAATCCCTTGTCAACATTGTCCGTGGGGCGGCGGCGGCATGCTATGTCGACCAGCATCGTTCCGTTATCGCTGCGAGGGACCCAACCCTTGGACCAGCCCATCGGCTGGGCTCCGGACTCCTTTTCCGCCCCGATTCAGGACATGGGTGTAGATCATGGTCGTTCGCGCGTCGGTGTGACCCAGCAATTCCTGAACTGTCCGGATGGCATATCCGTCTTCCAGCAGGTGAGTGGCGAACGAATGCCGCAGCGTGTGGCAGCTCGCTGGCTTGACGATCCCAGCCTTCAGTCGTGCCTCCCTCACCGTCTTTTGCATGACTGATTCGTGAAGATGGTGACGGCGTTACTCTCTTGTCAGTGGAGCAATGTAATGGCTCGATGCCGGGAACACCCACTGCCAGCCCCATTCCTTGCCTGCGTTGGGGTATTTGCGGTCAAGCGCGTGAGGAAGCACGACGCGACCAAGGCCTTGCCGAAGATCTTCCTCATGTTGCCGTCTGACTGCGTTGAGATGCTGAACAAGTGGCGCTTTGATGGCCATAGGGAGCGTGGTGTAGCGATCCTTGTCGCCCTTGCCCCCTCGCACGACGATCTGGTTGTGTGCTGGATCGACGTCCTTGAGTTGAGGGCTTGGTTTTGTGTTGAGGCGCCGACATGAGACGCCGTCGCCAAGCCTGAGAGGAACGGGCCGATTTCCGGTTCGCCCATGTCGGCCAAGGGCCGCGGACCATGAAAGCGCATGAAGCGCTTGACCCACTGACAGTAGGCTCGCTCCGTAACGCGTACCATTCACTGCGCGAACCGCTGGATCGATCTCGACTGACTCTCCCAGAAAGAGGGCCAGCAGATGGCGAAGCACGGTGCCGGTATGCGGAACTGTCCAATACTTCTCGCCCTGGTGCCACCCTCGACCGGCCATCGTCTTGATCTTCGCCACATAGTCGGGAGAATACGGAAGCTGCACGATCAGCTTTCCCGACGCTCCCGGCCGAATCCGAATCGGATCGATCAGCTTACTCAACCCTTGGCTCCGCCTGGGCTCCGCATGTCTGCTTGCTGTCGCCAACTCTTCCATATGCTTGTGTGGGGAACGTATGACCCAGCGCGGCGCATTCTCCTCCGGTTTACCTCCTTGGTCAAGCAGATCCCTAGATGATCGCCCTGAGAAATACTCCCATTTCTTCGATCGGAGGATTGTTCGATCAGACGTGCGGCACGCTGCAACGAAGTGTCCACAGCGGAAGGAGACGGCTGAACACTGGGTGACCGGATCGTTTCAGGAACCGAATAAGACCTCAAGCGCGCACGCAGGGGCTCGGAGCGACTTTGCCTGAGGAGCGGGGGCCCGCCGAGGGTCAGCCGAGGAAAGAATGATTGGACATTGCGGGTGGCACGGCGAACGGGACACCCCGCCCCGCCCGGACCCGCTTTTCAAGTTAGGAGGGGCGACTCCTCTGAAGGGATGGGTGGGCTGAACGGTGCCAGGAATCGACTAAGGCTTCAACAGGGTGTGCCAGGGCTCGTCGAGGACGTTGCCGTAGGAGCGGGGTCCCACCGAGACTCAGCCGAGAAGGAACGCTGGAACTGACTGAAGCACTGCGATCAGCATGATCGCAGCTGAGGGAATTCCAGAAGGAGGCACAACGCGAACATTGTGAGCGCTATGTGCGCAAGTTCCGCTCGGCTGAGGCCGGAAGGGCGCACGATGCGAAGAATAATGAGCATCACGCTTGTGCGCGCCGCCGAGACGGTGGGGCGGCCGGACCCGCTCCGGGAGGCAAGGAAGCGATGCGCCCTGGCACACACAATCCAATATGGAAATTAGACGGGGACAGACACCCGCCGAAGGCTCGGCAAAGGCGGGAGCCGGTCTCCCCTACTTGACTGGCTGCTTGGCGGATTTTCCGGCTTGGAGATAGCGGTCGATCCCCGCGGCCATCTTGCGGCCTTCGGCGATGGCCCACACAATGAGCGAGGCGCCGCGCTTGGTGTCGCCGCCGGCAAAGACGCCGTCGAGGTTGGTCATGAAGTTGTCGTCCACCGATACCGCGCCACGCTGGTCATACGCCACGCCCAGGCTGTCGAGCAAGCCGTTCTTCACCGGACCGGTGAACCCCATGGCCAGCAGGACAAGGTCCGCGTCCATCTCGAACTCGGTGTTCGGCATGGGAACAAATTTCCCGCCTTCGAACTTGACGCGATGCCCGTGCAGTTTGGTGACGTGCCCGTTGTGCCCGGTGAATTTCGTGGTTGAGACACTCCACTGCCGGTCGCAGCCTTCTTCGTGCGCATGCGATGTCCGGAGTTGCATCGGCCAGAGAGGCCAGGGCGTTGAGTCGGCCCGCTGCGGCGGCGGCTCAGGGAGCAACTCAAACTGGTGCGCTTCCACGCAGCCCTGGCGATGCGCCGTCCCCAAACAGTCCGATCCCGTATCACCGCCTCCGATGATGACGACCCGCTTGCCCTTCGCCGTGAGCGGCTCCTCCGTGACGGGAATGCCGGCCGTCCGCTTGTTTTGCTGGGTCAGATACTCCATCGCCAAATGCACGCCTTTGAGTTCCCGACCGGGGATCGGCAACTCGCGCGCCTGTTCGGCTCCCATCGTGAGCCCCACCGCGTCGAACTGCTTGCGCAGCTGCTCGCCCGTCACGTCCTTGCCGACCGTCACGCCGGTTCTGAACTCCACCCCTTCGGCTTTCATCTGCTCCAGACGGCGGTCGATGACCCACTTCTCCATCTTGAAATCCGGAATGCCGTAACGGAGCAACCCGCCGATGCGGTCGGCCTTCTCGAACAGCGTCACGCTGTGGCCGGTGCGCGCCAGCTGTTGCGCCGCCGCCAATCCCGCCGGGCCCGATCCGATGATCGCCACGGTCTTGCCCGTCTTCATGACCGGCATGACGGGAAACACCAGCCCTTCGTTGAACCCGCGGTCGACGATATTCCACTCGATGATGCGAATGGAGACCGGATCTTCGTTGATGCCGAGCACGCAGGCTCCTTCGCAAGGAGCCGGACAGAGGCGACCGGTGAATTCGGGAAAGTTGTTGGTGCTGTGAAGGGCTTTCAACGCATCCTGCCAGCGCCCGCGATAGACCAAATCGTTCCATTCGGGAATCAAGTTCACGACGGGACAACCGGTGCCGCCCTGGCAGAATGGCACACCGCAATCCATGCAGCGCGCGCCCTGAATCTTCAGCTTGTCCTCGGAGATGGGCTCGTACATCTCCTTCCAATCGAGCACGCGCAGCTCGACGGGCTTCCGCCTCGGGCCCTCGCGAGCATATTTCATGAAACCTTTGGGGTCGCCCATGTTCCTGAGTCCTGAGCGCTGGGTGCTCAGCACTTCCTCAATGTACCGCGCTCGCCTTCCGTTTCCGTTCTTCAAGCACCCGCTTGTAATCGACCGGCATCACCTTCACGAATTTCGGCAGTGTGGCGTCGAACGTGTCCAACACCTGCTTCGCCCGCCGGCTGCCCGTGTACATGAAGTGCTTGGTAATCAGGTCGTGAAGCAACCGCCTGTCCTCTTTCGTCGCAACCGGCTCCAACTCGACCATACCGGTGTTGCATCGGCTTTGGAACTTGCCGAGATCATCCAGCACGAAGGCGACGCCGCCGGACATACCTGCGGCGAAATTACGGCCGGTGCGGCCGAGCACGACGACAACCCCGCCCGTCATATATTCGCAGCCGTGGTCCCCTGTGCCTTCGACGACCGCGCGCGCCCCGCTGTTCCTGACGGCAAACCGTTCGCCGGCCATGCCGTAGAAGTAGGCCTCGCCCTGGGTTGCGCCGTAGAGCGACGTATTGCCGATGAGGATCGTGTCCTCCGGCGTGAACAACACGTTCTTGGGTGGGAACACGATGATCTTGCCGCCTGACAGACCTTTGCCGATGTAATCGTTGGATTCGCCTTCCAGCGTGAGCGTGATGCCCCTGGCCAGGAACGCGCCGAACGATTGCCCGGCGGATCCAGTGAACTTGATCGAGATCGTATCTTCCGGCAAACCTTCCAGTCCGTACTTCTTCGCGATCTTGCTCGAGAGTACCGTGCCGGTCGTCCGGTTCACGTTCTTAATCGGCAGCTCAAAGGTCACCTTCTCGCCCTTCTCAATCGCCGGCTTGCACAACTCCACCAGCTTGTTGTCGAGAATATCGGCCAGGCCGTGATCCTGTGTTTGGACGCAGTAGCGCGGCACGTCCTGCCCCACATCCGGCATCGTGAGCAGTGGAGTGAGGTCCAGCCCCTTTGCCTTCCAATGATCGACCGCTTTGGTGATCTTGAGCTTGTCGACCCGGCCGACCATTTCATTGATCGTCCGGAACCCGAGCTTGGCCATCAACTGCCGGGCTTCTTCCGCAACGAAGAAGAGATAATTGACGATATGCTCCGGTTTGCCGTTGAACTTCTTGCGCAGTTCGGGATCCTGCGTGGCGATCCCGACCGGGCAGGTGTTCAGATGGCACTTGCGCATCATGATGCAGCCTTCGACGATCAGCGGCGCCGTCGCAAAGCCGTATTCTTCCGCGCCGAGCAGCGTCGCGATCACGACGTCGCGCCCGGTCTTCAACTGCCCGTCGGTCTCGACGCGAATGCGGCCGCGCAGATCATTGAGCACCAGCGTCTGGTGCGTCTCGGCCAGGCCCAGTTCCCAGGGAATGCCGCCGTACTTGATCGACGACAACGGCGACGCGCCGGTCCCACCGGAATCGCCGCTGATCAGCACCTTGTCCGCATGCGCTTTGGACACCCCGGCGGCCACCGTCCCGACCCCCACCTCCGCGACCAGTTTGACCGATACACCGGCATCCGGGTTGGAATTCTTCAGGTCGAAGATCAATTGAGCCAGGTCCTCGATCGAGTAGATATCGTGGTGCGGCGGCGGAGAAATCAGTTGCACGCCCGGCGTCGCATAACGAAACTTTGCGATGTTCTCATCGACTTTGTGGCCCGGCAGCTGCCCCCCCTCGCCCGGCTTGGCGCCCTGAGCCATCTTGATCTGCAGTTCGCGGGCGTTCACCAGGTAATGGGCCGTCACGCCGAATCGTGCCGAAGCCACCTGCTTGATGTAACTGTTCTTGGAATCGCCGTTCGGCAGGGGCGTGAAACGTTCCGGATCCTCGCCGCCCTCGCCGGTATTACTCTTGCCGCCGAGGCGGTTCATCGCGATCGCGAGCGTCTCGTGCGCCTCCTTGCTGATCGACCCGAACGACATGGCGCCGGTGTTGAAGCGTTTGACGATCTCTTTGGCCGGCTCGACTTCCTCGATCGGAATCGGGGTCTGCGCGAACTTGAAATCGAGCAAACCGCGCAAGTTCGACCGGCGCTTGCTCTCGTCGTTCACCAGTTGGGCGAACTCGGCGTAGGTTTTCGGGTCGTTCGACTTGCTGGCATGCTGCAACTTGTAGATGGTCTCCGGGTTCCAATTGTGGTGTTCGCCTTGGATGCGGTAGTGAATCTCCCCACCGAAATCGAGCTGCCGGATGGCGGCAGGCTCGTAGGCGACGCGATGTCGGCGCAGCGTTTCTTCTCCGATTTCACGAATCCCGACCCCTTCCACGCGCGAGGGTGTGCCGGTGAAATAGCGGTCGATCAATTCGTGGTTCAATCCGATCGCTTCGAAAATCTGTGCCCCGCAGTAGGACTGCACCGTCGAGATGCCCATCTTGGAGAAGATCTTGAGCAGACCCTTGTTGATGGCCTTGATGAACTTGCCCTCCGCCGTCTGGGCATCGAGTCCTTCCGGCAGATAGTTGTCGCGCTCCATGTCCACCAGGGACTCGAAGACCAGATAGGGATTGATCGTCCCGGCGCCGTAGCCGATCAGGCAGGCGAACTGGTGCACGTCGCGGGGCTCGCCGGTTTCGAGGATCAATCCGACCTCGGTTCTGCTGCATTCCCGCACCAGATGATGGTGCACCGCCGAGATGCCCAGCAGGCTCGGGATCGGCGCCCATTCGTCATTCACGCCGCGATCGCTCAGAATCAGGAACTTGTAGCCGTCCTTGATCGCCTGCGAGGCCTCTCGGCACAGTTCGTCGACCGCTGCGCCGAGTCCGTCGGGCCCTTCGGCGACCCGGAACAGCATGCGGAGCGTCTTGCTCTTGAAATTCGGATCCGAGATGCCTCGGATCTTCTGCAGATCGGCGTTCGTCAGAATCGGCTGCTGGACCTTGATGCGGCGGCAGGACTCGGGGGATTCGTCCATGAGATTCGGCTTCGGTCCAATGTTCGTCACCAGCGACATCACGAGCTGCTCGCGGATCGGATCGATGGGCGGATTCGTCACCTGCGCGAACAGTTGCTTGAAGTACTTGAAGAGCAGTTGCGGACGGTCGGAGAGCACCGCGAGAGGCGTGTCCGTGCCCATGGACGAGATCGCCTCTTCACCGGTCACGATCATGGGCGTAATGACCATCTTGAGCTCTTCGACCGTATAGCCGAAGGCCTGCTGCCGCTGGCGGATCGTCGGATGGTCCGGCTGCGGGACATTCAACGGCTCCGGCAGCTCGTCGAGCGAAACACCGTACTGGGTCACCCAGCTGCGATAGGGCTTGCGACCGACGATGTCCGCCTTGATCTCTTCGTCGTCGATGATCCGGCCCTTTGCCGTATCGACGAGGAACATGCGGCCCGGCATGAGCCGGCCTTTCATGCGGATGTCCTGAGCGTCGGCTGGAAGGACGCCGGCCTCTGAGGCCAGCACGACCATGCCGTCCGTCGTCACGTGATAGCGGCAGGGCCTCAGTCCGTTGCGGTCCAGTGTCGCGCCGATCATCTTGCCGTCGGTAAAACAGACCGCGGCCGGGCCGTCCCACGGCTCCATCATGGCGGCGTGATACTGGTAGAACCCGCGGCGATCGAGATCCATTTGCGGATTCGCGACCCAGGGTTCCGGAATCAGCATCATCATCGTGTGCGGCAACGAGCGGCCGCCCAGGAGCAGAAACTCGAGCGCGTTGTCGAGACAGGCCGAATCGCTCTGATTCTCCGAGACGATCGGGAAGAGCTTCTCCATGTCCTTGCCGAACAGCTCGGAATGGAGACGGCCCTGCCGCGCTTTCATCCAATTGACGTTGCCCTTCAACGTGTTGATCTCGCCGTTGTGGCACACGTAGCGATAGGGGTGGGCGAGCGGCCAGGTCGGGAAGGTGTTCGTGCTGAAACGGGAATGGACCAGGGCCAGCGCGCTGACCATGCGCTCGTCGTTGAGGTCTTGATAGTAGGCTGCCATCTGATGCGGCAGCAGCAAACCCTTGTAGACGATGGTGTTCGCCGAAAGGCTCGGCACGTAAAAGTATTCCCGCCCCTGAATCGCCGATTCCTTGATGGCCTTTTCGACCCGCCTCCGGACGACATACAGCTTGCGCTCGAACTGCGCTTCGTTCAGCACATCACGGGCGATGAAGACCTGGCGCATGAAGGGTTCGGTCTTCCGCGCCTGGACCCCGATGGCGTCGCTCTTCACCGCTACGTCGCGCCAGCCGAGTAGGCGGGCGCCTTCCTGCTTCACGATCTCGGCGAAGAGTCCTTCACACTGGCGGCGGGAATCGGCGTTCGGCGGCAGGAACAACTGGCCCACGCCGTATTCTCCGGCGCCGGGCAGCTTGACGCCGACGTCTCCAGCCGCGCGCAGCAGGAACTCATGTGGAACTTGAAGCAGAATTCCCGCGCCGTCGCCCGTGCAGGGATCGCAGCCTTGCGCACCCCGATGGGTCAGGTTTTCCAATACCAGCAGTCCCTTGCGGACGATATCGTGCGACTTCTGCCCTTTGATGTTGACGACGAACCCGATGCCGCACGAATCTTTTTCGTGCTGAGGGTCGTAGAGCCCTTGCTTCGGTGGAAGCCCTGGGAGTTCCATCATTCGTATCTCGTGAGAAAGGCAGGTTTTTTCCTGCTGGACGGAGGCCATGCCGAGAGGAACCTGGGATGCAGAAATCCCGTTTGTTCTGAAGCGATGTCCGTTCTAAATTGTGGTTCACCTTAATGGAAGGGTTATTCTTCTGTCAAGCCGACGACAGACGCGGTTTTGCGGGCGGTTCGCTTGACTTTGTTTCCTTCTCTGCCCTACCATCCGCCGCATGCCACAGGGTCCCGTCATCTCATCCATTCAGACCATGGCGGATGTCTGGGACGCCTACCGTCACGAGCTTGAGGGAGTCGAAGACCAGGTCCGGAAGAATCTCGACTCCAGCGTCACCCTCGTCAATACTGTCGCCGCCCATATCCTCAGCAGCGGAGGCAAGCGGATCCGGCCCCTGCTGTTGCTGCTCAGCGCCCGGCTGTGCGGCTATGTCGGCCGGGACCACCATCAGCTCGGAAGTCTTGTCGAATTCATCCATACGGCGACCCTACTCCACGACGACGTGGTGGACGATGCGGACCTTCGCCGGGGCCGAAGAACCGCCCGTAAAGTTTGGGGAAATCAAATCAGCATCTTGGTCGGGGATTATCTCTATTCCAAGGCCATGTGCCAAGTGGTCGAGTTCCGGAGCCAAGGCATCAATGAGGTCCTTGCCGAGGCCTGTAAGAAGATGGCGGAAGGTGAAGTTCTGCAGCTTCATTACAACGGGAACCCGGCCATGCCGGAGGCGGACTACCTGAAGGTCGTGGAACACAAGACCGCCGGCCTGATCGCCGCAGCCTGCCGGATGGGAGCCATCCTCGCCGACGCGCCGGAATCGCAACAGGATGCCTTGTATCGCTTCGGACAATATCTCGGCATTGCGTTTCAGGTGGCGGACGATACCCTGGACTACACGGCGAACGGAGAGTCCCTGGGCAAGACGCTCGGCCAGGATCTCCGGCAAGGGAAAGCGACGCTCCCGCTCCTGCATCTGCTGCAACATTGTTCGGAGAGCGACCGGCAGATGATCAAGGACCGGATGGAAACCCGTACGCTGAACGACGACGACCTGACCCGCTTCCTCCACCTCATGGAGGACTACGGGTCCATCACCTATGCACTGGACCGTGCGCAGGACTATATCGCCGCGGCCAAACGGGATCTCAGCTCGTTCGAAGACAGCACAGCCAAGCGAGCCCTTTCGGCGGCTGCCGACTACATGGTAACCCGCGACCGGTAACCGTTTTCCGCACGTGTTCCATCGCCTTCACCGGCTGGAACGGGCAACGTCGGACAAGCGGCCCAACCCCTCGAGTTTGCCCAGGCACCTCTACCATTTGTTCATTTCGCAGAAAAGGATGACGCATGGCACACATCATTCCCTTCCGAGGCACGCTGTACGATCAGGCAACCGTCGGTTCCATCCGCGATGTCGTCGCCCCACCGTACGACATCATCGACGCCGCCGGGCAGCAGGCTCTTCACGATCGACATGCGCACAACATCATCCGCTTGGAACTCGGCACGGACAAACCGGGAGACAGCGCCGCCGACAACCGGTACACGCGCGCCGCCGCCACCCTGCGTGATTGGTTGAAGACCGGCGCCATGAAACGGGATGCGCAGCCGGCCCTCTACTACCACACCATCGAATACCGCCCACCTGATTCCGCGGCCGACGCGCCAGGCAGAGTGCTGCGGGGGTTTCTCGTCACCACGAAATTGGAGCCCCTCGATTCCGGGCACATCTATCCCCATGAAAATACCCGAGCCGCCGCCAAGACCGACCGCCTGAACTTACTGGAGGCCTGCCGCGCAAACTTGAGCCCGATCTGGCTGCTCTATTCCGATCCACAGAACGCCGTTCTGGGTCTGTTGGAGGATGCGGTCAAGGGCGTACCGGCCCGCATCGACTTTCGAGACGACGCGGGATGCCGCCAGCAGCTGTGGGCCGTGACGGATCCCTCGGTGCTGAGGCAGATCGTCGAGGTGATGGCGAGCAAGCCGCTCTTCATCGCCGACGGACACCATCGGTACGAAACAGCGCTCAACTACCAACGCGCTCGCCGACAGCAAGCGAGAGGTGCTTCCTCCGGTCTCCACCCATATGACAGCGTGCTCATGCTGCTCGCGCCGCTGGAGGATCCAGGGTTGACGGTGCTGCCCACTCACCGCGTCACCACCACGCCGCTGCCTCCCTATGAACACCTCAAAGGCCTGTTGAGCGAGAAGTTCGCCGTCAAGGAATTTCCCTTCACCTCCAACAACAGGACGGCCGTACGGGCGCAGTTCATCGAGTCTCTCCGCCACCTCGGGCGCACGGCTCCGACGTTCGGACTGTCCGTGCGCGGCCTGCCGTCGTTCGTGACGTTGACCTTGCTGCCGGCCCATCGACCGGGCGCCGACGCCTCACCCCGAACCAAGCTCGACGTGTCGCTCTTGCAACAACTCGTGGTGCCGGTCCTCTGCCCCACGCAGCAGGAGCAGGAAGCGATCGTCTATACGAAGGACGAGGCGGAAGCGATGGCCTGGGCGCAGGAGGGACCAGGCACCGCAGCCCTACTGCTGAACGCCACCAAAGTCAGCGAGGTTCAGGCGGTGGCCGTAGCGGGCGAACGGATGCCTCACAAATCGACTTACTTCTACCCCAAACCGCTGACGGGGCTGGTGATCAACGTCATGGAAGGGTAGCACGACCATGAATCAACGTTACGCTCCGGCCGGCCCGGCCCGCGGCAGCCCTCCCCTAGGTGCAGGCGTCGTCTTTCGTACCTCACGCAGACCGCCTAACCGTCCAGAAAAGGAGGGGAAGCCAAGTCTATGAAAGCCAGGATCCTCATCGTCGACGACGACCCCGATATTGCCACGATGCTGGAGGATCGTCTTCAAGCGAGCGACTACAGCACCCTCGTCGCGGAAGACGGCCTACAGGCGCTTGAACTGATCGAACAGGAAGCCCCGCAGCTCATGCTGCTGGATCTGGACATGCCCCGCTTGACCGGCCTGGAAGTCCTGAGACGGCTTCCCAAGATCCGGTCGGCGGCGGATCTCCCGGTCATCGTCATGACCGCTCACGGCTCCATTGAGGCTGCCGTCGAGGCCATGAAGAGCGGCGCCTACGACTTCCTCACGAAACCTCTCGACAAGGATCATCTCCTGCTGGTCATTGAGAAAGCGCTGGAGCGCGACTTCCTGAAACGGCAGGTGGCCTGCCTGAAATCGGAGATCGATGGCCGCTACACCTCGGTCATCGGTACCAGCCCCAATATTCGTTCCGTTATGGAAGCGGCGCAGCGCGCGGCAAAATCCGATGCCAGCGTGCTCCTGCTGGGCGAGAGCGGTACCGGGAAAGAACTGTTCGCCCGATCCATTCACCAATGGAGCCCGCGGCATGTCAATCCCCTGGTCGTCATCAATTGCGTGGCTCTCACCGAGACGCTGCTTGAAAACGAGTTGTTCGGCCACGAGCGCGGGGCCTTTACCGGCGCCGACCGGCTGCAGAAGGGCAAGCTCGAGATGGCCGACTCAGGGACGGTCTTTCTGGACGAAATCGGCGACATGCCGTTGGCGTTGCAGTCGAAACTGTTGCGGGTGCTTCAAGACAGGGAATTTCACCGCGTGGGAGGAACCCGCCTGGTCTCCGTCAACATCCGGATCATCGCGGCGACGAACAAGGATCTCAAGCAGGCCGTCAAGAACGGGCATTTCCGGGAGGATCTCTACTTCCGGCTGAACGTGATCACGCTGACGCTTCCGCCGCTGCGGGACCGTCCGGACGACCTGCCGCTCCTGGCTAAGTTTTTCCTGAACCGGCACGCGAAGGAGGCCAAGCGTTACGGCATGATGTTCCATCCCGAAGCAATGGACGTCATGATGCAATACACCTGGCCCGGCAATATCCGCGAACTCGACAACGTCATCGCCCGGGCCGTGATCTTGAGCCCCACCGAAATCATCGAACCCGATCTGCTGGCGATGGATGCGGCAGGGCTCTCACGCTCCGACTCCCTGACGTATGTCTCGCTCCCCTACCACCGGTCGATGGAAGAACACAGCCGGCACATCATCGACCAGGCCTTGAAACAGGCAGAAGGCAACCAGACCAAAGCCGCCGAACGGCTGCGGCTGCAGCGCACGTACCTTGCCCGGCTGATCAAGCAACAGAAGTTGAGGCAGGAGGAGATTTAGCGTCAAACCGGACCGATCACCGAACCGGCTGGACTGTCGGCAGACGGCTCGACAGCTGAATCAGTCCCGTGGCGGCGTCGTGCTCCGCCTGCGCATAGCGCTGCGGCGTCCCGATGTCCGACCAGTAGCCCTGATGTTCGAAGCCCAGAATCGGCTCGCCCCGCTGGATCGCGGCGATGTAGGCGTCGATGATCGAAGAGGCCTGCCCTTTCGCGATGTCGCGCAGGAGGCGGGGATGCAGGAGGTGGAGTCCGGCAAACATCCGGGGATGCGTGAGGGTCGGCGACGAACGGCCCCGCCCGGTAATGCGGACGACTTGCTGATCGTCGTCGATCTCCACCAACCCCCATGACGCGGCGTCCGGATCGGTCCGAACGACCAACGTGGCCGCGGCATGCCGAGCCCGATGGAAGGCGATGACGGCCTCGAGGTCGATCTCCACAAGCGTATCGCCGTTCAAAACCAAGATCGGCTCGCCGTTGAAGTGTCCCTCGACCTGTTTGAGCGCCCCACCGGTGCCCAGCAGCACTCGCTCCCGTGAGTAGGAAATGCGCATGCCGTATTTCGATCCGTCGCCGAGCGCCTGCTCGATCATCGGCGCCAGATGGTGCAGGTTGATGATGACGTCGCGAATCCCGTGACGCTTCAACAAAAGCAGGTTCCAGACAATGAGCGGCGTGCCCCCCACCGGTAACAGCGGCTTGGGCATCGTGTTTGTCAGCGGTCTGAGCCTGGTGCCCAACCCCGCCGCCAAGATCATTGCCTTCATAAATGAATGTCGTCCAGTGAGTTGCACGCGCTCGTGGAGGGAAGCAGCCGAGGTTCGGCCTCGGCATCGGTCGGTACCGCTTCGGTCCCGATCATTGTAATTCCGTCACGTGCGCACTGAGCAGCTTGCGGAGCCTAAGGAGCTCGGGATACTTGTGCAAGTTGCGCTTCACGTAACCGAGCGTCCTGGGAATGTCGGTCAAGAACTTGGGATTGCCCTTCACTCGATCGATGTAGACGAATCGGCCTGCCGCCTTCAGATTCCGTTGAATGCTCGTAAAATCCAAGAGACGCCGAAATGCGTCACGGTTCGTCCAGAGATGCCGCCGTTCCTCCAGTCGATCGAGGAAATAATCGATCAGCCGGTCGATGAGCGCTTCATCGAGCGCGATGTACGCATCCCGCAGCAGCGAGGCCAGGTCATAGGTGGCCGGCCCCATCAGCGCATCCTGAAAATCGATGACGCCCAGCCGGCGGCCGTCGACCATCAGGTTTCTGGAGTGGTAATCGCGGTGGACGAACACGCGCGGTTGCCCCGCTAATTGCTCGGCGATCTTCCGAAATTCATCCCGAATCTCCGAGAGTTCACCGTCGGCCATCGGTCGACCCTGGCGCGCGGCGATGCCGTACTCGAGAAAATGGTCGAACTCCCACATCAGTAACGGAACGTCGAAGCTGCGATGAAACGCCAGGCACTGCGGATCGGCCGGCGAGGTCGCCTTGATCTGCATATCGACCAGGACATCGACCGCCTGCCGGTACAGGGCTTCGACTTCTTTCAGTTGAGCGTCCCGGCATGCCTCCGACAGCGTCAGGTCGCCGAAATCTTCCAAGTACAGCAAACCCGCCGTTTGATCATAGTAATACAACTCCGGAACCGGTACCCCGGCGTTCGCCAAATGTGTACGGACATTGAGAAATGGAAGCTCGGTGATCCGGTGCGAGGTCGCGCTGACGGCTTCCTCGGAATGCTTGAACGCCTCCGGCTCGGCCAACTGCATCAGAATCAGCGAGCAGGGTGAGGATTCAGCGAACTCAACGCGAAAATATTTCCGGTTGGAGGCATCGCCGGCCAGCGCGGTCAGCTTCTTCAACGTGCGAGGGGACGGAAGCCTGACTTTCAGCGCCTCGCCAATACGGGACTTGTCCGGAGAGCCGAGCGGCTTCTGAAGCGGCGCAGGGTCGGTTGTACCCATCAACGGCGCATTATACACGAATGCGTGGATTTGACGAATATTTCACACCTCCTGGACCGGCAACCGGCCACCGAGATCCTAGCCCGCATTATTCATGACCGCTTCTACTGCAACTGCCGATACGCCGCTGCGACAAGCTTGGCTGCACGTTTCACGCAGCCAAGCGGGCAGGCTCGCCCCTCGCGCCCTCGACATACTGTTTCAAGTATGCCTTGGCCTCTCGGGGCTCCGCGTGCCCGTCTCGCTTGGCGTCTTGGCAGTTTCGTGACGAACCGTCATCGGTCTGCAACATAGCTCCACGAAACAGAACCGATCGCCGCGCCGATCGTGTCGGCCACCCAATCCCATGAGCTTGCCTCGCGTGAGGGAACAAAGAATTGATGCAGTTCGTCCGTCATCGCGTACGCGGAAACCAGCGCGATCGAGAGCAGCACCGCCCGCCGCGCCGCCGCCGGTCCGGCCGCCCACCGGAAACCTCGATAGCACAACACCCCGAGCACGGCATACTCCACTGCATGCAGTAATTTGTCGCTAACCTCCTGCATGAGGAACTGCGGCAGCTGTTCTTCCGGATGCGACTGTGAGGAAAAGTAGAAGATCAGCGCGGCATATCCGATCACGGGTGCCCAATACCACAGCTGAGACGGCCACGCGTCTTGTCTCAACGGCTCCGACGAGGTCTCCATCCGCCTCCGTTCATTGCAAGCTCTACCTCCCTATGACATACTCTCCGAAACTTCGCAATTCTTTCCCCGAGACCCATGAAGACTGCGCGCATTTGTTTCGTGTGGCACATGCACCAGCCCTACTACACCGACCCGGTGTCGGCATCGGCCAGCATGCCCTGGGTCCGCCTGCATGCCACCAAGGCCTACTTCGACATGGCCTATCTGCTGGAGCGGTTTTCGGGCGTCAAGGCGACCTTTAATTTCACCCCATCGCTCCTCTTACAACTGCAGGAAATCGGAACGGGTCGGGTCCGCGATCTCTTCTTCGAACATGCCCAACGGCCGGCAGAAGCCCTCCGTCCTGAAGAGAAGGCGTTTCTGATCCGGCACTTCTTCTCCGCCAACTGGGCCACCATGGTGCGTCCGCATCCGCGTTACCACGAGTTGCTGGTCAAACGGGGTCTGGAGACGGACCAGTCCCAGCTCGAGCGGATCGCGCGCCAGTTTACCACTCAGGAATTTCTGGATCTTCAAGTGTGGTTCAATCTGGCATGGTTCGGCTATGGATCTCTGAGCCGCTTTCCGCGGCTGGCAGCCCTGCGGGCCAAGAATCGAGGGTTCACCGAAGCGGACAAGCAGGAAGTCCTGGCCCTGCAGCTGACGGCCGTTCAACAAATCATCCCGATGTACCGCGCCTTGGCCGAACGGGGTCAGATCGAGCTGACGACGACCCCCTTTTATCATCCGATTCTCCCGCTGGTCATCGATACCGACATCACCCAACGCGCCAGACCGGACCTGCCGCTCCCTTCGCGCTTCCGAGCCCCGGAGGACGCCGAGGCTCAGTTGCGGCTGGCGATCGAGTTCCACACAAGCGTGTTCGGCCGCCCTCCTGCCGGCCTCTGGCCCTCCGAGGGCTCGGTCTGTCCGGAATTGATTCCGCTGTTGCCGCGCGTGGGGCTCAAGTGGCTGGCGACCGACGAAGGCAATCTCGCCCGTTCGCTGCAGGCCTCCGGCCAGAACTGGCACCGGTCGTCGGATTTGTACCGCGCCTATCGGACCGGTCCGCCGGGCGGCGAGATGACGATCGTCTTTCGAGACCGGGATCTCTCAGATGCCTTCGGATTCATCTATCACAAGACCACACCGGACGTGGCGGCAGAAGACGTGCTCCGGCGGCTGCGTCAGATCGTGCGGGACGTCCCGCACGACAGGGTGCTGGTCCCGATCATTCTGGACGGGGAAAACCCGTGGGAACATTACCACGAAGGAGGCGAACCGTTCCTGTCCGCGCTCTACACGGCACTGGAGCGACAGGGTCTGCATGAGCCGGGCGCGGTCGAAACCGAGACGGCCACCGTCTCGGAGGCGCTGGCCTCGATGCCGCCGTTCATCCACTTGCACCACCTCCATTCAGGCTCCTGGATCAACCAAGATTTCAAGATTTGGATCGGACATGAGGAGGACAACCGAGGATGGACTCTCCTCAGCCATACCCGCTCGCACCTGATTGAACGGACACCTGCGCTTGCGCCGGAACGCGCCAAGGCCGCCTGGCACGAACTCTACGCGGCGGAAGGCAGCGATTGGTTTTGGTGGTACGGAGACGACTTCGATACCGCATACAAAGAAGAGTTCGACCGTCTGTTTCGCACACATCTGAGAAACGTGTGGACACTCGCCGGCACGACGCCCCCCGAAATGCTCAACCAACCGATCTGCGGCGTGCGGACCGGCTCGACAACAGACCGCCTCATCTATCCCGTGTCGTTCCTGCACCCGACCCTTGACGGGCAGGTGACCGATTTCTTCGAATGGCGGGGGGCCGGCACGATCAACACGCAGCCACCGCTCGGAGCCATGTGGAAAGCCGACGGATTGCTCGCCGGAATCTTCTTTGGATGGGACCTCGACCATTTGTTCTTCCGTCTCGATCCCGAAAAAGGCGAGCAGGCGCGCCGCCGGACGCTGCAGGTCGAAATACAGTTGCAGGGCCAGAGGCAGACCTTCTGCCTGACTTGGCCCATGAACGAAACCGAAACAACGGAGTATACGTTGGCCCGACGTATGCCGGACGGAACCTGGCAGGAGGTCGGGCCCTCGCGCCTGTTCTGCCGCAGGGCGATTACAGAGTTGGCGGTCCCCTTCAAGGAACTAGGAGTGGAGGCCGGCCAGTTCCTGCGGATCAGCGTCGTCGTTCTCGAACACGGACTCGAGATTGCGCGATATCCTCATCATCAACCGGCCGAGGTAACGGTTCCCGGACCGGATTACGAATCCGACTTGTGGCGCGTGTGAACAGCGATGACGTTGAATGAAGAATGAGCACCGTCCGATGCTAAAGTATTCTGCAATTTCACATTCAACATCCGACATTGAACAGTAGCCGGAGGCACCATGCCTGATCTCAGACGCGATCCGATCGTCGGCCGATGGGTGATCATTTCCACCGATCGGAGCGGCCGTCCGCATGAATTTTCGCAACTCTCGCCGACGCGGCCGATCTCGACGGCTCTGTGCCCGTTCTGCCCCGGACAGGAACGACTGACGCCCAAAGAGATCATGGCCTACCGTCCCCAACCGTCCGAGGCGAACACGCCGAATTGGAGCGTGCGGGTCGTTCCCAACAAGTTTCCTGCGTTGCATGTGGAGGGCGAGCTGGGCCGCGAAGGGGTGGGTCTCTACGACCGGATGAACGGCATCGGCGCGCACGAAGTCATCATCGAAACGTCCGGGCACAAGGACGGCCTGGGAGACCTGCCGGCCCAGAAGATCGAAGACGTGCTGTGGGCCTACCGCGACCGTATTCTCGATCTCAAGAAGGACCCCCGCTTCCGCTACATCCTGATTTTCAAGAACCACGGAGCCGCGGCCGGCGCGACGCTGGAACACACCCACTCGCAGTTGATCGCACTGCCCATCATTCCCACCAGCGTCAGCGAAGAAATCGAAGGCTGCCGCGCGCACTATCAACAGAAGGAACGGTGCATCTACTGCGACATTCTCCGTCAGGAATTGACTGACGGAGACCGCGTCGTGGCCGAGAACCCGGAATTCGTCTGCATCACCCCGTTTGCACCTCGTTTTCCGTTCGAAATGTGGGTGCTCCCCAAACGGCACGCCGGCTATTTCGAGGAAGGCCAAAAAGGTCAGTTCGAGTTCCTCGCGTCCATGCTTTCCGAGGTGCTACGGCGGATGGACAAGGTGTTGGCCAGGCCACCCTACAACTTCGTCCTCCACAGTTCCCCGCTCCACGAGCGAACCGGAGACTTCTATCACTGGCACCTGGAGATCATCCCCAAGCTCACGCAGGTGGCGGGCTTCGAGTGGGGAACCGGTTTCTACATCAATCCCGTGTCGCCCGAGGAGTCGGCCACGTTCCTGCGCGACACGCACCTCTGAGCGGACCCTTGCTCCCGGCGGCGAGCGGGCTTATCATCGCCCCATGCAAGTCCAGCTCAGCCACCCTTCCAGAACCGTCGACGTCAAAGGGCCCAAGAAGGTCAAAGACCTGCTCCGGGAACTGAATCTAGTCGTCGAAGCCCATTTGGTCATCCGCGGCGATGATCTCGTGACCGAGGACGAGATGCTCTACGACAAGGACCGCATCGAAATCAGGCCGGTGATCTCAGGCGGAAGCGGTCCTCAACCTGAACCCGGACCTTTCTTGGCATGAACTGCACCAAGTGTAAGACAAAAGCGGTCATCAAGCTGCCGCGACACCATGCCGCGTTCTGCAAGGGCTGCTTCAACGGCTTCGTGCACGATCAGGTCGCCAGGGCCATCAAGTCGCAGAGGATGTTCGGAAAAGATGACCGCATTCTGATCGCGGTCTCGGGAGGCAAGGACAGCCTGGCCTTGTGGGACATTCTGTTGAAGCTGGGCTACAAGGCCGATGCGCTCTATGTGAATCTTGGTATCGGGGACTATTCGCAGCGGTCGCATGAAAAGGTCCGGCGCTTCGCCGAAGTCGTTGCCGCTCCGCTCGGCGCGATGCTCCACACCCATACCGTCGAGCAGGAGGAAGGCGCCGGAATCAGGGAACTCTCGATGCTCGTGCATCGGCCGACCTGCAGTACCTGTGGAACTATCAAACGCTATCAATTCAATCGCGCGGCGATCGAGCAGGAATACGACGTCATGGCGACGGGCCACAACCTGGACGACGAGGCGGCGCGCCTGCTCGGCAACGTGCTCCATTGGCAGGAAGACTATCTCGACAAGCAAGGGCCGAGCTTGCCGGCTTCCGTCCAAGGGTTTGCGAAGAAGGTCAAGCCGCTCTATCGGTTGACGGAACGCGAACTGGCGGCCTATTGCGTGCTGAATAAGATCGACTACATCGTGGACGAATGCCCGATGGCTCAGGGCGCGAAGACGCTCCTCTATAAGGAGGTCCTGAACCGGCTTGAAACCGAATCCCCCGGCACGAAACACACGTTCTATTGGGGTTTTCTCGACCGGTCACGCAACGGGATCGGGAACCAGACCGCCATGGCGGACAAGGACCAGACCGCTCTGCATCCTTGCGCGACTTGTGGGCAACCGACGACCGCCGAGGTCTGCTCATACTGTAAGTTGATGGCACGGGCGAAGACCCCCTCCGTTTCCTGACCACCGGCAAGACGGCCATCGATCGTTCATGGGTGATCGCGACCATCGCCGCAGCCTCGTGACGGTTGTGCTTTCGCTCTCACTGTTCCTGCCCACTCCTCCGCTTGCCCATGCCGAAGAGATCTCGGCCCAGCGCCCCATCGGTACGCAGACTGTCGGAATTACCGCCGGACCGTTCTTTCCCATTCGCCTGACAGAAGATCAATCGACCAAGCTCTTCGGCGGGGCGACAGGGCTCTCGACCTCATTCACGCTCACCGATCCTATGGGATCCGGTTGGTACCAGGGCCAAATTTCGCTCGGCGCCGAGCTGATCGGGTTTTTCACCTCTGAACCGAGCGGCTCCTACGGAATCGGCCTGAGCCCGAAACTCGGCTACACCTTCATCGGAGCTGGGAGATTCCAACCCTATCTCGAAGGGGGCGGAGGACCGATGTGGACTGATCTAGGAGACCGCGTGCCTGAACAATCGAGCCAGTTCAATTTTCTGGTCTGGGCCGGCGCCGGCTGCTCCTTTCTGCTGAGCCCTCAATGGGCGGTCACGGTCGGCTATCGATTCATGCATATTTCGAACGCCGGGCTCAGCCAGCCCAATTCAGGACTCAATTTCGGCCTGCCGTACCTGGGACTGCAGTATTCGCTGTTCTGACGGCCTTCATGCCCTTGCCAAGCGCCCCGGCAACCCCGTAAGCTGGCCTCACGCCCTACGACCGATCGCAGCTGAAATCGAACGAGCCCGCTCTGAGCGCTGAGAACAAAGCCGGCGAACTTTTTCAACATCCTACTGGAGGAACGACCGTTGATCCTTCCATCATCGGCATTATCTCTGTAAATCATGGCGACGACCGCGCGCGACTACTATCAGACCCTCGGCATCGCCCGTTCCGCCTCGGCCGACGACATCAAGAAGGCCTTCAGGCGCCTCGCCCGCCAGTACCACCCGGACCTCCATACCGGCGCCAGGAAAGCCGAGATGGAGAAAAAGTTCAAGGAACTCAACGAAGCCCATGAAGTCTTGTCCGATCCGGACAAGCGGAGAAAGTACGATCAGTACGGCGCGCAATGGGAGCAGGCCGAGGCCTTTGAAAAGGCGCGGCAACAGACCGGGGCGCGCGGCTTCGGCGGTCAGGAATCAAGAGGCGGATTCTCAGGAGAAGGGTTCTCCGATATCTTTGAAAATCTGTTCGGGGGACGAACCCGCAGCGGAGGACGAGGCTTTGCCATGGCGGGCGAAGACCTGGAGACCGAGGTCGATTTGACGCTGCGAGAGGTTCTCGGCGGTGTCACCAAGCGGGTCAGCCTGCGGGAGCCGTCCACCTGTCCGGTGTGCCAGGGAAGCGGCGAATTCCGAGGGAGACCCTGTCCCACCTGCGAAGGCACCGGAGTGAAAACCGAGGCCAAGACCATCGAGGTCAAGATTCCCGCCGGCGTCCAGGACGGCACGAGAGTCCGTGTGGCGGGCAAGGGGCAGCCCGGCATGAATGGAGGGAAGCGCGGCGATCTCTATCTCCACGTCGTCATTCCTCCAGATCCGATCTTCCGCCGGCAGGGTAGCGACGTCCATGTCGCGCTGCCGGTCTACCCATGGGAAGCCGCCTTGGGCGCCGAGATCATGGCGCCGACCCTCACGGAACCGGTGAAGGTCAAAGTGCCTCCCGGCAGCAGGTCGGAGAGCAAGCTGCGGTTGAAGGGCAAGGGGCTTCCATCGGCCGCCGGTGGCCACGGCGATCTCTTTCTCACCCTGCAGATCGTCATGCCGACCTCGGTCACGGACGAAGAGCAGTCCCTCTATGAGCGGCTGGCGAAAGTGCGGCATCCCGACCCCCGCGCTGAACTCTTGACTCAAGCCCGACTGCGGTAGCGGGATGACGCTGACCGAATACGGCGTGCTGGCCTTCAGTTCCCTCTTCGTCATTGTGGATCCCATCGCGACGGTTCCGGCCTTCCTGTCGATGACCGCCCGAGATACGATTGCCCAGCGCCTGCGGATGGCCCGTGTGGCCTGTTTCGTCGCGGTCGGCATCCTTGCCGCGTTCGGACTGATCGGCCAAAGTCTCTTTGCGCTCCTCGGGATCACCCTCCCGGCTGTCCAAGTCGCGGGCGCGCTGGTCTTATTGCTGGTGGCCCTCGACATGCTGCGAGCACAGCGCTCGCCGGTGCAGGGCACCGATGCGGAGACGGCGGAAGGCGCCACGAAGGACGATATTGCCGTCACGCCGCTGGCCGTTCCGATGTTGGCGGGACCGGCCGCGATCTCGACCGTCATTCTGTTGGAGGCGCAGGCCGTCGACTGGACCTATCGAGCCCTGCTGCTCACTTGCGTTGGGCTGGTGGGTCTGGCAAGCTACTTCATTCTGGCGATCAGCACGTCGGGCGCCAAGTGGATCAGCCCCCTGGCGGAAAAAATCATCACACGCCTGATGGGCTTGCTCCTTGCCGCCTTGGCCGTTCAGTTCCTGTTCAACGGACTGAAAGGCGAAGGCGGCTTGTTTGTGCGATAATGATCCAATCGTTTCGTCTTATACGATCTTTTAACCGAAGGAGGACGGCATGAAGAAGGGAATCGGGAACGTCATGAGGCTCGGGGCGACCGCGGCATTCACGCTGGCGCTCGCAACCTCGGGAGCCTGGGCAAACGAACCGGGATACGGAAAGGACGGTCACGGCGGAGGGCAGTACGGCGGCATGCGGGGCCACGGCATGGGCATGATGCACAGCAGCGCCGGCCATTTGATACGCCACCTGCTCAAACACGAGTCGGAAATCGGCTTGTCGGCCGATCAGGTCGCCAAGCTGAAGGAGATCCAACTCAGTCTCGACAAGACCCGTATCAGGAGCGAAGCCGATATCCAGGTCGCCGAACGTGAGGTCAAAGCGCTCACCGACGATGAGAAGTCCGACCTCGGCGCCATCGAGGCCAAGTTGAAACAGAGCGAGGATCTGCAAGTCGCGCTCCGCATGACTTCCATCAAAACACGCCGCGAGGTTCTGGCTCTACTGACGCCGGTGCAGCGCCAGAAGGAAAAAGCCGAACACGAGAAAATGATGCAACGGCATAAAGAGGGCGGCAAGGGCGGCGCGAATCCGCATGGAGGCGGCATGGGCAATCCCCACGGAGGGATGATGCCGGGCCATTCGCCGAAAGCCGCGGATGCTCCGTCGGCCAACTAGCAGTGTGTTGACGAACTGTCTGCCCATGTCTAAAGGAGAGCGACATCTCAAATCACAGACGGAACCGGCATGCCCCGCAGGCTGTTCAGAAAGGCCGTCCAGCAAGGCCGCAGCACGCGAAGAGGGGAATCGTACTCTGTGCCGTACGCTGACCCTCTGAGCGTCGCGAGAACGCAGCTGGCGGACTTTGTCAACAGCCTGCTAGCAGTGTCCGACTTCAGAGAGGAGATACACCATGAGAACTCATCTACTCACCGCGATACTCACGATCGGCACGGTTGCCGGGCTCAGTGTTCCAGCCTGGAGCGGCAAGCATGTCGACCTGCTCAAGGACACGAAGGTGACGATCGACCAGGCGATCAAGACGGCGCTCGAAAAGGTTCCGGGCACCGCCGTCGAGGCCGAGATCGAAAAGAAGCACGGCAAAACCGTATGGGAGGTCGAGATCGTCGGCGCCGACGGCAAGGTGACCGAAGTGCACATCGACGCGGCCACCGGTGAGGTGATCGACACGGAAGCCAAGAAGGGCGGGAAGAAGGGAAAATAGTCCGTCATGAAACTGAAGAGCCACGAATTGCTGGTCGGTCCTGGGCGGGCTCCCGCCCGCGCCATGTTGAAAGCAGTCGGATTCACCGATGAGGATTTGTCCCGTCCGATCATCGGCGTCGCCAATACCTGGATCGAAGTGATGCCCTGCAACTTCCATCTGCGCCGGCTGTCGGAGCGCGTGAAGGCGGGCATCCGCGCCGCGGGCGGCACTCCGATCGAGTACAACACCATCGCGGTGTCGGACGGGATTTCGATGGGCACCGAGGGGATGAAGGCCTCCCTGATCAGCCGAGAGGTCATCGCCGATTCGATCGAGCTGGTGGCGCGCGGGCATCTCTTCGACGGCGTCGTGGCACTCTCCGGCTGCGACAAGACGATTCCCGGCACGGTAATGGCGCTGGCGCGGTTGAACCTCCCCTCGCTGATGCTGTACGGAGGCTCGATCATGCCGGGCCAGTTTCAAGGGCATGACGTCACGATTCAGGACGTCTTCGAGGCGGTCGGCAAACATGCCTCCGGCCGGATGACGAATGAGGAGCTGAAGGATCTGGAGGATCATGCCTGTCCAGGTCCGGGCGCCTGCGGCGGTCAGTTCACCGCCAACACGATGGCCATCGCCTTTGAATTCCTGGGCATCTCTCCGATGGGGCGCAACGGCGTCCCCGCGATGGACGAGCGCAAGGACGACGTCGCCTTTGACTGCGGCAAGATGGTGATGGATCTGCTGACGAAGGATCTCCGGCCCCGCCGGATCATCACCCGCAGGTCCTTGGAGAACGCAATCGCGGCCGTGGCCACCACCGGAGGCTCGACGAACGCCGTGTTGCACCTCCTCGCCATCGCGCGGGAGGCGAGCCTCAAGCTCACGATCGACGATTTCGACAGGATCAACCGAAAGGTGCCCCTGCTCGCCGACTTGAAACCGGGCGGCCGCTTTGCGGCTGCGGATCTCTATGCGGCAGGCGGGACCACCCTGGTGGCGAAGCGGCTGCTTGACGCCGGTCTCCTGCACGGTGACCAGCCCACGGTCACTGGCCGTACGATCGAGGAAGAAGCCCAGCGCGCCGTCGAAACACCGGGCCAACAGGTCCTGCGCCCACTCTCGAATCCCATCAAGCCGACCGGCGGGCTGGTGATCTTGAAAGGGAATCTTGCACCGGAAGGTTGCGTGGTGAAAGTGGCAGGCCACTCGATGACGCATTTTCGAGGACCTGCCAAAGTCTTCGATCGGGAGGAAGACGCCTTCGTGGCCGTGAAGGCCGGCCAGATCACATCCGGCGACGTGGTCGTGATTCGCTACGAAGGTCCTTCAGGGGGACCCGGGATGCGCGAAATGCTCGGCGTGACGGCGGCCATCGTGGGCGCCGGCCTCGGCGACAGCGTGGCCCTGCTCACGGACGGCCGGTTCTCCGGCGCGACACACGGACTCATGGCCGGACACGTCGCTCCCGAAGCGGTCAGAGGTGGGCCGATCGCCGCAGTGAAGAACGGCGACATCGTCGTGTTCGACCTCCCTAAGCGCCGTCTGGACGTGGAACTGAGTCAGAAGGACATCAAGGCGAGGATGAAAAAGGTCAAGACGCCGGCTCCACGCTACAACTCCGGCGTGATGGCCAAGTATGCCCGACACGTCTCATCGGCTTCGGAAGGGGCGGTGACGAGTTAGGCCTGGATCTTCCCCTCCCTTGGTGCGGTATCGAAACAAGCACGGACCGGTCGACAGGTTCTCCCTCCATTCTCCCAGTCGCCGAGGTTCGAACTTTCCAGAATTGGCTTGCCAACCTCTGAGAATCGGGCTACCGTTTCCGAAGGAATCCGCGAATCCGCGGTTGCTGAGTCGAGGGACCTCATTTCAACGGCAGGCTTATCTTTTGGGTGGTTAGCTCGCTTCCTCGTGCGCCAATTCAGAGTCGGTTGACCAATTCATCCATGGCACCACGAGTATTGATCACAGGTGGCGCAGGGTTTATTGGATCCCACTTGTCTGCCGCCCTGCAGCGACACAGGCCTGACACGAATATCTGGATTGTCGATAACCTCCATAGGCAAGTGCATGGGGACAATGCCGTGTTTCTGAGATCCACATCCCGGCTTGTCTTCGCTCAGATCGATATCCTCGACGCGGCATCGTTACGCCGCGTCATTCGGGAAGCTCAGCCGCACGTGATATATCACCTCGCCGCCGAGACGGGAACCGGTCAATCCCATGACGAGGTGGTCCGATACTGCCAAGTCAATGTGATCGGCACCGCCCATCTGATCGAAGCTCTGAGACAGGAATCCTCGACCGTGACGCAACGGGTTGTTCTTGCCGCGTCGCGGGCAGTGTACGGAGAAGGAGGCTATCGTGATGCAACGGGCAGAGAATTCGTGGGTCTGCCGCGAACGAGCGCGGCCATGTCACGAGGAGATTTTTCCGTGCGTGTGGCCGACGGCGCCCATGACCCGATACAGGCCATCCCGAGCCACGCCGCCCTTCCTCCTTCCCCCGCTTCGGTCTACGCATCCACCAAACTGATGCAGGAACACCTGCTTTGCCAGGCCGGGCATGGCGCCGGGTGGCGAACCACCATCTTAAGATTCCAGAACGTGTATGGGCCGGGACAATCGCTTCGCAATCCCTACACGGGCGTGCTGTCGGCCTTCGCGCAGCAACTCTTGTCCAGCCGGACGTTGGATATTTTCGAAGACGGTCTGATTTCGAGAGACTTTGTGTTCGTGGAGGATGTGGCCTCAGCACTTCTGGCCGCCGGGAACCGGGAGCTGCCGCACGGCACCATCATCGATATCGGATCCGGCCATGCCGTGACAATCCTCGATGCTGCGCGCATGTTAATCAGCGCGTTAGGATGCCGCAGAGAGGGCTGGTCCGTCACCGGACGGTTTCGACCGGGGGACGTTCGACATGCCTGCGCCGACGTTCGACTCGCGGAAAGACTTCTGCAGTGGACTCCGCGAACGCCCCTGGACAAAGGACTCGGCCTTTTCGCGGACTGGGCACGTCAAGAAGTTCTCCGCACGGAGGCTGCATAGGCCCGACGCAGAGACGATGCCATGACATCATTCATCCGCCAGTGGGTCCCCCGCAAATCCGCCAACGCCGGCCTGTACGATCTTATGTTGGCAGGTCATACCGGTCGGCGCAATATCCTCATCTTGACCGAACATCTGAACGCCACCTATTACATCAGTTTCGATATTCCGTTGCGCCGGCTTCACCTACGCGGCGCGATCAATTTCGCGGTCGTGTCCCAGCAACGAGCGGCGATGTCCGGAACGCAGTGCTGGATCCAGTGGGCTGAGACCTTCTGCCCCGACATCGTCGTCATGAGCCGGTATGGCCTGCCGTTTGGCATGGAGATCCTCGCGTACTTCAGACAACGAGCCATACCGGTTATTTATCATCTTGACGACGATCTGCTGGAGATTCCCGAATCCCTCGGCAGGGAGATCCAGGAGCGGCAGGGCAATCCTCAAACCGTGGAATGTCGGAGGCGGCTGATTCAAGAGAGCGACCTCGTCTATGCCTCCACCGCGTATCTCGCGGCATTGGTGCGAGAGCGCTTCCCGACCCAGTATGTGATACATGGGATTTACGCTCCATACCTCGGGGACGAGCTTCCCGCCAAGTCGACTCCTCCCGCAACGCATCCCGTGATCGGATACATGGGGTCCAAAGGTCACCAGGCAGATCTCGATCTGGCAGTGCCGGCCATCGCCCGCCTACTCGACGAGCGACCACATCTTGCTTTTGAAGTCTTCGGCACGATCCAGATACCGTCCCGGCTGCTTCGGTTCGAGGGTCGTGTCCGGCGTATCGAGGTCAGAACGTCGTACGTGGATTTTCTTCGGGCGCTCACCGACCTGGGCTGGGATATCGGCCTCGCTCCGCTTGCCGATATCCCCTTCAACCGGTGCAAGGCACCGACGAAGTTTATCGAGTACAGCGCCTGCGGCATTCCGATAGCTGCCTCAAACATGGCGGTGTACGGCGAAGTCGTGCCGAAAAACGGCGGTGAGTTGGTGGCAGCCGACTGGCATGGATCGCTCCGCCGCCTCCTCGATGATCCTGCCTATCGCAGGCGGGCTGTCGACATTGCACGCACATACTGCGCGTCGCAGTTTGCCGTCAGTACGCTCGAAGATCAGCTTGCGTCCATCTTCGATCGGACAATCAATGAGAGACGCTCCCATGCCTGTTGAAGCTGGTCAGCAGAGGCTTCAAGACCTATCGCCCGACTTTCCTTGGACACGTGTTTGAGTTTGCACCGGGAATCTTACGTCGAGGATTCTTCAACACTTGGAAGTGGAGGCCTTCGACGGAATGATGGGGGGACCGGGCTGGACAATACATCCTCATTCTGGGCGGAAGGGGACGTTCTATCAGCCCATTCTGGTGGCAAAGAAACGTCCAACGGTGTGAGGGCTCCGCATGCTGTTCGACTCATTCGTGTTCGCCGGCCTTTTCCTTCCGCTGTCCCTTATCCTGTTCTGGCTGGCCCCTTCGAACCGACTCAAACAACTCGTGTTGCTCTTCAGCAGTCTCCTGTTCTACGGCTACTGGAACATGGCCTACGTTCCCATGCTCATCGGCATGGTATTCATCGCATGGGTGTGCGCCCGGCATGCGGGCTCCACCTCCTCGACATGGCCCGTCTGGATTGCGGCGGCCTCCCTGCTCGGAATGCTGATTGTCTTCAAGTACACCTTGTTCATCGGAGATATTCTTACGGACCTGGGGTTCCTCGCATCCTACGACCGCAAGAGTCTTCACATCATCCTCCCACTCGGCATCAGCTTCATTACTTTCCAGGCACTCGGGTACGTCATCGACGTCCATAGAAAACAGACTCCTCCCGAGTCGAGCTTTTCCGTAGTCCTGCTGTTTAAAGCCTTCTTTCCTCAGCTCGTCGCCGGTCCGATCTGCCGGGCGCATCAGCTGATGCCTCAGGTCAAGGGGCCTTTTCAGTGCACCCGCACCCGTGTGCTCGCGGGCTTGGCGATTTTTACGATCGGGTTGTTCTTGAAGATGGTTTTTGCAGACGGTCTCGCCTCCCAGGTGAATACCCTCTTCGCTCGCCCATTCGGGCATACTCGTCTCGAGTCCTGGGCCGCCGCTTATGGGTTCGGCAGTCAAATCTACGCCGACTTTTGGGGCTACTCGACGATGGCCGTGGGGTTGGCGCACATGTACGGGATTGAACTGCCTATCAATTTCCAGCTGCCATATCTCGCCGGTTCCTTACGCGAGTTCTGGAGACGGTGGCATGTCACTCTGTCACAGTGGCTGCGCGACTACCTCTATAAGCCTCTTGGTGGGTCCCGTCAGGGGCCGGCGCGCACGGTCTTCGCATTGGTCATTACGATGTTCCTCGGCGGGCTTTGGCATGGCGCCAATTATACATTTATTCTTTGGGGCCTGTTGCACGGCATCGCGTTGTCTCTCGAACATATGATTCAGAAGATTCGTCGATACGACGATACTGAGCCGCTCGGTCTTCTGAACGTCCTCGGCCGTGCACTCGGATGGTGCTATACCATGTTCGTCATCCTGATCGGCTGGATTTTCTTCCGTGCGATGGATGTCGGGCAGGCGCTCTCGATCACCAGATCCTTTTTGATCGGTCAAGACTTCGGAGTCGTGACCCCGACGGTCATGCAGGTCACCTCCCTCGCGATCGCCCTGTTCATCTTGCAAGTTCCCATCCATGGGGCAATCCGAGCTCTCGTCGAGGACCGGATACCGGAGGGAGTCTCCTTCGCCTGCGCATTCTCTCTGCTTCTGGGTGCGGTCGTCCTGGGAGCGCCCGAGACACATCCGTTCATCTATTTCCAGTTTTGAGATGCCGAGACTCGCTTTCTCCATTCTCTTGTGCGCCTGTGTCCTGGCCGGCCTTGAGGGAGCACTGCGCGCCTCTCTGTTTCATCACGTTTCATATAGCAACAGTCAGAGCATCGATGCACAGCTCGTCGAACGCGATGCGTTTCCGTATTGGAACGTTCTATTCGCCGGCGATTCAGAGATCAGATGGGGCATTCATCCGCAGGAGATCGACAAGGCGTTCCGTCGCGTCGGCGTCGAAGCGCACGCCTTCAATCATGCGTTCGATGGATTCGGAGCATCCTGGTGGCCTGCCCTGCTGCCCCCGCTCTTAAGGCATCCCAGCCTGAACCATACTCGTATCGTCGTGCTCGGAGTCCAGATGATCGACGCCCATCAGATCATCGCGCATCCTCAGGCCCAATGCGCAGCGCTGCAGGAACCCGTCCTCACGTCGGCATTCGGCGAAGATCTGGGTCTCCGTTCATTGTGCAGACGAGACAGTTGGGATACGGCGCTGGGCTATCGGCTCTTCTCGTGGCTCTGGACCGTCCGGTACGCCTCAGCGGTGAAGAACTTGCTGATTCCCACGACTTTTCTCCCTGCGCAGCCTCTGAGATTCAACTCTCGAAAGTCCGGAGCAGCCTTTCACGGCTTCGAACCTCATTACGAGCTTGCGCATGATCGGGAAGGCTACGCAGAGGAATTGCGTCGATGGAAGGCGCAGTACAATCCGCCAAGGGATTTCCAACCTCTGGCCCCCGAGGCCTGGATCTCGCTGACACGAGACGGAGGGTTTTTCGATCATCTACTGGAGAGCGTCCGGCGGGAAGGACGAGAACTGGCTCTCTTCGCCTCGCCCACCAACCCGGTCGTCATTGACACGTTTGCTCGACGCCGCGACTATGAAATGAACTCGCTCTTGCTGCACCAGTGGGCGCATCGGAGGGGAGTTACCTTTGTCGACCTAGGGATCCTGGATGTTGAGAATCCCGATTGCTATTTTTCCGACATGCGGCATCTCAGCGGTGAGGGAGCCAGACTGTTTTCTCAACGACTGGGTGAGGCTCTGGTTCATTCACTATCCAAGCCGTCGATGGCCACCTTGGGAAGCCATGATCCGGATATGAATCGATAAAGGCCGTTCGACCATCCGATCGTCACCGCTCCTTCATTCGACCACGCATTTCGTTGATCATGTCGGTCAGTTCCGCTTCGGCTCTGGCTCGTTCACTGACCAGCTTGTCGAGATTGTAGGGGCGCGCGGGATCCGGTCTTGCCTGATCGGGCTTCGCCTGCTTGAGATCTGGCTTTGTCGGTTTGGTTGGGGTTTCCGCCGAGGAAGGTTGGACCGGCTTGGCAGGAGGCGGAAGGGACGGTGAAAGCATTTCTGATACGGCCTGTGTCTGAGTCGGCGGCGCCACGACCCCGACGTCCGAACGCCCGCCGATCCCCTGCTCACGGAGCCATTGCGCCGCGACATTGGACTTGAGCGAGAAGCTGATGCTTGTGATTGGCAGGCCGTCGGACGCCACGCGGGCGATGGCGGTATTCACCCCGATCATACGCCCACTGGTGTCCAGGAGTGGACCGCCGCTGTTGCCCCGATTCAGTCCTGTTTCTGTCTGAAAGACATTCTTGCCCTGCACACCGTTGAAGTTATCTACCTCGGCACTGATGACGCCGGTGGTCAACGTCCAGAGACCTCCCTGCTCCGGATGTCCGATGGCCGCCACCCGGTCGCCGATCCTTGTCCCCGTTGAGTCATCCAGCCCCACGGTCGGCAAGGGACCGCTCACCGAGTCAAGTTTCAACAGTGCGAGGTCCAACTGCTGAGAATAGCCGACGATTTTCGCCCGGATCATGCGCGAAAGATCCGACTGTGAGTTGCCGGTCACACGCGGGGGTTTCAAGAAAACCGACAGGCGCGGGAAGGGTCGTCCCGTCCGTTCGTCAATGACGACATGCGCGTTAGTGAGCACGTAGCCGTCCGACCGAATGATCGAACCAGTTCCCCCGCTCCCCTTCTCTCCGGTTCCGTCCGGATGCCCCATCACCATCACGACGGCCGGTGAAGCCTGTTCGTAGATTTCCCGCGGTGAGAGATCCTGGCCGGAGGCGAACCCCAGGCGCAATAGATTCAACGTGAGGACTATTCCGGCGACAAAGATTTTCATGCGATCGGCCAATGTCGTGCCGCACATGCGGGCGTCCAGACGGCAACCTCAGACAGTATACCGGATTCGCCCAGAAGGAACAGATACAGGGGAGGGACAGTCATCGCAAGAGCCCGAGCGCTTGAGACCGCAGCTCATCGCGGCGTCCTTCCAACAGCTCCCCATATAACGTTTCATATTGATGCACCATGTAGTCGATATGAAATTCGAGCGGAAGCGAATCCTCCCGTTGCTTTACATTGTCAAGCGACTCGCGACTCTGACGATACAGTCGCACGAGCGAGACCGACATGGCCTCCACATCTCCGTCATCGACCACCACGCTCGACCGGTGAGTCGCCATGGCCTCCTGCACTCCACCCACGTTGGTCGCCACGATGGGAAGTCCTGTGGCCCTGGCTTCGAGAACGACACGGGGCAGCCCTTCCCAACGAGAGGTCAGTACAAAGGCGTCCATCGCCTTCATGGACGCGGGAACATCCCTTCGCCATCCGGCCAGACGGACGCGATCTTCAAGACCATATCGGCCGATCAACGACTCCACCAGCTGACGCAATTCTCCGTCTCCAATGAGCAGAAACCTCGCCTGCGGGAGACGTTCGCACACGTTCTTGGCCACGGCCATGAAATGCTCCGGAGCTTTTTGAGGCTTGAGACACGCAACCGTGCCGACCAACCAGTGATCAGGACCGGCCCCAAACTCACCGCGCATGACCTCGCGGTCTCGTGGATCAGTCGGCAGCTGAAACGGTCTGGGATCGATTCCCGGCCTGATGAGCGACACGTTCCTCTCAAAGAGCCCCCAGCCCTTGCCCCTGTCGATATCGGCTCGCGCCACGGCGATCCAATGAGTCGTAATCCATCCCGTGATCCGTTCGAGCCAGGTGAACAACAGTCGGACCGGCGGCGACTGCCCAGGAGTGATGCCGAACCCGTGAATCGTATGCACGATAATCGGCACGCCGGCGAACCAGGCGGCCCATCGGCCAAGGATACCCGCCTTCGAACTGTGCGTATGGACGATCGTCGGACGCAGACGGCGAAACAGAACGATCAATTCGATCAGGGCCGCGACGTCCCCGAAGAGATGCACCGGACGCCCGAGCCAGGACAACAGGATGACCTCAAGCGCCCGGATCGACTTCGCGTCGTCATTGAGGAGGCCACCCGGACCGGTGGCAAGCACGGGGCGATACTTCGCGGGGTCAAGATGGGAGGCGAGATGCAGAGCGATCTCCTGCGCTCCACCCAGTTCGAGTTTCGTGATGACATGGCAAACCGTTTCCATGCGATAGGCTCACGCCGTCACTGGCTGCGCCAGTTGCCCTCTCAGCCGTTCCGCCAATTGCTTGCCTTGTCCGATCGCATCTTCCATCGAGGTGTGCTCCCAACGTCCATACCGGCCGATGGAATAGATTCCACGCCGTTCGAGTTCGGCAAGAATGGCGGGAATTGCACGGACACGATGGCGATCGAAGTAGACGTAGGCGTACCGCAAGTCCTTGACATCGGCCACGACGAGTTCGTCGTCCGGGCGCAAGATTCCGGTTTTCTCCAAACCAGAACGGGCCTGTTCGACCAACTGCTCTGCTGAATGCTGCTCCTCCGGTCGATGGGAGATTTCCACGTACATGGAACTGCACCCGATCCGGCCGAGCGACGAAGAAAAATTCATGGGAAAGCCGACACGGTAGAAGGGGTACCCCGGCTCAGGGAAATAGATCCAGTGCTTGTCGGAGACCTGTTCCCGAGATACGCCAAGATTGACGTTATACACCGACACCCAGCGAAGCCCCGCCGCGGCCTCTTTCAAACGCTGAGGAAAGTCCAGGCAGCGATGGATCAGCTCGGTCACGGGGATAGTTGAGACGAGGGATTCGTAGTGCTCGGTTCTGGTCTCTCCTCGCCGCCGGTCGTGAAAGAACGCTCGACGGCGCCTCGTATCCACCTCGATCAACTCACACTCGCGTTCCACTTGATCGATACCGGACAGGAACGACTCGGGCAGGACTCGGATCCCGTCGTTCGCCGGATAGAGGAATGAAGGGTTGTAGCCAAAGGCTTTGTCCTTGATGCCCAGCGCCCCATTGACGACGTCCTTGAGCTCCGGCTTAGGCACGAGCCAGGACACCCAGTCGGATGTCAGTTCTTCCAGCGACACCTGCCACAACTTCTCGTTGAACGGCACCATGAAATGCTTGGCCATGCCGTCCCCGAGGTTGTCGAGAATCCATTGTTTGAACGATCTGTTCCGAGACGCGATCGACACCACCGGCTTCGTCAGCGTCGCGATGAATCCCATCAGGCACTCTCGGATCACTTCAGGAGGCAGCCCGAACGTATTGACCTGAAACGGATATTCCGTGTAGGTCTGATGCGAATAGATGAACGACTTTCTCCCGTGTTGCTGCAGCTTGCCGGCAAGCAGCCTTTCCACCAGCGCTTTGATCTCCGGCTGCCGGAAGTGCAGCAGATGTCCCGTGTAGTCGAAGGTGAACCCGTCCTTGCGATAGGACCGACACAGTCCACCCACCTCCTGTTCCCGTTCGTAGATACGATAGTGAAGGCCCGACAGGTGATATGCGGTACTGAGACCGGCCAAACCGGCGCCGACGATGCCGATCATGCGGCGGTCCTTTCATCTTCCGGTTTCGTTACGGCGTAAGCCGGCTTCCGCACATCGACCTGCTTCAAGACCATCGTGGCGGCGAGCAGCAGGGCCACGGTGCCAAGGCAGAGGCTGATCGCGACCTGCTCGCTGACGCTCATCACAAGCAGTCCGACGGCTCCTACACAGGCCGTCGCCAGATAGCTGGCGACGACCACCTGCGGAACCGACATGCCCCAATGCCGCAGTCGGATCGCGATGTGGTCCGGGCTGCCCCAGAAGATCGGCAAGCCGCGCTGATACCTGACGTACATCACGAACAGGGTGTCGAAGATCGGGATGCCGAGAATGAACACCGGGGTCAGAAGCGAGAAGGGGTGGTCGCTCGGATATTTTTCGATCATCGTCATGGCGCCGAGGAGCAGTCCGATAAACATGGCGCCGGTATCGCCCATGTAGATCCGCGCCGGCTGCCAGTTGTACCGAAGAAACCCGACCAGGCTGCCGATCAATGCCGCCAGCATGAACGCGATCGTCTGGTCGCCTTGCACGAGGGCTACGACCAACAGACAACTCGCGCTCACGGCTCCCACGCCCGCAGAGAGTCCGTCCATGATGTCCAGCAAGTTGAACGCGTTGATCAACCCGACCATCCACACCACTGTTAAGACCAGATCGAGCCAATCGGGCACGGCCGCGATCTCGATTCTGATTCCGCTCTTAATCAGGACGAAGACAGTCAGCAGCTGTCCGGCCAGTTTCGTCCAAGGCGTAAGCACACCGAAATCGTCGATGAGTCCTAGCATCACGACGATCGTCCCGCTGAGTATGATCCCTAGTACGTCGTGGCGAAATTCGAACGTGAAGACGAGACTCACCAGAAACGCCAGGTAAATGGCGAGACCTCCGAAATAGGGAACCGCTTCCCGCTGATGTTTTAGTCTTCCATCCGGCGCATCGACAATCCCGTACTTCAATGCCGCTTGCCGAGCAAGCGGCACTCCATACAGAGCCAGTGAACAGGCCAGGATAAACGTTAGAAAAAGTGCCATTCGATCTCAGATTAGCTGAGAGGCGACACGAATCCTATGAATTTCAATGTTATAAACATCCTGCCTTCCTGGGTTGCCGCCTGTTCGTCTCGGCCGTGTTGACTGGTTAGGGAATCACCGACTGAGATATCGGACAGCCAGAGGAGGCCTGCTTTCCCTCGGCGACAATAGCCCGATATCGCTCAACCAATTGCGGTCCCCATTTTTTCAACGAATACCTTGCTTCCACTGTCCTTCTTGCTGAAGCCCCGATCCGTTTCCGAAGGGCGGAGTCATGACAGAGCAGGGCTAATTGGCGATACCAGTCATCTTCCGTCACAGCCAGCAATCCATTCTCTCCCTCCCGAATAATGTCACGGTTCACCCCTACAGGCGATGCGACCGCCGGCATCCCTACCGCCATGTACTGCAACAATTTCAGCCCACACTTTCCCCTGGCCCATTCCGTATCCGTAAGGGGCATCACCCCGATATCGCAACTCTGGAGATCTTGCACTTCACTCTCGAAGCTCCAACGCCTAAATTCCATCTTGACGCCGGGCAGGACTGGAGGAAGGGCGCTGATCACACGAATGATGATTCTGTACTCCTGCTGAAGCTTGAGGAACACCGGGACGAGCATTTCGAGACAGGGAAAGTTAAAGGCCAATCCGATCCATGCGATTCTGAGTTCTCGGCCATCATCCATTGCACGAGAGGATACCTTGTCTTTCTGAGGTCTAAACCTCTCTGTGTCCACCACGGTCGGCACTATATACACCCTCGACGTGTACGAGCTTGCATACTGTGCCAGTGCGGCATTCCCGACAATGGCTCCAGCCGATAGGCGCAAGAGAATCGGGATCTTCTGTCCGTGCGAACGCGTGAGATAGATCGCGTCGTCCAACTCAAGGATGAGTCGATAGCGACGCGCCAACGCCCTTTCAATAAGCGGAGCGCAATAGGGAAAGAGCGGCCCTTCTACGACGATGAGGTCAGCGGGTCCGATTGAGAACACGTCGATGGCTCGCTTCACGAAACGCAAGCTGGTGTAAAGAGACTTTCCGATGGCTTGTACCCACTTCACCCGCCATCTCAACAATCTGAAGTAGCCTGGGCCGAACAAAGGATATACGTGGGTCTCTACTCCCTGTGATTGCAGATAGGGCAGGTATTGATAAATACGGTAGCGGCTGCTGGGTCCGATCGAGGTGGCTTTCGCAAAATAGCAGAGTTTCATCGTCACGCGTTCAACCTCGGAATCGCGAACAGCAAAACAGGATCTGATTCAGACTCTGTCGTCGTCGCGAGGAGATGCTTCAGAGGTACAATCTCCGGGCCTTCCGAAGCAGCGTGGGGTGTGGCGACGTTGATTTGCGTGCCTCTTCGAAGGAGAACGTGTCGGTTTGCCACCGCCTACACATCCAAGCTCCAATCTTCTCGTCGTAGCGTAAGATTGGGGTTGTAGTAGGGGTCCCCATCGACAAGCAGCTTGCCCCACTGCCGGGCAAATCGCTTTTCATCACACGGCGAACGCCTCCCTTTTCTTGTCGCATTTTCATGGTGATAGAGTACCGCATCAGGGGAGTACACGATCCGATATCCTTCCCGATGAATCCTCAAGCATAAATCAACGTCATTGAACTCCACGGGAAGTTGTTCATCGAAACCGCGAACCATAGTAAACACGTGCTTCGGCACCATCATGCAGGCCGCTGTCACTGCGCTGCAGTTCCGCACCGTATCTGCAAGCCCGCAATAGGACCGCCCATCATCCGGCTGATGTCGAAATGCATGACCGGCGATCCCCTGGATGCCCACCACGACGCCTGCGTGCTGAATACTTCCGTCCGGATACAATAACTTGGCCCCTACAGCCCCGACTCCTCGTCGTTGCGCATGGGCAAGCATGCCTTTCAACCACTCTCCTGATCGCACTTCGATGTCGTCATTCATGAACAGAAGATATTCCCCTTTGGCATAACCGACGCCTGTATTGTTCATCGACGAAAAGTTAAAGCCCCCGGGACATCGGATCACACGCCATCGCTTTGTGAGGCCGCTCAGGTAGGCTAAGGTCCTGGAATCTGCGCTCCCATTGTCTAGAACAATAATTTCATAGTGTCTGTAGGTCGTCTTGCTTTCTAGGCTCTCGATGCACCGTCTGAACAGGTCACCGCCATCCCGAGTGGGGATAAGAATTGAAACGAGCGGCGTTCCGCTAGGTTGACGATCGATCTCAACCCTGCCGGGAGTTTTGCAGGTGACCGCCCCGCGTTCTCCTCGTCTCATCAAAGCTGCTTCAACAGTCGAGACATGCGCCGACAGCTCCTCACTTTCCGGGACAGCGTCCTGCATGGCAGGGGATGAGCGGCGCCGATGGTACAGTACCTCCGGAACATGTTCGATAACACCGTCCCGCTCCGCTATCTGAAGCAATAGTGAATATGCGACCCCCTGCAGCCTAAAAGGGCCTGACACCCCCATCGCCTCAAGAGTCGTTCTTCGGAAAAGACACAACGAGTCGATGTAATTCATCGAGAGGAGCAAATCCGGACTCCAGCCGGGTTTGAATTTCGGATCGCAGTGTCGTCCTTCTGGAGTAATCGAGTCTTGATCTGAGTACACAGCGTCAGCACGGGGACACTCGACAATACGTTTTGACATCACACAGAGCGCCTGAGGTGCCAATTCATCATGCTGACCCATCACAGCCACGAAGGACTCGCAAGAAGATCCGAGAATCGTACTCCACGCACCGCATCCAGCCCTGAGCGGCAGTTCCTGTTGATATGCGATTCTGTGGTCTCGCTCGGCAAAATCTCTGACGACTCGGTCGAGTACAGAGTCTAATTCTCCGGGAGACCAGAGAACCAACTTCCAATGAGGATATACTTGAGCACACAGAGACTGGAGCGCCATCGCTACCAGTCCTGCATCGGCGTGACTCAGCTTTATGAGGAGATCGATATGCGGCGGCCTTCCGGTGTCGACCAGTTCCTTCAGCATGTTCTCGAGCACAACGCCGGGCGTCGAGTGATGCCTATGCCATTGCTGGTATATGATATTGAGGTCCGTCGATTCAAAGGGCAGGAGCGCGGATTCACCTCGCAGTACCCTCTTGATTTTATTGCCTATCCGACGAAGTAGCGCGCCCATCCCCTCCTTCTGGACGACCAAAACCGCCCGATTGCGGAACCATCGGAAATGACCACCACCACGAATCGCATATGGATCCGATATTTCAGCCGAATGCCAGCGTTCGGACAGCTTCATCCCCAAACCTTCCGTTGAATCCGGACTTGTGCGAAGGACTTTCTCACAAAAGGCGTATCCCCATGGACCGACGTCGGAAAATGATCTGCAAGTCCGAACGCCGGTCGAGCAACTGGTCGACTGCCCTCTTACAGCCGGAGTACGATTCATAATCGTCAAATACCATGATTCCTCCCTTCGCAAGGAGGGGAAGGATTCTGGTGATACAGGTGTTGACGGAGTCGTACCAGTCGCAATCGATGTGCGCAAAGGCGATAGGCCGCGCGGGATAGAGCGTATCCTGGAACAGACCAGCGTGAACCTTGATATGGTGCTGCTCGCATGACAATCCCCAGCGTGCCAGGTTCGACAGCACCTTCTCCTGAAGCGAGCGGGCGTAGCCGTAGTAGAGATCGGGCCCTAGGCCCGGCGATGCTCCCGACCTGATGACCTCATAGCGACGATGGGCATCGTCCCCATCGTGGTCTCCAGGGGGAGGGATCATTCCAAACACATCGTAGAGATGTAGTGTCGCCTGCCGCGGCTTCAATAGGCCGAGCAAGACAGCAGAGCCTCCAAGGGCGACGCCGGCCTCGACAAAATCACCTTCGACGCATTCTTGCACCACCCGTTCGACCGCATCGCTGATGTTTTCTAACTTAGGTGGACCGCAGTAGGTAAGACGGGCAACACGGATCTCGTGAATCAGCTTGACCGAATCTTTCCTTGGGAGGTCCATTCGTTCTTACCTCGCCCCGCTCGTTTTCAGCACCACCTCAATCTCCGCGGCAGGCATGTGTGGCCTCCAGACTTTCTACAAACCGTTCCATCACCGGGTATGTTTCTCTCGCTCTTGCTCTTACAAGCTCAAAATCACAATCCCAGCTCCGATCCAAAGCGTCCGGCGCGAGCAAAGGAAATCCGAAATGTTCGGCAATCCCCACGGATCTGGCGTCTACAGGGACAAGGTAACTGCGCTTGTTTCTGCTCAGAAACAACAGGTGGGCGTGCAGGCGACTACCAACATGCACATCAACCCCCTCATAGAATCTTATACATTCGTCTGCTGACGACGGGATCACAATTTTGAATCCTTGCTGTCTTGCATAGAGCCGTAACGCCTCAACACGGTTCGCACAGGCGCCAGGGGCACGCCATGGGCTCAGGTGTCGAAATCCCTCTCCCATCCCTGGGGGAGAAAAGTTTTGGTGTGTCACGAAATACCGGCGCGCTCGTCGAAACCGTTTCGTAACCGCATCGATAACCCGGGTTTCGCGATTCCAGAACTCTTTTCGCTCCGTCGCGGTAACCGCGACGGCGTTCTCGGATGCATAGAATCGATCAGACTCGAGTAACGGACGATCGTAGAGAACCGGGCAGCCTGTCATGAGAAACTGCCCGGCTCTCTGGGGGAGCTCTCGACGCAGGAAGGCCACAGTTTGTGGGCACCGCCATGAAGAGTACTCTATCTGCTCATGCACAGCTTCCAGGATCAAACGAGTCTCGACCGTCATACGTTCCGTCCGTATGGGATCTCCGTGTAATCCGATGCCGAACGGCACGAGACGCAATCTTCTGTTTTTGATCCGTTCCGCGGTCAATCCTGGCCATATGGTGTAGCGGTCGTTCAACTGATTGGCTCCCGCGATGATAACGGCAGCACTGTGTTCAAGTACCTCCAAAGCCTCATCGTGAAGGGCAGCACGAGGAGAAAACATCCTTTTCGGCGAGAACCGTCCTACCCATCGCTCAATCGCGCGCAGAATAAAACCATCCCCAATGTTAACGACTTTCCTCCCCCGCAATGATTCAGGGATAAGATACGGGGTCAGCACCCCTAGCTCGCAATCCCCATTGGATGAGGAGATGCTCGGCCTCATTTCCGACCCGCCGCGACCAGGTACGGGTTAGGGTATCGACGAACGACTACTTCGTCGCTTATGGCGGTATATCCCTCGAAGAACACTTCCCGGACGGTCTGCTCGCTAAAGCGGTAAAAGTCGGCATTGTAGTTGACGCCGTGTCTCGCGTACGTAAGCGTCGTGTGTCGATAATCCGTAGGCAGCGTCATAAAGATAGGGACCCCGACGACGAACAACCCGCCTCTCTTCAAGATCCGCTTGATCTCGACGATGGATCGCCAAAACCTTTGATCATGCTCCATCACGGAACAACTCAACACGCAATCAAATGATTCGTCAGGGAATGCCATCGCATTACTGTTGCCGATGACGACATCCACCGGTTTCCCGGACCGGGAGCGCGCATTGAATCTGAGGTTGAGAGCTACCTTGCGGGCGCGTTCCAGCACTGGGAGAGAGAGCAGCGTCTGTGCTCCGGCCCCTATCTCAAGCACTGAGCGGGAGTCCGAGAACTGCATTCGCTTCGACAGGATTTCTGAGAATGTCGCAAATACGATCGGACTCATGGGCTTCTGTTCCTGAGTGAGGACGAAAACTCTAACCGGCCATGCCAGGGGAACCGGCCCCGAGCATCCGCGAACGACATGCAAAAAGCATCGTCCTTCGATCCGGTGCTATCGATCGGCTGACCGTCACAAATCCGTTGCGGTCGAGCACCGTCTCGATCTCAGCTTCGCTGAGGTGATTGCGCCACTTGAGTTTGTTGAGTTGTTCGCTCGTATAGCGGTCGTTTTGGCGAATGACATGACTGACGATCAGATAAGCCACGCGCTCTGCCAGTTTTCTCAATGTCTGCTCCAGGCACTCCAGATATTCGATAACCCCGAGCATCACCCCAAGATCATAGGCCTGGGGCAAATACTCCTTTTCCACATTCAGCTGCCGAACCTCGCGGCCTTGCGGGAACAGGTCATACCCATGATACTTGCATCGAATACCCGACGCTTTAATTACCGCTCGCAGCTTCTCATCACCGCAGCCGACATCTGCCAGTGAAAACCCCTCCTTGGACCGAGCCATGAGCGACGTCATGAGTTCCGCGCACAGATCAGCTCGCTGCTTCCACGTCGTTGTGGATTGGTCGTCACAATTGAACGGAAATGGCGTCAGTTGCCCTTCACCGACACCCACCCTCGCCTCCTTGGCCACAGCCGCAGCATCGTGTTTTAAGTCTCTTCGATCGCACCAAGCTCCTCGGACGATTCCGTTAGAGACAAGCCGACGATTTCATGACCGTTCAAGGCCCATTCATGAGGCTGCACAAAAAGACAATCCCGATTGCTCCCGACCCCTCTAACGATCAACCGGACGTCCTCGACCGTATCAAGGATGTCGTGCATGCCCCCCTTCGACACACTAACCTTCACATGGTAGGGGCCAGGCCGCAACACCACAATCGGCAGGTTGAGACGGAACTCCTGTCGCCCAGGGTTCAATTCCACCCACCCGATATCGCGGTACGAAGTGATGAAGAGCACGGTCTCACCGCTGTGAGGCACCGCATCACGAATGATGATGTTGACACTGACATCAGCCATCGGCTCCGCACAGTCGAGGATCACGGAAATGTGCCCGGGTCGGCCGCTTATGAGCGTATTAGAACGTTCTCCCTGTTCGGCTTGACAATGAATGTTCTTCACTCTAACACTTCGTGTTTTGGCGGGTCGGAAGTCCGGCACGGATGTCGTCGCAAACCCACTCGGCTGAATCGAGGAATTGAACATGACGTCAGCTTCGTATTCGTGGAGCACATCGGTAGGACTGCCCAGTGCGGCGACAATCCCATCCTTCAAGTACATGCATTGATCTGCAAGCGCCTGGATCAGGATTGCACTGTGCGAGACCAACAACATGGCTGTGCCATCCCGTCGTAAATCGTTGATTCGGTTTCGGCATTTGCGGCGAAAGCCGGCGTCTCCGACGGAAAGAACTTCGTCCACGATGAGCACCTGGGGACTCGTGTAAACGGCGCAAGCAAACCCCAGCCTGGCAACCATTCCCGAGCTGTACGTCCCGATTGGCGCATCGATAGCTTCCCCGATTTCGGCAAAGTCGATGATGGCCTCAAGACGGTCGGAAATCTCTTGATACGGAACCCCCAAGAGGGACAGATTCAGAAAGATGTTCTCCCGACCTGAAAGAACCGGCTTGAACCCCGCACCGAGTGCGAGCATCGGCGCAATGCGCCCATTGACACGAATATGGCCGCTGGTCGGCGCCAGCACTCCGGCAATCAACCGCATGAGCGTGGTCTTCCCGCTGCCGTTCGGACCCACCACACCCAACGAGCGGCCCCATTTCAACGCAAAGGTCACGTCTCTGAGCGCCCAAAACTCGCTCTCCCTCAACGAAGTCTGATCAGTTCTCCCGAGCAGCGCCAGGCCGAGATCATAGGCACCATAGACCATCGCCCGCTTCACTGAGCGGGAGAATTTCTTGGACACTCCGCTCATGGACAGACAGACATCAGGAGCAGATACCATCACCGTCCCCCCATCAGCATGCGCTCAACCAAGATCGGAGCAGCAACACGAACCATCAGCATGCCTGTACCGACAACGACGATCGATACTCCTAGAATGACCGCAAGGAATCCGGGTTGCGAAATCGCCAACCCTGCCGCAGCGTCACGCGCCGAATTCATCAACGGGGCAAGCGGTGAGCATTGAATGAGACGTGCGAAGAGGCTGGACCCCTCTGGAGCGTAGAAGGCCGGTGTAAGGAAGACCCCGTAGCTAAAAACAACCCTCACCCCATGCTGCAGGTCGCCGAAGAGGATCGTGAAGGGCATCAGCAGCGCGCCGATTCCCAGGCCGAGCCCGATCGCCCCTGCAAAGCACAACATGATGATGCCAGGAGTTCCCCATCCTCTCCCGCCAAACAGCGCCACCAGGACAATCAACAGCGTAAGGCGAACACTGGCGACGATCAGCGTTTCGTACAATTGCGCAAGCACGATGGCTTCATGAGCGCAATTGACCTTTGTCAGGTAGGAGCGAGCGCCATCGAAAGCCTTGTGTGAGACGTCCACTGCGTCCACGAACACCTGCCAGATGACGACCCCCACAAATACAAACAACGGATACGGCAATGGCGTTTGCTCCGGCCGGATGACTCCCGATTGAGAAGCGAGAGAGATCCCGCCGGTGATGGCAACGGCAGGGAGCACCATCCAGACGTACCCGAGAAAAGATCTCCGGTACTTGGCTCCGATTGTGCCGCGGAAAAGTTGCCAAGACAGTCTAAGGACCGACATGAGCGCGTTCATGCAGCACCCTGCGTCTGTTTCCTCATGGCTTGCGAGGTCCCCTGACGCTCCTGTTCCGCCTCGCGCGCGATCACTCGTCGTTCTCGCCACCCCATGAATCGTATCCAAGGCAACCGCGAATGCGCCGGTCGCAGCCACGCCCGCCAGAAAGGAGCCATCAAGCGCTTCCGCTGTCCTTTGAAATGCAGGACAACCTTGTCGGGGAGGCTGGTGCAAATGGCCCGGTAGTGGTTCCGTGGCGAAAAGTTGTACGTGTCACAAGGGAGGAGCAGCACTCGGCAGCCATCATGGTCTATGATGATCTGTTCACCCATATTCTCAATGCTGAGCCCCACGCAGTCACGAAGCGCCAACTGATCCCCAAACCAAGTTGCCTGTTGAGCATACTTGCTTTTGTAAATCGCCACATATCGTGTGAAGAAGGTTCTTGTCACATCTGGGCGCACGTTGTTCAGAAGAATCAGCCCGCCGTTGATCGGCATCTCCTGATTGGGACGCCAAGTGAGCGCCACATCGAAAGGTCGCCGAAACACGGCAGCAAGGGATCCGTTGAGTAGGATGTCGGAATCCAGCAAGACCATCGGCGTACTCATATCGCTGGCGAGCAGATATCGTTCCTGTGCGATCGCTCGTTCGAGCATTAAGTCCTTTGCATTGACCGGCCCAGTCACTCGCCTGCAATTCAGCGGCAGTCGAACATCCGACGTCTGGATGTTCGTCAGCAATGTCCTGATAGCACCAGGGCAGGAGTAGCGAACGGAGTTGAACATCATACGAATCAAATGCACCTGTTCCTCAAACCCCATCGATTGGTTCGGATGAACCGACTCGTACGAAGCAAGCCGAACATGAAATGTGATGAATTCCATGACATCACAGTCTGGATTTGATCAACAGATAGGATACGTTGACGAGGAACATCAATCCCAACCCTGCGAACAGTCCAACACGCAATCGTTCATTTTGATGGAAATGCACGCGTAGCGCTTGAATGGGCCGTTCGAAGTACCGGAATGAAAAGGTAGCGAGGAGAAACGACAAAGCGACATAGATGACTCCTGCCATCCATACGTCTTTCCCGATACACTTGAACGCAAACGTCGCCACAAAGTAATGAATCAGATAGAGCCCATAACATCGTTCTCCAGTAAAAGCCAAACAACGCGCTCGAAGCAGGGGTTGTCCGTGTATCGTGTAGTAGACAAGGGCTACGATCGCGAGGCTCACCCCGTACCAGATCCAGCGAAACTCCGACAGCGCAACTCCGGGTTGAGCAATCCACCATGTCAGGAATACGGCCCAGGTCCCGAGCAAGTACTTCATCCCCTGACGCCCGAACGCGATCAACACGCCCATCCCAAGATACTGCATGGCTCCGTGGGTTGTGACAGAGATGATCTTGACTCCTCCGGTCGGGAGCAAACCGCCTTCAATGCCCAATCCGGTCAGGACCATCAAGGAGGTTATCATCAGAAGGGCCTTCTCAGACAGCAGCCACACCGCCACTGGCCAGAACAGATAGTAGTGTTGCTCGATAGCCAGCGACCACATGACATCAGTACGGACGGGCGGGTGTATATCCATCGCATAGGCATAGTTGTTCACGAGAAGGAGGTTGTAAATCATCGACCGGGCATGGGTCGGCCAGATGAGGACGCTGGCGAACAAGGCCAGCAGCATCAACGGCCAGATTCTGAACAGGCGGTTAATGTAGAAGTGACTAAAATAATCTCCGTGGTGTCTGCTCTCCACCAGAATGCGAGTGATCAAATATCCGCTGATCACAAAGAAGAGAATGACGCCATGGTATCCATAGCCGGCAAACACTTTGGGCATCCAAATGGTCAATCCCGTTCCATGACACAGCAACACCCAAAGTATCGACAAGCCTCGAAGTTCGTCCAAACCCGGCACTTGCGCGCGAACAGGATGCGGCACCTCGACCGTCCGCTTCAGCATGGAGGACAAGTCGACTGGCCGATGAATCCGGGAGGTTTCACTTAGTGCCGGTGCAGGAAACATCGCCAACCATTCAACAGATCAGATGCCGTATCGGACAGAACACAACATCGGTTCTTCGACGTGATTCAGCAAACCAGGATTGCCGATATGTCTCACTTCCGCTCGACGCAGTTCATTTTTCCACCACAAAATAAAAGTCTTTGTGGTTGGGTGTGTACCAGACACGGAATGACCTGAAGCCAAGCTGCTTGACGGCTATCTCGAGCAACGCTCTCATATTCTCGAGTGTGTAAAAATGAACGTGGATGGACCGTTTTGCCTTCCAATACCAGGCTGGGTCCCTTCCGGGCGCCCGCGCGACTGCCCATCGCCGGTAGTGACTGAGCTGAGGCTGCACGATTCCTTCAGCGTACTCGTTGAGTAAGTCTATGATGGAACACGGTTCAAAGACATAGTCCTTGCTTCCTCCGACGTCAGGCACGATGCCGACGATCACTCCATTCTGACGGAGCTTGGCGTACCAGTGTTCAAGGTGACCAAGCGGATTCGCCAAATGCTCGAAGAGGTGGCTGGAGAAGATAAAGTCGAGAGATCCGTCCTCGGCTGGCAAGGGGAACGCCCGTCCGATCGTGTAGCGAGACCAAAGAGACTGATCAATCTCCAGGGTTCCTTTTTCGTTGTATAGTCTGTTCCATTCTTCTGGAGACGATTCCTCGACATAAGTCACGTCGCAAGAGCCCGTCGGCAGAATCTGGGGTTGCAGTCCTGGTCCTAGTTCGATTCCTCGTCCTTGGCACAAGCCGATGACTTCTGAGCGGTCCAAGACGCGATGTACGGCAAGGAACGCTCTGCTTCCAGTCCCGTCACAGAATGTCAATTCCAAGTCAGAGTCCCATGGATCCACACGTGATCGAAAAGGGAGCGGGAATCCTAGAGAACTCAAGCTCTTCGTCACGGCAATGGACTGCTCCGCTATGATGTCACCGGTTGTGCACCTCCTGAGTCTGATAGCCAACCTGCTGCCTTCTGCCCGGCGATCGAGCGCGGCTATATACCACCCAGTTGCATCTGGCCTGAGACAAAACGGGTACCATGCCAAGGGAGATTTCAAGACAAGCCGCGTACGCTCGCCCGCGGAAAGGTCAAACCCTCGATAGAGCACACCGTCGAAACATCGCTTGCTGGCAACGATATAGTTGCCCTTGAGATGTGACAGCAGCGCCTTAACGGGAAACCATTTCCCATTCCCGCAAGCGACAAGATCGGCTTCCAAAAGGAGGTTCTTGTCACCCCGCCTGGCCATGTCTACAAGATTCACGGCGCCATCACTCCATTTTCTCCTACGGAGTTTACCGTGAGTTCCGACGCGTTCTAGCAGCGGCTTGCGAAGATCAAGACTCGAGGCCCATTTCGCTCCTGCCTCCGTTCGGCGACGTCGACATTCCGAAATCCCGAGTCGCGAAGAAGCCGGACCAGATCCCCCTCACAGATCCATTTCGCATGGTCCGCCATGCCCGAGAATGGATCCTCCCTTCCTCCTTCTCTATATGGCAGATATCGATAGGACGTCCCTTTGGAAACATATGTTTCGCGGGCAGTCTCCTCAGACGCGACATGAGTATCCAACATGATACCTTTCCTCACCACACGGAGAATTTGTTGAAGATGGCGAATCGGATCCGCCAGGTGATACAACACTCCGACATGGTGCAGAATGTCGCACGTTGGGTCGTACCCATTCGGCATTCCTTCTTCCACATTCCACACGAACACTTCGGGAGATCTGCCGTATGCGGCGCATCGAACAATCGTTTTCACTATGTTTTCGATGCGGCTGTCGGCAGCCATTACCCGCCTTGCCAGGCCGGCCAAAGCCACGGTGTGGATACCTTCGAAACAGCCGACTTCCAAAACGACAAGATCCCGGAGAGGGAACCTGCGGTCGAGCTCGAGGATGCGGCGATCCGGAATCCGCTGAGGAGTTGCGCGTTTGCCGGTCGACCATGGTTTGCCAAATCGCCTACCCCGTTCGTCGAGCACGTAACAACTCCATGGAAGGAGGTCGTTGAGCCGGCGCACATCCTCATCGTTAAGAGATGCAAGAAATGTGGAATGCGTTCCTTCTTCGACGCGATCACTGTCAGGGACGTCGGCCGTCCGCTTCTTCTGCGGTATCGCACGTTCCTGTTCGAGCTGTCTAGGACTGAGGATCCAATCCCACCTAAGGATTCTTGTCAGTCGTCCTGAACGCATCCTGATCCTCTCCGTGCTGGATGAGACGTCAAGCGTGATGCGAACCGAATCCCTTATGCGGCCTGCTTGGCCTCCTCATGATCCGCTTGAAGTCGCCGCCGCTTGGCAAGATACACATCCCGATGCGGTCTGTACCGCTTCACCCTGTCAAGTAAGCTATGTACGATGTCCCATAACGGTAACAATCCCTTTGGCAAGGACGCTCGATACGAGATATCCCATAGAAGGGAAGGACGGAAGTATCCCAGAGCAATTTCCTGTTCAAGATCCTCCATCCTCAGCGCACCTTCATTCAACATGGAATGAACGGCGTCGAACCACAAAAACCCGTTCCTGTTCCAGGAGGACGTCCATGGCTGCGTCATGACATCGGTGTAATGAATCAGGCATGTATCCGGTCCGTAGTATTCAAGGCTATTCCATTCGAAAGGTACGCCGTACTTGATTTCCTCTTCTTTTAAGAGGCACATGTCGTACATCAACATCTCATAGCTATACTCGCCACGGTCAAAACCATCAATGATACGATCAATCTTCCAGTCCAAACGATCGCAATTGAGCAACATGACGGCGCATTGTTTCCGCCTTGAAGAAGGAGCGCCGAACTTCTTCGTCGTCACCTCTTGATGTTTCACCTCTTGCTGGATGACGACTTTGGCTCCATCGAATGGAATTTCCCACAGAGCCCGGATATCCTGGAAAACCAGCATATCCGCGTCCAGGTAAATGGCCTTACCCGCATGACAGGTCATCTCAGGAATACAGAATCTACTGAACGAAAACCCTGTCCGCTGGGTGTTCCTGACATCCTTCGGCGCCCGTATTGGAAGATCCACCATAGGAATGACCTGTATAGGCTGTGTAGAATGGCGCCTGATCGAATACTCCAGAACCTTGACGGCTAACGCCTGCGATCGGTCGGCACCCACAAAGACCCTGACAGGATTCTGCATTACACCACCTTCTCTAATTAGGCCGCAGGCCGCTCTTCGTCAGAATGAGTCGTCCGTTCGGCCAATGTCCGATTCGCTCTCAAGTCACCGGCAATCTTCTGGAGAATGTTGTGCGACCCAATCCCTTGATAGATCGTGCGTTCCACGAATTCCTTCGATCGCTCCGCCAGCATGCGGTGCCCGATCTCATCCCGAATGCCTTGAAGGAAGGCGTCCCATTCCCAACTGCTCCTAAGGACGGACAGCGGCCGATAGGCCGACAGGTCGAGGCCGTATCCGGCGACGGCAACCGGTTTTCCAGCCCTGGCGGCATCCAACGCGACTGTAGAAGGAGTGGTGATCACTCCGTCGAGCGAATTGATCAACTGAGACGCCGTGAATTGTTCCCATGCAGGGTCCACCGGGTCTGCAATGACTAGGTTTGGAGCGCTCGGGATGGTCCCGTTATATCGGGACGTGAGCCATTGTCCCGCATGGTGCGGCTTGACAAGAAACACGATGTCGGGGTGATTATTGGCCAGCGACTGAGTGTCCTGGACGAATTTCTCGGCATAGCCTCTGTCGTAGCGCTCCCAATGCAGGTTCTCAAATATGCCAATGACCCTTTCACCTTTGACTGACAGCGGCAGGGTGATGCTTTCAGAAGGAACGGTTTTGCAACATCCAACGGGAATGCATTTGTTTCGCGTGGTGGACGGTACCTTTGGATGCAAGAGCTCCCGGTGGCTCCAGGTGAAGATGACGTTCGAGGCAAAGGAAATCCGTTCGATGGGATACCTATCGTCTGTGTACGTGAGCCCGATATTCTCGAAACCGTGCTGCATTGTATAGGTCAGCAGTTTCGCCTCATTGGCCCAAGTGGCGATACGATGAGGAACTCGGTGCGGTGACTGATTCGTTTCCGCAACCGTGAGAACCGCATCGACTCCTCGAAATCCCATGGACCTTGTGTCTGCATCCATTTGGTCATCCAGCACGCGAAAATCTACACCGGCGGCACGCAATCCTTTCCAAACACGCGGAGATGCTTCCAAAAGCGACAACGAGACCCAAGCCTGACATCGGAGATCATGCCAGCGGTTGGCTTCTGTAAGGATCGGTAAGGCGAGATCAAGGTCCTGCATGAGATGAATAACCACGGCGACCGTCCAACCGGGTGCATCAGCAAAACGTTGATCGGCAAGCACCCTCGGTGCTTTCGCGCGGTCAAGCACGTCCTGCCACTGCTTGGCGATACGGTCTGATCCGAACTCTTTGCGCAAGACGCTTTGCGCTTTTTGGAGATGGTCCTGTACCAATCCCGGTTCGGTCAGATATCGAAACGAACCTTCAACCCAATCATCGAAACTGACACATCCTTCAAAAACCTCCATGGCCGGCGTCCGAGTGGCGACAACAGGAACGCCAAGACTCAAGGCAAGGACGGCTCGGTTAGCCGATTTACAGACAGCGAACGGATCTTTGGAGTTCGGGATAATCGTGACATCGCTCGATTTAATAAGCCCTCTTACCGACTCGCTATCCCACTCGACATAGTGGGTGTCTATCGGAATAGGCTGGACGAGCTTTTGATAGGCTTCTCGATTATTGCTCACCACGATCAATCTGATTCTGATGCGTCGAGCCAGCCGCTCTAATGAGGGCGCGATATCGACAAGATCTGAAAGGCCGAATTGTCCATAATCGCCCCCCGCATGGCCAAACCAAATCAGCGTCTTGACCGATGGCCTCCCTTCCGGACGCAATGCCGCTGTTACGCTCATATGTCCGTTCGATGTCGAACCCCTCTTTTCCCCTCCCCTGCTGGAAATGGAAACTCCGCTGGCCAACAGACCCCACAACAGCTTCCATCGGGTCGCCACTTTCGTTGGAAGTTTCGGCGCCACACGTATCCAGAAGCCTGTGCTCGTCAGCATCCTCCACAATTCCTTCATATGGGCGTGCTGAAGGATCCGCCGTCCAGTCGGACCGGCCGTTTCTTCCTCGATCCCATCGGAAACAATCATGATGGGCACAGGTACTTCGAGTGTCTTCTGCAACACGCCCATAAGTGCCGGACCCGTGGTAGTGATCACTGCCGCGTACCTAGACATCACCTGAATAATCTCGGCTGGATGCATGGGATACTTGATTGTGTAGTTGGGAACGAAGATATTGTCACAGAGGTCTAGCACGATGGGAATTCCAGCCTCGTAGGTCCTTTGTGCGAAGAGCAAGTCTTTGAGCGCAAAAGCTTTGACAAAGATGACCACATCCACCCCACAAAGTTGGTCGATGCCCAATGATTGGCAGACGGACGACCGATATCCGAAAGGAGCCAAAGCTTGAATCGGAAGCAATGCTCGATAGCGGACGCTGGCGATACCATGATCCAGGCTGTGTAGTTTCCAGAGAAGTTTTGTCACTTTCACTGTCAGCCGCTCCGAGAAAGAACCGATACCGGTCGCACTCCAGCCGAGTCTGATCCCACAGACCATCCATTTGCGCAGGCAGGCTGCAGGCTAGAAATCTCTCTGCTGAAACACAATGCAGGATGCGATCAATACAAAAGTGACATAAGCCATCCCATACGCAACGGTAGTCATCATGTACTCACCTGTGATGGGAACACCATATACAGCCTCTCCCTTGACATTGAACAACGCGAGGTTCGGAAGGAGATAATAGAGCGCCAACAGCAATTCCTTCAATGCACCGGACAATCTATCGCTCATCATCTGCAGATCAGGGGTTAATTCACCAATGACGTACACAGCCAATGTGAAGATTCCGCTCAACGTGGGAGTGGTGAAGGTGGAAAAGAACAAGGCAGCGGACAGGACAACAAGCTGCGCAACCGCGATGAGAGCAACAGCCTTCATGATGCCGCTGTCCGGCATCGCACCGCTAGTCACCAGGATCAGGCACAACGCGCCGAGCATGACGCTGGTATTCACCCACATAGTGAAAGCTAGCCCGCAGTAACGTCCCAGAAGGAATTGATATCGGTGGACGGGTTTGGCGACAATAGTATAGATCGTGCGCTTTTCAATCTCCTTACTGACGAGCCCGACTCCCACAAATATGGCTATTAACACTCCGAACAGGTCGATACTGGCTAATCCAATATCTTTAATTATTTTTACCTGCTCTCCAATAGTCAATGTCCCCAAGAGGACCGCGCTGCCGATCATGAGAAGAGCAAACACGAACAGGTTATAGAACACCTTGTCCCGCAATGTTTCTCTAAAGGTATTGAGCGCAATGGTACCGATGGCATTCATGATGACACCTCGAGCCCGGTTTCCCTGAGAAACAAATCTTCGAGTGAGCGCTTGTGCGGCACAAAGGAGACCAAGCGGTCGTTCCTCGATTGAACATAGCGGAGAACTTCATCAGCCTCTTGCTGATTCGAGACCTTGATTAACATCATCCCGCTCCGACGACTGATTGCTCCTCCAAGCTGATTCACTTTCTCCAGCAGTCCCGACGTCTCCCCTATCACTTGAATCTCCACCTCATTCACCGTTTCAGCTCCGACCAAGTCAGTAACCGATCCGGTGGCTTTGAGTCGCCCTTTCACGAGGATTCCAACCCGATCGCAAATCGTTTCTACATCGGACAGAATATGCGAACTGAAGAAGATCGTTTTGCCCTTCTCCTTCAGCTGAAGAATAATGTCACGAACGTCACGTCGACCAATTGGGTCGAGCCCTGACATCGGTTCGTCTAATATGACCAATTCCGGGTCATTGATGAGCGCTTGGGCAATTCCAGCCCGCTGGAGCATGCCTTTTGAAAATTTTCTCAAGGGAAGGCGCCGTGTGTCTTTCAGACCGACAAGGTCCAAGAGCGAGTCAATCTTGCGCCTCAGTTCACTACCAGATAGATGGAACAACCGGCCATAGAACTTCAAAAACTCCTCCGCTGTGAGGTAATCATAAAAATACGGTGCTTCCGGCAAGTATCCCACCAATCTCTTTACGTCTATGTCACGACAATCTCTCCCGAAAATAGCAATACTGCCCGCCGTCGGATGAGCCAAACCAAGAATCATTTTGATGGTTGTCGTTTTTCCTGATCCATTGTGCCCGAGGAAACCGAAAATTTCCCCCTTGCATACTTCTAAATCTAGCCGATCGACCGCCAGGAATTGTTTTGTCGGCCATCCGCGCTGATACGCCTTCGTCAACTTGCTTATCGTCAGTGGAATCATCGCTGCCTCCGATGTCCGCTCACTTGAAATCGCCGCTCTGCAGATGTGCTGTGCACGCTTTGGACACTGTGGTCATAGACATAGGTACCCCCCAATGGTTCAACTGGCAGCGCGGCCAGATATCCTGCAATCACCAATTCCTCCAGCTTCCGTGGAGGTTCCCCAAATTGGTGACGATATTGCTCGATTGCTGCCTCGAGAGATTGTATGTCCCGCTCAACAAGTGCCTCCTTTAACCGAAAGCCAAGGAACTCTCGTAATCGCGTATCGCTCGAGTGTTCGTAAGAGGTGGCAAGAACTTCGACTGCCTTTTGCGGGTCCTTCGCGGTCATGTAAAGACGAGAAGCGAACGAAGCGAGGTATTCTGGCCCTCCACCAACACTCGCTGCTATGGCGATATACTCTGCAGCTTTGGCGTCGTCTCCCAGCTCAAAATAGTAATTGATACCCAACATGAAAGGCAGTCTCCATTCCTCGGGGTTGTTCCGCATGCCTTTCTCAAGGATGCGATTGCTCTCCTCCGGCATGACGACAACCGTACACAGCGCAATCCCACCAGCTTCGTAAGCTGCTACAAACCTGGGATCAAGCGTCGTCACAATATCTATCGCACGGAAAATCCACATGCCGGCTTCCTTGGACACTTGGCGATCCCCAATGGCTTGAACCGATCGCAGCCACAGAAAGTCTGCAATAACGTTCTGGAAACCCAGCGTCATGGTCCTAAGTGTGCTTCCATCAGGAAGGAGCGCGAATCGTTGTAGCTTCGGCATCGCTGCCCGAGTCCGATCAGCTGCGAGGTGCATGTAATGGACGGCAAGCAGTAAGGTAGCAGCTACAAGCCAAGGAACTATACGTTTGAGCGCGGTCATGACCGTAGCATTTCCTTCAAAGCATCGAGATTGACATCCAGGAACTGATGTTCCATCGGGCTCCTCGCCCTCCCCTGATACTTCTCCATGATCGCCAGCAGTTCCGAATAGTCTCGATGAGCAGCATTGGCGTTGCCCAATTGCAGAGCCACTTCCATGCGCAGCGCACGCGCAGGCAAGTAATTGGGTTCGTATTCTATGGCTTTCGAGAATGACGCTTGCGCCTCTTGGAGTGAACCATGCACGCGTTGCAGTTTTCCCAAGGCAACGTAGCTCGCAGGAGAATATGGATCTCTTGTTGTCGCCACTTGGTATGAAGCCATAGCGCGGCTGAGCCATTCGATTCGTTCCTGTGGGTGACGTGCCAGCTCAGCCAGAAGCTGATACAGAGTACCTAGGCGATAGGGATAGCGGCCATCGAGCGCATTGAGCGACATACACAGCTTTATTTCTTTGACAGCGTCCAGGACCAGTCCCAGTTCCCCGAGAGTGTGAAACAGAGCGAGATCGGATGATGCGACCGCGTTGTGATACGCCGCGTTCCAGGGCTGAATGGTTGTCGCAACCTGATACCATTGTGAGGCCTCCGCTATTTTGCGAAAACTCGTTTGTGCGTTCCCTCGCTCAAACGCGTACCATGCCAAACCCGACTGTACTGTAAGCGATACAAATATTGACATGATGATGGCGGCAATCACCGACCGCCCTCTACTGAGGTGAATCGATCCTTTCGGCACCACGGGATCAGCGTCGGCTTGGATCCGGCCTAGGACAAGTACCATGCTGCCGGACAAAATCATCAACAAAACAAGAGCCGGCTCATGGAAGACCGAATCGATCGACGCATGAACCAAGACAGTCAGAACGATTCCGGCCAGCCCTGCTATTGCGCCGGATCGTAAGGATGTTTGTTCACCAAGCAGTATTCTTACCGCCTCTTTCATCCATAGTATTGTCCCGGCCAGGAAGATGAGCAGTCCGGTGATTCCAAGCTCAACTGCAATTTGCAAATATTCATTGTGAGCCGATTCTGCCCGCTTTCCAAATCGGGCGATTTCTCCGTCAACCGGGAATCGGAATTGAAATGACAGGTACTTGTACATCCCAAGACCAACTCCCCACGGATAATTGATAATACGGTCGATTGAATTCTTCCAAATATCGATCCTTGTGTACGAAAAAGGATCATGCGCAGCGACCTCAAGGCCTCGATCTCTTACGGGATTTGGAACAACCGCGAGAAGGAGAACACCCGTTAGAAGAAATGGCATGACCATTTTCCCAAAGCGCATGATTCCGATGAAGGCCACGACACATATGAGAGCGATCGAGGCCCCTCGAGAGCGGGCCAGAAGGAATGCGCTGACTGAAAGAATTCCGATTGAGATCAGAACTACTCTTTCTCCCTTCCCCAAGAGGCTCCCATCTGAATAACAGAGAAGAGCAAGGACCAGGCTGATCACGCAGACCTGATACGTCCCAAAAAAGTTCGGGTTGAAGAATGTTCCATAGGCTCGGTAACTGCCCAGTCCCCAGTATTGGATCACTCCGAGAACTGCCTGAAACGTTCCCATGCCAAGTATGATCATGATCAGTACGCGAATATCGCGTACTGATCTCACCCTCTGCCATATCAAGTGAAAAAACACCCCGTACATCGCAAATGTGACAACCCCCTGAATTGCAACATCCTTGTATGGCGCCCACAGGACGGAGACAAAGGCGAGCCCGCACAGGATCACCACCATCGGTGACAATTTACTCCAATGCAGAAAGAGCTCTCCGCCATGCTTCTTGCGGATCATCCAGCTCATCGCGAACAAGAATAGAGACATCCGCATGACAAATACCGGAAGGTGTGTTGTCCCGCCTTCAATCAATGGAGCAAGCCCTGTTATGCCTCCTAGCAGCAGAACCGCTGGAGAGTACAACGCCGGAACACCCCGTTGCTTCAAGGCACGGCAGATGGAACTGAAGAATGGTAACGAGAGGCTCGCCATTGGCCAGAGCACGGGATACATGGCAAAACTAACTAGTTGCTAAACCAGCTCCGATTAATAACTTCTTCCCGTGCCACTGTGATGTCACAGTATTCAGGTTTCGCTGAAGCGTCAAGAATTTTCGCCCTCTGAGACTTTTTAGATATGTCGACAATAGAGAAGGGGAGAAGCCATTGCGTGGCTTCTCCCCTTCTTACTAGGGGAACAATTCTCCAAGCAGGGGCTACACGTCGTTTTGCGTATTGTTCAAAGCACGTTGGTCATTGATGAACCAGTGATCGCAGGTGGGATCACCATCAATGTTGCCGCTTGCACCCGCCGTAAAACCACTCGGGCTGGCAGCCACGGCATTACCACCAGTGGTCGGTGAAGCCACACAGGTAGCCGGCACGCTAGGCATCGGGAACATAACAGCTGCTCCGGGACCAGCTGCCGGACCGGTGAGCGCGGCCGCATCCCACGCATACCAGAATGAGTATCTGGGCGTGCCGGACGGAGCCCACCCGATTGCCGAAAGAGTATTGGTGGCGGCAAGATATGTCTGAGGAACGGTTTCCGCCTGATAGGCGGTGGCGGACGTGAAGATCGCCCCAAGACTCACCTTCGCCTCAGCCTGTTTGGACTTCGACTGATACGCGATGAAGTTGGGAATCGCGATCGCCGCCAAGATTCCGATGATCGCCACGACGATCATCAACTCGATAAGGGTAAAACCCTTATGACTTTTCAACTGCTTACACATTGCTGCTCCTCCTTGTTGATGGTTCACCGACTTCCCCATGAATGATGGGTTGCTGCATCCAATCATCCTGTTTGTCATGCTGTCTGCATTCGTCCAACAAGCAGGTTCGATGCCGTGGGGGTAGCAACTTGGCTCGTCCAGAAGACTGCTGAATTGTCAATCTGTTATAAACTAATCTGCAGAACGACCCTGTCCCACCCGATGTACCCGCGTTTCCGAGATTCGCTAGCGCGTGCCAATAATTGTCTCGCAAGGCTATTTCTTAAGCGCATATCGCCTACATGACAGATTGAGGAAAATAGAGGGAGCAGGCCTTGCCGAGCACCGCGTTATAGCGGAGGGTCCTCAGCCATTGACGAACTTGAGTTATTCAGCCAACTTCAGGCCTTGAATCTAAAAAGGAGACTTTGGGAGGAAGAGTAAGGAGAAAGATATCTCATAAGGACGGCATTTTATGGAGAGGGCGCTTGTATCTTCTCTGATACACGGCGTTTAGCCTGTTGGATACGATCTTCTTGGGCAGGGTCTCCCATGCCTAGCTCGCGGAACCGTTCAATCAGCTTGCTGTTGGAAGGATCCAGTTCCAAGGCGTGCAACCAAGCTTCGCGCGCATCGGCCATTCGGTCTTGCTTGGCATAGATGTCACCGAGATGCTCAAAGATCACCGGATCGTCTCCAACGAGTGCCACAGCTCGCTTAATTTCTGTGAGCGCCTCGGCCAAAAGCCCAGACTTGAAAAATGCCCACCCCAGACTGTCCACGTAGTAGCCATTGTCTGGTTTCAATGCTACCGCCTGTTTGGTCAGAGAGAGCGCCTGATCGATCTTGACTCCACGCTCGGCATAACTGTACCCGAGATAGTTGAGGGCATCCGCATGGTGCGGATCCAGCTTGATCGCCGCCTCCATCACGCGAACGACGTCATCAAATCGATTCAGCTTGTCGTAGGCAGTTCCCAAGTTGAAATGTAAATCTGCGTTCTTCGGATTGTGATGAATACCTCTCTCGAATACCTCAGCTGACTTCTCAAATTGGTCCGTCTGCAAATATGCCAAACCGAGTACGATGTGCGCCTCAGGCTGCTTGGGATTTAATGCTGTCGCACGACTCAGATGTTCGATGGCTTCAGGAAACTGCTTGAGTCTGTAGTACAGTACTCCTAAGTGGAGATGCCCTTCATAGAAAGTAGGTTCGAGCTGAATGTTGAGGGTGTACGTTTCGATGGCTCGCTTTGTATCCTTTGACTCCTCATACAGATAGCCCAGGTAGTCTCTTACCTTCAGTTCCGCCGGGCGTGTCTTGAGAATCTGGTTTAGGCGGTCGATCGCTTTGGCATACTCCTTCTGCTCGCCATAGATCAAAGCAACCCTCAATTGCGCATCAAGATCTGATGGATCATCGGCAAGAAGAGTTTCCAACTCAACCATCGCGCCCTTGTAATCTTTGGATTCGACATAGAGACGTATGAGTTGATGTCGAATATCACGATTCTGCGGGTTCACCCCCTGCAGATATCGCCTCAGTATTTCGATCGCTTGATCTCGCTCCTGCCTGGATGCATAGATGGATGCCAAGGCCAAATAGGCCGGCTCGAACGAAGGACTCACCGCGATAGCACGTTCGAAACTCGCGGAGGCTTGCTCGGGTTTGCCAGATTCGAGCATGGCGCGCCCGAGATGGTAGTGGCCGACTGCCGAATCCGGCGATCTCATCAGTCCATCTTGGATCACCGACTCAGCCTCAGAAGGTCGTTTTAAACCCAGCAGCAAAAGACCTTTGGCAAAATAGGGATCACCGGCTGTCGGATCCTGAGCGATGGCCTTGTCGATAATTCCGATCGCTCGTTCAGTTTGACCGGCGCTTGCAAGGATGCCGGCCATTTGCGTCAGAACATGTCCGTCCTGATCTGGGCTGTCGACCACCTCTTGCGCGTACCTAAGAGCGTTTGGCATATCACCCAACGAGAAATACAGCCCTGCCAACCTGGTTTTGACTGAGCTGGAGGAAGGATCCGTGGCAAGGACGCTGTGATATTCTCTCAATGCGCGTTCCGTATCCTGCGCCAACTCGGCTTGGTACCCCAGCATAAAATGATAGGCAGCCGACGCATCGGGCTGATGCATGGGAGGATCAGGTTTATGAGGCATTTGAGACGTGGATGAACTGCTCGGCGATGTTGACGGCGTCGTACATGCCGGGAATAGGAATGCGGTCAGGACCAGCACGAATAAGGAATACAACGGGAAGATCCGTTTCGCCGGCGCAAAATTAGGAGGATAAGAACAACCAGCGAGCCACATGGTGGATAGACGATAACACAATGTTGCTAAAGATTATACGAAGCGAGGTGGGCGCGGTCAAACGGCTTCTCGATTGTCTAAGCTCTCGAACTTGGCGAATCGATCATGAAAGAACAGCTCCTTCTTTCCGATCGGACCGTTGCGGTGCTTGCTCACCAGGATTTCAGCGATGCCTTTGCGTTCAGAGTTTTGATCGTACACTTCCTCGCGATAGATGAACATGACGACATCCGCATCCTGTTCAATGGCTCCGCTCTCGCGAAGATCGGCCAGCATGGGAATTGGCGGTTTTCTCGCTTCAACGGCCCTGCTTAACTGGGAAAGCGCGACAACCGGAACGTTGAGTTCCTTTGCCAATGCCTTCAGTGAACGTGAAATGTCCGATATCTCCTGCTGCCGAGACTCGGCGTCACTCCGTCCCTGCATCAGTTGGAGGTAGTCCACAACCAACAACCCGAGACCCCGCTCAGCCTTGAGCCGCCGAGCCTTGCCACGCATCTGCTGTACCGTAATACCCCCGGTATCATCGATGTAGATCGGAGCCTGTTCTAGTCTGCCAGCCGCCTCAGCCAACCTCCACCAATCCTCCTTTTGGAGCTTCCCGGTCCGCAGCGCATGGGAGTCGACTCGCGCCTCGGAACTGAGCATGCGCAGAACGATCTGGGGCTTCGACATTTCGAGGCTAAATATACCGACCGGCGTCCCTGCATGAAGCGCGGCATGGGCGGCCATGCCCAAAACGAGGCTCGTTTTCCCCATGCTCGGTCTGCCGGCGATCACGACCAGGTCGGACGGCTGAAGACCGGCCGTCAAATCGTCGAGGTCATAGAACCCGGTTGGGACGCCCGTTACTTGCTCTTTGCGCTTGGATAATTTATCGACAAGATCGAGACTCTCTTTGATGATGTGATTGATCGGACTGAAGGATCGATCCAACTTACCTTGTGCAATGCTAAAGACCGACCGCTCAGCGAAATCCAGAAGGTCGTCGATCTGGGTTGCTCCTTCATACCCGCGGGTGAGCACTTCTGTGGAGGTATGGATGAGCTCTCGCAGCAGCGCTTTGTCGCGCACGATCTTGCTGTGATACCGGATGTTGGCCGCGCTGGGAACAATTTGAACCAACTCCGCCAGGTACGCTGCCCCGCCGACCGATCCCAGTTCACCCTGCGCCTTCAACCGTTCGGTAAGCGTGATCTGATCGATGACTTCGCCGACTTCCGACAGCTCCAGCATGGCATGGTAAATCTTACGGTGAGCAGTCCGATAAAAATCCTTCTCGACGATCAATTCCATTGCCTTGGCCATTGCCTGGTTGTCCAGCAACACCGCGCCCAATACGGATTGTTCCGCCTCAACATTCTGAGGAGGCAGCTTCGGTTGGGAAAGGTCGATCTCAGCCGCCGGCTTCATGACGCACCTTTTATGGTCGATGTACGTTTGATCGCCTCGACGAGGGCGGTAAGGCTTATCTCCTTCTGCACGGGTCTGGGTGAGCGCCTATTTCGCACAAGATCCGTCTCGCGTCCAAGCCGTTCAACCACCGTGAACTTATCACCTCGGTTCTGACCTGGCATTCCAACGACGACCACAGCTCCGGCTCCTTGTGCCCGACCTTGCTGAGCCGCGCTGGTCAGAAGTTGGCCGGTGCTCGTATTACTAATGGTTTGCTGGGCGACACGGAGCTGTCGGCGCCGCAACTGAGCCGCAACCTTACTCACACGCGACACCGCACGCTGAGGTCCTATCACGAGATAGTCGATGCGCGGCAACCCATCGGCCTCCTCCGGAAACGCCAGTGCACGGAACAGCCGGTCAACATCGAGTGCGAATCCGGTTGAAGGCAGGGCTGCACCGAATCGGCCAATCAGGTGATCGTATCGCCCACCTCCGCCCAATTCCGCCCCCACTCCCGGCGCGAAGACATCAAAGACAGCACCATCGTAATAATCGACCCCTCGGAACTCGCCAAGGTCCAACAGCAGTGCATCCTCATATCCGGCTGAACATAATAGATGATAGAGTTCTGCGAGTCGCTCCAATGGTTCAAGCAGAGTCGGGTCTCCAGCGGCCAGAACCTGCCCTCGATTCAAGACTTCTTTTCGACCGGTCAACTCAGGGGCTTCACGAATCGCCATGGCGGCCGATCTTGCGATGCGTTCGGTCTTCAGAATCTCTTCGAGACGAGGCAGATCTTTTCGAGCCGCGGCCTGTTCAGCTCGCTTCTGGGCTCGAACGGACAGGCCGGATCTTGTCATCAGGCCCTTGATGAATCCAACGTGCCCCAAGGCAATCGTGAAGGATCCAAGCCCAATCGACTGCAAACACTCGATCAACATGGTAATGACCTCGGCATCACCGCTCACATCTTTGAGACCAATAAGCTCGGCCCCGATCTGAAAAATCTCTCTGCCACGGCCGGCATGTTCAGGCTCGTACCGAAACACCGAGGTACGATACGTAAGCCTCTGAGGAAATATTCCACCGGTCAAGCCCATGGCCACTGTTCTGGCTACCTGGGCGGTCGCATCGGGGCGAAGCAGGAGAGTCCGACCGGTGGTGCGGTCGATAAATTGGTAACAGGTCTCGAGCAGCTCTGGCTCCAAGCCGGGCGCCAGCACGTCAAGGTACTCAAATGTGGGGAGAATAATTTCGTCGTATCCCCACCGCCCGATCTGAGCCAGGAGTTGGCCTTCGAGGCGACGAACCTGTCGAGCGGCATGAGGAAGGATTGTCGCCATCCCTATCGGAATCAGAGAGCGCTCACGATAGGCTAAGGCCTGCGCCGATACGCGGCGAGACTTCCGAGAAGGAGACACCATAGATGGCCGAATGGCTAGCAGAGTTTAGGAAAGGCTCGCAACCTTGACCGAGAGAATATTCTGATTCGACTTGATCGCATTCAATACCGAGCCGGGAAACACTTGGTCAGATCCAATAATCAGCAACGCATTTCCTCCGCGCTTTTCCAGGGCACACTGCATTCGAACGATATTGATGCTCTCGTCTCCGAGTACCTTGCCCACCATCCCGATGACACCGGGGCGATCGATGTTATGGATCAACAACATGTTTCCTTCGGGGACCACCTCGACCTTGAATTGATCGATTTCTACGACCCGAGGATCCTTCTTATGATAGAGAGTACCGGCGACTTGATGAGAAGCTTTCCCCGCCACAACACGCACCCGAATCAGGCTGGTAAAGTCTCCCGCATCGGAGCTACGAACCTCTTTGACTTCAATTCCACGTTCCTTTGCCACAATCGGCGCATTCACATAGTTGACAGGGGCCTCCATGACCGGAGTGAGCAGTCCCTTCAGCACGGCAATCGTCAAAGGGGCCACCGATAGCTCGGCAACCTCTCCGCTGTATTCAACGGTCAGATGCTCAAGCCCGCCCTCACACAACTGCGTCTGTAACTTCCCCAATTGCTCGGCCAGCGACAGGTAGGGTTGGAGCCTCGGGAGCAATTCAGGCGAAACTGACGGGATATTCACGGCTCCGCGCGCGATGCCCCTCTTGAAATAATCGGCGATTTGCTCTGCAATCCCGACGGCAACGTTCTCCTGTGCCTCCGTCGTCTGTGCCCCGATATGGGGAGTGCAAATAAAATTCTCAAGGGTCAGCAATGAATTCTCCGCTTTGACAGGCTCTTCCTCAAACACGTCAAATGCGGCCGCCGCCACGCGTTTGTTCTTCAACGCCTCGAACAAGTCCCCTTCGTGCACGATGCCTCCGCGCGCGCAATTCACGATCATCACCCCGGGCTTCATCATCGAGATCGTCTGTGCATTGATGATGCCCTTGGTTTCGGGAGTCAGCGGGGTGTGTACGGAAATGATGTCTGCGCGACGGAACAGATCGAGGAGATCTACCATCTCCACTCCCATTCGCTCGGCCCGATCGCTGGCCAAGAAGGGATCGTAGGCGATCACTCTCATTCCGATACCATGAGCCAATTTTGTCAGATGGCTGCCGATCTGCCCAACCCCCACGATGCCTAGCACCTTATTGTAGAGCTCGACGCCTATAAACTTGTCTTTTTCCCACTTCCCCGACTTCGTGGAGGCGGTGGCCTGAGGGATGCGTCGACTCATGGCGCAAATCATCGAGAGTGTGTGTTCGGCGGTCGTCACCGTATTGCCACCCGGCGTGTTCATGACGACGATCCCACGACGGGTAGCCGCCGGAGTATCGACATTGTCCAGACCGGAACCGGCCCGACCGACAACCTTGAGTTTATCCGCCGCAGCAAGCAGCTCTTCCGTCACCTTGGTGCCCGACCGCACGATCAATCCATCGGCATCCTTGATTTCCTTGAAGAGCTCATCTTTCGGCATCTTGGACTTCACAACCACCGTGAAGCCTGCTTTCTCCAGAAGCTCGACACCTTGCTTAGAGAGACTATCGCTGACCAGAATTTTCATAGATCTGCCTACTTCACCATCAAAATTTCTTGGGCTTTCCCAACACCGCTGCCTAGCTTCACGGAATGACCGAGGCCCTTCAAGACCATTTCAGTTGCTGCGACAGCCATGATGACGTCGAATCGATCCATATAGCCCATGTGCGAGAGCCGGAATATCTTTCCCTTTAGGTGATCTTGCCCGCCCGCCGCGGTGATCCCATATTGCACCCGAAGATTCTTATACACCGTCTGACCATCAATCCCCTCAGGCGCCGACACTGCCGTGAGAGCATCGCTGGGAGATTCCTTGGGGAAGAGCGCCAAACCGGCGGCCTTCATCCCCTCCCTCATCGCCATCGCAAGATTCGCTTGCCGTCCGAAGACCTGCTCCAGCCCTTCGGCTTTGAGCATCTTCAGGACCTCTTGGAGCCCGACGATGAGCGAGACTGCAGGCGTATATGCTGTCTGGTTCTTCTGTTGATTTTCTCGTTCCTTCTTCAAATTGAAGTAGAACGAAGCATTTTTGGCCTTCTCGGCCAATTGCCAAGCCTTTTCGCTGACGCTGACGAAGGCCAGACCGGGCGGCAGCATCAGGGCCTTTTGAGAGCCGGTCACTACAACGTCGACGCCCCAATCATCGGTCTTGATGTCGAACACGCCCAATGCCGTGATGGCATCCACCACGAGAATCGCATCGGCGTGGCCTTTGACAATTTGAGCGAGGGTTTTGACATCGTGGGCGACCCCAGTCGAGGTTTCACTGGCCTGGACATAGACGGCTTTGATTCCAGGGTCCTTCTTCAAGGAATCTGCAACCAACTGCGGATCAATGGCCCGTCCCCATTCGACTTTGAGTTCGGTCACCTGCGCCCCGTATGTCTTACAGAGCTTGCCCCAGCGCTCTCCGAACTTACCCCCATTAATGGTTAGCGCCTTGTCTCCGGGAGAAAGAAAGTTGGATACGGAAGCTTCCATCCCGCCGGTTCCTGAGGCGGCCAGCATGAGGACATCGCCCTTCGTTTGAAAAAGCCATTTCAATCCATCACGGACCTCCCCGAACAGCTTGTCGAATTCAGGCGCCCGATGATGGATTACCGGCTTCGCCATGGCCAGAAGCACCTCTGGCGGCACAGGCGTGGGCCCTGGAGCCAACAGATACCGCTTGATCATCGACCGTTCCTCCTGGAGTGGAATGCAGAAAGTGCCCAACGAGAGAAGCCGGACGATACCACTGCCTTCGGAAGAGTGTCAAGGTAACGGCCGGTGTAGATCCGTGTGTTTTCGTGCAGTTGGAGTCGACGGTTCACGAATAACCTCGCACCGAACTCTTCGCGATTTCTCTTGCGTTCAGTCTCACGCGTCTACAGCTCATGCTGAGAGACGGACCGCCCCAAAAGTATGGGGCTTCCCTCGGGTGATTTCTTGACAAGTTTTCCGTCGCTCGATACTCTAGGCTCACATCCTGACATCTCACATTGGAGTCTGGAACATATTCCATGTCTTCTCTTTGTGTCAGAAATCTTCTTAGGCGTAGCCTAGTCGGGCTGTCCATCCTTGCGGCTTCATGGACTTTTCCTCCGGTCATGACAGCCCAGGCGGAAGTCTCCACCATCGCGAGCGAAATCTTTCCCGCTCCTGAAGGGGTGGACGGACAGAGCACAGGACAAGAGGACGAGCCTGACCCAAACCTGGTCCCGGTGGAAACGGAGGTTCCGAATAACGGCCCTACCGCAGCGGAGGATCAATCGTCTGTGCCACGTACCGAGGAAATCCTCGAAATAGCGCCACCGCCCCATTCGGCGGCATCTCGGTTCGTGGACTCTTTCAATCCTCCTATCGAAACGCTCCAATCCCAAACTCACGAAGCTGGAGAACCCTCCATTTATAACGTCCCGATTGTGATGGACCCGTCAGTTCAATCCCATATTCGCTATTTCAACGTCGCGATTCGTGACCGATTTGAACAGTGGCTTCTCCGGCTCAGTCGGTACCAACCCTTGGTGGAGAATATTTTCGCGGAATTTCATCTGCCCAGCGACCTGGTGTACTTGTCGCTGGTTGAAAGTGGCTTCAATCCCTATGCCTACTCGCGCGCGAAAGCCACCGGCCCCTGGCAGTTCATGAAGGGCACGGCGAAGGTGTACGGCCTTCGCGTGGACTCCTATGTCGACGAGCGGCGAGACCCGATCAAATCTACCGTAGCCGCCGCTCGCTATTTGCGCGATCTCTACGACATGTTCGGTACCTGGCCGTTGGCAATGGCCGCGTACAATGCCGGCGAAGGCAAAGTGATGCGGGCCCTTCACCGAGCCCAAGCGGAAAGTTTCTCCGACATTTCAAAGACTCGCCTGATCAGGAGAGAGACAAAGGAATACGTGCCTCGGTTCATGGCCGCCACCATCATTGCCAAGAACCCGGTTCGCTATGGATTCTCCCAGAGTTCCACAGAACCGCATCAATTCGAGGAGATTATCGTAGACCGACCGCTTCATTTCCGGGCCATCGCAAACGTCACGGGCGTGTCATATGAAGACTTGCGACTTCTGAACCCGGAGCTGCGGCGCGATGCCACTCCCCCGGGCGAGGCCTATCATCTGAAAGTTCCCGTCGGTTTCAAACCGAAAGTGGAGCAATTGCTCCAACGCATTCCCAGTCACAAGTTCCCGCCGCTTCCCGCAACGCCTCAGTATACCTCGGCGAAAACGTCTCGCTGGTACAAGGTCCGCGTGGGGGACACACTGGAAAAGGTTTCAAAACGGTTCCGCATCCCGCTCAAGACCCTCAAGACCAGAAACAGCCTCACCAGCCCCGTCATCCGGCCAGGTGATTTCCTAGTCATCAGTCGTTAGCATTCCGGGGAGCGGACTAATTCCCTCTCGATCGTCCAACGGCATACCTGCTTCAGGATTCCGCCCGCTATTTCTTTTTCTTACCCGTTTCTGACGCAGAAGAGGTAGGTTTCGTCGACGCAGCCGGAGGAGTCGAGACCGATTCCGCCGGCCGCTTCGTATCAAGCATTTTCGTGCGGACCATGGCCTCGTTGGTATAGGGAGAAGCCGGATAGGACTTGATCAGTTCTTGATAGTGCGCAAGGGCACCTTCCGGTCTTGATTGAGCCTCTTCGAGCCGAGCCAGCTCGAACAGCGCTTGATCCTTATTGAGTGCCCCAGTGGACTCCACGATACTCATGAAAGTCTTCACCGCTTGATCACGATCGCCTTTCAACAGATACGTATAGGCCAGACGCTGCTGCGCCAACCCGACCAGTGTCGGCTGTGAACCGTAGAGCATAATAAATCGCTGATACGCTTCGATGGCTCCAGGATAATCATTCGCCTGCATCAGGGCGTTACCGAGGTGAAAGAGCGCCAACGGAGCCGACGGTGTTCTGGGATATTGGTCCACCACCTGCCGATACTTCTCGATCGCCTCCTTCAGAGTCGCATCGGATTTTGCGGGACCGGCGGTCGGCCGAGTCATGAAAAGCCTTGTCGCCTCCTGCTCAAGATCTTGAGCCTTGTGCGATGCCTGACGGTCGAACCAAAACACTCCCGCCACTACGACAACGGCAAGCACTAGGACCGACAATCCAACCAACAGCGGTTTTCGATAGTCCTGCACTCGATGCAGCGCGTGCTCGAGCCCGCTCACAAAATGAGCCTCGTCGACCTGAAGCGTCCTTGCTGGAACTTTGATGCGGTAACTCATGGCTGATCCGGCTGGTGCTAAGAGATCACTTCCTCCTCGACGTCCTCGCGCCTTATACTAAGGACTTCCTGACCTTGTCAATGAGGCAACGGGGTGGAAGCGCAGGCTCATGATCCGGGCGGCCTCTGTCCCATGGTAACGGACAGCCCATCATATGTTTGACAAATTGCTTGGCGATCTCGACGCGCAGCACCTGACACGACGCCTCACAGAAGTGGCAACCGGTGTCGCACCGGTTGTGAACATCGACGGACGAGAGATTCTACTCATGGCCTCGAACGATTATCTAGGACTTGCCGGACATCCCGATATGATTCATGCATCGACTGAGGCGACCCGCTGCTTTGGGGTCGGAGCCGGCGCGTCCCGCTTGGTTTCTGGAACGTTGACTCCGCATATGGAAATGGAACGAGCCCTTGCCCGCTTCAAGAGGACGGCCTCAGCGCTCACCTTCGGATCAGGATATCTCGCCAATCTTGGCGCAATCCCGGCATTGATCGGCCGAGGGGGACTTATTCTCGCAGATCGGCTGTGTCACGCGAGTCTCATCGACGCATGTCGTCTGAGCGGCGCCGACTTTCGGATTTATCGTCACAACGACCTGAGCCATCTTGAGACACTACTCTCGCACAGGAAGGCGGTCCGGCGGACGATGGTCGTCACCGACGGCGTGTTCAGCATGGATGGGGATCTGGCACCTCTTCCTGAGCTGTTCGACGTAACTCGGCAGTATGACGCCGACTTGTACGTGGATGATGCACATGGGACCGGCGTGATGGGAGAAACCGGCCGGGGTACGCTGGAGCATTTCCACCTCGAGGACGCCGTTCCCTTCCATATGGGCACGTTGAGCAAGGCCATCGGATGTATGGGCGGTTATATCGCCGGCACGGAAACCCTCATCACCTATCTGCTGAACACCAGTCGATCATTAATCTATACGACGGCTCCGCCTCCGGGTACCGCAGCGGCAGTAATCGCCGCATTGGACATCATGCAACGAGAGCCACAACGGCGGCAGCGACTGTGGGCTAATCGCGAGAAACTCTGCGATGGATTGAGACAACTCGGGTTTACCGTCGGAGCCAGTGCGAGCCCCATCATCCCCATCGTCATCGGCCGAGCTGACCGAGCCCTTGCCTTCGCCGAACACCTGCTCTCGAACGGCGTCCTCGCCCCGGCGATCCGCCCGCCCACCGTCCCCGAATCAACAAGCCGAATCCGCATCACCATCACATCGGAGCACACCTCCACACAGATCGACCACGCACTGACCGCATTCCGGCTGGCAGGCGAATCGATTCGACTGATCTGATCGAACACCGACGAGTCCGAGTCGACGATTTCTATCGATTTCCTTGATTTCGCAACGGCCTATGGCATGATGACGTTCGCGTTCTGTCTTCATCCATAGTCATCCTTTCGCATCGAGGAGCTCATTCATGGATATTTCCAAGCTACTGACGTTCTCCGCCAAGGAGGGGGCATCCGACTGCCACATCAGTGCTGGAGAGCCTCCGATGATTCGATTGCACGGCGACCTCAAGAAGCTGGATCATCCTCCCCTAACATCCGAGGAAACCCACGCGCTGATCTACGATATGATGAGCGACGCTCAGCGCAAGACGTTCGAGGAGAAGCGCGAGTGCGACTTCTCATTTGAGTTGGGCGACATCGCCCGATTCCGGGTGAATGTGTTCGTGCAGAATCGGGGCTTGGGCGCGGTGTTTCGAAACATTCCGACCGAAATCATCCCGATGGAAAAGTTGGGCATGCCCCCGATTCTTCGCCAGCTGTGCGACAAGGAAAAAGGGCTCATTCTCGTCACCGGCCCGACGGGCTCCGGAAAATCCACCACACTGGCGTCGATGGTCGATTACCTCAACAACACCTTCGAAGGTCACATCATCACGATCGAGGATCCCATTGAGTTCGTGCACAAGACGAAGAAGTGCCTGGTGAATCAGCGCGAGCTCGGGGTGCATACCCTCTCGTTCGCCAATGCGCTGAGATCGGCGCTTCGTGAAGATCCCGACATCGTCCTCGTCGGCGAAATGCGCGACCTTGAGACGATCCAATTGGCGCTCACCGCCGCCGAGACCGGCCACCTGGTGTTCGGCACACTGCACACGTCGAGCGCGCCGAAGACCATCGACCGCATCATCGACGCCTTTCCTCCCGCTCAACAAGCCCAGGTCCGTACGCAACTCTCCGAGGCCTTGGAAGCAGTCATCACGCAAACCCTCCTCAAGAAGAAAGCCGGAGGGCGCGTGGCGGCGCTGGAGATCATGGTCGCCACGACCGCCATCCGCAACCTGATCCGTGAAGCGAAGCTGCACCAGATTCCCGGCATTATGCAGGCCAGTCAAAAAGACGGCATGCAGACCATGGACATGGCCTTGGTCGATCTGGCAATGCGCGGATTGGTGACCAAGGGCGAAGCCCAGTCGCGCAGCATGAACCCCAACCTCTTCGGAGGTCCCGCCATCGGCGCGGCCTGACAGCCGGAACTCGGAACCGGGAGCTCTACCACATGGATGTGCGGACTTTGCTCAAGGTGATGGTCGATCAAGAAGCCTCCGATATGTACCTGACCGTTGACGCGCCTCCAACCTATCGCGTTCATGGCTCCACCAAGCCGGCCAACATGCCGCTGTTTACGAACGAGCAGCTCGAGGCGCTTGCTCTGGCATTGATGAGAGGTCAGCAGCGAGGTGAATTCGAAGAGAAGATGGAGATGAACCTGGCTCTCTACTACAAGGAACTCGGCCGGTTCCGGGTCAATATCTTCCGCCAACGCGGCAATGTTGGGCTCGTCTTCCGGCACATCAAGGCTGAGATCCAGACGGTGGAACAGTTGAGACTACCTCCGATCATCAAAGACATCGCCATGACGAAACGCGGACTCGTCTTGGTCGTGGGCGCAACCGGATCAGGAAAGTCGACCAGCCTCGCCGCCATGATCGATTTCCGCAACGAGGTGCATCCAGGTCATATCATCACCGTCGAGGATCCTATCGAATTCGTCCATAACCACAAGAAATCTTTGATCACTCAGCGCGAAGTCGGATTCGACACGCTCTCTTTTCAAAACGCCTTGAAGAACACGCTACGCCAAGCCCCGGACGTGATCCTGATCGGAGAAATCCGAGACACAGAAACGATGGAAGCCGCCATCACGTTTGCGGAAACTGGCCATCTCTGCATCGGCACCCTGCACTCCAACAACGCCAACCAGGCGATCGAGCGGATCATGAACTTTTTCCCGGTTGAGCGGCATGCCCAGATTTATCTGCAGCTTTCCCTCAACCTGCGCGCGATCATTTCGCAGCGGCTGGTGCCGTCCGTCGACGGCAAGCGGGTCCCGGCCCTCGAGATCATGATGGATACCCCGCGCATCAAGGACCTGGTCAAGAAGGCTGAAATCGATACCCTCAAGGAAGCCATGGAGCAAGGCATCGAGGAAGGGTGTCAGACCTTCGATCACGTGCTGCTTCAGCTGTATAAGGAGGAGAAGATCAGCCTAGAACAGGCCCTGATCAATGCCGACAGCGCCAACAACTTGCGGTTGAAGATCAAGCTTGAAGGACTCAAGGGCGATGATGCCATCAACGCCCTCTTGGACAAGGGGCCCAATGCCACCGGCGAAGGCGCGTCCTTCAAACTGCAAGGCAGCCCCGCGAGCAACGTCACCCCCCTCAGAAAACGCTGAATCCGGCGCGCTTGAATCTACTTGACCAACGCGCCGGTCTCCCCGGTCTGCTGTTCCAGATACGACACGATTTTCTCCAAGGCCGACGCGCTCAACTTGGCCCCGTACCAGGTGGGCATAGTGGCGGATGGATATCCAGGCACCACGAACACACCGGGGTCTAGGATAGACTCCACAATGTACTCGGGAATGGTCGTGGCCGAGCCGCGATAGGAAGGATCCTTCAAGCGGGCCTCGCCAGTGCGGGCAAGGATCAGCGGCGGGCCAACCCTGCCGGTGGCCCCAGTCACTCCCGGAATTGCGTGACAGACAGGACAGCCGGCGCGGGTAAAGATGACATCGACAGGCTCTTCACCTGTGACAAGCGGAACCATCTGTGAGGCCAACGTGACTTGAGCGGAATCCCCTTGCGGAGCAAAAGAGGGCGGGGGCGTACGGAAGAAGAGGGCCCACAACAGCCCCAGGCCGATGACTGCGACGATCAGAAGGCTGACAGTTCGGTCAGACATGCGGAAGGGTCGATCGACGACGACTTCTAGACCACGATAGTCCCTGCAGCAACGTGACGGACATGCGATCGTCCGTCATCATCGATTGCAGAGCCCATAGGACGACGCTTCATTTGTCCGCAGTCATGGCGCACCGGAACCCAATGGTGCGGTCTTCGAATTCCGGTTCCGCGGAAAACCGAGCGGTGACGCGAAGCGCCGGCGGCAAGTCGGCCCATGAGCCGCCTCGTATCACCCGCTTTTCTCCCTTGGATGGACCGGTTGGATTCTTCTCGGGACTCAGCTGATAGAATTCACGATCATACCAGTCCGCCACCCACTCTGCGGCGTTTCCCGCCATGTGGGCCAGTCCATAGGGACTCCGGCCTCCGGTCTTAAGACCGTGGCGTACGCTCATCCCTTCAAGCCCACTCGTGACGGAGACTAAAGTGACGGCCTCACTGACCCATACCCCACGATTATAGTTCGCAATGTCGACAAACGGCTGCATGTGTCCCCAAGGATACCGACGCCCGTCCGTGCCGCGTGCAGCCTTCTCCCACTCCGCTTCGGTCGGCAGCCGCTTGCCCACCCATTGGCAATAGGCTGCTGCATCGTCCCATTTCATTCCAACCGCGGGACGATCCCCGACAGTCGTCGCCGCTTCATCGTCCCATGTGGGCGGTGAATCGTGGTTGCCTGATTCCAGAAACTTCCTGTAGAGACTCAGGGTCACCTCGTATTGATCGATATAGTAGTTGTCCAGCAAAACCTGATGTTCGGGCCGCTCGTTTGGGAGTCCTTCATTACTACCCATCTTGAACGCACCCGCCGGGATCAGAATCATCGGAGCCCCGTCCTTTCCCGCTACCGCCTTGACGTCCACCGTCTGTCCGTCCTTCATCAGTTCCGGCGACGCAGCAGCGAGGGACAGCACTCCCGCCGTCATGGCCGCAAGGCAATAGCCCAACCTGTATCCATTTTCCATCGGCCCCTCCATCCGCGAGAGATCCGGTCCATGCCAAGGTCCCAAGTCTACTGAGACTGTCGGGCAAACTCAATTGAATCGCTCATCCCCTATCCTGCGAGGTTCCAATCCATTGTTCGCGCACTGTCACGTCTGTAGGCAACCGACTACAACCTATCCTCCCAAAAAGACAGCGATTAATCGACTGATCATCTGAATACCTACAGTTTCTTCATATGCCGGTATTCATCGGATGCGTTTCACCGCTGATTTGCAGGGTTTTCTGCCCTTCGTTTTCTCGTCGCGAGGCACACACATTGCGTAAGGCCCGCAATGACAATTCGAATAGCTACCTCCTGCGACTTCTTCACGGATCACGAGTTCGCCGATATTCCGGCACAGACTCCTGCCTCCTGTGAGAACCGCCTTCTGCGAGACAGTCCGCTGTCTCGTCGAAGAAGAGAGCAAAAGGAGTATCGACATGAAGTGGTTAAATGCGCTGGCAGGTGTTCTGATCCTGTGTTCAGGGACGGCAGAAGCGGCAACATTGACGTGGAACGCCAATACTGAGGCGGACCTCGCGGGATATCGTGTCTACCAATGCAGCGGGCCAACCTGCAGCAAATCCACTGGAAGCATCCTGACGACATTGGGAAAGGTGACGAGCTTCAATATCGGAACCCCCGTCGTCACACAATCGTATTTCGTCACGGCTTACGACTCGAAGAACAACGAGTCCGGCAGCAGCAATGTCGTGACGTACACGGCGTCCGGTTCAACACCACCGCCTCCCGCACCGCCTCCGATACAGACGGTCCAGCTGACGGTTGTCGGGAATCCATCCACAGGACCGTGGGGTGTTTCAGCCACGATTTCTGACACGCGAGATGTTATGGCGAAGGTGCATTTAGATGGCGCGCTATACACCACCGAAAACCTGGCACCTTATAGCTTCCCCACCGATAACGGTGTTTCCGTGACGCTGGCCAAATTCGGCACCGGCTCGCATAAGGTGGAGTTCATCTTCTATTTGCAGAACACGACGACAGAGATCGGCCGTGCGAGCATAACGGTACAGGAGGGAACCACGCCTTCCACACCACCGCCGGTGAAGGTCGTCACTCTGACCGTGGTCGGCAATCCATCCACCGGCCCATGGGGTGTCGCAGGGGAAATCAACGACTCACGAGACGTGATGGCCAAAATCTACCTGGATGGGACGTACCATCACACCGAAAACATATGGCCCTACGGCTTCCCAAGCGACAACGGCATCACGGCAACCAAGGCTGAGTTCGGTCGAGGCTCGCACACGGTACAGTTCGTCTTTTATCTGCAGAACACCACGACCGAGATTGGACGGGCCAGTGTGACGGTCAACGAGAGCTGACCGGCGCGGCAAGAGCTACGTCGCCTCGACGCTGAGAACTGACATTCGCAAGGTCTGTCCAGCCGGACGGGCAATGTGAGCGATGAGATAGTTGGGGTCCCTGGCCATTTCTTCGTGCCGATAGGGCTGAGGTCGTATTGTAGGCCTCAGCCCTTGTCATATCTCTCATTCCTTCCACTTCTTGTCAGCGCGCCATGCGTGATGTCCGATCCCGAACGCGACGGCCGCCTCTGTCAGCCTCCATTCCGAGGCGCATTGACAGCGTAGCTCCTCCTGAGGGAGAAGTATTAGGCTATGCCTATGCGCCGGAAGGAAAGGGGTGTCGTATGAAATCGTTTGTACTGCTTGTGGCTGGGCTCGCAAGCGCGTCCTGCATCGCAGAGCCGCGCACGGAGTTCTTGGGACCGAATGGCAAGATGGTCGCAGCGGTGAGCTGTAACGGATGGTTCCAAACGATGGACGATTGCCGACAACGTGCCGACGATGTATGCCCGGCAGGATACGAGCCGACTCGCCTTGTATCAGGGGCCGAGGCCGTTTCGAAACGAGGGGGCCTGGAAGATAGACCGTCGCAGAGAATGACGATTGCGTGCCGGTAGCGATTGCCGGGCCCTTCAGAGGTTCACAGATCTTTACCTTCTACACGAGAAGGAGAGGTGACCATGAGCAGAGGACGAACGCTGATCACCATGCTGCTGCTCGTCATGACAGGCTGTGAATCTCACACCTGGCCGTTGAGATACACCAATCCGTTGGTTGCCGACGCGAAACAAGGTCAGGATTGTAGGCACCTCGTATTCGGGTTGGGTGGCATGGCGGATGTGACCGGAGCAAAGGCCATGCGCCAGGGCGGGATTACCACGCTTCGGAGCGCTGAGTATCAAGTGAACACGATTCAAGGCCTGGGACGCGAATGCGTCATCGCGCATGGGGAATAGCGAGGATAGAATCGCCGGCTGAATCGAGATACTGGTGGGATAGCCCCCAAAGAGTGCCGTAGTTAAAAGGTCACCGAGCGTCGCTGCGACCTCTTACTCCTCGCTACACCCTCACTGTACACCGAGTACACCGTGCGTGGTGTCCCCAACGGGATTCGAACCCGTGTTGCCGGCTTGAAAGGCCGGCGTCCTAGGCCAGGCTAGACGATGGGGACTCTGAGGCAGGCTACTGAAACAGCTTTGACACATACCATACTCCACGTCAACCTGTCACTAGACGATCGGTTCAAGTCGCGTTTTACCGGGCATCTGGGGTAGGATGGGCGTCCGGTCTGCCGATCTTCGATGAAGGAGCATCCAATGACCTCTCGCCCGCGGCTCAGAGCATGGAACGTCGGACTGGTTCTGATGAGCAGCCTGTGGTTGAGCCACTGTGCGCATGACACGTATCAAGAGCGAGCCGACCTCATAAAGGAGCATACGGAAGCGTTCTACAGTCACTTGAAGGCCAATCGTATCGAGGCGGCTGTCCGTGAAAACGAGCAGATCGAAGCCATGGCGAGCCGAATGGGAGAGACGGTCAGAAAGCAGGCGGCGAAACAGGGAACGACGCACGTGGAGCGCGAATTCGCTCTGATGAAGACCGCGAACGAAACGGCCGCCACCAACTGGCTTGCACTGGGCCAGTACTTTGCCATCAAGAAGCAGTATCCCCAGGCCCGCGCCACCTACCAACGCGTTGTCGATACCTACACCAATTCGACCGATCGACCGTACCGGGAGCAAGCGGCTCGCGCCCTGATGGATCTGGATATTCTCAATCCTCCCATCGCATCCCCCACGAACCCGTGAACGAGCGGCCGTCCACTCACCGCCTCGGCTCCATCCTTGTCGGCCTCGCCCTGTTCTCGATCCCCGGCTGCATGCATAAGATTCACGTATCCCCATCCCCCCAGATGGAGGCGCAGGCAACGATTCCCGCTTCGACCCAGGTGGTGGTGTCGTTCCTTTCATTGGAGGGAGCCGATCACATGCCCGGCATCGGCTCGCTGGAATGGCCGGCTAAAGACCTTCGCGCGGCGGCAATCGATTATTTTACAAAACGGCGGACGTTCCATGCGGTTGGCAACGAACCCGGCAGCCTGACGCTCACGATCAAGGCCTGGCTGACGATGCGGTCTCGCGGTTCATACGTGTACAAACTCCGGCTCGAGTCGGAACTCGGACCGGCCGGCGAGCCTGCAATCGGTTCCTATCACTCGGAGAAGACTGCCATCGGATCGAACGTCCGCTGGGTGACGGCGTCGGACAGGGAGCCGATCCAACAGACGGTCCAGGAGGCATTGGACGATTTGGCTGGGCAAATCGAGGCCGATGCCAGGCTGTACGAGAACAAGAAGGGGAGGAACTAGCACCCGCATTTCAGCGGGGCTGTCGAGATCGGAACAGCAGCCAGGTTGCGACGCTGCCGATCAGCACACCGGACATCACTAACGCAATTGCAATCACCGGTGTGGCAGGCTGCCATGGAAACCGTTCGCGACGGCGAAGTTCGCGACTCAGGTTCGGCACGTGAGTCTCCGCACCCAGCCAGGTCTCCGATGATGATGCCTGTCGTGGTTTGGACAGACCGATCGGCTCGTTCATCTCATCCTTCATCATCCTTCAACCGATGCCTAGCAGGCTGTTGACAAAGTCCGCCAGCGGCGTTCTCGCGTCGCTCAGAGGCTCAACGTACGGCACAGAGTACGATTCGCCTCTTCGCTCGCTGCGGCCTTGCTGGACGGCCTTTCTGAACAGCCTGCGGGGCACGGTGGTGGCACCCGTAATCTCAGACACGACGCCATTTCCGAGGTCATCACATGGTTTGTCAACACACTGCTAGGACGCGAGGAGTCAGCTGGTCGCCGTCCGCTCTCCGGCGAAGAGAGCCCAGGCGTCGCGCGCCTGATCCGGAACCGCCGCCTCATACTCCCCGCAATCGAGTCTGAGCGACACGTCACCGAACGGCGCATTGATGTAGGAACAGTGGTGGGGCCGGTCCTGATCCGGGTACCGGTGCGGCTGGAAATATCGGCAGGATACGCACATGCGAGCCACCGAGATTTCCCCTTTGTCCTGCAAGGTCCGAATGACCTTGACAAGGGCCTTCAGCAGCGACGCCTGTTCTCCCGCCGGCAGCAAGCTGATCGCCGCGGCCAAGTGATCGGGCGCTCCAGCGACCGGGCCATAGGCTCGCAAGCCGCGAGCGGTCAGTTCGACGGTCACGACCCGGCCATCCTGCATCGTGCGACGGCGGCGAACCAATCGCTTGCGTTCGAGTGTGGCCACGGCCTCGGACGCGGTCGGGAGCCGCACCACGAGTTCGTTGGCGATCGCCGAAACCTGGGCGGTTCGCCCGGGTTTGGCGCGAAGGAGGGCGAGAATCTGCCGCTGCAGGGGGCCCAATCCGGGCCGTCCCTCCCGCCTCCAGCTACGGCTCTTCATCGCCAAACCGATTTTTTCGAATCCGGCCGTCAGTTGCATCACCCTCGCCTCGGAAGGTGCCATGGCGGCATCCGACGACGTACGGGCCACCGGCTCGATCATCTGCAATTCAGCCATAGAGAAGTCTCACAAATGGCACCATTCCGGGTGCAGTCTAGTGTGGAATCGAGGTACTCGTCAACGGTGTTGTCCTCGGCCAATTCCACCCTCACTCACAGCCGACGCGATACCCCTCCAGAATCGTCCCCTTGTCGTCGGCAAGAAAATGCAGCTGGCAATTGACGTTACCCCCGTACAAGGGAAGCAGGTCGTATTCATCCGCCTGACCCGGCATCCGGTCAATAGCGAAATCCCACACCATTTCGGTTCTGCCGTCGGGACGTTCGTGAGGATGGAGATTCGGAGGCCCCAATTCCAGATAGAGCTTCTGCCGATCCCCTCCGATCCATCGATTCACCACGTCGTCCCACGTCTGATACGGACCACTCACATCCCGCTTTGCTTTGCCGGTCCCACATCCGATCTGCAATACGATCAGGCATCCCGCTATGATCGCCCCCAGCGCCCCAGAGTGCCGTCTCAGCATGTCGCCTCAATCCTCATACGAGTATCCCGCGCAGGCGCCTCGGGCCAATGACGACCTGCGTGTCGTAAACCTGAGGAGACTCGGCCGCCTCATCGGGAGGAGGGGGAAGGCTCAAGCGAGACCCCACCGAGATCCCGATCGAGATCGACCAACACTTGCCGTGCCGCCTGGGAAAGCCCCGCCGCCAAGGCGTCGGGAGACCGACCGGCCAGCGGCACCTCCTGACGGTAGCTGCGTCGGAAGACCACCGCTTCGTCCTTTCGGTCGTCGATCAGCATCATCTCCATGCCGAGTACTGCGTGTGGAGAGCCGCCGGCCCGATAGTCACCGTAGAACTCCGTCACGGTCCCATCCAGTACGTGCGTCGGCTCGACGTGATTCATCCCGCTCAACACGAACCGGAACCGGTTCGACTTCGACAGCCATCCCTGAAACTGCTGCGTCAGCAACACGCTCGGCGGCACCAGCCACTCGTTGTAAAAATCGTTGTCGTACTGCAATTCCCCCACCCGATACACCATGGCCCGACCGGCGAACAGGGGAGAGACGCGGAACCGGCTGATCCTCAGCACAGCCGACGCATCGGCGGCGGGCGGTTGTTGACCCGAGCCCACGTCCAACACAAACGACCGCTTCTCCGGATAGCTCCTGCTGAGATTGAGGCAGCCGCTCAACACCAGCGGAAACATCGCGGCGCAGCACAATCCCATCTTCGCGGCCCGAGCGATCATCGCGTCACCGACTGAGGCCGCGGGGGCGGCTCCCCGAAGAGTACTTGGGAAGGATACTGTTCCGCCGCCTTCGTGAGGTAGCGCAACTCCTCGGACACCGAACGCAGGTTTTCAAAGAGATCGTCGACCTTTTCTCCCTGCCCGATCAGGAGCGCATCGACCCGACGCACGCTCTTGTTGAGCCGCGTCATGAGATCCGGGAGTTGCTCGGTCGCGAGACGGACCGTCTTGGCCGTGTGGCTGAGGTCGTCGGCGGTCCGACGGAAATCTTCGAAAGCCTTCGCCATGCGCGGGCTGTCGAGTACGCGTCGCGCATCTTGAACGGCGGCCCGCAACTCCGTCATCACCTGTTTGGCTTCGATCCCCAATTGCTCCGATTGCACATCCGTGACCAACCGCGTCACCGAGAGGATCATCGTATCCAGATCCTTAGTCACTTTTTCGAATTCGACTTGATCCAGCTTTCGCGCGATAGAGCGAAGATCGGCGCCCAACTCTGAAATCGTGCTCGGGGCGGACGGAATGTAGGGAGTCTTGGGCGTCCAGGAAATCTCCATGGGAGGATAGCGTTCGGGGTCGAGGAACTCCGACTCGATGTACAGAACCCCCGTGATGCCCTGCGACGCCAACCGAAAGCGGAATCCGGCATCGGCCGCGATCTTCATGATCGTCTTCTCGTCTTCTTCCGGCGAGCGTACCACGACGCTGGGACGGACGGACATCCTCACTACCACCACACCCTTGAAGGGGAACTTCCCCTGGGCCTTCATGGGAAGCCCGTATTCCTCACGAGCCAGGTGGATGGACTCGACCCGGCCCACCGGGACCCCGTGGATTCGCACCGGCGCGCCGACTTCCAGCCCCTGCACCGACTCGATGAAGTAGGTCTCGACCATCGTCTTGGTCTCAAACCATTTGCCCGCCCCTAAAACGACGACGGCAATGACGGCCAGGCTCACCGCCCCAATGACGAACAGCCCGATCTTAAAGTATCGCGCCTTCTGGTTCACGATATCCCGACCGACCTCCATGCCACCTGCTCAGCCCTGCACCGTGGCTTCGCGGTTGAAGAACTGACGGACCCATGGATTGTCCGAATGGTCGCGCAGCTCCTGCGGCTTGCCTTCAGCGATGATGCCTTTCGTCCGTTTGTCCAGCATGATGACGCGGTCGGCAATCGTTTCGACGCTGGCGAGTTCGTGCGTCACGACGACAAACGTAATGCCGAGCGCGCGCGCGAGACTGATGATCAACTGATCCAGTTCGGCAGACGTGATGGGATCCAGACCGGCCGAGGGCTCGTCCAGAAACAGGATGGGAGGATCCAGCGCCATGGCCCGCGCGATGGCGGCGCGCTTTCTCATCCCGCCGCTGATTTCGTCCGGCAACTGATACGCCGCCGATCCCAGGCCGACGAGTTGCAGTTTCATCAGGGCGATTCGATCGATGGCCTCATCCGGCAGGTCGGTGTACTCCTCCAGCGGCAAGCGGACGTTTTCGAGGAGGCTCATCGATCCGAACAAGGCGCCTTGCTGATACATCACGCCGATGCCGGTCAGGATCGCGAGCCGCTCAGCCGCTTCCGCAACCGCAATGTCCCGTCCTTGGATGAGGATCGATCCGTGCCTCGGCCGGTAAAGCCCGATCATGTGCTTCAGTAGCGTGCTCTTGCCGCTGCCGGACCCGCCCAGGATCACGAACACTTCACCTGGATACACGTCGAAGGTGAGGTCGTCGAGCAACACCACGTCGCCGTAACCCGCGGTCACATGCGTCACACGGATGATCGGCCCTCGGTCGAACATGTCCATACGCCGCCCTCAAATACCCAGGTAGTAAAACACCACTGCGAACACGCCGTCGACGATCGTAATCAACACGAGCCCGCTCACGACGGCCCTGGTCGTCGATTCTCCCACGGCGCTGGCTCCGCTTCGCGTCTGCAACCCGCGCAGACAGCCGATCGCGGCCACCACGATGCCGAACACGAACGCCTTGCAGAGCCCGCCGATCATATCGCTCACGGTCACGGCGGATTCCACCTGAATGACGTACGTCACGAACGGAAAACCCAGCGACCGCATGACGACCGCTCCGCCGACCAGGCCCAGAAAACCCGCCCAGATCGACAGGAGCGGCGTCATGGCCACGGCTGCGAGCAGTCGCGGCACGACCAAAAAGTCCACCGGCTCCAACCCCATGGTGACGAGGGCGTCGAGTTCCTCGCTGACTTTCATCGTGCCCAGTTCTGCGGCGAACGCCGACCCGGAACGTCCGGCCAAAATGATCGCCGTCAGCAGCGGGCCCAATTCGCGGAGCATCGAAAGGCCGATCAAATTGGCGACGTAGATATCCGCGCCGAACTCGCGCATGGGAATCGCGGACTGAAAGGCCATGATCAACCCCAAGAGAAAACCCAGCAGCGCGACGATTGGCAAGGCGTTGACACCCGCCAGCTCAGCCGTCAGGAACACGTCCTTCCATCGCACGAGGCCCGGATGCCGGGCGGCACGCCCAAGCGCCGCGCACAGCTCGCCCACGAACGCGATCAAGGCCACGACGTCGTGCCACAGCGCGACGGTGTCGCGACCGATCTGTTCCACGGACGACCAGCCCGGCGACGCCGGCGCGGGGCGAGGGCGATCGGAGCGACCGTAGAGATCGAGGAGCGACTGAGCGGCGGCATTGAGAGACCGAATCTCATACGAGCCGCGCCGATCCAGTTGGCGCCGCTGCAGTTCCAACAACAGGGCCGCCCCGGCTCCGTCGCAATAGGTCAATCGTGCGGCATCGACGATGACGCGCTTGGGGTTCGACTGTCCGAGAGCATGGAGCGCAGCCCGCCAGGCCTGTCCGGTGGTGCTGGTGTCGAGGGGGCCGTTGATGAAAAAAATGAGCCCGCCGTCGGCATCGGAATTCGCCTGGAGGACGGCCTGTGCGGTCTCGGCGGATGCCATCGCGCGCGCGTCTCCGATCATGAGGACAAAGAATTGTACGAGAGAGCGGCGCGGGGATTCAACCGTCGTCGTGGAATTCAAGCGATTTACCTAAGCACCACCTTGATGCGCTTGTCCGGGCGTGACCGGCTTGCAACCGGCGGCATTGACGGCGGAAGAACGGGCGGCTAGAGTGACGCCGCCGGGGGGAGGACGACCCGACACGCCGACACCATCGCCACGAACCGGATCAGACGCGTCATGAACGCCTTACGCCCGATGCATATCCCCCGATGGACCGTTCCCCTGCTCGCCGCGTTGATCGTGGCGCTTCCGGCATCGGTCTCCTCGACGCTGCCGACCGACTCGCTCGGGATCACGAACGGAAACAGCACGACGTCGGCCGGCTCGAAGTCTCCCTCCGAGTCAACTGGGACCCAGTCCCTCCTCGCGGATCTTCAGACCAAGCTTGCCGCGGCTCAAAAGGAACTCAAGGAGACCGAAGCGACCGCGAAACAGGGAAGCGCCCCGAACGGCGACATGCTCGAACGCCGGACGCTGCTCCAACGCCTGGTACGCGCGTACGAGCGCGAGATCGACCATCGGAAATCGCTTGAGCAGGCCCGAGAGCGGCGGCAGGAAGCCGAGCGGCGCGTCAGCGAATGGCAGGACTTCCCGACCCCTCCTCCCTATTCCATCCTGATGCTCGACGAACTTCGCGATGCCGCTCGCTCAACCGCGTTGATCATTGAAGGATTGCAGGCCAAGCTCGCACTCTCGGAGGGGTTCTCCGAGCGTGCGCAGCAAGCCCTCGCCGCCTCGGAGAAGGAACTGCGCCAAGCCTCCGAGCGACTGGAGGTCGCCCGAGACTCGGCCGAGAAAGCCAGGCTGAACCGGACCCGTGACCTTTCACGTCTCCGTAACCGTGTCGCCGCCGCCACGGCGACCATGACGGCCGCGAGCAAGAAGCAGATCGAGGAAGAAACGGCCGAGATGCGTCAGCGGGCGCTCCTGCTGGACCGGCAGATCCAGATGGCCGCCCAGCATACCCTGTTCAGCGAGCAGGACCTCGCCAAGATCAAGAAGCAACTCGATGCCGACCAGCTCGCGCTGGAGAACGAGGTCACGCGAGCGCTGGCGGAGATCCCTGCGCGTCAAGAGGCCATGACGTCCGCGACCGCCAAGGTCCGGACTGTGGAAGCCGCCCTCCCGCCGATCGGGTCGCGCACCGACAAGCAAGCCGGTGATCTCAAGGCGCTCGGGGACGCCGCCGAACTCAGACGTTTCCAGTTCGACAACGTGAATCTCCGCATCGACATGCTCAGACACTTGCTCGATGTCACGGAACGGGTCCGACGATTCTGGGAGATCCGGTTCGAGGCGGCGCAGACGACCGATCCCGTGCGCTCACGGGAGGCCTACGACAAGATCGCACCCACGCTCCAGACCCTTCATGCGTCACGCGATTATCTCCACCGGCAAGTCGACCTCCTGACCGGCCAAATCAGCGATGTCACCGCCCAATTGGAGCAACCGGCTTCCCCCTCGCATGCCGCCCATCTGCGGGCGATGATCGAGGCCTACAGGCAACGGGAACAGCTGTACCGGCGCATGCTGCCCCGTATCGATGGATTCGCGCAACTGATCGAGCGTTGGAAGATCGAATTCGCGGAACAACAGCGCGCGCTGCCGATCTCCGTCAGGGTTGAAGATTGGACGGTCGTGGGCGCCGATACGCTCCGCCGCTTCTGGGATTTCGAGCTGTTCGCGGCGGAGGACACCATCGAGGTGGACGGCCAGTCCATCACGGGCCGACGCAGCGTGACGATCGGCAAGGCGGTGCGGGCCTTGGCCATTCTCGTCGTGGGCTACTGGATCTGCCTCGTCCTCGCCCGCCTGGTCGAGCGCGCGGCGGTCAAGCGGCTGGGCATCGATCACAACCTGGCCAATATCCTTCGCCAGTGGATGATGGTCCTGCTGTTCGCGATTCTGCTTATCGTCAGCCTGATCTACGTCAAGATTCCGCTGACGGTCTTCGCATTCCTGGGAGGCGCACTGGCCATCGGCATCGGTTTCGGCACACAGACGTTGCTCAAGAATTTCATCAGCGGAATACTTTTATTGATCGAACGTCCGCTTCGCCTGGGAGACCTGATCGAGGTCGACGGGGTGCGCGGCCGTGTCACCCATATCGGCTTCCGCTCCTCGACCATCCGCGAGGGCAACGGCATGGAGATGTTCATCCCGAACAGCAATCTCCTGGAGAAAAACCTGAACAACTGGACCTATTCGACCGCCAAGACCCGCTTCACGTTGCGCGTGGGGGTTGCCTACGATTCGCCGACGGACCGGGTCCGCGACCTGCTCCTGGAAGAAGCCGATCGGCACGGGCTGGTGCTCAAACATCCCGCGCCGCAGGTCCTGTTCCGTGATTTCGGCGACAACACACTGTTGTTCGACTTGAGGTTCTGGCTCGACATCGCCGCCGACGTGGACGCGGATATGGTGGCGAGCGATCTGCGTTTCATGCTCGCCAAAGTATTCGGCGAGGCCGGCATCGTCTTCGCGTTCCCGCAGCGCGACGTTCACCTCAAGACCGCCCAGCCGTTGCCTGTACAGGTTGTGGAAGCCCCGCGCGAGGCCGGCAATGTGGGCCTTGGACGATGAGGCCGCGTGCCGGTCAGCATGGGTCGCGGACCTGAGCGGGCACGCGGAGAGGCTGCCGGCAGCGGGATGCATTGGCCTCACGCTCACGGTCGCCGCGGTGCTCTGGCTGCACGCTCCCGCCTTCGGCATCGACTGGGTTCCGACGGACGCGGAGATGGCCAGATACCGCGAGAGCTGGAATCCCCCGACGCACGGGACCACGTATACCGCCACGGCGGACGTGACGAGGCAAGGACAGTGGTACGTCCGAGCCTATGTGCAGGGACAAATCGGCTCCGGCCAATACGAGAACACTCCGACGTCGAACAGTACGGCCGCGCCGTTCAGTCCTGACGCCGTCGCGCCGGCCGCCATCCTCTATTACGGGCTGACCCGCCATGTCAGCGTGGCGCTGGGTCTCTCATGGATCTACTGGCGGGCGGATAACCCGGATACCGAGGGACGGACGTCGGGAGGGGGCATCGGCCCGACGAGTCTGATCTTCAAGTACCGCCCGATCGTCCAGAATCCGGATTCCTGGCGCCCGTCGATCGCGCTCTACACCAAACTGTCGCTGCCGACGAATCACTGGTTCGACACACCGGAAATTCCCGGCGGCTTTACGCCGCTCTCACGCGTGCCGTCGAGCCGGTTCGAGGCGGCCGCGGTCACGGAAGGGCTGCTGTTCCGGAAAAATCTCGAGCCCTTCCGCATCACCGGCAACCTGTACTATTCCTACAATCTGCCTGGACCGAGCTCGACATCGGGTATGACCGTCTACGGAGGGGATTTGATCAGCGCTCACTTGGCGCTGGAGCATGTTCTCGACGAACGAACCGGCTTCGGGTATCTCCTGGAGCTTGCGACGCTCAACCAACTCACCACCAGGCTGGACGGCCATCCCACCAATACGACGCCCGAAAGCTTCTGGCTCCTCGGGCTTCAACCCGGACTTGAATACACCTTTTCGCGCTACGAATCGGGGGCCAAGCTCGTCGGCGCCATCGGCGTCATGTTCACGATTGCGGGACAGGACGACATCCGTGCCATCTACCCAAATATCAGCTTCAAGTACTTCTTCGACCAGAACTAGGATCCCTTCCCACCCCCGACCCCGCCGAGGGATTGGAGCAAGCCAACAGCGTCTGCGGATGGTACAGGTCCCGAACGGACCCGATGGAGAAGGGAGGATCGGATCGCAGTATGCGCGGACGGTCAAGATACGGGAGGCGCTATCGGCTGCCCTCGCCGATGACTTCCTCCGGAACAAACGGAGTGTAATTGGCGTCCGTGAGGTTTTCCCAGACACCACCCTGGCCGGACTTCAAGCCCCATCCCCGCACATAGACCATCATCAGGACCGGTTCTTTGCCGGGCCCCAACCCGTTTGCGCGGCCGACGACCGTGATGTCCGCCCAGTGGCGGTACGAAGCCGGAAAACTCTGGTGGTTGCTGACCACGACCCAATACCATCCTGCTTCCGGATCATCCACCCTGGGGGGTAGTTGCGGACGGTAGTCCTGATCGAGCGGCCTGTTCTTCACGTGCAGCCACAAGTTGCCGTCCTTGGCTTCCTCCTCCAGAATCACGGCACCCATCACGACGAGCCGGTCGCGATAGACCTCAGGCGCCGCCGACAGCTTGGCAAGCGTGACGTTGGGAGCGGCCGCGCGCAAATACTTTCTTGGAATCGGACTGCAACCGAACGCGACACCCACGACCACGAGCAGGGACAGCCCGCCGACAAGCCGTCGGACGACGAATCTCCGCGGCATTCGTATCCGATTCAAACCAAACAAGGCCGCGCAGGTCCGCGCCGCCGGTCTCCTCGTCAGGGCAACCACGGCTTACAGCGCTCCTGCAGCCTGAGCGGCTTTCATGAACTGTTCGACGCACTCCGTAATGCCGCTCTTGATGAGCAGGCCGGTCTTCATCCAGTACTTCGGCTGCTGCTGGCTCGAACGACAGGACGACGTGAAGGAAGAACCGTTTTTCGCCGCCACGTAGAAGGTGGCCATAATCTGGAACAGTTGGTCCTGCTCGCCGACGTAATCCAGATAAAATTGCTCGATCTTGCCGGACACGATTCGCGCGGACGCCGGCTGCACCTCATACCCGGCGAAGGCCAGTTCGCCCCTGAGCGCGTTGGTAAAAAACACACCGATGTCCTGAGAGAGATAGAGCGCTTCGACGTCCTTCGAGCCCGACTCCACTTCCTTCATCTTGACGAGTCCGGTCGGATGACCCGAATAGGCGAATGCATCGACCTGGACCGGACCGTGGCCCTTCAGGGACGTGGACGGCTGGTAGTTGAGATAGAGAATGCGGGGACAGCCGACGGTCATCAGCGCGGCCGCCAGCACGACGGCCATTTTCCCCAGCGGCGTTCGGACCATCGACGATCTACATCCCACCTTGGATCAGCATGCGAGCGGCCCCGTGCGTGCGCCGAGAGACTACGGGGACGGCGGGCGCCTGTCAATAGCTAATGGACGTCACAGCGAACGGCGTGACAGGGATGTTACTGCGGCAGGGGCCCGGCCTCCGGACGTCTCGCGCGCAGCCGTGCGACGCGCAACCGCAGGCGATCCAGATACAAATAGATGACGGGCGTGGTGTACAGGGTCAGCAGTTGACTGACCAGCAGGCCGCCGACGATGGCGATGCCGAGCGGCCGGCGCAATTCCGACCCCACCCCCGTGCCGAGCGCCAACGGCAAGGCTCCGAAGAGGGCCGCCATCGTCGTCATCATGATGGGGCGGAAGCGAAGCAGACAGGCTTCAAAGATGGCCTCTTCCGGCTGCTTGCGCTCCTTCCGTTCCGCGTCCAGCGCAAAATCGATCATCATGATGGCGTTCTTTTTCACGATGCCGATCAGCAGCATGATGCCGATCAGCGCGATCATGCTGAGCTCGGTCTTGAACAGCAGCAATGCGAGCAAGGCGCCGACACCGGCCGAAGGCAGCGTCGAGAGAATCGTCAGCGGATGGATGTAGCTCTCATAGAGAATCCCCAACACGATGTACATCGTCAGCAGCGCCGCCAGGATGAGCACCGGCTGGTTCTCGACCGAAGCTTGAAAGGCTTTCGCCGCTCCCTGGAAACTGCCCCGGACGCCGGCCGGCAGGCCCAACTCGCCGATCGCTTGCTCGATCGCCCCCACGGCTTGCCCAAGCGACACGCCGGGCGCCATGTTGAACGACAGCGTGACGCCGGGGAATTGCCCGTGATGGTTCACCAGGAGCAAGGTGTTCGTCGGCTCAAACCGCGCGACGGCGCTCAGCGGAACCTGCGTGCCCGACGGAGATCGCACATGGATGTCGTGGAGCGTCGAGGGATCCTGCCAATACTGCGGTGCGACTTCCATCACCACGTGGTACTGATTGAGCGGAGTGTACAGGATGGACACCTGGCGCTGCCCGAACGCGTCATAGAGCGTGTCGTCGATCAACTGCGGGCTGAGCCCGAGCCTGGACGCGGTGCCCCGGTCGAAGACCACCAGCGATTGCAGGCCCTTGTCCTGTTGATCGCTGTTCACATCCACGATCTCGGTGAGCGTGCGCAATCGGTGCTCCACTCGAGGCGCCCAGGTGTTCAACTCCGCCAGATCGACGCTCTGGAGGGTGTACTGATACTGGGCGCTGCTGGCCCGCCCGCCGATCCTGAGATCCTGAATCGCCTGCAGCACCGTCGGCGCACCGGGCACGACGGCCAGTTTGGGCCGCAGCCGCGCGATCACCTGGTCCACGGCGATCCGCCGTTCATGGAGCGGCTTCAACCCGATGAACATCCGTCCCGCATTCGTGTTGCCGCCGCCTCCGCTGAATCCGGTCACAGTGTCGACCGCCGGATCGCTCTTGACGATGTCGACCACCTCGGTCAGCTTCTGGCGCATCGCCTGGAACGAAATATCCTGCGCGGCTTGGATGTTCCCGAACATACGCCCCGTGTCCTGCTGAGGGAAAAAGCCCTTCGGTACAACCGTGTAGAGGTAGACGCTCAGCGCCATGGTCGCCAGCGTGAGCACCAACATGCCGCGGGGGTGCCGGAGCACCCAGGCCAAGCTGCCGGCGTACCCGTCGCGCATGGCGTCGAAGGCCCGCTCAGCGAGCCGGTAGAAGCGCCCGTGCGACGCGCCGGCCTCCGGCCGCAAGATCCTGGCGGACATCATGGGGGTGGTCGTGAGGGACACCACCAGGGAGACGAGGATGGCGACGGTGAGTGTGACGGCAAATTCACGGAACAATCGTCCCATCATGCCGCCCATAAAGAGGATCGGCACGAAGACCGCGACCAGCGAGAGCGTCATCGACAGGACGGTGAAGGTGATCTCCCGCGCGCCGCGGATGGCCGCCTGAAAGGGCCGCATCCCCTGCTCGCGGTACCGGCTGATGTTCTCCAGCACGACGATCGCGTCGTCGACCACGAACCCGGTGGCGATGGTCAGGGCCATCAACGAGAGGTTGTCGAGGCTGTACCCGAACAGGTACATCACGGCGAAGGTCGTGATCAGCGACACCGGCACGACGACGCAGGGAATCAGCGTGGCGCGGATGTTCCGAAGGAAGAGGAACACGACCAGGATTACCAATGCCACTGAGATAAGGAGCGTCCGTTCGACGTCGTGCAGGGAAGCGCGGATTACCGGCGTGCGATCCACGACGACCGAGAGGGTCATGCTGCCGGGGACGGAGGCCTGCAGCTGCGGCATCATCGCGTTGATCCGGTCGACGGTTTCGATGATGTTGGCCCCCGGCTGCCGATTGATGATGATCAAGACCGCGGGAATGCCGTTCGCCACTCCGATGGTCCGCAGATCCTCGACCGACTGATCGACCGTGGCAACATCCGAAAGCCGGACGGCGCGCCCCGACCGATAGCTCACGATCAAGGGCAGATAATCTTCCGCGGCGTGCAGCTGGTCGTTCGTCCGGACTTCCCACGTTCTCGTGCCGTCCGAGAGCTGCCCTTTCGGCCGGTTCACGTTTGTGCTGCTCAGCAGCTGCCGGACATCGCCCAGGCCGATCCCATACTTATTCAAGGCCGTAGGATTCAGATCGACCCGCACGGCGGGGAGCGAGCCGCCGCCGACGTAGACCTGTCCCACGCCGTCGATCTGCGAGAGCTTCTGCTGCAGGATGCTGGAGGCCACGTCGTACATACGGCCCCGGCTCACGAGATCCGACGTCAGAGAAAGGATGAGGATCGGTGCGTCGGCCGGATTGATTTTTCGGTAGGTGGGCCGGCGCGGCAGATCGGGCGGCAGCTCGCTGCGGGCCGCCATGATCGCGGCCTGCACGTCCCGCGCGGCACCGTCGATGTCGCGGCTGAGTTCGAACTGCAGCGTGATGCTCGACGAGCCCAGCGTGCTCGTGGACGTCATCTCGGTCACACCCGCGATGCGGGTGAACTGATGCTCGAGCGGCGCCGCCACCGATGTGGCCATGGTCTCCGGACTGGCGCCCGGCAGGGTCGCCGACACATTGATCGTGGGAAACTCGACTACCGGCAATGCCGCGACCGGAAGAAACCGAAACGCCACGAGGCCCAGAAGCGTCGCTCCGACGGTCAGCAACGTCGTGGCGACGGGACGTTCGATGCAGACGGCGGAGAGGTTCATGGGGTCTCGGAGGTGACGGCCTCGGAGCGGGGTACCGCGGCGCGGCGGGATCGAACGCGGCGCGCCAGCCGGTCGAAGGCCAGATACACGACCGGCGTGGTGTACAGGGTCAGCGCTTGGCTCACAATCAACCCCCCGATGATCGCGATACCGAGAGGTCGCCGGAGCTCCGAACCGGCGCCCGATCCGACGGCCAGCGGTAACGCCCCCAACAGGGCGGCCATGGTCGTCATCATGATCGGCCGGAATCGCAGCAGACAGGCCTCGTAGATCGCCGTCGCGGGCGGCTTGCCGTCCGTTCGTTCCGCCTCCAACGCGAAGTCGATCATCATGATCGCATTCTTTTTCACGATGCCGATCAGCAGAATGATGCCGATCAGCGCGATGACGCTGAATTCCGTCCGGAACAGCATGAGCGCCAGCAGCGCGCCGACACCTGCGGACGGCAAGGTCGACAGGATGGTCAAGGGGTGGATGTAGCTTTCGTACAGGATGCCGAGCACGATATAGACGGTGACGAGCGCGGCCAGGATCAGCCAGGTCTGATTCGCTAAGGAGCTCTGGAACGCGCGGGCGGTTCCCTGAAAGCTTCCTTTGATGCTCCTCGGCAGGGCGATGGCCCGGGCCGTCTCTTCGATGGCGGTCACGGCCCCGCCCAGAGACGTATCCGGCGCCAGATTGAACGACAGGGTGACGGCGGGAAATTGCCCTTGCCGGCTGATGGCCAACGGCGTGGTGGTCTCCGAGACCTGGGTGAACACGCTCAGCGGGACCTGTCCGCCGGTCAGGGAGCGGATGTCGAGAAACTGAAGCGCCTGCGGACCGCTTTGAAATTCCGGCATGACCTCCAGCACGACCCGATGCTGATTCAACTGCGTATACATCGTGGACACCTGACGCTGCCCGAACGCGTCGTAGAGGGTATCGACGATCAGCTGCGGCGCGATGCCGAGACGGGACGCCGTGCTCCGGTCGATGACGATCAGGGAAGCAAGGCCTCCATCCTGCTGGTCGCTGCTCACGTCACGCAGTTCGGGCAACGTCTGCAACGCCTCCAACAACGTCGGAGCCCATTCGAGCAACTCCTCCGTGTCCGCGTCCTCCAACGTGTACTGGTATTGGGTGCGGCTCACCCGATCCTCGACCGTGAGGTCCTGAACAGGCTGCATGAATAGCGCCATGCCCTCGATGCCCGCCGTCTGCGCCTGTAGGCGGCGGATGACGTCCTGCGCAGAGAGCCGGCGTTCCGACAGCGGTTTCAAGTTGATATGGATCCGGCCGCTGTTGAGGGTCGTATTCGTGCCGTCCACGCCGATGAAGGACGAGAGGGCGGCAACCGCCGGATCCGAGAGGATGACCCTCGCCAGTTCCTGCTGTCGCTCCACCATCGCGCTGAAGGAGATCGACTGGGCCGCCTCGGAAATGCCGAGGATCACCCCGGTGTCCTGCACCGGAAAGAAACCCTTGGGCACGACGATGTACAACAGGACGGTGACGGCGAGCGTGCCGACTGCGACGGCCAAGGTGGCCGATTGACGGCTCAACACCCAGCGCAAGGTGCGCCCATAGGCCTCGATCGTTCGATCGAACAGCTCCTGCGACTTGCGGTAGAACGTGCTCTGTTCCGACTCGCGTTGGCGCCGGAGCAGTCTGGCGCACATCATCGGTGTCAGCGTGAGCGAGACGACGGCGGAGATGACGATCGTCATGCTCAGTGTGACGGCAAACTCCCGGAACAGCCGGCCGACTACGTCTCCCATGAACAGGAGCGGAATCAACACGGCGATGAGCGAAATCGACAGCGACAGAATCGTGAAGGCGATCTGCTGCGAGCCCTTCAGCGCCGCCTGAAGCGGCGAATCGCCCCGCTCGATGTAGCGGGAGATGTTTTCGATCATGACGATCGCGTCGTCGACGACGAATCCCGTCGAAATCGTGAGCGCCATCAAGGTCAGGTTGTTGAGACTGAATCCGAGGAGGTACATCGCCCCGAACGTGCCGACCAGCGACAACGGGACGGCCGCCGCGGGGATGACGGTGCCGGAGAGCGTCCGCAGAAACAAGAAGATGACGAGAATCACGAGCGCGACGGCGAGCATCAACTCGAACTGGACATCGTGCACCGAGGCCCGGATGGACACGGTCCGGTCGGTCAGGACGGTGACGTGAACGGAGGACGGCAGCGCGCTCTGGAGCTGGGGCAGCAGCTTCTTGATGCGGTCCGCCACCTCGATGACGTTCGCCCCGGGTTGGCGCTGGATGTTGACGAGAATGGCCGGGTTCTCGTTCAGCCACGCCGCCTGCTTGACGTCTTCCACACCGTCGATGACCTCCGCCACGTCGGAGAGATGAACCGGCGCGCCGTTGCGATAGGCGACGATCAGCGGGCGATACTCGCCGCTCGACAAAAGTTGGTCGGTCGCGTTGATGATGGAGGCCCGGCGCGGGCCGTCGAACGCTCCTTTCGCCTGATTGACGTTGGCCGCGGCGACCGTCTGGCGGAGATCTTCCAGGGTCAGCCCATAGGCCGACAGCGCCCTGGGGTTGGCCCGGATCCGCACGGCCGGCCGTTGGCCACCGCTGATGCTCACCAGTCCCACCCCGGACAGCTGCGAGATCTTCTGGGCGAACCGCGTTTCCGCCAGATCCTGCACCTGCGACAACGCCAACGTCGCCGACGTCATGGCCAACGTCAGGATCGGCGCATCGGCCGGATTCACTTTGCTGTACACCGGCGGATTCGGCAGATCGCGGGGGAGAAACGTGGAGGCCGCATTGATGGCAGCCTGGACCTGCTGCTCGGCGACGTCGAGCTCGAGATCCAGCGCGAACTGGAGCGTGATGACCGAACTCCCGCCGGAGCTCGTCGAGGTCATCTGATTCAGGCCGGGCATTTGCCCGAACTGTCGCTCGAGCGGTGCCGTCACCGAAGACGCCATGACGTCTGGACTGGCCCCCGGGTAAAACGTCAAGACCTGAATCGTCGGGTAGTCGATTTGAGGAAGGGCCGCAACCGGTAACTGGCGGTAGGCCAGGGCGCCTCCCAGCAAGATGGCGACCATGAGGAGGGCGGTGGCCACCGGCCGCAGGATGAAGAGGCGCGACGGATTCACGATTATCGTTCCCGCTGCGGCTTCTCCGGTCCGGACGGCGGCGAGACAGCAGCCGGCGGCTCGTTCCGGTTCCGCACCTCGACCTTGCTGCCTTCGCGGAGCTTTTCTGTACCGTCCACCACGACCAGCTCGTCGGGGGCCAGTCCGGAATCGATCGATGCGTCCTCACCGTAGGTCGTGCCGAGGGCCACCGTTCGAACCGCGACCGTCCGGTCTTCCTTCACCACATAGACGAACGTGCCCTTGGCGCCACGCTGGACCGCCACGGCCGGCACGATCGTGACTCCGTGTTTCACGTCCAGCAAGAGCCGCGCATTGACGAACTGATTGGGGAACAGGGAGCCGTCCTCGTTTGCGAACACCGCCTTCAGGCGCACCGTTCCCGTATTCGGGTCGATTTGATTGTCGACCGTGAGCAGGGTCCCAGACGCCAACTTCTTCTTCTGCTCCCGATCGAATGCGTCGACGGCAAGTTGCCGGCCGGCGTTGAGCCGTTCAAGGACCGGAGGAAGGCTGTCCTCCGGAATGGTAAAAACCACGGTGATCGGCGTGAGCTGCGTGATCACCAGCAGGCCGTTCGTGTCGTTGGCGCGCACCATGTTGCCCGGATCCACCAGCCGCAATCCTACGCGCCCGCTGATGGGCGCCGTGATGCGGCTGTAGGCCAGCTGGAGTTTGGCGTTGTCGATCTGGCTTTGATCGGCCTTGACGACGCCTTCCAGCTGCCGCACCATCGCTTCCTGCGTATCCAATTGCTGCTTCGGGATATAACCCTGCTTGACCAGGCCCTTGTACCGTTCCAGATCGAGCTTGGCGTTCTTCAACTGCGCCAGATCGCGCGCCATCTGCCCTTCGGCCTGGCTGAGTTGCACCTCGAAGGGACGAGGGTCGATTTGGGCCAGAAGCTCGCCCGACCGGACGAGCTGTCCCTCTCGAAAGAGCACCTGCATGAGCTGCCCATCGACGCGACTCTTGACGTTGACCGTATTCAGCGGCACCACAGACCCGAGCCCGTTGAGGTAGATGCCGATGTCGCCCGTGCGCGCCGGGACGACGAGCACGGGAAGCGTCCGCGCGGCACCGGGCATCTGGCCGGCGCGCGAGGGCTCTTCGCCGGACTTGGCCAGCAGCGCGTAGCCTCCCAGCGCCAGCAGGCAGGCCGCGGTCAGGCCGAGGAGCCAGCGCTTCAGCATCCTCGCAAATGGAATCGGTTCCGCCATGGTCGCCTTCTGCTCCGCAGCTCCGATGCGGCCACCCCGTCTTCCTCTACGGCGTGGGTACGGCTTGCTTCCGCGCCTGGACGTAGTTCCGTGACGTTTGCCAGCGCTGCTGCAACCCCGCGTACATGTGATCCAACCCGGCTTGCTGCTCGGGGGACAGCGTCGGTTTGATCTCCGCCATTCCTTTGGCCAGGATCTGTTCGACTTCGGACTGATGCGAGAATCGCAACTCCAAGACGGCCAGATGCGCCCGGCTCACGATGGGTTCAATCTCGAGCTGCTGCTGAGCTGTCAGCGACAGCTCTTGCGTCAGCCGCTTCATGATCCGCTCCTGTTGGGCCGCCGGGCCCCGGTCGCCCCGGTGCGTCCGATCAGCGTTTCCATAGAGCCACATGCCGACAACACCGGTCAGCACGCCGGCCGCAAAAAGGACCGCCAGCCCCGCCCACAGTTTCGGTCGCCACATCTTACGCGCTCCTTACGCTCCGCGCGCCCGGTTGAGCCCTGCGCTCATCCCGTCCCTGAAAACCGTCCGACGGTTGCGCTGCATGCGAATCAGTCTCCAAACAGCGGAGTCGCTTCGAATTCCTCCGCCAGCACCGTGCTCTCTCCGGTCGAAGTGCGCAACGCTTGAACCGTGACCACCGAAAAGGCCAGGACGACTGCCGCCGCAATGGTGGCGACGCGCCAGACAAGCTGATCGAGTAGACCGGAGGTGCTCCCTTGCCCTTGCGCGCCGGCGTCCGCCGACCGGCGTAACGTCCGCATGACCCGCCGCGTCATCTCGCCGTGATCGACCGGATGATCGACCGGAACGCGGAATGCGTCCGTCAACGCACGCTCCAGCTTCTTCAGCTCGCCGTCAGAATATCCCATCAGATACCCCCTCGCGAGCTCTTGTTCAGAATATCGCGAATCGCCCGCCTGGCCCGAAAGGCCCGGACCTTGACGTTGACCGTACTCCAGCCCAGCAGCTCCGCCGCCTCGCGTACGGAACGGCCTTCGAGGTGAACCAGAGTGAGGACGGCTCGATGCTCCGGCGACAGACGTCCCAAGGCCCAGCGCAGCACCTCTGCCGCTTCTCCTCTCCTTGCATGGTCCTTGAACTCCTCGTCGGAAGCGGCGGCGAGTGCCTGCTCGATCCAGCGGTGATGCGCGTCGGTCAGCGCGCTCACGGGCCATTCGCCCCGACGCCTCGATCGCCAGAAGTCGTAGCAGGTCCGGACCGCGATGCCCGCCAGCCAGTGATCGAACGAGACGGAGTCCGAAAACTGCGCGAGCCCGAAATAGGCCCGGACGAACACGTCGTGAACCGTCGTCTCGACCTCGTCAGCCGGCACCCGCCGGGTGACGATCCGGACGACGTGCTGCTGATATCGGCTGATCAGTTCCGCAAAACGCTCGGTGTCCCCCTCTCGGATCCGCCGCAGGAGGTCGCGGTCTTCCGGGGCAGTCTCGGAAACGGTCAACGACTCATCAGCCATCGGCAGGCGGAGTTCCGACCACGACAGCGCGGTGGTCGCAGGGAAACAGTCGCCCATCATAGCACCATACGGTCTTCCATGGACGCGAGAGTTATCCCGCGGACGGTCCGCCCATCGGCGCGCTCTCTTCGACCACCGAAGCCCCCGTCCCGCCTCCGATTCCCGATGAGAGGCTCGGAGGCTGATCCGCCTCTGCGCCTTGATGGCGGTGATGCCGGTACTGTTTCCACAAGGTTTTCTGTTTGGCCTGCTGCTCCGGCGTCAGGACGCCGATGAGTTCCCGTGCGGCCTTGATCCCTATGATCCGAGCGGCGGCCTTGTACGCCTCCCCTTCCTTGATCTTGGCCTCGATCGCCGGCAGCTGCGTTGTATCATCCCACATCATGGAACGAAGTTCCCGCTCACTGACCATCACATCGGCCTCCGCCCTGATCCGAGCCCGATCCGCATCCAGGGCGATCGTCCGCAGTTTCGCGACTTGCTCGTCGGTAAGCCGCAGTTCCTCCCTGTTCTTCAGGAGATGCTTGAACAGATGGGGCGCGAACCCTCCATGCCGATGGCCGCCCTGATGATAGGACATCTGATGAGTCTTGCCCGCGCAGCGGTCTCCCCCGTCGGCCCAGGCCACCGACGAACCGATCAGGGCGCTGCCCAATGCCAACCCCAGCATCAACGACGTAGCCGGTTTCATAGAGTCCTCCTCGTGGTGATGAATCTTTGTATGGACTGGACACAGTCGTGGTTCCGTCCCCTGCATCTACTAGTCGCGATGAACAGGTCCAAGGTTACAAAGGTTTCAGCTGGAAGTGTCATCTACGAGCGATCCCGCACAGTCCGCACTGTGCGAATGAGGCGGCGGCAAGCGAGCTGTCTGATTCGATCCTTGTGAACCGGTCGCAGGTTGAAACTTTTTCCTTATCGCACAACTACTTTCGCGCGACGCTTCCGAGCCTTCTCATCCGGTAAGGCGGATCAAGACTTGCACGCCGTCCAGCTCGACGACTCGGTTCAAACCCGTTCAGGAGGGAGAGAGCATGAAAGCGCTGCTCGGCAAATGCGGGGATCGAGGGTTGGCGTGGGTGCTGATCGGCCTCCTCGCGCTCTTCGTATTGGGTCTCAACCTGAACGGGTAGTTTCTTCCGGTTCCACCGCCGGGCGATTCAGCTTCGACCTCCTCCTGCGTCCATACATCACATCTCCCACGGATTTCTTCTCGATAACGTATTCTTCCAACAGAGCTGTTGACAGTACCGACGTCGCACCGTAGCCTGGCTTGGTCGGGAACGAGCCCGCCGCCGCTTAGGACTCCGCGACACAGATGACCGATCGTTCCGGAATCACCCGCCGAGACTTTTTGAATGGAGCCCTCCTCGCGCTGGGTTCTACGTTGTTGCCGCCGTTGGCGCTGGGGAATGACCTCGACCGATGGCTGGCGGACGACGACTATCCGCCCAGACGTACGGGACTGCGAGGCAACCATCCGGGAGCATTCGAAACGGCCCATGCACTCGCCTGGACCGGAAAGGGCGACTGGGGACCGGTGACGGAACCCGATGGAGCAGACTATGACCTGGTGATCGTCGGCGCGGGGATCAGCGGGCTTGCGGCGGCCTGGTTCTATCAGCAGCAACAGGGTCCGCAGGCCAGGATTCTCCTGCTCGAAAACCACGATGATTTCGGCGGACATGCCAAACGGAACGAGTTCGTCGTCGACGGACAGACCCGCCTCTCATACGGAGGCTCACAGACGATGCAGACCCCCGGCCGGTACAGCCGCACCGCCGTCTTCCTCCTGCGAGACCTCGGGGTGAAACTCGACCGGTTCGTGTCGGCATACGACATGACGTTTTTCCAGCGTCACGCCCTTCGCCCCGCCACCTTCTTCGAGGGCAAGACCTACGGCAAGGCGTCGGTGGTTCCCTTCACCTTGACCGATGTGAGTTGGGGAGTTCCCGGCATTGCGCGTTCCACACTGTCGCCAGAGCAGGCCGTCGAGCGGATGCCGCTGGCATCACGCGCGAAGGAGCAGCTCCTGCGGATCTTGACCGGCGGCGACGGGGCGTTGGACCGGATCACCGCGGAGGCCCGGTTCAGCTATGCCCGCGCCACGCCCTATTTCACGTTTCTTCGCGAGCAGCTCCTGGTGGACGATCCGGACGTGTTCCGTATGCTTCGCAGCCTGCCGGCCGAATACACCGGCCAAGGGGCCGATACGTTATCGACCCTGGAAGCGCTTGCGCTCGGGTTGCCCGGGATCACGGAGCGGGCGATCGCCGATCGGACGCCCACAAGATCAGGACCTGTCACGCCGGATGAGTCGGAGCCCTACATCCATCACTTCCCTGACGGCAACGCCTCGATCGCTCGGCTTCTGGTCCGACGATTGATTCCGCGCGTCGCCCCCGGCGCGACGATGGACGATGTGATTCTGGCTCCGTTCGACTACGGCCGGCTCGACCGCCCCGACTCCGCTGTCCGACTCCGATTGAACAGCACGGTCGTCCACGTCGCTCACGAAGGGACTCCGCATCAGGCGGACCGCGTGTTGGTCACCTATGTGCTCAAGAACCGCACCTATCGCGTCCGGACCAAACATTGCGTGCTGGCCTGCTACAACATCATGATTCCGCACCTGGTTCCGGAGCTGCCGCAGGAGCAGAAAGACGCGCTCCGGCAGGCCGCGAAGGCTCCCTTGGTGTACACCGCCGTCTCGCTCAGAAACTGGCGCGCCATCCGTGAACTGGGTCTCGGAGCGGCCGAGTGCCCGGGAAGCTTTCATCAGTCGGTGCTGCTGGATTATCCGATACGGATGGGCGGCTACGGATCGTCGGATGATCCGGCGCATCCGATGATCCTGACGATGATCCATGTGCCGCTCGCGGATCAATACGGCACTCCGCCGCGCGAGCAGTTCCGGCAAGGCCGCGTCAAACTCTTCAGCATGCCCTTCGCGCAATTCGAAACCGCCGTCAAGGAGCATCTCGACGGCATGTTGGGACCGGGCGGATTCGATGCGGACCGCGATATTCAGGCCATCACGGTGAACCGGTGGGCCCATGGCTATACGTACCAAGGCAGCGCACTCTACGACCCGGATGTGACGGGGGAACGCGGCCCGCACGTCGTGGGACGGCGCTCGCTGGGGCGCATCACGATCGCCAATTCGGACGCCGGAGCCAGAGCCTATATGGATGCGGCGATCGACCAGGCCTGGCGGGCGGTCCAGGAACTGCCCGGCTCCTCGTAAAGACCCTCAGCACGAAAGGACTCGCGATGATCGATCCCTGGATGTGGCCCAGCTCCCTCCGACAACGGCTGTCCCGTCGGGACGCGCTCACCCTGCTGGGGAACGGCGCGATCTGTCTGGTCGCGGCGAGTCTTCTGAGGCCTCGGCGCGCCGCGGCAAGCGGTTCCGATCCGCTCTGCGTCGTCCGGCCGACACAGACCGAGGGGCCGTATTTCGTCGATGAGCATCTGAACCGATCGGATATTCGCTCGGATCCGACGGACGGGACAATCAAGCCCGGGACCCCGTTGGCCCTGACGGTCATGGCTTCGCGCATCAGCGGCGACGCCTGTCGTCCTCTTGAAGGCGCGCACGTAGATATCTGGCATTGCGACGCCATGGGTTTGTACTCCGACGTGGAGGATCCGCGGTTCAACACGACCGGCCACAAGTTTCTCCGAGGCTATCAGATCACCGATGCAAAGGGAGAAGCCAGATTTCTGACCATCTATCCCGGCTGGTACGAAGGCCGAACGGTCCACATTCATGTGAAGGTCCGCACCGATCCTCGGGACCGGCGCGGCTTTGAATTCACCTCCCAGATGTATTTCGACGACGCCTTCACGGATCGCGTGTATGCCGTCGCACCCTACGCGTCCAGAGGTCCGCGCACAGCCCGTAATCAGGACGACCGCATCTTCCGGCGAGGCGGCGACCGACTCATGGTGGACCCGACTCCGACGGCTGCGGGATATGCTGCGACGTTTGCAGTGGGGCTGCAGCTGCCCTGAGCCACACGATAGCGGGTCGTTGGCCGGTATCCTCTTGCGTCATGTCCGCTGTGGCGGGCATCTACTCTTCTTCGATCAAAACTGAATGCTGAGGAGAAGCACTTGAACGGCACGAGTTTCTATCCGGAGATCACCATCACGTTCGGGGTCCCGTACCCGGCACGGCGCCATCACATTCCGCCGCTGATCGGCCCGTTCGGCTACACGACCTATCGCGGGAGCTGAGCACCATGCCCCCGAAACACGTCGTGATTGTCGGAGGCGGGTTCGGCGGCTTATCGGCCGCCCGGCGTCTCCGCCACGACCAGGTCGTGCTCATCGACCGGACCAACCACCATCTCTTTCAACCCCTACTCTATCAGGTGGCCACGGCCGCCTTGTCGCCGAGCGACATCGCCTGGCCCTTGCGCACCGTCTTTCGCTCCCAATCCAATGTGCGGGTGGTCATGGATGACGTGCTGTCGGTCGATCGAATCGGCCGAGTCGTGCATGTGCAACACAGCCCGCCGATAGCGTTTGAGGTGCTCATTCTGGCGCCCGGCACCCGGCATGCCTACTTTGATCATGACGAGTGGGAGGCATCGGCCCCGGGACTCAAGACCATGACCGACGCCGTGCTGCTGCGTCAGAACATGCTGCTGGCGTTCGAAGAAGCGGAGCGCCGAGCCGAGGCCGGCTCACGGGAGCGGTTGATCTTCGTGATCGTGGGCGGAGGACCGACGGGGGTGGAATTGGCCGGCGCGCTGGCGGAAATCGGACGCAAAGCGATGGGACCGGATTTTCCCGCCCTGCATCTCGACGATCTCTCAATCGTGTTGGTCGAGGGCGGCCCACGTCTGCTCCCGGCATTCAGTCCCGATCTCTCGGCGAAGGCCGCGGCGGCCTTGACCCGCATGGGCGTCACCGTGCGGCTGAACAGTCCGGTCCGGGCAGTGGACCGCGGCAGCGTGACCGTTGGAGCAGAGGTATTGCCCGCCGCTAACATCATCTGGGCCGCAGGCAACCGGGCCTCGCCCCTGCTCGGCACCGTCGGCGTCCCGTTGGATCCGTCAGGGCGGATCAAGGTGGAACCGGATCTGACGATTCCCGGAGATCCTTGGATATTCGCCATCGGCGATGCGGCCCATTGTCCGGGCACAGACGGGCGACCGCTGCCGGGGCTCGCCCCCGTAGCGATGCAGCAGGGTCGCTATGTGGCTGAACTGATCACGGGCGGGATGCCTCCCGAACGGCGCCGGCCCTTTGTCTATCGGGACCGCGGCATGCTGGCCACCATCGGCCGTGCCAGGGCGGTGGCGCAACTCGGCCCGGTCCATGCCGCCGGCGTCCTTGCCTGGCTGCTCTGGTGCCTGGTTCACATTTTCTTTCTGGTGGGATTCCGGAACCGTGTGCGCGTGATGTCGGAGTGGATGTGGTTCTACCTGACTTTCAAACCGGGGGCCCGACTCCTGTTCGAACAGCCACACCGGCGCGAACAGACGCGCCAGACACCGCCCCATGAGCGACCTCCGTAACCGTGGCGGGGGTCGGAGCGACGGACGGAGCCGCGCGACGTCCTACGCGAAAGCGTCAATTGGGTCGGAAGAGATCAGGATGTTCGGCCTCCCGGTCCGAGTGCATGCCCACGCCGACCAAAGGCTGAAAGGGGGCATTCAGGGAGGCGCGTTCCGCCTCGCTTCCACGGGTAACCTCCAATAAGAGACTCTGTTGGGCGCGAAGCAGGCTCTGCAGGCGCACGACCCGCGCAGCCACACGCGCGAGATCTTCTTCTTCCGCCCGTAGCTGCTCGACCAGTTGCGCGTGCGATCGTGCCAGTTCACGGCGAAACGACTGCTTCGTTTCAGAAAGCTGGGGGAAATGGAAGTCTCCGTAGAGATCAAAGCGCCCCAGAGAAAATCCCGAGGTCGGTACATGATTGGAGCGCTTCACCGCCCGCCGCCGAAACCGTTGAACCATCCTGCGAGCGAGATCCTGTGCCAACGCGAGTCCGCGTTGTCCGGCTACGGCCAAACCCTGTCCCACCCAGGCCGCTCCGCGCGCGCCCGTCTCTTTCAGCATGATCCCGCACCGTCTCATTCGCGCCCCAAGCTCGATGCGCCGGAGGCCGTTGAGGGAAGCCTGCCAGGCGGTCCGGCTTTGCCGGCCGAGCCAGGCCGCGAAGGCATAACATCCGCTTTCGCACGCCCGAACGGCTTGCCAACTCCAGGTCCTCAGAGGGGACGGACGCAACGAAGAGGGATACTTGACCTGCAATCCTCCCGGCCTGATTTGGAGCTGTTTGACGGGTTGAGGTCTGGAGCCGACCCGATGGTTCATGCGGCACCTCCAAAATAATAGATCGTCAGCGTGAGAAACCAACCTTCGAGTGATGTAGGTGCGCCGGCGGGCCCGCCTGGACTAAGGAGAAACCGCCCGGAGGTCGGCGCGTGGCTCAACCCTGACGATCTCAATCCACCTGCTACGAGAATCGAAAGCGAGGCGTGGGCCTCACCGAAGAACGGACATCAACGGAACGGATGCTCCCAGGGAGGATCGCATCCATGTCGATAGGCTGGATACATGAGTAGACCTGGCGAGACCGCTTGACATCCCGCAAGTTGCGGCAACGCCGTCCGACCTCCTAGGGACATAGGAGTATGTCTACCGATCACGGATGAAATAGTCAATGGGGCTGAGGTCCTCGGTAATGGGTCAGTTTCCTCTTGCGTCATGCCCGCGAAGGCGTGCATCCACGCCTCGATCAAGCCTAACTGCTGAGGAGAAGGCCTTGACTGGATTCCCGCTTCCGCGGGAATGACAGACTTCAGTGCGTCTGGATGGCAAACTGACCCACTACCGAGGTCCTCACCAGAGGCGGAGCATGCCGGGCGCTGTGGTGGACAGGGGTCGTCCGAGGCACTGAGCCACGGGAAAATGAGCGGCTTCGCGCGCCGAGCACTGTGCAGGACCGCAGCACCTGCAGTTCCCCTTGGGGTACGGGCGCCGATCCCGTAGCGCAAATCGCTTATTTCCCCAGGATTCGCAACGTCTCGTCGCACGCAACGACATCCCAAGCCGCCCATGAGACGGGAACGGGACTTGCTCCGCCGTCAGACTCATGAGTTCACGCGGCCCTCGTACTCAACCACAGGATCGAACGCCCCTCTTCAACGAGCAGGAGGACCCAATGCAGGCCACACAAGTAGCCGTTGACCAGATCCTCGAAGCCGTGAGCGAACATCCCGATTGCACGTTGGATGAGTTGGTCCAACGTCTCCCGGACTTTCACTGGTCGCACATCTTTCTCGAAGTCGATCAGCTCAGTCGTACGGGTCGGCTGCGTCTGACCAGAACGGGGTCGGGATTCGTCACGACGCTCCGTGTGTCGAGGCCGCAGCCCGCGTAGGCACGTTGGCGAACCTGCGCGCCTAAATGAGATGGAAACAGGTGGAGGCGCTGGCGGCAGTTGCCCCTGTCGACCAGCATTGATCTCTCCGCTCTTCCTGGGAGGGACCTCCACCCCATTCTCACCCTCTCCTTTTTATCTTTTCAGCGCTCGTCGCGTGCTTCCGTAGCGGGAGACTGTAGACCAGGGTCCCTGTCCACATCACCAGAATGCCAGTCGCGCACCGCGTCCGGTCGGCCTGCTGCTCGGACTTCACCTGGAAGAATGAGGCTTGAGCTTTTTCCCATGAGCAGGTACCATCCCCGCCGAGCGGCTTTACTTATCCACGCAGCAGGGAGGAAACGGGCATGCGCATTCCAGAACAGAGGGCCGTTGTTTTTGTAGCATTGTTGGGGTTGATGGCCGGGGGGTGTGCGAGTGAAGGGACTATGGGAGCCGGGAACGGATCCGCGACAGGTTCGGCTGCTCCGGCTTCCGGCGCCGGAACCGCATCCACGGCGCCGAAGTTCGCTACGGCCGAAGCGGCAGCCAAGTCGGTCCAGACCGATACCTTGCGCACTTGTCTAGCCATGATTCCGTCGAATGCGTCGCCCGGGGCCAAACAGGTGGCGGAGGAAAGCTGCAAACGAGACGAAGCCGCGCGGGCCAGCGTCGGGGGTACGGCCGCCACTAAGAGCAATGACAGGGTGGCATCCGGGACTCAGGGCGACACATTGGAAGCCTGCATGGCCCGCATTCCGAAGGATGCCAGCGTCGGACAGCGGATGTTGGCCGAGCAAAGCTGCCAGCGCGACCAGGCAAACCGCTGAATCCGGGTTTCTCTTCTGTCGGTGTCTGGGAAGTTCGCCTCAGGACTTCTCAGGCACCTCGCTGCTGAACGAGTCTTCCGCCCGCACCCGACGTGAACGGACGTCGACGTACCGGCAATCTGCGCGGTGGTTCTACGCCACAATCGTGACCATCATGTCGAAGAAGGCGGACACACCCCAGAGCGCCTGGCGAGAGAATGCTCTCGACTTGCGCATGGGTTGCATCAGGACGAAGAACAGGTTCATCGGGGAGAACAGCGGAGCAAGCGGACGATCGGAGAACCAGCCGGACTTGGCGTATCGGCCGATTGCTTCCCGTGCGCTCAGTGCGAGGTCTCGGTAAGCTTCCGCCAAGCCGATGAAACGCCTGACGCCGTAGCAGAGAAGGAACACATTGGCAAGCGCGAACGTCGCGGGGATCCAGCGTCCACCGAGCCCGTGATAGAGCGAGAGGCCCGCGCTCACCATGATCATGGTCAATTGCAGGATGAGATCCAACCCGGAGGTTCTCGTGCGCCCGGAGATCTTGGGCGTGCGCCTGAAGGGAATCTTCGTGCCCGCCACCAGTTGCCGGATGGACGTCACGGCGCCCGTGAGGTGGACCGGGATCAGCAGGAGGTTGAGCGCATAGGCGCGCATGAGATCACGGAACGGACGATAGCCGGCTAAGGCCAGGTCCCGGGCATACAAGACGAAGTACGGAAACGCGGCCAGAGGCATGGCTGGTGTCATCAAGTCCGGGGAGAATGGAATCGACAGCAAGAGCACCACACTGAGCGGAGTCAGCGCGAGCGACGTCAAATAGTGCGCCTGCAACAGCGCCTGTGCCGCAGTGGCCGGCCGCTTGGGGGCTCGCCACAGAAACTCCAGAAGCTTCGGCAGGATGATCAAACCGCCGTTGGCCCAGCGAGCCCGTTGGATCACCAACGAGCCGAAATCCGGCGGGGTCGCGCTGTAGGCCAGCCGTTCCGGGTGGTTGTACAGGGTCCACCCCTTCGCCATCAGATCTACCGTGGATTCCGTATCTTCGATCACCGTCCGGTCCTGAATGTAGCGACGAACGGTGATGTGCCCGATCCGTTCAACCTGGCAGATGTCCTCCAACGCAGACTTCCGCAACAGCGCATTGGCTCCCACCCAGAACGTCGCGGCGAACCGTGTGAATCCTTGATGCACGAAATACTGCACATCGGTGGTCGCCCCGGCCGTCCGTTCCAGCGCGCCCGGCGCATTCGGAAAGGCGCTGTACGGGGTCTGGGCCACCGCCATGCGCGTCTGGTCGGGCTGCTCCATGATCCGGACCAACGTGCCGGCATAGTCGGGCTTCAGCAGACTGTCGGCATCCAGCGTGATGACATAGGGCGAGTCGGGGATCAGGCGGCTCCCGATCAGCGCCGCGGTATCTTCCAGGTGAACCCCGTCCGCGCGCAGGACGGGCTTGACCCGTTTCCCCATCACGGCCAGGTAACTGTTCAGGTTCATCGCCTTGTTGGGCTCGTGCGAGAGATTGCAGTATTGCTTTCGTTCGAAGACATCGAACTGCACCACAAAGCGAGCGGCGAGACGTTCGTAGACGGCGTCGATTTCGGTCGCGAGGTCGGCGGGCACGACGTCCGATTGCTGCCGTCCTCTCGCGAACCATTGCCCGGCTGCATCGCGCAGCTCATCCGCCGGGACCGTCAGCACTTCACGGACGAACCAGACATCCGTGTGCGACTGGATCGGACAGTGTTTGGCCTGCGCCTCAAACCACTCAGCCGCCCGCAAGAAACAGTCGGAGAGCCGAACACATTCGGTTTCCCAGCAGGCCTCGGAGGAGGGGCGGTTCCGGAATTCGCGGCGAGCCTGAGCGATGAACTCAGCCGGCTCGTCCATGCGCGTCTGCAGTTCAAAGGGAACCGACCGAGCAGCCCAGAGCGCCGCCCGATCAGGATGGGTCTTGGGCGACGGCGGATCATCCAACAGCAGCACGACCCGCTTGTTCGGATAATCCTGCAATGCCGCCGAGAGCAGCGTTTGGCGGATAACGGGAATTTCCTCTTTATAGGAAGGAACCAGAATGGTGAGGGCGGGAGCCGTGGCAGCGGAACACGAATCAGCCGAGTCGGCCGATAGATCGGCCACGCCGCTGCTTCTCGTCAACCGGCCGAGCCGCGCCAGCTCGTAGCACAGATTGCCGTAAACCAGGTACCCGGCGATCGCGGCGAATATCACCGCCTCGACCACTCGGTCGACTCGCCGCTCCCCGATCGCAGTCCAGACCACGGCCCCGACCGACCATACAAGCATGGCCGCCGCAAGAGCCGTGATTGCCAGGGAGACTTGGGTGAGTCGTAACTCGACCGCTTGCCGCTTCGGTGACATCGGGATTCAAAAAACCTCTGCCCGCCAAAGCAATCGCGATGCCATTGGATTCGGCATGGGCAAAGCGACGGAAGTCCAATATTTCACGATGTCGATTCCGCATTTTCCTTAGAGATTCGTACCGGTTGCAGACCATATCGCCTCAGCGTGAGGCTCAATTGCTGATTAAGATAGGTTCACTGGCCGGTAGATACGTGTATCGGCTAGAACCTATCTCACAATGGGTGTTCCGGTCAGAACTGGTCATGCCCGCGAAAGCGGGCATCCAGAATGACCTGAAAAGACTGGATTCCCGCCTGCGCGGGAATGACAACAACAGATGCCATCCCATCATGAATGAAATTTGAGATAGGTTCTAATTGGCTTTTGTGATGAGCGGGCCTTACAATCGCGCGGGCCGGAGACGCCCTTCCTTCGTTCCTAAATAGGCGGCTGTGTTCATGACAGCATGGTTTCGCTTTAGAGTTCCGATAGTGGTCAAGGCGCTCGTCGTTGTCAGCGTGTTTGCTTCTGTGTCGATGGCGCAAGGTACGCCGCCGGCTGGAGGCACGACAGCTTCCGGTGGGTCCGTCCCACAATCGGGCAACTGTCCTGCCGGGCGACAAGCAGACGGGCATTGCCTGCCGGGAAGTCCGGGAAGCCCTCCAGGATCGAATAGCACCTCAACGCCGCCGGTGACACCGCCAATCCAACCGCCAATGCCGCCGGTCACACCTCCGGTTGCCCCACCGACGACACTCCCGATCACGCCGCCGTCAGGAAGACCGCCGGCCACACGACCGCAGGATCCAGAGTTGCCCCTCTTTGTCACCGGTGCGGCCAATGCCACATTCCACATTCACGACGACGATCGCGACATCGTCTATACCTCGGGCGACGTGCCGCTGACATTCGTTAAGCGTGTTAACCAGGATATGCCCGGCAACACCCAATATATCTTGGTTCCGAATCGATTCAACATTCCACCAGGTCCTCAGGAAGAGCCGTTGTTCAAAACGCAGGTGATCTGGATGGTTGAGGGGAGAGAGTTCGAATGCACGGTCAAAGGGAAAGCGGTCGTCACGTTGCCCACTGCCCCAGGAGGGGCAATGTACTTGGATCCGACTGAACCTCCAACCAGGAGCCCGACCGGAGATTTGGTCGGAAATATCACCGAGCCCGCCTATGGCTACCTGAACGTGGTCGGGCCGGATGGAGGCGACTTTCATAGTGTGGTGATCAAAGCCTTTAATCCTGATGCGAGACTCAAGAAGACCTGCCCAGGCAATCCACCGGTGGTCACGGAGGAGAATTTCCAGGCCGGTTTTCTCCTACACATTCTGTCGCAACCTAATACACGCGAGGATAGCCGTGTCATCTTCCAGGGGCACCAGGAATACGACCAAGGTAACCCACTCGATTTCCTGAATCTGCTCCCGCCAGGCGCGGCCATTCCGGAAGAGGCACGCCGAGCACTCCAGGCGTCTGGCTCCGGCACCAGCTTCCGCTACACCTGGACGTGGAAGTTGCTTCCAGTATTCCAATCAGCGCAGTGACGCTCAGTTACTCCGCGGTGATGGCGCTCATCGCAGCCCCGTCAAGCTGCGACTGTCGATCGCACGCGTTCGACTACCAGGTGAAAGTGCCTGTAATAGGAGCAGGCGCGGGTGAGAGACGAAGAGGGTTGGGAGTCTTTTCCGTGGGCACCTGCCAAACTCCTGTGAATCCCATCAAGTCGCACTGATACTCTGCAGATTTTCCCGTCGGGTCCTGTCTGGTCATCGTGACAGGGTCCAGAAATTTGTCGACCGTAATCGGAACGATCACGCGTGCCGTCGTCACGAGCTGGCCCGCCGACACCGGCAGTTCAACCTGGGCACCGATTCCCTGTTTGACCTTGGAGTCCTTGCCCTTGCGCATCGGAAACGCGTCACTGGTTATGCTACACCTGACCATCACCTTCGTGATGTCCGATGCCAACCTGGTTAGGTTGAGCGGCACCTCGAAGGTGACGTCGCCGGGGATGCTCTTCCATTGAACCACAGCATCGCCATCAGAGCGGCCCGCTTGCGCTGCGTCCGCGGGGTGCCACCCCGCAGCGGTTGCGAGAACGACCAAGGCGACTACCACGTTTCGCATAACGACCCTCCTTCCGATCGATTATTTGCACTGGTTGATCGCAACGTCGTACTCTGCGACCTGTCTGCTAACCCGCATTATTCATGGCGCTTCTACTGCAATCGCCGATCCGCTGCTGCGACAAGCCTGCGTGCGGAGTTTCGCCACGCAGGCCGGCGGGCTCGCCGCTCAGTCGGTCGACATACTGCACGAGTATGCCTTCCTCCCTCACGGCTCCGCGCGCCGGTCTCGCGACGCAGCTCCGCGATTTCGCGACGAACCGTCATGAATAATGCGGGCTAAGGGGTTTTCAGATCTCCCGATCCGGTCCATCCAGGCAACTTGATGGAGCGTGGCACAATGAGGGTAGCGGTGCCCACAGCGGTGAAACCGCTCAACTGAATCTTCCGTGGAACGATGACTGGCGCCGAGCCGGCCGCCGTGAATCCAGCCAACCTGATCGTGCGCGGACCGCCACCAGATAAGCTCAGGCTGGCGGCCGAAAGCCGGTACGGTTGTCCATAGGACATGAAGTCCCAATTTGTCCATTTCTGGGACAAGATCTTATTACGCTCGCTCCCGATGAAGGTCTCCTGCTTCGGCTGCAGAGCCACCGTGACTCGGCCGCCCGTTTCCAGCGTGACGGCTCCGGCGTGAACCGCGGCCACGCAGATCGCGGAGGAAGCGGTATAGATATCTGTACCCCACACGTACCAATCTGCAGTGCCTTTTGGAGGGCAGACCACCGTGATAGGTGCATGGAAGTCGTCAGGCACGCGGTCGAGAGTCGTGAACCAGTCAATTTGCCCCGGCTCGCCGCTTTTGATGAAGGAATATGTGGAATCTCCGGGACCGTAGCTGGAACTCTTTACGCCATTGCGCCCCGTTCCTTCAAACAACTTGGCGCCTTGTCCGATGACGATCGTGACCTGGCCGGATATGCCAGGCGTGAACAGCCCGGCGTGAGCCGCCGCAGTACAGACGGGAGAGTCAACGTGATAGACGTCCGTCCCCCAGATTTCTCGGTTTGTGAGGATGTTCGCGGGACAGATGAACGTGACGACCCTACCGACTTGAGACCGGAAGGCCACCGCGCTCGTGCTTTCCTCCGCCACGAGCAAATGCTGTTGAGCGAGCGCGAGGCTCGGCGCAAGAAGGAGGAGGGAGGAAGCGCACCATTGAATCAGTTGTCGCATCGACGGCATCATCTTCCATGTCGTCGCCGGCGAGGTCATCGATTGTCGCAATCCGTCTGCTTGGTCAGCTCGCCAAGCTTCTCCAACTCGGCCTTATGAGTGCGATAGAAGGTGACGTTCGCCATTTTCACACCAGGCGGCAACGTGCCTCCAGGCTCCGCAAGCGCCCAAGACGCCATGCCGTTCTGGAAGAGCGAGAAGGAGAACAGGAGATACTCGCGCGATGTCAACCCGGCTGCTTTTAGCGCCGACTTCACTGCCGGGACTCCGTCCAGGCGCGCCGCCAGCTCATCGAGCGACTTCGCGCCCTCCTCGCTATCGCACTCGTGCGGCATTTGTTCCGCCAACGGCTCCAGCTTCCGTACGGCCTGCTTATACTTGGCCAACGCCGCGTCGGTCAGCACGTAATCGGCGACTTCCTTCGTGTCGCGGTCGGTCAGACTCTGGGCCACTGCCGGCGCCAGCAGCGCGAGCGCGACCGTTACCAAGAACGAAGCCTTGAACGTCTTGATCATGCTATACCTCATGAAATCGAGTCAGCTCAGAAACCGAGCGCCTTCTCCAGATCTTCTTGCCCTTTCTTGAACTGCTTCTTTTCAGCCGCGTCTTTCTTTTTGGTCAACGCTTCGAACTCGGCCGCCTTTTTCTTCAGGGCCTCACTTTCGGCCTTGTTGGCCAATTCTTCTTTTTCCTCGGCAAGCGAGGTGGCCTGAGCGGCTTTCAGCGCGCTGTCCGGTACCGTCGTCCAGGCCAATCGATAGCCCGGCCGCTTGAACGCCAACTCCTGGTAGACCACGACATACCTTGTCGGATAGCTGCGCTGGCCGATCTGCCGTTCCTCTAAGACATACACAGTCGGGGTGCCGTAGAGATTCGCCTGGTAGGAGTCAAAATACATCCTCCCCGTACTTCCTTGCATCGACACCGATTGCATTCGTTGTGTGTACTCGAGAAAAGCTTGCATATTGGCAGGATCGGGAGGCTTCTCGTTCTCCAGCTGCTTTGCCGCGGCCTGCTGCACCTGATTGAGCGCTTCTTCCTCATCTTGCAACTGGTAACGGTACTGCTCTTTGAATTGGTCCCATTGATACGGACCCTTTTTCGCCTTGGATTTGTAGAATTGAGCAGGGTCGCTTTTACCTCTTGTCACATAGGAGAGACGACCCTTCGTCGCATCGCTGGAGTCGAAAAGATACACGCTGTCCGGCGCCACCGGCATGGAAAACTTCGCGGCATCTTCACGCTTTTCAACGGCTCGGCCATTACGCAGCGGCACGGTCCGCTGTTTCAGTAAGCTGATGGCTTTCCCCTTCCCTTGGGTGAGCATGTTGGACACCGCATGTCTCACATCCGGCACCGGATCGTTGGTGAAAGGCGCGAGTTTATCGACATCGCTGTCTTGCGGTCCGATCATGCCGATCGCATCTGCGGCGGCAATGCGCAACTCAACCTCAGGTCTCTTTCGAAAAAATCGAACAATATCAGGGATGTACTTGCGATCAGCGGTGGAACCCAACGTCCACAAATCTTCCTTCAAGATCGCGACGAAATCGTTCCCCAGTTTGTCGCAACTGGCATTCTTCGGCGCCTTGCTTCCACAGTCCCGTAGATAGCTCGCCACTGTTCGATCTTCTGGGTCATCAGCCGATGCGGCAGCCGTCGCTGGCTGCTGGCCCGCAGCCGGTGGCGATGCCGCCCAAAGCGGGGGAGAGTGCGAAGGGATCCCGAGTGCTATGACTAAACCTGTCATGATGACGGAACGGGCTTGACCTGGCCTCATACGCATCCTCCTTACAATCTACTCGTCCAGCTACAAGACCTGTACTATCTCGCCTCACATCATCTACCGCTGGATTTCAAAGTCTTCCCCGTCAGTATCTTGAGCGACCTCGCCGGTGACTCCTGCACCGCTCTTAATGTGGCGATGTGCCTTTTTATCTCTCTCACGTTTCGCCGCCAGCTTCTTGAGATAATTCCCATTCTCGATATCTCTAATGCTGTTCGCTTCCGTCGGGCAGGCCGCTTTCAATGCCGGCAGTTTCTCCTTGATGTATTCCTGAGCCGTCCTGAAGTCCTTTCCCATTTCTTTCTGTAGGTAGTCATGGAAGTCTGCCCTTGCCACTTGCTCGTAGAACTCCTTCATGAGTTCCGCGCATGATTTCGGCGCCGCTGGACTCGCTGGAGGCCATAAGAGCATGTTGATGGACAGTGAGACCGCAGAGAGAAGCATCCGCAAACTTGCCATAGTTCCTCCTATACTCAGTCAACGTGATGCAGTATAAGGTTGCTCGTGGTTACGAATCTCCGCACGTTTCTGCCGCTCATCACGCTCTGCGCTGCGGCAGCGACAACCTATGCTGGAGCATTCCGCGGCGGGTTTCATTACGACGATTCCCTCTCGATTCTCCAAAACTCCCATCTCGACAGCTGGCAGACCTTCATGGGCCACCTTGATCACATGGTTAGGCCTGTGTTGTACGCGACGTTTCTGTTCGATCGCTCCCTCTACGGAGGGAATCCCATCGGCTACCATCTACTGAATCTCCTGCTGCACCTTGGTTCAGGGCTTCTGATCTATCGCATTCTCAGCAGCGCGATAACGGATGAACACTCTTCCGTCCCGTTCTGGACCGCGCTGCTTTTTCTGCTCCACCCGATTGCTACCGAATCCGTCACGTATATTTCCGGGCGCGCGTCGAGCCTCATGGCCTTCTTCTATCTCTTGGCCCTCTTCCTCTACATCACCGCGCCGCAAGAGACCCGACCTAGAAAACCGCACGGGCTCTACCTGTCAGTCTCGGTCGCGTCATTTGTCTTGGCGATCGGATCCAAGGAAACAGCGGTGACGCTTCCGGTCGTGCTGCTGCTCTGGGACATTTCGATCCGCCGGCTGAGAGGTCCCCAGCTCCGCACGGCACTCCTCTCCTCCCACTCACCGTTCTGGATCGTGCTTCTCCTTGCTGCCGGATGGGCTTGGAGCCACCCGCGCTACGCCGCCCTTGCACAATTCAGTTTCGACATCCGCCCCTTCCGAGACCATGTGTTCAGCCAAGTTCATACCGCCGCCTATGCCATCGCGTTATGCTTCACCCCCTGGAACCAAAACTTCGATCACGATCTCCCGCTATTCCGTTCGCTCACCCAATGGCCGCTGCCACTCGATCTGCTTTTCCTCTCAGCCATGGCAGCCGGCGCATTCGTCGCCCGGCGACAAGTCCCACTGGCGACCTTCGGCGTGGCGTGGTTTCTTGTCCAGTTCCTGCCGACGAGCCTGATCCCGCGCAATGATCTCTTGAGCGAACGCAATCTCTACCTGCCCGCGATTGGCCTTCTGCTCGCCGGCGTCGCGCTTGTTTCGTACTTGATTCACCGAATTCAGTTGACCATGGAGCGACCGGCGCTCGTTCGGGTCGGCTCGTCCATTCTCGCCACAGCCATGATCGCCAGTCTCGGCCTCCTCACCTACCAGCGCAACCTGCTCTATCATGACCGGCTCTTGCTCTGGTCCGACGCGGTTGCGAAATCTCCCAACAAAGCGAGACCGCACAATAACCTCGGCTATGCCTATGCGCTTCGAGACGACTGGGACCGTGCCATCGAGGAATTTCGCAAGGCGGCCAGGCTCGATCCCGATTTCCTCATCGCGCAACAGAACCTTCGCGATGCCTATCTTCACCACGTCGGGCGGCAATAGGGACAGGTTCCGGCGCAGCCGACGCTTGTCCCTGGCTTCGAAGGGGACGGCCACCAAACGAAAAGGCGGCTGCCCATAGGCATGTGCGTCACCCGCTCGCTCCCCCCAGGACAGCGTGACCATAGCGAAGCAGCCGGGAAGCCTGTTCCCATCGATCCGCGAGATTCAAGGCCACAAGCAGCAAGCGGCGCCCGTCCTTGAACATGCTGGCGATAAGACAGCGGCCCGCTTTGCTCGTGTAGCCGGTCTTCACCCCGTTCACGTCCGGATCGACTAACAGCTCGTTCGTGCTGCGCAACACAATTGTCCTGGTGCCGTCCACTGTAGAGATGTCCCGCATGAGCGTTCGAACCATCATGGAGAAGAACGGCTGCTGCAGCGCCTCCTCGGTCAATTTCGCGAGGTCGGCGGCCGTCGAATAGTGCCCAGGGGCGTCGAAACCGCAGGGGTTGGCAAAATGGGTGTTTGTCAATCCCAGTTTGTCGGCCCGCTCGTTCATCATGGCGACAAACCGCTTGTCATCCCTCCCGATATGCCAAGCAACCGCTTCGCAGGCATCATTGGCGCTCGCCACCAGCATGGCCGTGATCAGATCTCGCAAGAGGAATTCTTCGCCGGGCCGAAAGTTGTAGGCCGAATGATGTACCAGCGCGCGACGATCGATCTTGACGATTTGTTGAAGCGGCGCAGACTCCAAGGCGACCAGCGCCGTCATGATCTTGGTGAGGCTGGCGGGCGGCAGCCGGCGGGTCGCATTCTTTTCCAGCAGGACCCGGTCGGATTGAAGTTCGATCAGGTAGACTGCCGCCGCCTTAATAACCGGCCGATCCGGAATGGCGAACGGCTGATCCGCCGCAACAAGATTGTTCGGCAAGACCGACAAGATCGTCAGCGAGAGGGCCACGATCCGCCGGTGGCTGCGCAGCGAACCGTCCATGCCGCGCCTAGTATAGCGTCCTACAAATTGCGTTCATACCCGTTCTCCCAGAACCCGTCGAAGGGTTCGCACTGAATTCCGTTCATGGTTGGACAGGCTTACCACAAACGAATTTCTGGGACAGGACGCTAGCGACCGAACAGGCCCTTCATGAAATTGCCTGCCTTATCAGCGGTCGACTCCTCGGCCGGCGCTTCGGGTTCAGGAGCCGGCTGAGTCTCTTGCGGTGTCACAACCTCGGGCCTGCTGCCCGGTCTTCGAGTGCTCGGTGGCGGCGTCCCGCTCATATCCGGCCGACCCATCGACTGTCCCATCTCCTGGCGTCCCATGCCGCTCATACCCATCATGCCGCCCATATCGAATTTCGTGAACCCTTCCGGGATCTCGAAGAGCTTCGGATCCTGCCTGCCGATCTGGACGTTCGTGAGCTCGGTGAACATCCGCTTCGTTTCCTTACCTTCCTTGTAGAGGAGATCCTGTTTGATGGAAATTCCCTCGCTCGTCCGCCAGGAAAAACCCCCGTACTTTTTGCCGTCCGTGCTCGTCGCAATCGTCTTGTACTTTGTCACCCTCACGCCGCTCAGCGTCTCCTCGCCCATCGCCGTATCTTCATACGTCCATTGGGACGGATCATTCCCCTGTCCCCGGCCGCCTGAGATTGAATGTTCCATGTACATTTTTTCCGAGGGCATGACTTGCCACATCACCCTGGTGTCGTACCGGAAGATCTGAACCGCTCCCTCGCCGGCGCCGGTCAGAAGTTCCTTACGCTCCTTGGTCGGCGTCACGTAGACTCGTTGCCGGATCGTGCCCTCCTCATTCTGAATCGTCTCATCGGCCGAATATTCCGCCTGAGGACGGCTCATTTGGGCCGCGTTGGCCGGCGATACGCCGATCAGACTGACGAGGACCATGACGATGAAGAAGAGACGTGACATGGCAAGCTCCTTCCCAAGATTAGTCGCGGGATCTCCTGACCCGTTCAATTCGCTCTGGGACGACACGCAAGTGGATGATTGCAGAGAATGATGGAATTGGGGTTGAAGGGTAGCGCGCGGACGGCAAAAAGTAAAGCGAGGAATCCCGTAGGTAGTGGGTCAGTTTGCCATCCAGACGCACTGAAGTCTGTCATTCCCGCGGAAGCGGGAATCCAGTCAAGGCCTTCTCTTCAGCAGTTAGGCTTGATCGAGGCATGGATGCTCGCCGAAGCCTGCCCTCGACTGCGATCGGGGGTGGGCATGACGCAAGAGGAAACTGACCCATTACCATCCCGTAGGCAGATCACGCTACGTTGTGCTATTCCCCCGACTGCTGAATCAGCTTCGCGACAAGCCCCGTCCATCCGGTCTGGTGACTGGCTCCAAGCCCGGCCCCATTGTCGCCATGGAAATATTCATGAAATAAGACGTGGTCCTGCCAGAAGGGATCCTCCTGAAACACATTCATCATCCCTAACACCGGACGCCTGCCCGCCCGGTCCTTCAGAAAGAGATGGGTCAAGCGGCGCGACAGTTCGCCGGCGATCTGCCACAGAGTCGCCTGGTTGCCGGACCCGGTCGGATATTCCACCTTGAACTGATCGCCCAGATAGTAATGAAACTTTTGCAACGACTCGATCAGCAGATAGTTCACCGGGAACCAGACCGGCCCTCGCCAGTTGGAGTTGCCCCCGAACAGGTCGGTGCTCGATTCGGCCGGCTCATAGTCCACGCGATGCTCGTGGCCCATCACGGAGAGGATATAAGGATGGTCCTTGTGATAGCGGGACAAGGCGCGGATGCCGTACGGGGATAGAAACTCCTGCTCATCGAGCATGTAGCGCAGCACCGATCTCAGGCGTTTCCGGTGGACGAGCGAGAGAAACCGTCGCACGCCTCCGTCGTACGTTTGCGTCTCGACATGCTGGGCAAACTCAGGACGATTCTCGATAAACCACTGCATGCGATGTTTGAACCGCGGAAGCCGGTCGACCAGTTCGGAATCCAATGTCTCCACCGCGAAGAGGGGGATGAGGCCCACCATCGAGCGTACTTTCAAATGGCGCGTTTCGCCGTTCGGCAGGTGAAGCACGTCGTAGAAGAATCCGTCCTCGCGGTCCCACAACTCGATGTTCGCTCCGCCGATGTTGTTCATCGCGCGGCAGATGTAGACGAAGTGCTCGAAAAACTTGCTGGCGACGTCTTCATACGCGACGTTGTCTCTCGCCAGTTCCAGCGCGATCGCCAGCATGTTCAGACAGTACATGCCCATCCAACTCGTCGCATCGGATTGTTCGATGTGGCCGCCGGTCGGAACCGGCGCGCTTCGGTCGAACACCCCGATGTTGTCGAGCCCCAGGAATCCGCCTTGGAAGATGTTCTTGCCTTCGGTGTCCTTGCGGTTGACCCACCAGGTAAAGTTCAGCAGCAGCTTGTGAAACACCCGCTCCAGGAACCGGCGGTCGCCGACCCCCGTCCGCTTCTTGTCGATCTTGTAGACGCGCCAGGTCGCCCAGGCATGCACCGGGGGATTCGCGTCTCCCAGCGCCCATTCATACGCGGGGATCTGCCCGTTCGGATGCATGTACCACTCGCGCAGCATCAGGACGAGTTGCTCTTTCGCAAACGCCGGATCGACGAGCGCAAGCGGGATACAGTGGAACGCCGAATCCCACGCCGCATACCAGGGATACTCCCATTTATCCGGCATGGAGACGACATCGGCGTTATACAGATGCGTCCACTCCGAGTTGCGGCCGTGAAGCCGCTCTTTCGGCGGCTCAGGACCAACCGGATCGCCCTTCAGCCAGCGTTTCACTTCGTAGTGATAAAATTGCTTGTTCCACAGCATCCCGGCAAAGGCCTGCCGTTGCACGCGCCGGGCGTCCTCCGAAAGACCGGCGGGGGCAAGGCTCTCGTAGAATTCATTCGCTTCCCCGACACGCTGCAGAAAGACCGCCTCGAAGGTTCGCTCGGAAAATTCGACTATCCGCGCTTCGTTCGTGAAGCGTAGTCGGATGGTGTGGGTCGCGCCGGGCCCGAGTGTGAGGATGTAATGCGCGGCGGCTTTGCTGCCGATCCGGTCGGGATTGACGGCATCCTTGTCGCCCCGCACGATATAATCATGGAAACTATCCTTGGCGTAGCGCGCGCCCTCTTGATCCGCAAAGAGAAGGCGACTGTTGGTCTCGTTTTCCGCGAACAGCAGCGACGGGCGATTGTCGCAAAGGAGCCTGCGAAGGCCATAGTAGTCGTGGTTCGTTTCGATAGCGCTCAGGCGATCGTTCCCCTCCGCCTGAGTCAGACGAGGACGCCGCACGTCCGATCCCCAGGACCAGGTGTTGCGGTACCAGAGCGTGGGTAACACCGTCAGCTCCGCCGGGTCCGGCCCTCGATTCACGACCTGAATGCGGATACAGAGGTCCTCCGGCGCCGCCTTGGCATATTCGACGAAGACGTCGAAGTAGCGTCGGCCGTCGAAGACGCCCGTATCGACCAGCTCGAACTCAGGGTCCCGGCGCCCGCGCCGGCGATTCTCCTCGACGAGCCGCTCGTAGGGAAACGGGGCCTGAGGGTACTTGTACAGAAATTTCATGTAGGAATGCGTCGGCGTCGAATCGAGGTAGAAGTAATATTCCTTCACGTCCTCGCCGTGATTGCCCTCATGCCCGCTCAGACCGAACAGCCGCTCCTTCAAAATGGGATCGCGGCCGTTCCAAAGAGCGAGAGCGAAGCAAAGGTACTGGTGTCGATCGCAGATGCCGGCGAGACCGTCCTCGTTCCAGCGGTAGGCGCGGGATCTGGCGTGGTCGTGCGGGAAGGATTCCCATGGAGTGCCGGCGGCGCTGTAGTCTTCCCGGACGGTTCCCCACGCTCGTTCGCTCAGGTAGGGCCCCCACCGCTTCCAATGAGCCAAGCGTTGCGCGTCTTGGACAAGACGCTGCTGCTCGGCGAGTTGCGCGGAAGGCGACGGGGAGCGTGAACGAGCCATAGGACTCCTGCGGCCGGCCGCCCTATCGGAGACCGATAGCCGGACGGCTGCAGGCTAACAGGGCGCCGGACAGAAAACCAGTCCCGCGGAATTGCCGCGGGACTGTGATCGCGCGGAGACCTCAGCGTACGGCCACCGCGCGGAGAGACCTCGACCTTCCGACGAAATGCGGTCGGCCACCAAGGGAACGTCTTCGGCGCCTTGACGCGCGGCCGGCCTTCGGCGTTCAGCGACCGGAGAAAGTCGACGGCCTCCCCCCTTGGCGGTCTCCGCCGCCCGGTCATGGCCCATGCGAACACCGACAATACTCCGCCGGCAAGCGCGGCACGATCCGCTCTGATCAACGATCGCTGCTTCCTCCCCGCACCGTCAGATTCTGGTTATTGAATCTGCCCGTGCGGGACCTGGCGACGGTAGTCGATGGCCAGCTGTTCTGCCTGCTCCACCTCGGCCCAAAGTTGGCGGGCCTGGACCCGTCGCCGAGTCGCCTCTTGATCGTTCACACCGAATCGGGCCTCGTACCACTGAGCCTCCCACTCGATACGATCGGCCAGACAGCGAAGATCTGCAGCCTGCTTCCGGTATTGCGCCGTCAACTGACGAGCTTGATCTTGTGAGACCAACCACGGGCTGACCGGTTGGCCCGATGCGGCGGACGTATCGGTGATCTCACCGGCACAACCGGCAAGAAGCATCATGGCTGCAAACACCTCGGCATAGGCTATACCGACATGTGTGGTATTCATCGTGGCCGCTCCTCTCTCCTGTACCCGACGCTTCCATCCGCTGTCCTCCCGACCAGGCCTACGATACGCACCGCCGAACGAGTAGTCCAATAGTCCGGCGGCGCTGGAGGTGATGTCTCTACTTAATCTTGACAGTTCGACTGGTCGGCGCGTACCCTTTGCCCGCCACAGAAAGGGCGTCCGAATGGTTTGCATAACCACCCTCTGCCGGCGATTCTCGAAGGATGCTCGTGGAACCGGCCGGCACAAGGAGTGAATCCATGCTTCGGCCGTTCACCTGGGTAGTGAGCGGGTTCCTCCTTCGCATCGTCCTTCCTTTTCTTCTCTTCCCGATCCACGCCAAGGCCGGCATCACGATCGACGGCCGCGATGCGGCCGCATATGTCACGGAGCAAACCGGCGCGGCCTGGGCCGTCGTCATCGGCATAGATGGATACCAATATGCCCCGAAGCTACGCTATGCCGTTTCCGATGCCAAGGCAGTGGCGCATGCGCTCGAGACGCAGGGCTTCCAGACCACCGTACTCTACGACGCTCAGGCCACCCGTCGCGCCATCGTCAGCGAATTGGGCGGTAAACTCGTCAAGCGGGTGTCCCCGCGGGATCGTGTCCTGATCTACTATGCCGGGCATGGGGTCGAGCAGAAAGTTGAGGGTGGAAAGGTCATGGGGTACCTCCTTCCGGTGGACGGCGAGATGGATGACTTTGCCGGAACGAGTATCAGCATGGGACTGATCAAAGAGCTGGCCGATGCGCTGCCGTCCAAGCATGTCCTGTTCGTCGTCGATTCCTGTTATGGGGGCATCGCCGGACAATCCTTTCGAAGCGCGAGCCTGTCGAAAACGACCGAAGACTATGTCCGACTGATCACCAGGGAGCGGGGACGGCAGGTCATTACAGCAGGTGGCGCGGATCAGGAGGCCTTGGAGTCACCTGAATGGGGGCACAGCGTCTTCACGCACTACTTCTTGAACGGCATCGAAGAAGGTTTGGCGGATCTCAACAACGACGGCATCATCCCGGCCTCCGAACTCTATACCTATCTGGACAGCCGGGTCTACGCCGCTGCCCAGCTCAAAGGGCATACGCAGAGACCCGAGTTATGGTCGTTGGCGGCAGAAAAGGGAGAGTTTGTGTTCACCCACAGAAGCAAGGTGTCCCGCCTTGCCGGTGAACCGGCTTCCGATCTGAAACAGTCGGCAGAGCAGACCGGCCTCGCCGACCGGCCGGGCCGAGCGACGACCGTGGAGCAGGATTCCCGCGCGGGAGCCGCTCAGTACGCCATGAGGCCGAAAGTCAACCGATTGGAACCAAAACATTCCGGTTCCGCCTCCGCTCACCTTTCGGAGGTTCTGGTTCTCGATCGTGATCCGGCCGGCTGTACCTGGGTGAGTTCAACGGCGCGGGTCCCGTTCGGAGAACACAACACCAGGCACCAGGCGCAGGCGCAAGCGATCTCACAGGCGAGAGCGAAAGCCATGCGCCACTTTCTCGGCATCAAGGTACAAAACAGTTTTGTGGACTTCATGCAGGCGAACGATCTCAAGGGGCAGGCTGCACTCACCGACCAACTGTTGAGGATGACTCAGGAAGGGCACATTCTTAAGGAAGAGATCATCTCATCCCGCGTGGAGAACGGGGACCGGTGCCAGAGTTGCGAGTACGAGGTGAAGCTGAAAGATTGCCTCCTCCCGTTCACCGACCGTGGCGATCGGGACTTCAGGGTTTCGCTCGCGATGAATCGAAGCACCTTCCTTGACGGAGACGAAGGCATCGTCTATGTGAGCGCGACCAAAGATGCCTATGTGCATATCTACAGTATTGACCGGGACCAGAATGCGAGTCTTCTGTTTCCGAATGACTATGCGAAGGAGAACCTGATTCGCGCGGAACGGCAATTCATCTTTCCCAGCGAGGATCTGCGCCAAAAAGGCCTGAAGCTGAAAGCCCGCCTTCCGGCAGGGTCCGCCAGCGCCGCCGAGATGATCAAGGTCATCGCAACCAAAACACCCGTCTCGCCGTCGCTCCTCGATCCGGCTCAGGATGACCGTGACCGTTCTGATGCTTCAACCGGAAAGGATCAACCGGGACAGGGCACCTACTTCCATCTCGTCGCAAAACTTCATCGTGCGAAGGTCTCATGGGTGGAGGACGGCCAGGCCTTCACCATTCATGAGCACTGAAGAGTTGCCGTGAGATGGTCAGTCTGTATAGTGGCGAAGATCGTCGTCGCGAGGCTCGCGTGAAGAAGGAAGCAGACATGAAACCCTGTCGGATGGAAAGGGCTTGGCTGGCCCTTATGTTTCTGGCCTTGGCGACAGGCATCCAAGCCTGCGCGCCGACCAAGCTCCCGTTGAACACCTCAGTTCCTTCGATGAAGATGAAGAAGTTTCCGGTCAGCGCCGCGCTGGTGGTTCCCGACCAGCTTCGGAATCAGGTCTCCACGTACGACGTATCTTGCGCAGGGAATTACGAGATTCCCATCGGAAACGAGCTCGAAACAGGAATGGCGGAGACCCTCTCGCCCTTGTTCGAAACCGTCGATGTCGTCAACGACAAGGGGCTGGCCGTCGGCCACTATGACGTGGTGGTCGAGCCCAAAGCTCTGGAGCTGGCGGCGGATGGACATTGCTTGTCCAGAAGGTTCCTCTACCTCCTCGGCCCGTTCTACATATTCACCAGTCCGACCGACAGTTTTGAAGGGCGCGCCGCAGTGCCGGTGACCGTGATGGACCGGCAGGGTCAAGCGATCATCACGGAAACCTTCAAATCCAAGACCCATAACCAAGACGCCCTGTTCCAAACCAGCGCGGACAAGGACCGCGCGGTCACGATCGCTCTGCGTGAATCGATCATCGACGCCCTGCAACAGATGGGGCGGGGGCTCGCCAACTCGCCGCAGTTGGTTGCGTACGCGCGAAACGTTCCCCAAAAACCGGCCGATCGAGCGACGACCACTGTGACTCGCGCGGAACGATCAAGCGATGTGGACATTCTTCCGCCGGGGGCGGGAAAACGACAAAGCACGCGCTACGCCGTCATCATCGGGATCGAGCAATATCGCCAGAGCCTGCCGGCTGTCGAATTCGCCTCGCACGACGCGTACATTCTGAGGGAATATCTGACGAAGTCTCTGGGCTACCCTGACGAGAACGTCGTGATGGTCGTCAATGAACGGGCCGCCAAGAGCGATTTGGAAAAGTATATCGAGCGCTGGCTCCCCAACCGTGTGGACAAGGATAGCAGCCTGCTGATCTACTACTCCGGTCACGGCGCTCCGAATCCGGCAACTCAAGAGGGATTCCTGGTTCCGTATGACGGCGACCCGACTTTTCTGGAAATTACCGGGTACCCGCTGAAACGGCTCTACGAACAATTGGCAAAATTGCCGGCCCGAGAGATCCTGGTCGTGCTCGATTCCTGCTTCTCCGGCTCCGGAGGACGATCGGTGATTGCGAAGGGCGCTCGGCCGCTCGTGATCAGTATGGAGAACCCGGTCCTGACCGGCGACAAGATCGTAGTGCTGACGGCCAGCTCCGCGTCACAGATTTCCAGCACCTATGATCAAAAAAATCACGGCCTGTTTACCTATTTCTTCCTCAAGGGTCTGCAGGGTGCGGCTGATACGAATAAAGACGGCAGGATCGAGATCTCGGAACTCTACGGCTATGTGAAACCGGAAGTCGAACGGGTGGCACGACGAGAATACAACAACGATCAGGTGCCGCAGTTGATCGGCAGCCCCGACGTGCTCAAGCGAGGGGTGCAGCTACTGGACCGAGTCAGCCAGTGAGAAAAGTAATTGAGCTGCTCCAATATGTAATTAGAACCTATCTCAAATTTCATTCATGATGGGATGGGATCTGTGGTCGTCATTCCCGCGCAGGCGGGAATCCAGCCTTTTCAGGTCATTCTGGATGCCCGCTTTCGCGGGCATGACCAGTTCTGACCGGAACACCCATTGTGAGATAGGTTCTAGTTACGGGCAAGGCGCCTGAGTGCAGACGAGACCATCGGGGACACCCTTGGGCCCTCTGATTGAAACGATGTAAATGTATTTGCTGAATGACTCCGTATCTCCAAAACAGCCATCCACCCAGAATCTCACATTAAAATAGGGCCAGTTGCTTCCGAGCTTCTTCTCCTGAAAATATGCTCCTCCCCGCTTAAAGCGGGTCGGCGTGAGGAACACCTCGTCGAGAACCCAGTCATTTGCCAGCCTCGCATTGGTGAAAAATTCATCGTTCCCCTTGTAACCGACGAAGGGATTGTCATTCCCGTGCCGTATTTCCTGATGGCCGAGATTACTATTCCCACCGATGATCTTGTAATCAGCTCCCGGCTGCCCGATGTTCCTATCTTGTGTATAGATGATCGTCCTAAAATCTACCGCCGGTTCAAAATGAAACGGCGTGAGCGAGGACTTGGTCTTGTCCGGATTTCTTACCACGTACACGAAGCCGTTGTAGGCTCGTAACTTGTCTTCGTCCGGCACATGGACCAGGATTTGGTTGTCGTACCACCAAGCCTGGCCTGTATAGGTAACATCTTTATTCGGACCGAGGATGAAATGCACCTCTCCCCCGTTGGTGCCAAATCCGCTCCCGTTAATGATGACCTGATCACTCGGTTGACCAAGTCCACCCACACTCAACGAGTTGATTGTCGGATTGGGCATCACCTGCTGCGGAGGCGGACCGGATCCGGCCGAACCGAGTGCCTGTTGCGAACTGACAGGCTCTTGCATCGCGGACATCACCGGGGGCCGTACACCGATTGCAGCTTCCTTTAAGCCACCAGCGGGTTTGAGCGCACGAGTCCCAATTTCGTCAGTGACATCGCTCGCGGGATCGTCGGCTGCTGGACTGGTCCCCTCAACACCCCGATGCCGCACTTGCCCACCCATCGGATTCTGTAGTTGACTAAGCTGGGGTTGGATCTGCGCGATCATGGCTGCCCGTCGACTTGCCAGCTGCTGTTGAAACTGCACTTTACGCTGTTGGAATGCCTGATCCGCCTGAGCTATTGCTTGCGCCTCTACCTGTTGTGCCTGTGCTTGTTGCTGGGCCGCTTGCTGTTGCACGGCCTGTTGCTGGGCGGCCAACGCTGATCGGACCTGCGATGAATTAGCTGGCGGATGCTGGACATTCACGGTTCCCGTAGCCCGGCCTCCCTGCTGCGGTGGCATCGGTTGAGCCAGGCGAATCTGTATGGCCCAAAAGAGATTCCGTTGGACGTCTTGCGAGGTGACGTTGTAGGTCATCCGGAGACTACCCGTAGCCTGCTTCGTGATCGACTGGCCGCCAGGGGATTCCAATGTCACGAGAACCGGCGCGCCCTGACCTTGGACTTCGACAATAATCGACCCAGGCTGCGTCACGGCGAAGCCGAACGAGTCCGATTCCGGTCCTTGCACTTCGAACTTTTGCGGGAAGGTCGGCAATTGTGCGTTGGCTTGGCCGATCCCGCTCGATGGCGGTTGCATCCCCGCCTTCCCTGGCCTCTGCATCTGACCAACCCCTCTGCTCTCGATGCCGCCTTCGCCCGTTTGCGAGACATTCTCAGCCGATGAGCAGGCTGCCAGCATACCGACCGCTGCGAGCATCGCACAGGTCCAACCTATTCTCTTCCGTTCACCCTTGCATAGGCTTTTCATCGGTCACCCCCCTGTGAACCGCTCATGTCTTCATACCCCTTCACTCATCCAGCCTGTGAATAATTTCACGTAGATTTGTGTGAACGTTCCTTTCTGTCCTGACACATTTCTCTCCCGTTCCCTATCGTACCGGCGTGGCCGGCTTCATACCGGGCATCACCCGATCCTTATCCTGTACAGAAGGAAGCTTCCTTTGCGTAGCGTCGAATTCTTGCTGCGTCTTATCGAACTTCTGCTGTGTGGCGTCCGGTTTCATCCGGGCTCCCGGTCTGGACATGCCCTCCGGCGGCATCGGTGATGGCGACGAGGAGGCCAGCGCGGTCTGAACGTCCACACCGACCGAGACGCTCAACAGGGCAAGCGCCGCTGCCAGCCGGCGTGACTGTTCCTGTCCGGACTCCGCCCTCTTCTTCCGATCCATGATTGCCTCCTTGTCGAATGTTAGACGGCTTCCATCCAGGCTACGATAGCCTGGATGTGCAGCGCCAACTTCTGTTCCACCTGTGTCGGCCCGATCAGCCCGTTCTGCTCGCAATACCGGCCGACGACCAGGTCCATATCCAGCCAGTCGGGAATGTCTTTCCCATCGCTGCTTGCCAACTGGCTCATGACATCACCAACCTCGCGCTGAGATCCGCCGGCGCCGCCTGTTTTGGCGACCAAGGCGGCGGCCATGCGCGCGACCAGCTCGATGTACCGGTCGACCGCTTCGATGAACGGGTGCGCTCCTTGCCGCGACAGGAACGCGTCGACCGTTCCGCTCGTCCCGTATTCCCCTTCGGTCTGTGGATGAGGGATCAGCTCATGAAACCGCTCCGCTCCCTCTGCCGTCACCCGTCGTCCCAGCGGATAGAGTCGGCAGACCAAGGGGCGATCGGCGTGCACGGCGCATCCCTGAGGAGCCAGAAACACGCAAGCACCCTCCTCGTCCCGTCGGAGCGACGTGCCGTTGGATTCCGTGTGGCGGGACAGAAACTCGGTCGTCGTGATCCCTCGGTTCATGGCCAGCCGGCCGACTTCATACGGATTGAGGTGAATGATCTTATCGTGGCAACAGCGGCAGCAGGCGCGACAGGCGTAGGAAAACGCGCTCTGCCGGTCGTACCGGGCTTCTATCGGCCCGACAAGAGGAAGGTTACGCAGCGGCGACTTCAAGAATGACCTGCCTTGCGTATCGACGGTAACCGGCCTCCCGATCGCTAGCGGTCCATGACGGGTGGATCGGTCAGCTCAGATGGTTGTGACTGCGCCGCCGCCCCGCCGCCTGTCAACTTCTTTTTCTTCTTCTTTGAAAAAAGCCCGCGCGACTGGACCTCTTTGCCGTCGGCCTTGCCGGCTGCCTTCTCTTGAAAGGATGACTCCGCGCCCGACTTTTGAGGTGCCGATGACGGATGTCTCCCTGTCGGAGATGCTCCGGCGACCCCGCCGAGCGGCGCCGCCAACATCGCCACTAACACGATCCAGGTCATTCCTGCGAGTCGCATGGTACGATCCGTTCGCTTCATAGCCTGTTACGGCACCACGATCCCATCCGATACGCCTTCTAGGCCGACGCTGTCGATCAAGAAGGCCTACGAGGTCAACGCGTCCTGCGTGCAGGCACCCACCGACGTTGCCACACGCATGGTGTTGGGTTTCGCATAGGTCTCTCCTTTGCACACTCGCTCGTTAGTCGTCCGGCCAGTCGGAAGGTTCAACACAGTTCCTAATGCGGATTGGCCTCAATCGGGTACCCATTCAGGATCGCGCCCTTGGTCGGGTGGTCGCGGTCCGTGACCACGAAACTGACCTGGTTCACGCGCCCGTCGTCGTATTCCAGCACGAGTGTCCAATGTTCGAGCCGGTAGCGTCCGGAACCAGGAGCTACGCGAGCCTCGTGGGCGTCCTTCCTGTCGCCCGCTCGCTCCGGCAACATAATCCACATCAGCTTTTCATCACGGAAGGTGCCGTCCGTCAGAAACGTGCAGCCCGGCACGGTGCCGATGCCACTCGTATTCCCCGGCGCCGGCCAATGGTCCTTGCGCCGTACCTCGCCGTCGAGCTGCATCCCATCCAGGCTGGGGCGTGCAAGAAACCGCTCGCCCGTCCGCTCCTTGCCACCTTCCGTGTAACGATGCTCAAGCGCTCCATCCGGGAGCACAACATACTGGCGTGCTTCTTTGCCACGGGTGATTGTGAGCCGCTTATTATTGAGCTGGTAGGTCCCCCAACGCTCGGGCCACTGCGCGCGGTGCGCCGCGCGATCGAAACCGAGCAGCCCCTCGCCCGGCATCCCCCACAGCGCCGCGCCGTCGGCAAACAGGATCAGTTCCGAGACCACGGGTTTGTTGGCAAGCCCACCAAGCCCGTAGCGCAGTTCATGGGTCGTCGCGGTCCAGACTCCGGCCATGCGGCCGGTGCCCGGTGTCCCGAGCGGGCTAGGCTGGCCAAAGACGGGCGTCTTGTCACGCGTCCGCGCTGTAGCACTTGTGACAGGGCGGGGGCGTACCGAGTTGAGAATCGCGTCGATCGCCGTCTGGTTCCGCTCGACTGCGCCCGGCGTCCCGAGCACAAGAAATCCCTCCATGCGGCCATTCATTTCGACAACGCTCAACACGAGCAGATAGACGACGCCTCCCTCTTCGATTGCCGCCGAGTCGATGGTCCAGGTCCGTCCCTCGTCATCCTTGTCCTGTTGCGTCGGATTGGCCTGAACCACATGACGACTGCCCAAGGCGCTGGCCCAGAGCTGCCGATGTGCGTCCACTCGCGTGACTGTCGCCCCGACAACCATGCCGGTCCCCACCGGCGCAATGGCCAACTCGTTCGCGGCGCCGACGGGATGGATCAGCCAGCGCTCACCGTCGATCTGCGAGGTCCACCCGGCTGGCACCTCAAGGCTGTAGCGCGGTAACTGCAGTCGTTCTTGCGCAACCGCGACGGATCCGGCAAGCAACAGAATCAACAGAAGTAAATTCTTTGTGCAAGCCAGCACGAGGTCTCTGCCCTGCCTCCCCACCCGCCAGGCTCGATCGCATCGAACTTTAACGGCACGCCATTCACGGGACACTGCACTGTTCCTCGCCGCCACTTTCGACGACGCCGTCGCCTGTTCTTGCGCCCAGTCGGCTGAGGAGCAAGCACCCGGTGCAGCAGCGGGCGATCAGCAAGCCGCTCACTGGAAACGAGCCTCTCTTTGCCAGCAGGGTCGCCGTTATCAATAATCAGAACACGGGGCCTGCTTGCAGACGATGCCGTCTGGTACGCCTCTCGGTCCAATGATCGTGACTGTAAAAGTGTACGCAACTGAAGAAAATGTGTTTCTCCACCAGCGTACGTTGACATAAGGAGAATCGCTGCCGGCACGATCAGCCCATGTATAGGCGCCGGACGTGCCATATTTATAGGTCTGCTTCACGTCGACAAGACTGACGACCCACCCGTTACTAAGTTTCGTGCTCAGATAGAACTCGTCATTGCCTTTGGCACCGAACCAATCACCTGCGCCATTTTGCTCAACGCATGGGACCAAAAAAGTATACTGATGCTCACCTTGAATCCTGCGGTCCGGGGTGACGGGACTGCAACCGATATCCCTGTGCCTCAACGTAGGCTCAAATCGGAAGCCGACAAGATTGCTCATCTTCGCGTCAGCTGTACGTTTTACATACACTGTTCCATTGAATCCGAGCAGGCCGGTTGCCTCCGACCCATCGGGCACGGACGTAAAGATCTGCCCGTCACTCCAGATCGTGACCGGCGCCTTCACGTCTTTCCCATTCGCGATGACAAAATGGATCTCCCCGAGACCTGGTCCAAAATTACTCCCGTTGATCATGACCGGATCGCCCGGCTGACCTTGCGTCACGCTGAGCGACGTAATCACCGGCGTCGTCGACCCAGGCTGTTGTGGTGGAGCCATTGTCCCGCTTCCCGTCGATGAGCTTCCTTGTGTGGGCGTTGAGGCGCCGGAGTTCGGCGGAGCTTGCTGAAGCGTCGGGTTCATTGCGTTCTTTGGGTCGACAGCCATCTTGGTCCCTGATTGACCTGCTGGAGGTTGATTCGGTGTTGAGGAGCCGGACCCGGGCGCCAGATATGATGAACCTAACAAAGCAGGATTGACCGGTACGACAGTCATCTCTATGGGTTGTGAGGATGCCGGAGGTGTGTATGGTGGCTGTGACGGCGGGGTTCTCTCCGCGGGCGGTGTAGAGGAAGCTGTTGTTGCCGGGGGGGGCGTTCCCGGCGGCACATAGGGGTTCAACGGCCCGGTGACCGCGATTCCATCGGGCACGCCACGCGGCCCGACGATATAAAGCGTGAACCAATAGCGAGCCCCCACGAAGGGCCCGTGTCCCCACCGGACATTGAAAAAGGGCAATGGGGTCCCGACGCGGCTATCTGCGACAAAGGCCCCTCGACAGTCGGGATAGGAGCAGGGATCGATCTTTAGCCTAATGTCTTTGACTATCCAGCCGTTGCTGAGTTGTTTCGAGGGGAAAAAGATGTCGTTGCCTTGCGATCCATTCAATCCGCCGAATGAATTGTTGGGGTGTTCGATTTTCGAGCCGGTCAGGATGCTTGGATCTGCAAGGGAGACATCTTGGCCCTGCGCAAAGCGGATTTCACGCGGCTCTTCGACCGCGATGAACTTGAACGGCACGGCGTTGCTGAGCGATGCTCCCACCTTGATTGCCACTGTGCCCTGATAGGGCAGCAGTCCTGAAGTGGCGGGATGGATCTTGGCGACCACGACCGTATCAGCCCAAGCTTCCACAATGCCCGTCCCCACAATATTGGGACCGAGCTGGAAAACGACCTCGCCTCCTGGGCCGAAGTTCGTGCCTTCGATGATCACTTGGGTGTCCGGCTGGCCTTCACTCTTGTTGATCTTGGTAATCACCGGATTGAGACCGCGCGACCGGATCATGCCTCCGGGTTTGGCTTGCAGCCGGTTGAGGAGTGTTTGATTCTGCGCGCGCTCAGCCGTCAGTCGCTGCTGGTACTGTTGCTCGATCCCGGCCTTGAATGCTTGGAACTCGGCCCGGCTCTGCGCCTCCACTTGCGCCGCCGCGCGCTCCCCGCTGGCGCGTTCCTGCTCGGCCACGGCGGCGGTCTGCGCTTGAACGATCGCAGGATCGGCCGGGGGATGTTGCACATTGATAGTGCCGCTCACTGGAGGACCGGTTTGGGCCAGTCTCACTCGCACGAACCACAAGGCACTTTTCGCAATGTCCTGCAGCGTAACGTCATAGTTCAGACGGACTTGCCCGCTGCCCGACTGAGACAAAGGAGCCGAGGGTAGATGCTGAAGGGTGACGACGACCGCTGGGCCTTGCGACTGTACCTCGACCACTATCGGCCCCGGCTGCGTCACGGCAAAGCCGAACGAGTCGCTCTCCGGACCTTGCACGGTGAACTGCTGCGGAAACGTCGGCATTTGTGCAGCAGGTTGTCCGCCCGGACCCGCCTTGCCTCTCATTTGCGGCATCGCTCGCGTGCCGATCTCCCCTTCCGTCGTGCCCTGATCTTGTTCCGGTGATTCGTCCAATCCTCTCGATCTGACCGGTGAGGTTATACCTACTCGCGCGCGAAGTTGGTCCACTTGTGGTTGAATCTTCGCATACAGCGCCGCACGTCGCTGCTGCTGGAGTTGTTCAAAGTGCGCTTTGCGTTGCTGAAAGGTCTGGTCCATCTGCGCCGCCGCTCGGGCCCCCGCCGATTGGATCTCTTGGGGGGACGGCTGCTTCTGTTGGGCGACCATGGCTTGAACCGCCTTCTGCACAGCCGCCTGGTCCACCGGCGGATGCTGTACCATGACAGACCCGGTCGACCGCGGCCGTTTCCCGGCCGTGAGGCAATCCTCTTCACACCAAGCTTTAATTTGGACCTGCCAAAGGAAGCTCCGTTGCACATCTTGCGGCGTCGCCGTGTAGAAAATCTTGAGGAGACCAGTGCCTCGCTGGATGATCGGTTGACCGCCGGCCGATTGGAGCGTCACGACGACCGGAGTGCCCTGCGCTTGCACCTCAACGGCAATCGGACCGGGCTGCGTGACCGCAAATCCATATGAGTCAGATTCCGGGCCCTGCACATCGAATTTCTGCGGGAATGTCGGCAGCTTGACAGTTTGGCCGGCGGTTCCCGGTTTCGGCTGACGCTGGCCTGCTTGACGATCCGCTGACATGACCAATCCAGGCAGAAGCCAGGGGACCGCAACGATGGCACATATCAACACACTGCGAGTCCATTGACGTTGGAAGTTCTGTCTCATAGCTTCTCTCCTTTTTGACACGGTGCCGATAGGTGACGTGCTTGAAGCAAGGGACGGACAGTTCATCATGACCACCTTGACTGCGGTGGAACCGTTCCATTCGTCCGAAGCGGTTTCATGATTTCTTGATGCATCCGACTCCCAGCGCACGAAGCTCATCTCCGACCTTGGTCGAATAACGTCCGGTCGCCAGATGGTCATAGGGTCCCTGCGCATGGGGCATGGTGCCGAATCGACAGATCGCCGCGCCAGGGTTCGACTGCTTGAAGTTGTCATACGTCTCGAAATCGATGCGAGCGGGCTGCGCCATATGGCAGAGACGGCAATACTTCCCTACGAAATCACGATAGAGATCCTCGTGGCCGCGCCAGCCTGCGGGAACATAATGGACGGCCGCCGCATTCGCCATCCCGCTCGGCGCCCGATACATGCCGTCGATCATGCGAGCGATCGGACGGTTTGGATTCTCCTTGCTAGGACTCGTTTCAGCCACCAGGAGATTGAGGTCGCGAAACTTCACTTCCTGATCCACGCGGCGAAATCCCGGAATCTCATGGTAGAGAAAGTTGTAGACGTCAAATGGCAGGAACGAGGCGCCGCGCACCGTGTGGGTCGGCTCATCGTAGGTGCCGCCGTGGCAGGCGAGGCACATGTGGGGCGCGAATTTGGGCCCTTCTCGGTCCAGCGCCACGTTGGGAACGAGTCCACCGTTTTGGTCGTAGACGTAGAACGTCACCTGCCGATGGACCGTGATCGACACCACAAATGACCCCACTCCGTTTCCCGGCCGATCGTCGTTGACACGAAGATACAAGCGCCCACCGGCGGCGCGAATCGTGTGGGTATGGCGGTCGCCGATGAAAAAATACGGAGGGCGAGGTTTGCACGGAGGGGTCTGGCCGTACTCATCGTACGTGACGACGCAGTCGACGTCCTGATAGGCTCCGGCGTCGTTCGGCTGACCGATCCGTGCGATCAAACCGAAGGGCGACGCATTCCTGATCGGCAGTTTAGGATTGTCCGGCCTCGGCCCCCATCCGGAAGGACCGTTGTTGCCGGTCAGACATTCACCGCCCCAGATGGATCCACTTGCCGAGAATTCGATCACGTCGCCCGGAATGACATCGATACCCGTGTCCACATCCTGACGGCTGGGAGGTCCCTCACTCCGGCTGCCGACGCAGACTTCGGGATTCGGCTGCGTAAACAACCCGTCACGCTCCCGGACGACCACGGTCTTGAGCGGGGGCGCCGGATGGTATTCCATCGCCACCGTCGCCAACGGCTTCGGCGATGCCGGTGCTGAACCGGTTCCGGTCGAAGGACGAGCGTTTTTCAAGGTACCGGGCGCACTGAGGGCGCCGGTCGCCGGCTGTTGGAGAGAGCCGGGCGTGACGAGACCTCCAGCGGCTTGGACGGCTTCTATCAGCGCGGCATGAGGGTCCGGATAGGCGGGATTCGCTCCTCCATTGAGAAATGCCGGTGGCCCATAGTTGGAGACATAACAGGCGACCCCGCCCATGTTCCGACGGCAATGCATATCACGGCCGATCCGCAGGTCGATGTTGTTGAAGTACGTAGCCCTGACTTCTCCCTGTCCGGCCGAAAAACCGTTGCGGACCTTGAATTGATTCAGCGAGTCGGTGAATTGTTCGACGCATGAAAGCCAGCGATCGCTGCATTTGGCAAGCCCGAGGTTGCGAAAATATTCGAAGGATTCATCGAGCGACCCAGCCCCGCGACGACTGAGCCAGCAGAACGGCCGGCCCTCGCAGGGGACCGGCATGGCGAATCGTTCCGATAGGAACTCCGGGACGACGAGGACCGGTGAAACGGTGGGGGGTGGAGGCGGAGGCGGGGTGACCGGCGTGAGTTGCGGTCCTGATGGAGGGCTCGAAGGAAGCGGTGTGAATCGATCCTTCGGCGGGAGAATCGGACGGTCGGGATTTTGGACGCCGCGCGATTCGATGCCCTCGATTTCCGAAGCTGCTCCGTCCGTGCCTGGAGCAGCCACGCTGCCGGCAGCGGTCTGTTGCGCGACGCCGTCTTCCGGTTTCTCCGCTCGATCGCTCGCGGTACAGGCGACCGACAGCGAGCAGCCCAGGACGAGCAAGGCATCACGAACTGCGATTCTCATACTCAATCCGGGTTCTGCCATTTGGATGGCCGCCGCTTCGCATGGAACGCCTCGCGGGCATTGAATTCATACCTCACGGTTCATCTTCAATACACCACAAAGTCATTTTCCAGATTCTCCCGCCTCACCGTCGGGTTCTGGCCGCCCTGGGTGAGGGTCCGCACCTGCTCGATGAGATAGGCCTGCAACTCGCTGACAGTGATCGTCCGGTCCTTATTGGCATCGGCGCCGTGGTTTTTCAAGCCGTTCAATAGCGCATACGTAAACACGCCGTTCTTCCACTGCTCCCCTTCCAGGCTGTATTCATTGCCGCTGGAACTGGAAATGACCGCCGCGCCGATCAGGAATACGGCGAACATCAATATGACGTTTCTCATCGCTAACCAATCAGCCCTGCTGGCGAAATTCTCCGGGAAAACGAACGCTGCGAATCATCGCTAAGCGCCATGTTGCCTACCTCGATCACGCCGATGGGTCGACGCCACTACAAGGAAACATTCCAGCTACAAGTGAACGTCGCGTCACCCAGCGGGTTGTTCCAAATCCATGTGGCCCCGGTCGCCTGTCTTGTTGAGCCGTTCGACGCCGCAACGACGAACGAGGTGCCCGATGAAAACAAATGCTGTGGCTGCGCGAATGCGCTCACCGTCGCCCACATCCTCGGATCGGGCCGCAATGGATTCAGCAGGTGTCCTGTATAGGGCACGGTGGTAGAGAATGACGGCGTCGTGGTTAGCCGAAACGCGGGCTGTCCCGTCGCAGGGTTTGTGACCACGGGCGCTTGCCAAGTCTCCATGCGCGTGGCCGTCCCGCCCCACGTGCCACGCCACTGTCCGCCCGCGCCTGTCTGATCCATGAATCCGCTGACGCTCATCGTGTATTGAAACTGATAAGTCTTCATCGTCGGCGTCGACGAGATCGTCGCCACTTTCTTCCAGCGGTGCAACTCGACGCCGTTGTAAGTTCCCGCAGCGCCTCCCGTCGTCATGTAGGTTCCTTGCGCCTTGACAAGACACTGGCCTCCATCCGTGGGCGCGGGCGGCGGCGCGCCAGTGAGCGAAAGGCTGTTAGCCCATTCCCCGCCGCATACCTCGTTCGGATTGCCCGCGCATCCGAGGTTGCAACTTCTAGGCGGAGAGGCCGAGGCGGCTTCGCCGTACTTTCCGAAAGTGTTGCCGCAGAAACAGGAGCTGCCGTACTGCGTCGCGGCAAAGGCGAATCCATACTGTGCGCACGAGCTGCGGCAGGCTTGATTCGTCATGCGCGTGTAATCGATGACCCACGAACCAGCGAGATCGCGACTCGCCGCGTCGGCCATGCAGGCGAACGCGCCACCGGTGATTGCCGGTTGTTGAACGAGCGACGGCGGTGGCGCCACCATAGGAATATGGCCGCGACCTAGACGCTCTTCGAGCGTATCGGGCCGTGCGGGATCCCTGGGAGGTTTCAGGGCGCGCGGCTGGACGTCTTCGTGCGGAGCGGCGTCGGAGGGAGTGGGTGTTCTGTCATCGGCGGACATTGCCGCCGCCTCAGCAGTGTCTGGTGCGAGCGCGCCGGTGACGACGGCCAGATACACGATCGCAACCGTAAGTAATCCTCCGAAAGCTAGCCCCACTATCCATGGGCACCTTACGTGTCTCATATTGGTCCTCCTCTAACCCATCAGTCGATCCATCGACGAAAAGGTTCAATGGATCGGGCTCCTGCCCGTTCAATACACGACGAAATCATGCTCCAGATTCTCCCGCCGCACGGTCGGATTCTGGCCTCCTTCCGTGAGCTTGCGCACTTGTTCGATCACGTAGGCTTGCAGTTCGCTCACGGTGATGGTTCGGTCCTTATTGGCATCGGCGCCGTGGTTCTTCAGGCCGTTCATTAGGGCATAGGTAAACACGCCGTTCTTCCATTGTTCCCCTTCCAGGCTGTATTCGTTGCCGCTGGAACTGGAAATGACCGCTGCGCCGGTGCCGCGCCGCAGATCGGCGAACCAATCCTGTTGAAACTTCACCATGTCTGTGGGGAGCCGCGGTTCAGTCGGTGTGTTCCCCTGCCCATCGCCCACGTCCGCAACCAGACTGACGCCCCGCGCTGCCTTAAACGACCGCATGGTGACCGTGCCGGAACCACCCGCGTCGGCTTTGGCCACCAACACCGCCTGATCCTTGTCAATTTCGCCGGAGAAACAGGTATCGAGCAGTAAGACTTTCTGGAGCGCGGGAATGCCGTCGAGCAGGAGTTCAAATTCCTCATAGGGCAGGCCGTTCGCGGCAGGCTGTTTGGGATCGATGTCGTGCGTGCCGAAATAGTAGTTGGACTGTTCATCGGTCATCCCGTGCCCCGCGGCGAAGACGATCACCAGATCGTTGCCCCTGGATCGCTTGAGCCAATCCTTGGCCTTCAGGATTTCCGGTCTGGTCGCTTTCTCGTTCGTCAGGTCCAACAGATGGACTTTCCCCTTCACGCCGGGACGCTCCTCGACCGATTTGTACAGGGCCAGCAGGTCGTTCGCATCCTTGGCCGCATACCGCAGATTGTAGGCTCGGTTCTTGTACTCGCTGACACCGATGCCCACCAGATAGACGTCCGGAGGCGCCATCTCCGCCATGGATGTCGTATAGACCGTTTCGCGCAGCGACTCGGTTCCTCGCTGATTCAGCACGGAGACTTGGATCTTATTGCGTCCCGACACGAGAGGCACCTCGATCTCCCGCTCATAGGTCTGTGCCGTCCGGTTCAGGATCGGCACACCGGACGTGCCGTACACTGGCACGTCGTTGACATAGACCTGGAGGCGATCGAGCGGGTACTTGGTATCGGTGGCTTTGACGCGGAGCGGCAGGATGCCGCGGGTGACCGACACCGGGACGTCGCCGCCCCGGATGTGAATTTCCGGCAGGTGAAAGTCGATGCCGAGCGCCTGGTCGCTGAGCCCCATTTTCTTGAGCCGTTTTTCGTAGGCGAGCCGATAGCTCCTGACGAGATCCTGGGATGCCATGCCCAAACGTTCCAGCACGATATCAGGCCGATTGAATCGCAAATCAAACTGCTCGAAGGGGTACAGCTGATCTTTGACACGAAAGGCGACGCCTTTGATCCGGCTCTTGGATGCCCGATAGTACTGATCCGGCGTCACCGCGACGAAATCCTCTCGTCCGAGCGCGATGAGCGAGGCGACTTCCTTGCCCGAGCGCAGGTTCCAGAGGCGAATCGCGCCGTCTCCGCCGGCGCTTACGATGAACCGGCCGTCAGGGCTGAAGACCAGGGAGCTGACCGCTCCCGTATGCCCGACCAGTTGGAGGACATCCTGGCCGGTCGAGACATTCCACACCTTGATGATTTGTCCGTGGCCTCGCGCCGCCCATCGGCCATCCGGGCTGAACGCCGCGCCTCTTCCGCCGATGTTCAGTTCCATGTTTTCGGTGAGGCTCAATGGATCGAACTGAGACTCCGGCATCTTCTTTCTTGACGGGCGCACCTTCTTCCCCGTTGCGACCTCCCACACGGCCTTGCCTTTCACGCCGTCGGTCACGAGGAACGTCCCGTCGGGACTGAAGGCCAGGCTCGTCGCGCCCTGCATCTCGTCACCGAGTCCGTCGAACAGTTCCGAGGGGTCGTCCAGCGTCACGATCTCGCCCTGCGGCATCGCCATCGATCGAGACGGCGCTCCCAGGCCGAAGGGCAACAGCGATTTGAGGCTCCCGGCCTCGTCAAGCATCAGTTGATTCTCTTCGTCTCGCAGCCGTTGCTGCTGCGCTCTGTCTTGCAATCGGCTCACATCGCGGAGTTCACGGACCAGCTTGCCGGTCCGTACATCCCACAGGCTCGTGCTTTCGGACCTTCCGATGGCGACCAGCTGCCCGTTTGGATGGACGGCAAGGGTTCGAACCCATTGGGCGGACTCTTTCATCTGTTCAAGGGTTTCCCGATCGATGGAGGGTTGCTTCGAGGGGTTCTCCAGATACGCGAGCGCCTTGACCGATTCATTCGGCAGGACTATCCGACGAAGTTCATTTCCGGAGGAGAGATCCGCGACGACCAGTTGATTGCCTCGACCGACGACGATCGTCCGGTCGTCTCGCGCGATGCGGAGATAAACCGGCGTGAACTGATCCGGCGGAAGCGGCTGCGCCAGCCTGTTCAATCGTTTGCCGCTGATGAGATCCCACAGCCATGCCGAACCGTTCACACAACCGGTGGCCAACCGGGAACCGACGCGGTTGACGGCGACGGAAGAAACCGCCATCCCGTCGGGGCAGTCGAAGGTGCGGACCAGTTGCCCGGTGGGAAGATCCCAGAGCTTGGCGCTTCCCCCGTGCATGCCGGCCACGATCGATTGTCCGTCGGCCGTCATGGCCAGATCGGACACTTCGCTCGCGCCGCCGGCCAATCGCGTCTCCTTCCCGCCGGCCGCCTCTTGCAGATAGGGCGCCCCACCGCTCGCCGCACCGATCACCCAGGTTGTACCGTCGGGACTGAAGTTGAGCGACGTGGCCTCGAACTCCCGCACCGTCCGACCGGAGGGGAACTCGAACAACTTGGCGGTGCCGTCGCCTCTTCCAATCGCGAGAAACTTTCCATCCGGACTAAACGCGAGGGAATGGGTCATGCCCATTCCCTTCATCCCGACCTCTCCTAACGAGATGGCCACGGTGGGCTTGCCCGTCTCCAGATCCAGCACGCGAAGCGATCGCTCGACATGCTGTTCCATCGCAAGATAGCGTCCGTCCGGGCTCAGCGCTCCGCCGATGCCGTCCGACGCCGGCGTAAAGGGCCACGAACGCCGCAGCTTCTTTGCCGGCACATCCCAGACGAGCAATTCTTGCTTGATGGTCGGGATGGAGGGCTCGCTGAAGAAACCACCCAGGCCGGTCATCGCCCCGAGCGACGAGCCGATGGTCCCGATCACGCTCTGGGAGGACATTTCTGTGTCGGTCCGGACCGTGATCAATGTCCGGCCGTCTCTGCTGAACACGAGCGGCTGCTGCATGGCTGAGTCAGGGATCGTCCATATCGTTCGACCGGTCCCGAGATCGACGACCGACAACGGCCGAGCCCCGCCGAGTGACGGCCGGTCGTTGAATTTGACTTCGGCCGTCTCGCTCACCGCCGCAATGCGAGCGTCCCCGCTCACGGCCCCTCTGCCGTCCAGGCCCGACCCTCCCGCGCGGATCTCCCGCCCTGACGCCACGTCGAAGACTTTGACCGCTCCGCTCATCTCATGGGTCACCACATGCGCGCTGTCTTCGCTGAACGCGACAAGGTCGGCCCCCTGACCGAATCCGCCGAATCCCGTAAAATTCCGAACCTCCTGTCCGCTCGTGACATCCCAGATCTTGACGGTCCCGTCCTGGCTGCCGCTCGACGCGATATACCGCCCGTTCGGGCTGACCGCCACGGCCTGGATCGCGCCCGCATGGCCGGTCTGAAAGACCACCTGTACACCGTCGGTGCTGACCGCCGTCTGGCGGGTCGGGGCCTGGCCCATCATCTGCTTCATCATCCGCTGCATGTCCGCCTCGCTCGGAGCTTGAACGTCGTCCCTGCTCGGTCCGCTCCGCCCGAAGGAAGGCGCTACGGCGCACCCGGCGACCATCAGCAGCATGGAGGCGATCATGAACCTGCTGCCGAGGCTGACGGCGTCCCGACACCGCTTGGTCCGGAACTTAGGCCGGGCCTGCGGCGCAGCCATCGCAGGCTCAAGGTCTGAAGGGTTCATCCGGCGGCTGTTGAGGGACACGAGTTGAAGGAAGGAGGAGCTGACGAAGCCGTGGTCGCAGCGCCGCATGGCACCTTCTGGGATCAGCTCAATGCGTGTGGCACTGAATGTCGGCCAGAGGGTACGCCCAATCGAACCCAAACCGAAATGACCCTAAAGTATGGTGAGGCCGTGAGGCGGAACATCGAGGTCTGGTGGGTCTGTTTGTCGTCAGAGGCACTGAAGTGTGTCATTCCCACGGAAGCGGGAATCCAGTCAAGGCCTTCTCCTCAACATTCAGTCTTGATCGGGGCGTGGATGCCCGCCGACGCCTGCGCTCGACTGCGATCGGGGGCGGGCATGACGCAGGAGGAAACCGACTCACTACCCGGAGGAGTATCTACTTATACGGGATGGCGGGCCTGGTGAGATCGTTATGGACCCAGTTGTTGTCCGCATTGACGTCGATACCGCCGGCCGGCGACGGCTTGGAGAGGTTGACGTATTGAAACGTCCCGAACGGCTGAATCTGCTCATCGGTCGGCAGTTGCTTGCGATTCCAACCTCCGCCGAGGGCGCGGTGGAGCGCCACCGAAGATCGCAGCAATTCGGCCTTGATCTGCACGGCTTCGATGCGCGCGATGAGGGTTTGGACCTGCGCATAAATAAGTTCCAAGCTTGACGCCAACCCGCCCTGATAGAGTTCCATCGTCAAGTCTTGCGTCTTGTAGTAAGCGCCGACGGCGGCGTCCTGCCGATTGGCCGCGAGGGTCAACCGATTCGTCAGGCTCAAATTGTTCTCGACCTCCCGGAAGGCGTTGAGCACCGTCGAGCGGTAGCGATCTTCCGTCTCGCGATAAGCCGACCAGGACCGCTGCAGTTGGGCGCGGCGATAGCCGCCCTGAAAGATCGGCAGGGACGCGGACGCGCCATAGGACCACATGGCGGCGGTCAGCTTGGCGATATCGAAGCCGGCGCTCACGATCCCTCCGTCGGCTGCAAACGTGACATTGGGGAAAAAGGCGGCCCGGGCGATGCCGATGGCGCGGTTCGCCTCCGCCATCCGTCGCTCCATGCCGGCGACGTCGGGCCGGCGCTCGAGCAGGGTCGATGGCATGGTTTGTGGGATTTTGAAATTCGCCACGCGAAGCTCATCGACCGGCTTGACCGAGAAATTGGCCGGCGCCATGTTGACCAGGATGGCGATCGCCTGTTCCGTCACCTGGCGTCGGCCTTGAATCTGGGCGAGTTTCGTTTCCGTGCTGAACAGTAGCGATTCCACGCGGGCGACATCGAGCGCCGACGCGATGGCGCCGGCGAACTGGGACTTGACGAGAGCCAACGATCGTTTGTAGAGGGCGATCGATTCGGTATAGATCGCCGTCTGCGCATCGAGCCCGCGCAGGGTGAAATAGTCCGCCCCAATTTCCGCCTGCAGGCTGAGCCGAGCAAGGCCCCAGTCGGCGGCCCGCTCCTCAGCGCGGTAGATCTCAACGCGTGTCGCGTTTCGGATGGCCGACCAGAAGTCCGGCTCCCACGAGGCGAGCCCCGCAGCGGCCCCGACCGGCCCCGAAAGCGTCACATCGCCGGGGATGGCCAACGGATCAACATGGTTATGACTGTCCGCGGCTTTTCCGCCTACGCCGACGTGAGGGATCCGCTGAGAGCGGACTTGCATCATGACATCGCGGGCTTGGACGAATCGCTCGGCGGCGGCCTGCAGGTCCGGGTTGGCCGCCATGGCCTGCTCTTCGAGCCTGTTGAGGACCGGATCGTCGTAGACCTGCCACCAATCGGGACGCAGCTCGTCATCCGACGGCTTCGCTTCGACGAAAGGACTCGCTCCATGCCATGAAGCAGGGACGACATATTCAGGCGGTTGATACGCAGGCGCCAGATCGGCATGCGGCAACCAATCGCTATTGCAGGCCGAGAGATTGATTGCGAGAAGGAGCAGGCCGTTGCGCCATCGACGTGAGAGGGCGCTCGGTGACCCCGCCGGCTTCGTGAGCGTGCGGAAGTCGGTCATGGCACCTGCGAGGCCGGCGTGGCCGTCTGTTGTTCTTTAGCCGATTGTCCGTGTTGTGGAACGTCCTTCGGGGACGACGGTGGCATCGACCCGGGCGAGTCCGTGTTGTTGAGGAGATCATAGCCCGATGCCGGCGTGACGACACGCACCTTGTCGCCGTCAAGCAACGCGGCGCTGGGGTTGTTCACGATGCGATCGTCGTCGGAGAGCCCGCTCGCCACTTCGACGACGCTGTCCATGAGTTTGCTCACGGTGATGGGTCGCAAGCGCACGCGGTCGTCCTCCGTCACCACGGCCACTTGCGTGCCGTGCTCTTGGAACACCAACGCGGTGGACGGAATCATGTGTACTTGTCTGTCGACGGGCGCGGTGATCTCAACTTGGGCGTAGGAGCCTGGCCAGAGAGCATGGTCTTCATTGTCGATCGTGAAGACGGTGACCGCCGTCCGTGTACCGACATCGAACCCACGAGCGCTGGTCAGGAACTTGGCGTGGAAGTGACGATTGGGCAATTGCGGAACCGTCACGTCGGCCGTCAAGCCCGGCTGGAGGAAGGGCCCGAACGCCTCAGGCACGTTGACGAAGAGACGCAACATATCGACCACGGCCACCGTGTACAGGTTGGTTTTCGCATTGGGGGTGCTGAGAGTGCCCTCCTTACTGACCAAATCCCCGACGTTGATGTTCCGCTGGATCACCACGCCGGCAAAGGGGGCGACGATCGTTTTGAACCGGATGAACGCCTCGATGTTCCTGACCTTTTGTTCCGCCGCCTTGACCTTCGCTGCCTCGGCTTTCAGGTTCTGTTCCTGCACCGTGATCGACTGCTCGGAGACGGCATGATTGGGGCGGAGCGCGATCCAACGTTTTGCGGTCACCTCGGCAAGCTTGTACCGGGCGCGCTCCGTGTCCAGATCCGCCTTGGACTGCGCATATTCCGCGTCGAGATCCGGCGCGTTGATCTCCGCGAGGATGTCGCCTCGGTTCACCGTGTCTCCGTAGTCCTTGTACCACATCTTCACATAGCCCGTGACGCGCGCATAGATCGGAGCCTCGTACCACCCCACGAGATTTCCGGGAAGCGTGATGCTCTCGGTCGCCGGTCTCGGCTTCGGCTTGACGACGGCGACGGTCGGGACGGCGTCTGCGAGCGTCCTCTCGCGCAGCAGAGCGGCGTCGCTTCTGCTTTCGTAAACTCGGTAGCCGATATAGAGCGCGCACAGCAGGATCGCTGAAACGACGAGGCCTTTTCTATTGAGCGTCTTCATGATGAGGTCCGTCCCTTTTGTCGAGCCGTTTGCCTGGTATAGAGGATCGCATACACGCAGGGCACGAAGAGCAGCGTGAACAACGTGGCGACCAATAAACCGCCGATGACGGCCCGACCCAGCGGCGCGTTCGTGGAAGAGCCTGTCGCCATGGGAACCATCCCAAGGATCATCGCCGAGGCGGTCATGAGCACCGGGCGAAGGCGGGTCTTCCCGGCCTCGATCGCGGCCAACAGGGCGTCGCCGTGTTCTTGAATCCGCTCGCGAGCGTAGGATACGACCAGGATGGAATTCGCGGTGGCCGTGCCCATGGTCATGATGGCCCCGGTCAGCGCCGGCTCCGAAAGGCGGGTATGGCTCAGGAACAACGACCACGCGATGCCGGCCAATGCTCCCGGCAAGGCCGTAATGATGATGAACGGATCGAGCCAGGATTGGAAGTTGACGACGATCAACAGATAGACCAGCGCGATGGCGGCAACCAACCCAAAGATCAGTTGGAAGTAGGCCTCGTGCATCAGCGAGGCCTGGCCATGAATTTCGACCTCGGCGCTCCGAGGCTTCTCGTGCTCCATACCCTTGACGACCTGCTCCACGTCCGTCAGCACGCCGCCGAGGTCTCGCCCTTCGGCCGAGACATAGATGTTGAACAGCGGCATGATGTTCCCGTGCGTGATCACGCCCGGCGTCCCTTCCGCCGTAATCTCGGCCAAGTTGCCGAGCAGCTGCACTTCACGCTCGGTCGAGGCGTTGTCCGAGGAATCGACCGGGACGGTCTTGAGACTATTGACGCTGTTGATCTGAGCTTGCGGGGTGTACACATTGATCAGGTATGACATGCCGGTCGAGGGATCGAGCCAATAGATCTGGTCGACCTGTTGGCTTCCGGCGGTGGTCATGAGCAGATTGTCGGCCATGTCCTTCAGGGTCCTATTGACGCCGAGTCCGAAGGTGCGGTCGCCTTCGACCATGAGGGTCGGCGTGCGCATCGTCTGCTGGATCACCACGTCCACTGCGCCCGGGATGTCGCGAAACTTTCCGACCAATTTACGGGCGAACTCATAGTTGGGATACATGTCGGGGCCGTTGACCTGTACATCGATGGGCGCGGGCGCCCCGAAGTTGAGAATCTTTGCAGTGAGATCCGACGGCTGAAATGTGAACTCGGTTCCCGGATAGCGCTCCGTCAGGCCCTTGCGCAAGGTGCGCCGGTAGTCCCACACCGGGGACTTTTCATTTTCCAGGAGGATCGTCAGATCGCAATCCTGAGAGCCGATCGTCGGCGTCGGAATGAAGGCCAGATTGTGCGGCCCGACCGGCAGGCCGCAGTTGCTGACGATGTTTTCCACCTGACCCGGCAGCAGTTCTTCGATGCTGCTGGAAACCAGCGTGGCTAGACGTCCCGACACCTCGATGCGTGTCCCGAGGGGCGCCCGCATGTGCATCTGGATGACCCCCGACGGAATTTCTGGGAAGTAGTCGCGTCCGAGGAAGAAGAAGAGAGACAGAGAGGCCAGCGCGACCGCCAGCAAGACGCCGACGAAGGGATTGCGATGCGCAATCGCCCATTCGAGCCACCGGCCATAACCATCGCGAAATTGATCGAACCGGCGCTCGAACCCCTTCTGAAAGCGGACAAAGATGTTCCGCGACGGTTCCGCGTCAGAGTGTCCGTGCTGTTCAGGCGGTTGCGACATGGTGACTCTTCAAGAGATATTTGGCCATGGTCGGCACCAGTGTGCGCGACAGGATGAAGGAGGCGATCATCGCGATGATGACCGCCTCCGCCATGGGCTTGAACAGGTAGCCGGCGACCCCGCCGAGTTCGAAGAGCGGGAGCCAGACGATCGCGATGCAGAGCGTCGCGACGAGCGTCGGCACGACGATTTGATTGGCGGCGTCGATGATGGCCGTTTCAAGCGGCTTGCCCATTTCGAGATGGCGATCGATATTCTCAATCATCACGGTCGCATCGTCGACCAAGATGCCGACGGCCAGCGCCAACCCACCCAAGGTCATCACATTGATCGTCTCCTCGAGCCAATGAAGCCCGATAATGGCGGTCAGGATCGACAGCGGAATCGACGTCCAGACGATGACCGTCGCCCGCCAGGAGCCGAGGAGCAGGAGAACAATGACCCCGACCAGCGCGCCGGCGGTCGCCATTTCGTGCACGACGTCGAAGATCGAATCCTTGACGAAGGTCGAGGCGTCGTCGAGAAGCCGAATCTTCACACCTTCCGGAGAGATTTGCTCGGCGCGTGGGATCATCTGCTTGATCCCGTTGACGACATCCAAGGTCGAGGCTTCCGTGCTCTTCATCACGACGACGATGACGGTCTGTTTGCCCTTCACCAGCACCGCGTTCTGTTGCACCCGGCCCATGAGGCGGACCGTGGCGACGTCGCGCAGATAGACGTACGCGTTGCCTTCCCGCTTGATCGGGATATCGCTGAAATGGTCGATATGCAACGGCGACGCGTTCGTCAAGACGATCCAGTCGGTCGGTTTGATCTTGATGTCCCCGGACGGCAGCACGAGGTATTGCTGCATGAGGACCTTATGAACATCCGACGGCGTAAGATGCCGCGCGAGCAATTTCTGCTGATCGAGGTTGACCATGACCTGCATGGCCTGGCCGCCGTAGGGCGCCGGCAGGATCGCCCCGTTCACCGTCACGAGCAGGGTACGGATGCGCATGTAGGCGAGATTATAAAGTTCCGCCGGCGTCAGGTGGTCTGAGCTGATTTCGAGCATGGCCACCGGGATGGACGACGGCGCAAGCCGCATCACCATGGGAGGCGAAATATCCGGCGGCAGCGCCTTCACGACGTTCTGCGCAATGCCCACGATATCCGCTTCGGCCCGGCCCACGTCGATTCCGTCCTGCAGATAAATATTGGTGATGCTGATGCCGTAGTAGGAGTGGCTGTGGATGTACTTAATGCCTTCCACCGTCGAGGTCAGGAAGCGCTCGAACAGATAGGTGATGCGCCCTTCCACCTGCTGCGGCAGCAGACCGGAGTAGAGCCAGACCACGGAGGTGACAGGAATCGTGATGTTCGGAAACACGTCGGTCGGCATGTGGAGCAACGTGAGGCTCCCCATTACGAAGATAAGGATGGACATGACCACGAAGGTGTACGGTCGGCGGAGGGCGATGAGGACGATCTGGTTCATATGCGAAGTCCGGCCTAACCATGCAGATCTAGCAAAACCCCTACCCGTTCTTGCGCATCCGCCATATCCAGCGTGAACCAGAGTCAAGCTGCAGGGTTTATCAGCGGCGGAGGGTAATCTGTAGAGTTTGTTGACTAGGGAAGCGGGACGGACTCTGACCGTTGTGCAGCTACGCACAGAACCTATTGTGCGGAACCTCACATGTTCGAAGACGCGTGGATCGTGCAGATGGATCGAGGTCCAAACGATGACCCTGGGTCTTCCCCGAGTCGAGCGGCAACAGCTCGCTGAGGCCCTCAGAAACGTTCGGCTTGGGATGCAAGATCTCATTCGGCCGGATGGCGCCGCGACGCAGGCTCGTCGCCGCGATGCCGGTGTCCGGAGGGGCATAGACGCAAGCGCCTCTTTCCTTATGTGCACCACGGCTGCCACGGATCCTAGCCCTTAACCGGCGACGGCTCATTTTTCAAAAGGACCTGCAGCTCAGCATCCAGGTGACCATCCAGCCGACCATTCGGCTGACCATTCGGCTCCCCATCTTGCGAGCCGATCGGCGCGGTTGCGACATGGTGACTCTTCAAGAGATATTTGGCCATGGTCGGCACCAGTGTGCGCGACAGGATGAAGGAGGCGATCATCGCGATGATGACCGCCTCCGCCATGGGCTTGAACAGGTAGCCGGCGACCCCGCCGAGTTCGAAGAGCGGGAGCCAGACGATCGCGATGCAGAGCGTCGCGACGAGCGTCGGCACGACGATTTGATTGGCGGCGTCGATGATGGCCGTTTCAAGCGGCTTGCCCATTTCGAGATGGCGATCGATATTCTCAATCATCACGGTCGCATCGTCGACCAAGATGCCGACGGCCAGCGCCAACCCACCCAAGGTCATCACATTGATCGTCTCCTCGAGCCAATGAAGCCCGATAATGGCGGTCAGGATCGACAGCGGAATCGACGTCCAGACGATGACCGTCGCCCGCCAGGAGCCGAGGAGCAGGAGAACAATGACCCCGACCAGCGCGCCGGCGGTCGCCATTTCGTGCACGACGTCGAAGATCGAATCCTTGACGAAGGTCGAGGCGTCGTCGAGAAGCCGGATCTTCACACCTTCCGGAGAGATTTGCTCGGCGCGCGGGATCATCTGCTTGATCCCGTTGACGACATCCAAGGTCGAGGCTTCCGTGCTCTTCATCGCGACGATGATGACGGTCTGTTTGCCCTTCACCAGCACCGCGTTCTGTTGCACCCGGCCCATGAGCTGCACCGTTGCGACGTCGCGCAGATAGACGTACGCGTTGCCTTCCCGCTTGATCGGAATATCGGCGAAATGCTCGATGTTCAACGGTGAGGCGTTCGTCTGGACGATCCAGTCGGTCGATTTGATTTTGACGTCCCCGGACGGCAGCACGAGGTATTGCTGCATGAGGATATCGTGAATATTCTTCGGCGTAAGATGGCGCGCGAGCAATTTCTGCTGATCGAGGTTGACCATGACCTGCATGTCCTGACCGCCGTAAGGGTGCGGCAGCACGATTCCCGGCACGGTCACGAGCAGGGGGCGGATGCGCATGTAGGCGAGATTATAAAGTTCCGCCGGCGTCAGGTTTTCTGAACTGATTTGGATCATGGCCACCGGGATGGACGACGGCGCAAGCCGCATCACCATCGGAGGCGAAATATCCGGCGGCAGCGCCTTCACGACGTTCTGCGCAATGCCCACGATATCCGCTTCGGCCCGGCCCACGTCGACCCCGTCCTGGAGAAAAATATTGGTGATGCTGCTACCGTAGTAGGAGTGGCTGTGGATGTACTTAATGCCTTCCACCGTCGAGGTCAGGAAGCGCTCGAACAGATAGGTGATGCGCCCTTCCACCTGCTGCGGCAGCAGACCGGAGTAGATCCAGACCACGGAGGTGACAGGAATCGTGATGTTCGGAAACACGTCGGTCGGCATGTGAAGCAACGTCTTGACGCCCCACAGCACGATAAGAATCGACATGACCACGAAGGTGTACGGTCGGCGGAGAGCGATGAGGACGATCTGGTTCATATGCGAGGTCTGCTTGAAGCGAGCTGATTGTCCGTCATTTAGCCACCACTTGTCTAGCTTGTCCAGCCGGTCGGTCCAGGGATCTTCCTAGGGTATATAGCAAGCAGCTTACCTGCTTTCGTCGTCGGTCGAAGGAGCGTCTCATCGAGGCGCTCGTTCCGATAGCCGCAGGATATGGCCCAATAATCAGCGTAGTCCGGCAGTCGGTCCTATCAAGTACCATCTTCGTCGCGAGACCCGAAGACTGAATTTGTGATATTACGCACTGGGCGCATTGTGCGAAAACTCACATTTTGCCCGGTCGGCCCGGTTATGGCGAAGCGAAGTCACCACCGAATTGTTCTCGAAATGAACAGAGTTTGATGGACTTCCTCCATTCATCTCCGGAAACCGTTCATTGGTATTGATCTTGCGACGAATTCCTACCGTCAGCGGCCGGTCATGGGACACGTGCGGCAATCGGACTCGACGGAGGACAGCATGGGGCCAAGAAATTGGACAGGCGGCTTGGCGATCGCGATTCTGACCACACTCGCCGGTGTCGGCAACACCGCAAGTCCCGCTGGAGCCGAAACGGCCGCGGCAACTCAAGCGGAAGCCAAGTCTCTGACTGTCGCAGCAGCCCACAGTTTGAAGCCGGTATTTCACGAAATTCTGCCGATATTCGAGAAGGAGCATGGGGTAACCGTTCAGGTTCAATATGGACCGTCGCAAACGTTGCGCCAGCAGATCGAGAAGGGAGCGCCGATCGACGTGTTTCTTCCCGAAGGAGTGGAAGACGTCAGGAAACTGCAGAAGAAAGGTCTGACGCTCAACGGTGGAGCTCGTATCTTTGCACAGACCTCCCTCGTGCTCGTCATGCCCACCAATTCACCGGCCGCCTCGATTTCCTTTCGGGAAGCCCTTCCCAATCAAGCCATTCGCGTCGCTCTCGTCGACCCCAAAACCTCGGCAATGGGAGAGGTGACGGCCAGGGTGTTGGCCAAGCTCGATCCTGCTTCCAGAAACCGCTCTCGGCTTCTTCATGCGCAACACAGTGACGATGTCGTGAATTTGGTCGGCATCGGAAGCGCCGAAGTGGGTCTCGTCTACCGTGTTGATGCGATCAACAGCAGCCAAGTCCGAATTATCGATGAGGCCCCGGCTGGCACACATCTCCCCGTTCAATTCGGTCAGGCAGTCGTCTGGACTTGCCGCGACTCATCCCTGGACGCCGCGGAACAGTTCTTTGATTTCATCATGAGTCCCCGCGTCCAAAGGCTCCTGCTCAAATACGGTTTCGACTCCGTTCATGCCGAGGAGTGAGACCGATCCGTTCCCGTCGGTGGTCCAACCATTGTCGTGCTCGCCAAACCGAACCTCCCGTTGGTAAACATCTCAGCCCTTCTACGCCGACATGGTAGGAGGAGGAAGAACTAGGACGATCCCGAGCCCATGGAGAGACCGTGGGGATCCATCTCAACGTCAAGCCCAACATCAGGTTGATCGGAACGACGCTTCTCCTTGTCCATGCCGCCCACGGCGGCCATGGCCTTGAGGATGACCCGACTGAGCAGCTCACTGGAAGTTTCGTTCTTCTGCAGACAAGCTTGCGCACCGTTGACTACCGCAATGCCGAGGAGGGCCTGATTCGCAAGCCGAGTAAGGACAATGACGGGGAATTCCGGGCAGCGCGGTCGTGGGACCAGCTTCAGCAAGACTTCAAATCCGGAAATGTCCGGCAAGTCCAGTTCGAGCACGACGCAGTCGAACAGGCGAGCCCGGGAGCGAGCGAGACCTGTTTTCCCGTCCGCCGCTTGGAAGACTTCGTAGTCCGGTGAACTCAACTTGAGCCCGTGTGCGTAATATTCCCGCTCTTGATGGTTGCCGTCGATGATGAGAATAGATGCCGACCCGTCGATGGTCATGTATTGCGGGAAAAGCAATGAACTGCTGAACTACTTTAGCGGGTATTGTGTTGCTGATCGACTGGGACGAACCCTAAGGGTGCCATGAGAGCGACCATCCTCTCCCCCAAGATAGTATTGCGGATGTGGCTCATCGATGCGTGATGGGTGGTCGTGCGCAAAGCAGACTCCCCCAGGGCTTAAGGAGAAGGGGCTTAAGGAGAAGGATTGGTTGGAGCGGTCCTTTGTTGTTCCGGCGGAATGGAAGTTTGAATGGGCCGAGGAAACCAATCTCGCAGAAGAAACCACGCTACCAGCAGCATGAAGAGTACGACAACCAGTCTGGACCACCAGACCGACCAACGATCGTCAATCAAGCCCATACCCGATATTCACCCATAGGTCTCTCCAACAAGTGAACTAGGGAAGACCCCAGCCGCTCATTTCTCTTCTCGGATGGCGTCTTGATTGTTCACCGCCTGAAAGTCGTTCGCAAACGCCGTCACCAGATCTTCCACCACTTTGGCGGCATCAGGTAAGCTCTTAGCACCGGGCGTCCCGATCACGCCCTGTTCCCAGGTACTCGCAAACATTTTTCGCTGCGGCCGATGTGCCAATAGGACCGACTGCTTGAGCGCAACCGTGACCACGTACACATACTGGTCTGACTGAATCTTGTACGTGCCCACCCGCACATACAGAGAAGGTTTGGACGGGGTCGTCGCCTGTTCCGCCGGCGTCAAGATCCTCATGCCACGTGATTGCAACGGACGTTCTGCGGCGGCGCGAATCAGCTCCTCCGACAAGCCGTCCGTTTGAGCATCCGGCGGAACTTCCTCGATGATCACCGCAACCCCGGGAAGATCCCGCAAGGATTCACGTTGAATCGGGGATGTTGCGTGGGCCAAACCGGACTCCAGGGCCAGAAACACGATCGCGATCAGCCATGTGAAAGATTGCATAGGATCACCATGATGAATGGTTAGGGGAAAATGTACGATACCGTGAATCCATGCTGCTGACAACTCCTTCTGGTCGGCAGTGGGGTCGGTGCGCCAGCAAAAGCCGTGAAGTGGTCATTCCCGTGGAAGCGGGAATCTCGTCGAGGGGCGTTCTCCTCAGCCTTGCGTCTTGATCGAAGACTAGGACAGACTCCTAGTGACAGAACTTCAGTCGAGCTTCATCGTCAAAGTCAGCAAGGTGCTCATGGTCAACGTACGTTTGCACATACGCGGACGGGATATACGTGGTGATGTCTGCGACCTCAATCGGCACCAGCGCGCCGCCGGCAGGACAGTCCTCAATCTCTCGAATTCCGATCGGTTGGTCGCTCCGTAGCTGAACATAGCTCGAAATCAGCGAAAAGACGCTCACGGGATAGGCCCGAGTCTGCTTATCCACCAGGGCACCATCCTTGTCGTAGATGCTGGTCATTTTTCCCGTTCGAAACGCCAGCCACCCTTCCTGGGACGCATCGCGCAGGTGTTGGTGATACAGCGTCTGAGTCCCCGTTCGCCTGCAGTCCCGTGGAGCGACATCGAGCTTCTGGCCGTCCGGCATCCGGATCTCTATTCCTTCCGGAAGGATGAACAGGGCCCCGCTCCCCTCCGCTTCAGCCAGGTGAAACCTCCGGAGAAACCCGGAACAGATTTCGGAAATCACAGTGACGGGTTGGTCTGAGTCTAGACTTGTCCAGATCTTCCTACCCCGGTCGAATCCCCGAGCGCCGGGTCTCGTAAATCCCAGCACCGTCTTGGTGGCGAGTGCCTGCGCGACTTGCTGCCAGGTCGGAGCGCGCGGTGACAGTTCCACCACTCGCTGCTGCAGCGTGTTCACGTGGTAGGGCAGGGTCGCAACGCCGCCCAGACCGGGAATCCCGGAATCGCTCTCAATGAGATGTTCACCGTAGTCGAGAACGACCTTTTTGCTCATGCGCGGGCTCAGTTCTGCTATAGGCTCCCCGTCGATCGTGATGCGGCAACCCAAGGGAGACATGCAGCGCAGCAGAATCTTCCCTTGCGGTGAAGCTACCGGATGGTCCGCCGGCTTTTTTGCGGGACGAGTGTTCTCTTTTGCTGTGGCCCGCGGGAGGTGGAAAGCAGCCCTGAAACTGGACGAAGCAAAACGCGGCGCTTGTTCTGCTCCCGTGTGTCCGTCGCCCACATAATAGCTGGACAGCAACCACGCCGTGACAGCCGAAAGAAATATCGAAGTCCAGCGCATGTTCGTCAGTTCGTTCGATCAGCTGCGATCAACATCGATGTGTGATCGTCGGTACCGGCAATCCTGAGCCACAGGACTATTTATACCAGTTATACCAGGAAATACTCCCTCAGAGCTGGAACGTAATATGTCCCCTCCTCGTATACCTTGCGCCTCTCAGAATCTGGAGGGACGGCTTGGGCATATTTGGATGAAGGTTGTCGAAACCGAGAAGGAACGTACTACGCCTACACCTGGCAGCGAGTGAACCGGCACCGTGCATTCTCTGATTTCGATACGGATACTCGCGGCGATTCGATCTCAAGCGCTTACAGACGGCTGTTGTACAGAGGAGGGTATAAGAGCGACACGTAGGAGATGTTCTGAGTCCAGAACCAGAAGCTCACCATGCCCACGACCACGATGGTCGGGAGTATCAGTAGAGCGAGCCCGGCTACATCGTAAGGCGTCAACGCGTGGGTCATCAGCGCGCAGGTGCCTTCCTCTCCTGCCTTGACGGTGCGAAGCAATAGGGCCGTATTCACCGCATTGCTTTTGAAATAAAAAGAATAGGCGTCTCCTATGAAGGGAACAGCGCCAAGTAGTCCGTTCTTCAATTGGTTAAACGCCATGAAGGCGACGAGGCGCCATGGCACGTGGAGTTGCCGCGCCACGACCAGAATGGCCGCACCGAGCAAAGTGGCAATGGCATCGCCGACAATCGGAATCAGTCCGATCAGGGGGTCGGCTCCGATTCGTATGCGCGGGAACGGCAGTCTGATGAAATCGTCAAGCACATGAGCGATCGCCTCAGCTTGCCGCTCTTTTGCGCGAGCCACGGCCATTCGTCCACCTTACTCGCCTCCTACCCGGCAGTTCAAATGACCCAGGCCTCGTCCGTTCCACATTCGGCAGCACCCCGAACAGCTGAGCTGGTCCGAGCCGCCGAACCCCACGGACTTCCTCGGGTTGCGCCGAGACGAGATAGCCAAAGCATCCGCGCCCTATAGCCATTCACGATCGGCCGCAGTCGCTCATGGGATCTTTCCGCAACAGCGCCATCTGCCGGTTGACTTCATCCAGCCGATTGTTGACCTCGGTGCGAAGTCGGTCGCGTCCCGCCTTGCTCCTTGCATCCTGAGCAGGGATACTCTCCCGTAGTCGGGCGTAGCGCTCAGCATCGTCTACTTCCATCTTGCCTGCCGACTGGTCTGGATCAGCGGGTTGTTGAGTGAGTGCCGTCGTCCGACGGCCGTGTTATTTAGCAGGCTGTTGACAAAGTCCGCCAGCTGCGTTCTCGCGACGCTCCGAGGCTCAACGTACGGCACAGATTACGCTTCGCCTCTTCGCTTGCTGCGGCCTTGCTGGACGGCCTTTCTGAACAGCCTGCGGGGCATGCCGGTACTGGGATCTTCAGGTCGATCGACTGGCTTTCGCCTTCCTCTGAGCGTTTCGTTGGCGTTGTATAATGGCCTATGCGCTTCTGGCAAATAGTCTGCCTCGTAGCTCTCTTTCAGGCCGGCTGCGCAACGGAAGCAGAACTCATTTCAGAGCCGTCCGGCACACCGGCGACAGTGTCGATGGCGCGTGCGATCGCCGTCATCACCGGGGAACGAGGCCGGAAATATCCGCCGGCCATTCGCTCGCTCGAACTCCTGAACCGTGATACGAACGAGCGGTTTCTCGTGGAAACTGAGTCGGACGATAGTCGCTTCATGGTCTCGTTACCGCCGGGAAAGTACGAACTCAATCGAGTGCACATCACCGAAGGTCCGTTTATGTCCATGGCCCAGCTGAATGCACAGTTCTCGATCAGCGATACGCCGATCACCTATCTGGGAACCTGGCGCTTTGGCATCGATTCCCCCAAGTATGGTCGGATGGTGGCGGTGTCAATCATCGAGGATGACGACGAGCGAGCGGATGCCGTTCGAGCGCTTGAGCATTTGTATCCGGATATGACCGACGCCTCGATCGTCACCATACTCCCGGAACCCAGTGAGCAGCAGGTGCGGCTATACGAAGTCGCCCCGTACCCTCGGATTCCACGGTATTTCCGTCGCCATTGGTGGTAACGCCCGTCAGGGAAGCCGTGACGTGCCCGCTTTCGTATCGTCACGCTACTCGGCTCACGCATCGCGGGATTTCTCATCCATAGACGCCTCGTTGGGAGGGACATATTCCAAGAGGACCGGTCCCAACAGACAAGCGGGACCGCAGGGACAATTCGTGCATTTCGCATCGACTCACTCGCTTCATCTCGCCGCTCGCTCAAAAGACGAAAGAAGTTTGAGGCGGCTTTCTACTCTGCTAAGTATGACTCAATGTCACGGTGAGCAGGGTGATGCTGCCCATGGAGCCATCCAACGGGATCGAGGCGATCACAGGGAAATTGATTCGTGCGAGGCGTCTGCGAATGCAGAAGGCCCTCCAGCTCTTCGTCTACAGCGGGGTCATTCGACTGGCCGCGTCAGAGCCCCCGCATCTGAGAATCGAGGCCGCCGTTCCTCCTGAGCCGGCTGACCACACCCACTCGACCCCGTCACCGTAGTATCTCATCGTTCCGTCTTCTCCTAGTCGGTTGGTCCGACCGTAGCCCCTAACGGGGTACACCCTGCCGCTCCTGACAGCCCATACGGGGAAAAACTCGCTGGAGCCTCTTGAGGAAGGCGTGGGGTCCTCATAGACTACAGCGTCATGCCGCTCTCACCCCTCATTCGCTTTGGTACCTCCACGTGGACCTACGAGGGCTGGCAAGGGCAGGTCTATAAGAAGGCCTACGCCAAGAGTCGATTTGCTCGGGAATGCCTCGGGGAATATTGCCAGTATCTCTACAACGGCGAGCCGCTTTTCCGCACGGTCGGCAATGATTCGACGTTCTACCGCCCACCCACGGCCAACCAACTCCGGCACTATCTGACGCAGATCCCCGAAGACTTTGAGATGTGCTTCAAGGTTTGGGAGGAGTTGACCATTCCGGTCTTTGCGAAGCAGCCGCGGTACGGCAGTCGAGCAGGCCAACCCAATCCGCGGTTTCTCGACGCGAAGCTCTTCAACGAGCTGGTCCTCGCGCCGTACCGAGAGGCCAAGTTCCAGCCGCACAGCGGCCCGTTCCTGTTCGAGTTCCAGCGGCACGGGATTCCGCCGGAAGAATTCTGCGGCAAGCTCGATGCGTTCTTCCGTCACCTGCCGAAGGACTTCCGGTATGCCGTGGAGATCCGCAACGCCGGGCTACTCGGTCCGACGTATCGCCAGGTGCTCGACACCCACGGCGTGGCCCATGTCTACAATCACTGGTCCTACATGCCGCCGTTGGCCGAGCAGCATCGGAAGATGGGCCGCTTCACGGCGCCGTTCACGGTCGTGCGACTCCTGACCCCGCTGAAAATGAGCTATGAAGCCGCAAAGAAACGGGCGGAGCCTTACACCAAGATTGTCGAGGAACTGCCCGAGATGCGGAGGGACACGGTAGAGTTGGTTAGGGATGCGGCAGCGGAGAATCGGTGGGTCTACGCGCTCATCAACAACCGATCAGAAGGGAACGCCCCCCTCACGGTACAGGCCCTCACAGACCTTTTGAGAATTCCCCGCCGCTAGGAGTCTGTCCAAGTAATGCCATTCTACTGCGGCAAACGATCTGCGGGCATCTGCATCGTTCTCGGCCCGAAACAATCCTCAACGTATTACACCGAATACGCTTCCGGTTTTTTCGAGCCTGTGGCCTTGCATCTGCCTGCACCTCCTTCGCCTCGCCACGAAGGATTACTCGGACAGACTCCCAGGAAGCGCCATGACCCCGGACGAAATCGCCTTCTGTGAATGGGTGCTGCACAAGTGGGAGCACGAGTGGGATGAAACGCTTGAAACCCATATCGAGCGCGTCGCGGAGGAAATGGGCTGCACATGCCGGGTCCTGGTGATGGACTGCCAGGACCTGTTGCTCCAGGAACCGGATCGGATTATGGGTAGGATATCAGTGATTGAGATCTCCTGCCACGCCTCGGGGACCCTCTCGACCCCTGCCTAACCATGAAGGTCTCGATCGGGGAACTCTTGTAACCCGATGTAGACCTCGTCAGTCAGCTCAATCTGATTCTGCTCGGCAAACGTCTCCGCGTCCTGGTAGGTCAGAAACTTGGCGGCTTTGCGCCGAAGCTCAGTGGGGGTTCCCTCGTCGGACAGATAGCGTGCGCTTGGAAGTCCAAGTCGCTCAGGGCCGCAGAAGATCACAAACCGGGTATTTTTCATGCTCATCGGATGAGCCGTCACGACTAAAGCCGGTCAGCGTTGCGTTTTCGTGTTCGCGCACTCCGAATGGCCGCACGGACATCGGGCTCCTGGTGGAGGGGCCAAGGCTTTTTCACAGGCCTCACTGCAATAGGAACTGTGCTCCTGAGCCTGACAGCTGCACGCCTGATGTCCACAGTTCTTGGGGTAGTTGATGGTGGGCTTCATATTCGATCGGTCGGCTATTCATCCAGGAGAAAACTCGTCTTTTCGCCTACGCCAATAACCCCTTCCGTTCCCGTTCGTTCCACGCGTACTGATCATGACCAAGTGTAAGCTTTCCCGTCAAGGAGACACTCCGGGAGGAAACCTTTTGACTTCTGATGTTGGTCCCCTCTCGAGACAACTCTTCAGCGGGAACGTACGACTTGGATCGTGAGCCTGTGGTCCAGCCTGCTAGCGGATCGCTTTGGCCATGCGGGAGCCAACCTCCCAGATCGGCCCGGGAAAACGATGGACTGCTGAGAGTACCTGTTCAAAGGCCGAAATGAATCTGTCCGCATCGGCCTTGCTGAAAACAAGCGGCGGGATGAGCTTGATGATATCCCTCCCATGGCCGCAGACCTGGGCCAGAATATGATGGTCCATGATCAGAGGCATCAGAACGGACTGGCAGAAGAGATCGTTGTTGATCCTGTGAATCATATGCCAGGCCAGCTTCAATGCTCGCGAACGCGGAGGCCCAAATTCGACAGCGATCATCAGGCCGCGGCCCCGCACCTCTCGGATGAGCTCATACCTCGTCGCCAGGTCGCTGAGCTGACGTAGAAGGTACGCCCCCATGTCGTCGCTGTTCTGAACGAGATCTTCGTCATGGATCGCTTCCAGAGTCGCCAAGCCGCAGACTGCGGCCAGGTCGTTCTGTCCAAAAGTCGTGGAGCGCACCATGCACCGATCCATTGAACTGAAGACCCGATCATAAATCCCGCGGGGGTACAAAATAGCCCCGATCGGGCAGTATCCTCCCGAGAGAGACTTCGACAAGGTGATGATGTCGGGCACTACGCCCCAGTGTTCGTAGCCAAAGAGCTTTCCCGTGCGGCCCAGGCCGGTCTGGACCTCGTCAGCGATGAGAAGAGTACCATGGCGAGTGCAGGCTTCGCGTGCCCGGGGCAGAAAATCATCGGGCGGCATGAAAACGCCGTGGCCGATTATGGGTTCCACCACAAACGCCGCGACATCACCACGGGCAATCTCGGCCTCATGCGCGCCACGTCACCATAGGGAATTTCGGTCCCGCCAGACAAGAGGCCTTCCTAGTCGGAGCGGAACTCCTTGCATCCGTTCACTGCAAGAGTCCCAAGGGTCAGACCGTGGTAGCCGTGGTCGCAGTAGAGAAACCTCTTTCTGCGGGTAAAGACATGAGCAAATTTCAGAGCCCCGTCCACCGCCTCGGCGCCCGAGTTGCAGAAGAAGACCGTGTCGAGCCCTTGTGGGGCACAGTCTCTGATCAGTTTTTCAGCCAGAAGCCCGGCCAAAAGCTGGGTTCCCATCTCCACGAGATTCGGGCTGTCCAGATCCAGATACTGTCCGATGGCTTCCTTGACCTTGGGGTGGGACCGACCGACGGCAAACACGCCAAACCCGGCGAGCATGTCGAGGTAGTCGTTGCCGCGATTGTCCCAGAGGTGAGATCCCTGTCCGCGGACGTACACGGGGTCAAACCCAATGGTCTTGAGAACTTTGGCCATCTGGGGATTGATGTACTCCGAAAGCAGGGAATATGGCCGGCCCTGATTTCGTTCAATCAATCCGCGCAGATCAAAGGGCATGAGAATCTCCTAGACGGTCAGCAAAATCGAAGGGCCTCCCAGACACGCGCGCCGATATCACAAGCGAAAACGCTCCCGGTAGACGGCATACCTCTTCTCTTCCTCCTGAAGATCCAAACCAAAGTCGTGGAGGTGATACCGGTGGTTCCCGTAACGGTTCTTCGGGTTCCTGCTGACGGATTCCCGAACCTGTTCCCGAAGTCCGTCGGGCAAGGGCAGATCAAAATGTCCGTAGACTCTTTCCACAGCTGCCACCGGGTCAGCAACCAGGTCAGTGTAGTAGAGATCGAGGAAGCGCTCCGAGGGAACGCAGCCACGGTCGCGCGAACGCAGAGCCCTGCTGACAGCTTCGGCCCATCTTCGACTGCACTCTCGTCCCACTTCAATAGGATCAACATCGTCGCTGAAGGCGGATCTGAGAGTTGCCGTCAGACTGGCGTGGGAGGCCGTCACCTCTATGGGGTCGCGGTGGGTCATCACGACACAGGCGTCAGGGTAGGCCTCGAACATCGCCTCGAAATCGAACATGTGAGCCGGCGCCTTCAAAACCCAACGCTCCCCCGGACACCGCCATTGCAAGTGCTGCAGGAACCTGCGGTGTATCTCGTATGAGGGGCGGAGGTCCTGAGATTCAAGCCAGTCAAGATAGGACGGCAGACGGTGGGTCGACGCGAACTGGTAGCTCATGAAAGAATGGCTGAAGATCACGAGACATTCCTCGGGAAGCCGCGCATCGACGGGGTGAATACGGTTGAAGTCCTGAACCATTCGATGGAACCAGCGGATCTGACGATCAACCAGGGCAATGCGCCGGTCAACGTGGTACGTCTCTGCCTCTGGCGGCGGGCTGGGGTACACGGTTTCCCAGGTGCGTGGAATCCGGTTGGCCGGGTCAAGAGCCAGCAGGCCATGGAGAAACGTCGTCCCGGTGCGGGGCAGGCCCGTTACGATGATCGGTTGTCGAATTTGCTGCTCAACGATACCGGGATGACGCCTGCGATCTTCCTGCAGCCGCAAGCGGTTGACCAGGAGCCTGGTCAGTTCGTGACGGGCGGCCAGTCGCCCTAACGGGTGAAGATGTGCTTCCGTCTGAAGAGCCGAAACGAGGCGGCGGAGGGGTTCTCGAAAGGATCCATCGCCAAAGTCGTCATGACCGGTTCGGCGGCATGCCGCCTTTATAAGTTCATCTTCCTCAAGGCTTGCCAATGTTGCCGGACTGACAATGCCGCCCAGCGCGTTGATTGTGTGGACGAGGAAGGAGCGTCTCACCATCCAGCGCTGTCGGCCCGCGTTATTCATGAAGACGTCTCCTGTAACTGAGCAGGCTAACTTTTAGTCCAACTTTTATCACGTTCGCCAAGGAGGTTCCCAGGGTTTGCGAGCCCCCGTTACTCAAGCCGCACTTTGAGCAGCACGATCAATGACGGCAGAAAGAGAAGCGTTGAAAGAATGAGGAACGCGAGACAGATGCTCAGGAGTATACCGATGCTCGCAATCCCCTGGTGTGGAGAGAAGGCGAGGCTTGCAGTACTGATCATCGTGGCCAGATTGCTGAACAGCGTGGCGCGGGCCATACTGGACTTCAGAAGGTTGTCCTTCCGTCTCGGGTCTTTCCAGTCTCGGACGATGAATATGACGCCGCTGTGGACCCCGATCCCGAGAATCAGAGGCACCACGATGACGTTGGCGAAATTGAGAGGCACACCGAGCAACACCGACGCGGCGGCTGTGAGCAGGAAGGCGAGCACCATAGGGGTGAGTATCAGAAGCGTCTTGGAGCTGCTTCTGAGACCGACGAGCACAAAGGCGCAGATTATGATCACCGCGTAAAGCGACGCCTCCCTGAAAGAGGCCGCTATGGCCCTGCCTGCTTCGTAAACCATCACAGGTGTGTCGGTAGCGTCTGGCGCCACCGACCTGACTGCACGGACAAATCCTTCCAGACTTGCCAGGTTCGTGATGTCGTCCCGCGGGAACACCTGCACACGGAAGCGGCCGTCTGAGGATACGTACTGGCTCCGCAATTCTCGAGGAAGGGAGGATGGTCCCTCCACCAGGCTTGGCTGCAGCGATGGCCCGAGTCTCTCGAGGAGCATGGGAAGCCCAGGCGTCAAACTCTCGTCGAGCAGGGCAAGGGCGGACAGGCCGCGCTGGTTGTCTTCAAGAAGAGCCGTGAATCTTCTGATGCTGACATACAGCTTCTGCGCCGACTCTCTGGTGGAATGCCGAAGTCCGTTGAGATGGCTCTCGAGAGACCGCTCAAGGCGTGCAAGCGCTTGAATGTTCTGCTCATAGGTGGGGCGCGTGACGTGAGGCCGCTCGAGCTCGGGTGACATGAAAAGAGCGATGTCGGAAATAAGATTGATCTTGTCCTGCTGATTGCCCGGTATGAAATCATGTATCGTTATGGCCGTTCTGACTTCGTTAAGGCGCTTCAGCTGCTCCGCGAGACGAAGGGCCCTGTCCTCACCGTCCGCAAGCACCGAAGCGGTCCATGGCTGGCCTTTAGGGTCATTGAAGAGTTCTTTCATGGTTGCCACAGACTCTGAGGACTGGTCGTGGAGGTTGAGCGGGTTGTAGTCGAAGAAGACTCGTGGAAGGGTCAAGAGAGAGGCCAACGCCCATAGCGCACCGACGGCGACGACACCGCGCGGATACCTGTAAGGCAGGTTGACGAGCCACGGCCAGGAGGGTTCCCACCCCCGGCTCTCCTTCACGGGGAGGATGGTCAGTAAAGCGGGCAACACGGTCAAGTTTCCGAAGAAGCTGATGAACATACTTGACCCTGAGATGAAGCCCAGTTCAGCCACTCCTGCATAGGCAGTGGGAACGAAGGCGTAGAAGCCGAGTGCCGTAGTTGCAGCGCTGAAGAAGAGACTTCTGCCGACACTGGTGGCCGTCGAAGTGATGCTATGCTGCTGATGGCCGCTTTGCACAAGCAGCTCCCGATATCTGAGGCAGAACTGTATGCTGTAGTCGATGCCCAGTCCGATGAACAGCACCGCGAATGTGACGGAGATCATGTTGAGACTACCCACGGTGGCAAGAGCGAATGCGGTGGACCAGATGAGCCCCGTGATCAATGTGACAAGGCTGCAAAAGATGAGGCGCCATGAGAAGTAGAGACCCACGGAAAGGATCAGCGCCACAAGCAGGAGAGACGCAACGGTCGCAATTCCTGTGCTGTTGCGGACTTCTAGGAGGGTTTCGTAAGCGAGTGCGAAATCTCCCGTGATCCGCACTCGCGCGGTTCCGGTCTGATTGTAGCCAAACTGCCTGACAATCCCGCGAATGGTCTCGATGTGGACGCGTCCCGCAGCCAGGGATGAATCCGCAACTCGTGGCTTCAGTAGGATGAACTGGCGGTATTGCCTCGCGGTCTGCTCTCCACCGAGCGCCAGGCCCTCCCATGACATCTGGTAGACCGTTCCGTGAACCGCGCTATCGAAGGCGTTGCTCATCCCATCGAGGAGTAGGGCAAGAGCGCGGTCTTGGGCCTGACTGAGATCTTCTTGCTCCAAGGCCTTTTCAACGACCTCGAAAAGTCCGCGGATGCTGAGGTCCTTGGACAGACGCGCTAGAAAGGGTTGGGCTGCCGAGAGTCGGTCTCCGAGTCTCTCCAGTTCTTCAGTGTTCAGGTACAGGAGGCCGTTCTTTTGAAAGAACGCTCCGGCCCCTGGTTCATAGACGTCGGCAAAGATCGCCTGTTCTTTCCTCAGTTGCTCGGCGATGGTTTTCCGCGCTGCCTCTGCCTGTTCCGTGGTGGTGCCATCGATGACCACGACGACGGTGTCGCTCAGTTGTGGAAAGGCCTTGGAGAACTCCTTGTACAATCCGCGGTAGGACAGCTTGTCGGACATCATGCCGCGGATGTCGGCGTTGATCTTGAAATTGGCGGCGGAGTAATAGAGGGTCCCAAACGTCAGCAGGACACCGGCCACGAGTACGGCGACTGCATGATGCTGAACGAGGAGAACCCATGTGCTCAGCAGGCGCTGTGTGCGCGTAAGGGGAGGCTCGGTGAACATGGTTGGTTCGGGTCGGTGTAAGTGTTGGCTCTTCAGATTATTTCAGTCATTCAGCCGGGTGTATCACCCCTCTGTCTGTCTCCCGAACCGGATCTGATCGAGGTTCCGCCCAACGGTCTGCCTTCCTCACAGCTCCGCGTGCAAGACACCGCCGTCTCACCGGCTCGACGGCGTCCACAAGCGTGGCGCTCATTATTCTTCCGCCGTGGACCGCGCATGGTGTCCTGGCGGGTTCGTCCCTCGACTGGGCTCGGGACCCTGAGCAAGTCGAAGGGTCACGAACCGTCATGAATAGTGTGGGTTAGCAGGCTGCGGAAACACTCGCCCGTTCATCTATCTGAGTGTGGGCAGACCGCCTGTCCTGGTCGAACTCGATGCAGTTTTCGAGGAAGTCAGAGGTCACATGCCAGCCGTGACGTGGGCCTTGGCTCATTGCCCATCGCTCCGGGAGAAGTCCCGAATCTTTTGCTTGATCGACGCAACGAGCTCGTCAAAACCCTTTTGATCAACGACGCTCACAAATTGAGCGCGCGTATTGGCAAGCTGACTCACGCCAGCAATGCGTATGTCCACAATACGCCAGGCATCCTCCGTCAGTCGCAGACGGTAGTCGAACTCCGTTGCTTTGCCTTGAGAGTTCAGAAATTTGCTCATGATCGCCGCGCCGCCTGCCGTCTGGGACTGTTTCGTGATCTCGAAGCGCTCTCCTGCGTATGAGTGAAAATTCTTCGCATAGCTCGCAATCAACCATTCGGCATAGATTTCTTCAAACTGCCGCTGCTGCTCCTGCGTGAGGGTTTTCCAGTGTCTGCCTAGAGAGACACTCGCCATGTAAGGAGGCAAGAAGGTCTCTGTCACGACTGGCTCAAGCAGTCGGTAGCGGCCGCTGAACCCCAACTGCTTGCCACCCCTCATTGCTTCGATCAGTGCCCCGTTGAAGCGTGAGATGACTTGGGCGGCCCCTGGCGTCTCACCCCTGATGGGCATAGGCAGAACCAGAACCGCGCAGAACATCAGAAGAGAGAAGCCGGCGAAGGCACGCTTCTTGAGACACACGAGCAGTCCTCCTTGCCAGACATGTCTCGATATACTCAGACGGCGGGATGTCCCACGACTCCAGGATAGTACATCGACCCCATCGAGGTCTTCAATGTTTCCCCACACAGTCTGACAATTGATGATGCCGCCGTCAGCCTCCCTTGCCGGATGGGCGAAACCACGAATCTCCCAGCCCTTCAAGCTGGTGACCTTGGCAAGGTCGCGTTTCATGCGACCACAGACGCGAGGTCGCCGGCAGCGAGGCGAGGGCGGCGGGGCAGGCCCACCACATAAGCCAAGCGATTGATTTTTTGCTCAACGGAACCTATTATCCCTTTCCGCTTTCTGCGGGCAAGCGATAAAGAGGCCTTATAGTCAGAGGGAAATGGCCAATCAGCTTTCGAACGCAGTCTTCGTGGTGGGAGCTGGCGGCATCGGATGCGCCCTGGGCTACGCGTTGCGCGCGGGCGGGATCGATGCGATCTTTGTCGAGGCCGACCCAGCCAAAGTGCACTGGGGGCGCTCTCATGGCGTGGGTCTTGATGGACATCCCTTGCTTCCGGCAAAGTTCGTCCATTTTGCGGAGTGGCAGCCGCCGCAAGAGGGCATTATCCTTCTTTGTACGAAATGCTATGACAACAAGGCGGTGCTGAATCGACTGCCCCCGACAGTGACCGTCATTCCAGTTCAGAACGGCTTTGATCCCGACCTGATCGAGCACAGTCATATCGAAGGCATTGCCTCGTTCGTCTCCGAGTGTTTTCCTCAAAAAACGCACACGCGAATCACCCGAGGGGGGAGTCTGCATATTGGGCACACTGCCTTGAGCGAACACCGCCGCGAATCTACCTCTGTGGAATCGCTGATCGAAGTACTGCGGCGACACGGCCGCTTTCGGGTCCGGAAGGTCGCAGAGATCCTGCCCTACAAGTATGCAAAATTGATGTATAACTCCGCCATCAGCCCGCTCGCGGCGGCTGCGGGACTTGATAACAGCCAGCTGCTGATCAATCGCAGGGCGCGGCAGCTGTTCTTCGCCATGTTGCGCGAGAATTACCGGATCCTCAAAGATGCCCAGGTGCCTTTGGGTAAGGTCGGACCATTTCACCCTGACGCAGTCGACCGTATCCTGCGATTCCGACCGCTCGCCTGGATGCTCGCATGGCCGTTTTCCGTGAGCTTGCGCAACACGTATTGTTCCATGTCAGGAGACGTTCCCAAAGGTCGCACCGAGATCGACAACTATAACGGACATCTTCTGCACCTGGCGGGCGATCGTCCCTGTCCCCTCAATCGTCGCGCCTACGCGCTGCTCAAACGCATGGAAAAAGAATCTCTCCAACCGGCTCTGCAGAGGCTGGACGAGCTGATCCTATGAAGCCACGCAGGGTTCTAGTCACGGGCGGCGCGGGATTCATCGGCTCGCATCTGGTGGGGCAGCTCGTCGCTGCGAGTCATGCGGTGCGTGTGCTAGAGAAGCCGGGAGTTTCGGTCTCGCACTTGCCGCAAGACCGGATCGAGATCGTCTTCGCCGACATCCGCGATGGAGCAGCCGTGGCGCGGGCAACCGGCGACTGTGATGTTGTGCTGCACTTGGCGGCCAATCCCAACCTGTGGGCGCGCAACCCGGATGACTTCGAGCAAGTCAACCACCAAGGGACGCGCCATGTGCTCGAAGCCGCCCAGAACGCCGGCGCACGCCGCATCGTCCACGTCTCCACAGAATCAATTCTCGCGGCGGCGCGTGGTCAGGAAGTGATCACGGAAGAAACCCGAACCTCACTGTGCGACATGATCGGGCTGTACTGTCGCAGCAAGTGGCTCGCCGAACAGGCTGCCCAGGAAGCCGTGGAAGCCGGACAACCGGTGGTGATCGTTCGGCCCACCATCGCTGTTGGTCCCGGCGACGTTAACCAGGGGCCACCATCCCGTTTGATCTGTGATTTTTGCAACGGCCGGATCAAAGGCTATCTGGACGGCGGTCTCAATCTCATCGACGTTCGCGACGCCGCCGCCGGAATCTGGGCTGCTGCCGAGCACGGCGAGATTGGACGTCGCTATCTGCTGGCCGCTGAAGACTGGAGCATCCTTGACATCTTGCGTTTGTTGGCCAAGCTGACCGGTCGACCCGTGCCCCGATGGCGAATTCCCTACGCGCTTGCCCTCGCCTTTGCTCATCTCGAAGAACGGGTTTGCAGCCACTTCACCGGAGCTATACCCATGGCAACGGTCACGGGGGTTCGACTGACGCAGAGGCACTTTCGCTTCGACGGACGTCAGTCGGCGCTGGAATTGAGACTGAAACCGATGCGCGACTGCTCCGTCGCTGTGGCAGAAGCCCTGGGCTGGTTTCGGGCTGCCGGTTTGATCGCGCCATAGGCCCGCGGCCGGCTGTCGAGTCCGGTGGAGTCCAAGGCGGTCCAGCGACCCCTGTGCCCGATCGTGCCGAAGCCGGACCATCCGTGGCGGAAACGGCTGTTGCCGGAACGGGACTCACACGAGGCGGCGGCCGGAACATAAGACGGACATTTAGGCTTGACCATCCTAGAACAAACTTGAGATAGCAAGATGGGAAACTTCGACTGGAAAGGACAATAAGCTGATGGATCAAGGAGTGACTATATGGATTACGGGTTTGTCAGGAGCGGGTAAGACGACGATTGCACGGTTGGTTGAGGCGGAGCTCCGCGCATTGGGCCAAAAGGTGGAGGTTCTGGATGGCGATATTGTCCGAACAAATTTGTGTAAAGATCTGGGTTTCTCAAAAGAAGATCGTGAGCGAAACATTGAACGCATTGGTTTTGTGTGTCAATTGTTATCGCGAAATGGAATAGTTTCTATTGTTGCGGCAATTTCCCCTTACCGCGCAGCTCGTGAGAAAGTACGAGAGAAGATCGGTCATTTCATTGAGGTGTACTGCAAGTGTTCCCTGGAAGTGCTCATTTGTAGGGATACGAAAGGCCTCTATCGAAAGGCCTTGGACGGAAAAGTTTTGAACTTCACAGGCATCTCAGATCCTTATGAAGAACCGTTGTCCCCGGAAGTCGTCTTAGAGACTGATATGGACACTCCTGAGCGTTGTGTGGAGAAGGTTTTAGAGAAGGTGGAACAGGCAGGATACTTGTCGCTTTATCGGAATGGTTTGAGAGCATCTTGACCTTCCCCCGTTTATTACACCAGAGCTGAGGAAGTTGCCTCCTGTGTCAGCTGGGCCCCGTTTTGATAGTGAGTAATGAACTTCTGGGGTGTCACATCCCCAATCGCGCTGTGCGTCCGCTCCTCGTTGTATTCCCGCCGCCACGCTTCGATCACGAGCTGCGCTTCCTGCAGGGTCAGAAACCAGTGCTCGTTGAGGCATTCATCCCGAAACTTGCCGTTGAAGCTCTCGATAAAGGCATTCTGCACGGGCTTTCCAGGCTGAATGAAGTGGAGATGGACCCCATGCTGAGCCGCCCACGCATCCAGCGCCGTCCCGGCGAATTCGGGCCCGTTATCCAGGATCAGGGTCTCTGGCAATGGGCGAGTGAGAATCAGCCGATCGAGAATTCTACACACCCGCGCCCCGCCAAGGGAGACAGCGACTTCAATCACCGAGGCTTCTTGCGAACAGGGATGCGTCATCGTCAAACACTTGTACCGTCGCCCCGTCACCAAACGGTCATGTGCAAAATCCATCGCGTAATAGAGTCCGGGCCGGGTTGGCCCCGGGAGGGCGACGCGAGGGACCGCGGCCGCCTTTCTCCGGCGTCGCCGGCGGAGGGAGAGCTGCTCCTCTCGATAATAGAGGCGCTCTACCTTCTTATGATTCACCGGCTACCCTTTCCGTCGCAACCAGACATAAATCCGCGGACAGCCATAGCGGCGCTTGCGCTCGGCCATCTCGCGGATCCGCGTCCGCAGGGCGGCATCGTTCGGGCGTCGGCTGCGATACCGGAGCGTGTTCCGATCGAGTGCCAGGACGCGGCACACCCGCCGCTGACTGAGCCCAAAGCACGCCGTGACCCACTGTGCGCTCGCTTCGCCTTGGGCCCTACCAGTTTTTTGCGTTAATGGCTTTCAGCGCTTGGATGTCCAGCGCTTGGTCCGCCACCATCTGCTTGAGCCGTCAGTTTTCGTCTTCCAGTTGGCGGAGTTTCTTCACGTCGCTGACCTCGAGGCCGGCATATTTCGCCCGCCACTTATAAAAGGTGGCGTCCGAGATGCCGTGCTTGCGGCAGAGCTCTTGGACCCCGATGCCCGCGTGGGCATCCTTGAGCACTGCGATAATCTGTTCCTCCGTGTGCCGTTTGCGCGTCATGGCCCCCTTCTGTGGGCCCATCTCAGCACAGCCGAACTGCCTTGCCAATGGTCTAGTTTTCGGGGGGAAGGTCAATCAGGCGATGGGACCGCCGGTCGTTTGAGCAATGCGCTGGTGCGAGGCCAGGCGTACAGACCTCGTCGAACCCGCTGAATCCGACCCTCACGCACCAACCGCGAGAGCGCTTGATCTACAGCAGCCCGAGACCCTAATTCGGTGAGGTCCCTCACGGAAACGACCGCCCCAGCCGATGATTCAAGCCTGGCTAACAACTTACGGGCAATGGGGTGAGAGACTTTCATGGCGGATTAATGTCAGAAAAAGCGATCGTTTTTTCTGACAATAGGCTGCTCACCTATTTAATTGCAATAGAGGCTGCGCAAGCCACCACACTCAGGATTGACGCGCAGAGCCGCGCTCGACTGCAGAATGTCGAGCCTTTCTCTTGTCGTCCAGGCTGAGATGATGATCGTTGATGCGCTCACCTGTGAAGACCTTGAACCAGGGGGCGCTTTCTACGTCAGTCTCGCGATCCTTGTTCCCTTGATGTTGATAGAGGCCGAGCGGGTCGATCGTGCGTTCGGCGCTGACAGTGGTGGCTTTGGCTGAGAGGAGAGGAATAAACATCATTTGGCACTCTGCATTATTCTGCGAAGTGCGTCGTTGATCTGGACGCAACGGGACAGTTCACGGAAAAACTCTTCGCCAAGGCTGTCCAAACGCTTGATCCGTTCCAAGCTAGCTTCGCGGCGTTCCTTATGCGTTTTACTCTGATCGCTCAAGATCGCCCAGTACCCTTGCAGCAGAGCATAGGCCTCTTTCAATGCGGGCTGGAATGACTTAAATAGGGCGGCGTCAGGCTCACAAATGGCAGCGAGGCGGACGACGAACTCGTCATAAGAGGTAATCCCTCTACAGGCATCACGAATCTCAGACAGAAGATCAAAACTCCCATCTCGTGCCGGCCCCAGGTCGTACCAGGGCCTTTTCTGACTAGCACGTTGCTGCAGGATGGATGCTGCAACTAGAAAACCTGCCAAGGACAATTCCCAGGTTTTAAAGGCCTGCTGATTTGTGAATTTCAGTAGTCCGTAATCACGGAGTACGTGAGCAGCAAACCGAGTGTTTGTGAAACAGCGAGTTACACCTGTCTTAGTCTTTTTGAAGTCGAGAAATGTTAGTTCACCACGCATCTGCTCTACGAACAGCCTGATGATGTCGAGAACCTGATACCGCTCCTTATGATTTAGCAACAAAAACAAAAGAAGAGGCGCCTGCAGTTGGATCGGACTTGTCCCTGAACCTACATTTTGGAATAGCGGTGGAGCGGAGATAATCAGTTGGTTGTCCCAGATGCTTACTGTCGATTGCATGTACTCTTCAAAGCTGATTTCATCGTTGTCACCACCACGTTCAAACTTCAATTGTTCCGATACGAAGCACAGAAATTGGATTTTGTGATCAAGGCCCTCAGTGCCAGACAAGCCCTCAAGTCTCACCAATCGTTCCACTAGATTTTCTAAAAGTTCACGTTCACTTTGTTTGAACATAAATCTACAGTCCGGCGTGGTTCTGACCAGAGTGCTTAAATAACAGGCTGAGGAATTCCCGGTTTCCTCGAGCAGCCAACCAGTTAATAAGTTCAGTAGCTGCCTCCCTGACATGTTGATCAGATGAAGCCACACCAGCAGAGAGTATTTCACGTACGTGCTCTTGTTCACCAAGCAAAAGCCAACCTTCCTTATCTCCCTCAATGAGAAGCCGCAAACATTCGATTACCTTGCCCGGCATGGCCTCACGGATCGAAACCAACCGTTCAATGACTAAGTGATCCGGTTCCGCCTTGCCTGTACGCTTGAGAACATCCAGGAGCTGAGAAATGGACCAGTCGAGGTCCAGGTGACCTGAAGCGAACCATCCTCCAAACTCTGAAAGTTCCCTGGCGTGGTGCTTTGATTTGCCAGTCGTTGTTATCTGCGTATAGCGCCAAATCCAGAAGGCTTTAAGCCTGTCAATTGCCTCTATGGGCAATTCGTTATTATCGCGCAAACATCGGCCAAGGAAATCCATCGCGTGAGCAGACAATTCTGGCGAGGCCTTCTCATAAAATCGCGCCATCAATCCCTGGTGTTCTTCTATAGACAGCTCTCCCCACCAATACAGTGCCATGAGGTGCTCGGCCAGACGCTCATCTCGATCAGCTGAAAGTTGCTGTTCTGGGAGATCCGCACCTATTCGCTCAACCGCAGCTCTATACTCATCCTTTAGCAGCTGATAGAGCTTCTTGTACGGGTTAGTGAAACCTATAAAAGCGTCCCACGCAGCTAAATGGAGTCGGAATCCAACGGCATCTGGAGGGAAGATGGTCTTTATATTCGACGCAACCCATGAAGGATCGAGCCAATGCAGATTGGATAGCGATTGTCCGTAAATGGAACGGATCGCTGCTGATGGATCATTTGCAGGATCGAGGTGATAGTCTAGAACCTGCCTGACCTCCGGCATTGCTTGGAAGCTGTGATTGTTCGGTAACGCTTCCCCAGCGGATTTATCGAGGCACTCTTGAACCCAGACTGCATAACGGATTAGCGCATGCAGTGCATTACCACGCGTGGTATTGATAGGTAACGTCGTCGGTTCCCATTTATTACCCTCATTCTCGGCTTCATCCTCTGGGGTGGGATCTGGATCTTTTGTCAATGGCTCCAGTATCCCCCAAAGTATTTCCCGAAGGTTGAACTGTGGCATTAGGGTATCGTGGTTAAATCCAGACGAGAGTAGCCGCGCAATCGATTTCCGCGTCCATCCCCAATCTGGATCAGCATCCCGGTCTGAAATGACTCGCCCGGGTAGGCTAATCGGCTGCTCTATAACCCAGCCACAGAGATCGAGAACGGGCTGCCAGAGAAAGGAGCGATTGTGACCAAGCGCCTGAACAAAGCCATCAAGGATTGAACGAACGTAGGTAGGATCCAGCCCACGGAACTCCAATGCCGATTCTGCATACCGACTTGGCTCTTCGCTTATCAGCGTCGTAAGCGTTCGCCCTAAACCTTCCGGGGTTGGAGCAAAGCCACGCCAATCTTTTCCTGGCCTCCAAGTATCCAGGAAACTTCTCAATGCGGTTACCGATAATGACTGAAGTTCCTGTTTGTCTTTTGGACTAGTTGGCCCCCTCCAGGTTACTGTGTACGAAGAAAATTCAGGATGTTCCGGTTCCCCAACCTCTCGGAGAAGGGCCTGGTAATAATCTTGCCATGTTTGATTGAGGTCCTTGTGAATTAAGGCAAGTTTCTTTAGCTGCCAAGTCTTCTTGTAGTTCTGCTCTTGCTCCGGAGAGGGTCGCTCTCCCTTTTCCTTTTCCCACCACGAGCTTCGCTCCTCGATGTCCGTAGGGCCTGCTTCAATCCATCCCAAAATCATGTTCTGTGCTTCGATGCCAATCCTAGTCCACATGGCCTGAAGAAGGAGTCGATACTCATGAACTGCTTCCTCAAACTGGTCGTAATCGGTAAGGCGGGCCGTGATCACATCAAGAACTGCATCTGGGTGCTGCCGCATCAGATGTAGTGCCAGGCGGTGAAACACTTTCCATGGCCGGGCTTCTAGGATGCTAATCACCTCCCCCACACATTGAGGGTGTAACACGGCTACTTGCTGCCCCGAATCGCGCACAGCGGTGACCAAGAGCTCTTTTACTCCATGATGGACATTCTGCTCATGATCCTCGATAGCTCGCCTCCAGATATACGAATAGTCTTCAGGCCCGGTGTCGTCTTTTGAATAACGAGAGAAGGCTATTGCCTGCTCAAGAAGATCGCATAACCAAGTAAATGATTCCTTCCAGGAAGCAGCTATTAAATCTGGAATATTCCGCGTGAGAATGCGCTGATACTCCCACTCTTCAAACTGGGATCGAGGTGTGGGAGATAGTCGATACTTCTTCTCTTCCTCAGTACCCGCCTCTTCTGATTTAGGGTCTGGCAACACCACAATAAGCCATTTTGCAAGTTGCAAGGCCGCAGGAAATTGCCCTCCCTTGGCAAGATGAGAAACCAACTGGCCCATTTTTTCCGGCAGGAGAAGTTGAATGGGCGATTGAAACCACCGCTCAGCGAGCGGGACAAACTTAGCGGCGAGGGGGGGTGGCAATTTGAAAGCGATCTCAGCCAGATCCTCCCACACTCGAACATTACTGGTATCAGAGATCCGCAAGGCTACGTGCGCCACTTCATTCGGTGACAATTCAGCCATCCGAACGAGATACCGGGAGGCAGGCCATATCGGGAACCGGATATACTGCTCGTCACGTATCGGCGGATAGGGATTGTCAAAAAACCCCTCCTGAAACAGCGGCATAATCCAAGCAGGAGAGATCAAGTTATCGAAAAAGTAGTCGAAATCTGCACTTCGCTTTATTGCTGCTTTAGCTTTCTGCACTGCTTCCTGGTTAACCATTGGCTTCACCTTCACCAATGATAGTGTCCAGCCTTGAAAAATCGTCAAACGTTCTTGGAATTAATCGATCGATTAGATACCCCTCAAAACCCTCGACCCACTTTAGGAACTCTTCGAGGTTTTCCATGATTTGATGATGCGACACCAGTTCAAAATGGTCGCGGTAACTATCCCATTCTTTAACGTGTAAGCTCTCTATCGTTTCTGGAAGCAGTTTCTTTAATGGGTCGAGTCCCCTTACCACAATAGCTGCCTGCTGCTTTCTTGTGGGCCGACTGGACGCGAGCCAGGTAAAAAACGCTTCCGCCTCGTCCAAGAACCTCCGAAGAGATGTATCAATGGTATCGGAGCGCGGATTAGCATTTAAGCCTGACGACTCGCTCTTCGCCTTGCTCCACGCTTTCTCTAGCGGCCTAATCTTGTCCATCATACTTGGCGGTTTAGCTGGAAGGGGGATGTCGAGAATGCGCGGGAGTTTCTCGAGCAACTCTCTTAGACTATGCGCGGTTTGGGCAATACGGTCTGGATTTGATGTAACTTCTAAAACCCAAAGGGCGCCGAGGTACATGGAAGCCAATTGAGGATCCTTCTTCCCTAAAGCCTGAAACAATGCTCTCTGGCGCCCTGTCAGGACCGGTTCATCCGGCAACCCGTCGGTCTTCGATCTGTCAGCGATAGCCGTCACGCATTTCACCCATAATACAATCAGTCCAGCTCGACAACTTCTGTACTGTCGGTATAAAGGCCCGCCGCTGATTGTGGGGTCTTTCTCTTCGAGCTTCTTTTTGTTTTCGGGATAGCAACAGCAGCGGCTTGTTCGGCCTTCGCCCGGTCGTGGTTGAGGGCGAGGAGTCGGCGGAGGACTTCTTTGCGGGCGGTGGGGCTGATTGTGTAGCGGACGCGGTCGTTTTCGGGGAGGGTTTCGACTTCATAGAAGTCGTGGTCGAGCTTGAGGTCTTGCCAGCCGATGGTTGAACGAAGCGCCCCGGTTGTCATTTCTCGGCACCTGAATTTCTCATCGGTTTCTCGAACCGTGTGTCCGGTGAGCCCAAGTAAGGTCTCGATTTGGCCGGCGGCATGCATCACGTGGTACAGATCGATGTCATCGATCGTCGTATGTTGCGAGACATAATCCGAGAGGTATTGCTCTGACTTGCAGGATACGCCGTTTCGAGCACACACGAGGTACGCTAGTGATTCGGCCTCGAGTTCGCGCTGGCTATGGCTCATTCGGGGTCGATCTGACACACCAAGCGCTTTGTCGGGGCCAAGATGGCCAAGAAAGAGGTGGCCTAGCTCATGCGCTAAAGTAGCAAATTTTATCGGAGGATCGTGATTGCGATTGATCTGGATTCGATAATGTGAGTGCTCACTTGGAGTACGCCCGCGGGATACCACTCGGATCAATCCTGCGTTGCGGTCCCCGGCGTCTACGGGAAGCCACTCAATCCTCTTCCTCCACAGGATGGATGGATAAGATTCAATCTGTTCCTTGGATATCGAACCCCGCGCAAAGAAAGACGCAATACCCGGAGGGATATCTTTTCCTTCCGTATCTTGTATGTCGTACACAAGAGCGACGGGGCCAAAGGGCCAGAGGATCAAGAGTGGACGTGCGCCTTCTCTTGGCCAACGATCAAACCGAGTCTTCCAGTCATGAGCGGACGCCGCGTAGCTCAGCCCAGGCTTCTGTAATTGAAGAAGCATGGCGTTGAACGGAGCGAAGTTTCTGAGCTTGACCACGAAGTCGAGGAGGTTCTTGTAGGCTTGACTGTGCTTGTACAGGTGAGAGTCAATCAGCAGCTGATCCAGCAACGATCTGGCCGCATTTGCTTCATCTGTCACATTGCCACCGTGATGCTTTCTTTAGAGCCTCAACCACCCAGAGTTACAGATCTTCCTTGCGCGTATACTCAATCCTCACCGTGGCGGGGTGTGAAGTGGCGTCCGGATCCCCGGGTACGGGACATCCGGCCATGGCCGCCCTCTTCCATGCTCAATGAGGAGCGTCACGAGAAGAGGCAACAGCTCCTCCAAAATAAGAATCCCTGGGACAAGCGCATCTTTGTTTCTTCGTGTGTCGGCCGATGCACTGCCATGCACGATCTGATTACGGAGAGCGATGAGGCGATTGAATAGCAGCTCAAGCGCTTGGCCTGCTTGGTGATTTCGAAATGCCCGTTCAAGACCCTCGGACTGATGTTTAATGGCGCCCGCGAGCGCATCCGTCTTACCTTCCCAATATTCCACATAGAGGAATTGGTTCTCCACCAGGTGTCTGATACGGCCTTGAACATGCCGCTTGCCGATCCACCTCTTGAGTTCAGCGCCCGCTCTGTTAATCTGCGCCAGTGAGTGCACAAATTCCTGGAAGTCTTTGTAGTCTTTTCCTTTGGTTTCGCTTCCTATTCCGTAATATCGTTGACCATATAAGGCATTGAGCGCGATCCAGAGATCGACATAACGTGGTGGTCGATCTTCATGGGACACCGCGGCTGCGCGATTCATCCAGGAGAGGGCTCTTCGAATGCGATCGCTGAGCGACTGCTGTCCTTTTGTCGGGGTGCGAGGAAAGGCGGCCAAGTAGAGTACTGTCAGATCGGAAACTGTCCCAGCAAAGGAGTCCTGTCTAGGCGGCATACCTCTTCCCTGCAAGTCAGATTGTCGTCTACTTCATCCCCTCAGAGGTTGTGACATCTGCATACCTGAGCGTGACATCCACACGGGAAAACCGCCCATTATCCTCTCTTGGCCGAAGCCACGATGGCTTCTCCCTTCCATGCACCGCTTTCCAAACGAGGCTGATGGTCTCGCATGTCAAATCAACGGTCTTTTGAACAGCAGCGAGGCTGACATCGTGGAATCGTTCCTCTTTGATGTACCCCCACTGCGTGGGATTCGGCCCCGGCTCACAATGCACGAATGAATCCCGACGCTGCTTGCATTCGTTAAACAGAGGTCCGATGGGCGAACTCGATTCGTCGAGCGCGGTTTGGTTCCCGCTAATGAGAGGCGTTATCGCAAGCAGTCGTTTTCGTAGTGACAGCCTCTTATCGTTCAGTGTGTCTCGCACCTTGTCGACCAGCGCTGATTCGTCGTGCTGACGTTCCATCAACCACGCAGTTGCCAGGCCACTGACAAAAGATTCGAGTAAATTAAAACATGCTAAAATCACGCTCCTGCCCAGCGACTGACTAGACTCTGAAGTATGAAATTGTTGCTGACGCTCAGCCTCATCCATAATCGCGCACGCATCAAGAAAGAGGTTATAAAGCAGAGCCAAGTCTGAAGCGAGATGATACTCGGGATGACGAATGGCTGAGCCGTGAAACCCTTGAAGCAATACCTCTGCATAGGGCGGACAATCTATAGCTCGCCGGTGCATCAATGGTCCAATCGCTGCTTCTACCTCATAGACCCTGCCGAGACTATAGATCTGCCTACCCGACTTGTGCCACGCATCAAACTGTTCTGAAAGCCACCGTATAACTGAAGACAGAGATGCTTTTCTCCAATGCAGCAGAATGTTTTTGGCTATTTGACCGAAATCCTTTTCCAAATCGTCAATGTGCAACTTGAGCCGTTTGTTATTCCAAGAAGCATAATTTGGGATGGTTAGCTCCGCCGCTCCTAGCCGATCGCCCGCGCCGAATAGTGCTGCTCCGACTAACCACGCCTTCTTTAGCCTCAGAGCTTTTTGTGCCAGGGCTGTATGTCTATCTACCTTCATATCCTATGAATCGTGGTGGTAAGCTTGGAACCTCCACTAAGTCGGGCCATTTTGTCAGGCACTGCTTTCGCCCTCTGGCACAGTCAAATCGTCTCCCTGATACAACGTTGAGTTGCCACGGTTCTTGGATTTTCGACCTTTTCGAGATGTGCTTTTCGGCGATGCCGCTACCTGAGACGTCTGAGCCTCTGCTTCCATCTTCGCGCGGGCGTGGTTGAGAGCGAGGAGGCGGCGGAGGACTTCTTTGCGGGCGGTGGGGCTGATTGTGTAGCGGACGCGGTCGTTTTCGGGGAGGGTTTCGACTTCATAGAAGTCGTGGTCGAGCTTGAGGTCTTGCCAGCCGTAGGCGTCGCGGACGGCGTCGTCGAGCTTTTGATGCAATTGGCGCAGCTTGAGAAGACCACGATAACCTGCCTCCGCCTCTTCAGCGGACTTCTTACTGACCTTGCCAACTACCTCAGGTGTGAGATCACGGGTGTGGAAGAGATTGTAAATATCGGTCAAGCCCAACCAGAGCTGGCGCATGAGGACACGGCGGTGCTCGTGGTAGCGCTCGCCGATATCTGCCAGCTCCGGATTCGCCGTCCGCCACAAGCCTTCGGGGAAGGGAAAAGTCTCGAAGCAGTCGGAAGGCGAATAGCGAAGCCTCGTTTCAAGCGCACCACTATATTTGCGCGCCCAGACTTCGTGGAGGGTAGATTGGACCACCGAGAAAATGTCCCAACGGCTTGTCACGAAGACATAGAGGGCATGAGAGAAAACATAGGTAGTCGGGGTAGCAGAGAAGTTGAGATGCTTAGTCGTTGCCGCAGCAACAAAACATTGGTCAAGAGACCGGAGAGCTCTGTTCAGCCCCGGACGATGCTCGGCATAGATCCACCATATGTCACGGTTACGTTTTCGCTTTTGCCTAGCCCGAAAGGGGTTGACCTTCTCCTCTATTATGCGAAAAGGCTCCGCATATTCCTGAGCTCTATCAATTCCCCAATCGAAGAAGTTGATAATGGATCTCCCGGGCGCCTGTATAGGACTATTATTTACCTCTTCGCCGTTAATCGTGCGAAAGATCACATCCCTATTACGTGAATAAGCCTGGGTCAGTCGATCAGCTTCCTCATGTGACAGTAAGAAGCCATCACCGAGAAAGATGGACCCCTGAAAAACTCGGTCCTCATTCTCAGAAAGTGGCATCGGCTCGCCTATGTCGAGGCTATCCTCGAAGTAAGCGCTGATGACTGAAACTTCTTTTCCGTCGAGCACTCTCTTACCGTGCCAGTCGCCCTTGTGGATCGCCACCAAAGACACTACAAGATTGGCCCGCCCCGGCCATTTAGTACCGCGGATAGCGAAGTTGATCCCACCGTTACTCGCCAGTATTTGTTCGAGTCCGTCTTTCCGGATATCGCCGTCTTTAATCGAATTGGTTGTGATAAATGCCGTAAGCCCGCCTGACCGTAAGAGGCTGAAGATTCGCCGCACGAAATACACTACCAATTCGCTCAAACCAGCCGGCGAATATTGCCATTTGACGTACTGGCAAAAGGGATGGCCGTAAGTGCCACTGAGAGCTTGGCCGCCAAGATAAGGCGGGTTGCCCAGTATGCAATCAAACCCTCCACGCTCAATGATCTCTGGAAATTCCAAGAACCAATGAAAGAATCGTTTCTGTATCGATGTCACCCAGGCCGCTGCCGTCGCTTGGCCCTGTGGATGGCGCTGGCCTGACCAGTACAGGCGAAACTCTGCGTCTGATATCAGTTTAGAATGATTCTGCTGTGTTTTCGGAAGATAGAACTGGGCGATCGGAATGCAGGCGATCTGATTCAGCAGCCAGGCATCTTGGCTCTTGGTAAAGTCCTTATACCGTTGTTTCTTGGCCGCAATCTGGTTAGGCGTCGCCTCGGGCAGTACTGACAGTTCTCGCCAGCGCTCTAGAATTTGGTCGAGTTGTCTCTGAATCTCCGGCGCGAGATTCAACGGAGTTTGGTCTTGGGCCTTTCGTTCAGCTTTATTTTGCTTTCGGAATTCGGCCGCGACTTTCTTGTCGTCCCCAGGCATAGTGGCGAAGGCCTCGTCAGGGACTCCCTTATCCAACTCCTCTCGCCTCACATACCCAACGATGGCGTTCCCGCACTTGATGTGATGATCGAGAAAGTTCAGTGGCTGGCCGGGATTATGGGCTTCGAGCCAGAAGGCCACCTTGCACAGTTCGACCGCCAGAGGGTTATAGTCCACGCCGTAGATGCACTCGCGGATGACATCCCGGACAGCCGTGCGAAACGCGCCAGGTGACGGCTGCTCTTCGCCTGTTCGGACAATCGCTAGTTCTGTGGCGATCCGTCGGGCCGCAGCGAGCAAGATATGGCCGGAGCCGCAGGCGATATCGGCCACGCGCAATGAGAGCAGCGCCTTTTCCTTATCCGTCTCCTTGAGCTTCTCTGCGATGAGATAATCGAGCGAATGTTTGAGGAGCGGTTGGACCAATTCGTCCGGAGTGTAATGAGATCCCGTAGCAGCTCGTTCCTCTCCCTTTGAAAAGGTAAATTCAGCTTGGTTGCCGGTGGTGTGAAAGACCGGCTCGTATTCCAGCAATCCCTCATAGACCGACCCAAACTCCTCAACATTCAGGGCCGCATAGTTGACCCGGATGACCTGTTTGGTATCGGGATGCTGATAGAGGCCCAGGGACCTTAGGCAGCCAAGCAGCACCTCGTTCGTCAACATGCATCGGTTCAGTGGCCCGATGGCATCAGCCCCAAACAAATCTCCCGCTAACGGCGCCAGACCGAGCTTACTTCCCGGCCCATCGGCCTCAAATAGTCGGAAGGTGGCGAGGAGGCTCAACCACAGATCATGGTGCCGGTGATCCGCGAGATACCGCTTCTCAGACAGTCGTCGGAGCCGTTGCAGGCTGTAGTATCGGTCGTACACCTGTCGCTTTGCGCTCGGCACTGAAGCAGGATAGACCAGATCACGCTCCTCAATAACCAAGAGGAACAGGAGCCGGTAGATCAGGCGGAGCAGGTACTGATAGTAGGCATCCGGCTTGATCTCGCTGGTATTGACCGCTTGTCGCAACGTCTCATTGTTGGGATGCGTGAGAAATCCGTTGGCGAACGACAGGATGGCCTGTTCAACGGCCTTGCTGAGCCCATCTCGAATGCGGGCCCCTGATTCGAGTGAGTCTTGATGGTAGCGCTCGATCAGGCTCTCGGCCGTCGCGTCAGGTGACGCGGGCAACCGAGAGACGTGGAGCAGCCGGTAGAGGACGGCAAAATCGGCAAACAAACCATCGGTGAAGATCCGATCCAGATCAAACTCCAGATAGGTGAGCTTGACAAGACGGGAGCTATCACGCAGAAGCCTGAGCAGGCGTCCATTGGTGACTCCCCCATAGACCTGGTCACTCAGATTCAGGTATTCCTGCACCAATGCGTGGGCCGACATTCGCACCGTGGTCCGATCCGGTTTCTTGTCCAGCCCGGCAGCTTCGCGGTATCCGATGATATGGAGCGCGGTCTGTCCGCGATTGACGACCCTGTGAGAGATGGGATAGTTCTTGCCGTTTAGTTCTACCCCCCTCGCCTGATACTCAAGCTGATAGCCGAGCAACCCGAGAAGGGGCACGATCCAGAGATTGCGAGTCTCTGTGGTGGCGGGGGAATCGGCTTTCAGGGTTTCGAGCTTGCGTTGGAAGATCCGCCAATAGTCCTGCGCGTCGGCCCAGGCCCGGGCGATCTCGTCCTTCACCTTGACCGACCCGTCGAATGCAAAATCGCTGGGACGCTGTCCGGCGATGTCGTCGAGCCGATCAAGGAGGTCTGGTGAAAGGATCGCTCCTTCGATGCGGATGCTGGGATAGTTCATGGAGCCTGCATATCCCCTCGATTAGGCCGATGCTCCGTCGGGCAAGAGGATGTACATGCCGAGGAGATCCATGGGCAGGACCGGATACACGACCTGAAACCGCTGGGCATCCATGAGCGAGCTGAACCGCTCGTGAGCCTGCACCAGTTTCTTCGACTGCTGTTCTGCGACCGTAGAAAAGTCCGCCTGCAGCGTCTCCAGCAACTTCAATTCATTTTCGAGAAAACCCGCCCGAGCCTGGACCGTGAGTTCCGATGTGGCCCTCGCCGCGGCGAGTAGCGCTTTGGCCTGGCCATGGTCGAGGAATTCCTTTTGCTGCGGTGTTCCGCGCCAGCCCCAGAGGAGCATCTCTTCCGCGACGATTTGATGCCGGCCTTTCTGTTGCTCGATCACGTTCCGACAGCGGAACAGCAAGAGCGTCGTTTTCGTCTCAACCTGGTTCGTTCGGATGACGGCCGCCCGCGCCGCCCGTTTATCCATTCGCGACAACGTGTTGCCCATCACCAACTGGCACAATTGCTCGACAAAGCGGTTGTTGCGGCCTAGGTAGCGATAGCCTTCCGGGGTCGGCGACTCGAAACTTACTTTGACCGGATCGCCGGTGGGCAACGCTTCCCGAAGCTGAGGCGGCATGTTCCCCATCACAATGCGGTAACCCTTCGCATCCTTGATCACCTGCACGCCTAGGAGATTGTCCAACGTAGCGGTCACGAATTCCTCGACTGCTTTGGGATCCCCGATCGCTTCGTCCACCTCTCGCAGGTCCGTTTCGATCTCTTCGGCCTTGATGGCGTTTTGTGCAAAGATGCTGCGGGAGACCTTTTCGCGCTCAGCAGCTTCGTCGACCTTGCGGGTCACCTGTGCTTTTGACTTGGCGGCTTCGTCGAACTCGTCGAAACTGAACTCAATCTGATTCTTATCGCGGTGGCGGGCAATCTTCCGGTCCGGATTGAGCAGGAGGGCTTGGGTGATCGTATCAATGATACTTTGCGAATCCTCCGGGAAGGGGACGTTGATACCGGTTGCGCGCTTGATCTCTCGGACCTTTCTCAGCAACACATCCAATACGATGCCATCGATGGGATTATCTGCCCCGTACAGTAGACAGGCTTTTACTTCCTTTGCCGTCTGGCCGAATCGATCGACGCGTCCTTCTCGCTGTTCCAGCCGATTGGGGTTCCAGGGCAAATCGTAGTGCAGGACCCCGGTAAAATGTTGCTGGAGGTTGATCCCCTCGCTCAGGCAGTCTGTGGCAATCAGCACACGAAGGCTGGATTTGCCCATCTCTTCGATTCGTTGCTTGCGCAGATCGTCCGGTAGTTCACTGGTGATGACTTGCAGATCGAGCTTGGGGAATTTCGCCTTCACCGCAGGGGCCAGTTTCTCCCCCACATAGTCCGCCGTCTTAATGTAGCGGCAGAAGACGACCGGGCTGATCCCCTTTCCCAGCCATTCGCCTAGAATGAGTTCTGCCGACGCGAGCTTCTGGTCATCTTTCAAATTCGAGAGCCCGCTAAGCTGGTCTGAAAAGGCGCGCAGTTGTTGCCGCTGAGTGGCGGTCCACTCATTGTGCTCCACGACTTGTTGCGGGGTGCTGTCTCCATCAGACCCAAATTCCGTGTCGCGGACTGGGTTCTCCCCGGAGGCGTAATCGAGAAGACTGACTGTCTTAGCCTCGTCTCCTGCTCCAGGTCCAAGATCGTCGAGACGGGTATTCAGCATTTCGATGCCGGCGGCCGGGCTCGACATGACCCCGCGGAGGAGAGCCAGTGCCGTCCAATATTGCACTCGACGCTTTCCATCTTTGTCCTCATCAGGCGAGACCAGCTTCTTGGCAAAGTCGAGGATCTGCTCAAAGAACCGACTGTATCCCCGAGAGAGATCGTAGGGCCATTCGAACGCTTCCCGCTTCGGAAACGGCGTGTTCTCGCCCATCCATCTCTCAACGTCGGCCCGCTTCCGCTGGACAAAATATTTCGCGAGATCTCGCCGTTGTGTCTGGGTCGAAGCGGGAAGATCGATCTCTTCGAATTCAGGCTTCAAGAGGCCGAGGAGCGAATGAAACTCCTCCGGTTTTCCACTGTGGGGGGTCGCCGTGAGCAGAATCAGTTGTTGCTTCGGCTTTCTGGCGATCCGACTGACGAGATGGTAGCGCTGTTGCTGACTTGCCGAAGCGCCGGCAGGTCGTGCGCAGGTGTGGGCTTCATCGACGATGACAAGTTCAGGGCATTGTTCGATGAACACATCCCGTCTGGTGTCTGACTTGATAAAGTCGATGCTGATGACCTGGTAGGGGTAATAGTCATAGACGCTCATGTCGCCTTGGATCTGCCGGTCCAGTCGTGCCTGCGTGTTCGAACGGATAATCACCGCTTCGAGATCCAGCTTGTCGCGGATTTCGGCCTGCCATTGGTCGCACAGGTGCGGTAAGCAGACGACGGCAAAGCGTGTGATCTTCCGACGTTCGAGGAGTTCCTTTACCACCACGAGCGCTTCGACTGTCTTCCCGACACCCACGTCATCGGCCACCATCAGCCGCACTGATTCCTGCCGGAGGGCCATGATGAGGGGAACCATCTGATACGAACGTGGTCGGAAGGAGAGCTTGGCCAGGGAGCGAAATGGGCCAGCTCCGTTGCGGAAGGCCAGGCGAGCGGAGTCATACAGCAACCGCGCGGTGCTGATATCCCCGAGATCTTCCTTGGCCGGTGGGCGGAACGTGGCATCCGCTGGTCGGTCGCTTTCGACGCCCAAGGGCAAATAAATTCCTGCAATCTCCTCTTCGGATCCCCCGAGCGGTTTCACGACCAGGAGATCGGGGTCTTCCGATGGGAGGACGATCCAGGTGCGTCCACGGAGCGTAATCAATTTTCCCGGTTGAAACGCGACTGTCATCGTACTTTCTTGAAGATATCCGGACGAGCGGCCACCTTCTCAGCCAAATTGTCCTTGTAGTAGTAGACCCAGACTTCATCACCCTTCGCGATAATCGCCTGGCGCTGTTCTTCATCCCTGGCTTTCACATCCGGTTCATCATGGGGAGTCCCGTCGCAGAAGATCCAGATACGCGGCTCATAGTAGAAATCCGGCTGAACATAGATCCCGTCGACTCGCCTCTGGGCCGCGTCGGGCAACCGGAGCCCGTTCGTATACAGATGCTCCAGGAACTTCCGTTCGGTTGTTGAGCTCGGGTCGAACGCCCGGAGGAGTGCCTGGTAGTGGTCTTCATAGTTCCTATAGTTCAGATTGGCCTGAATCTCGATGGTGCAGATCAGGAGCTTGTGCAGCGCATCCTTGATGAGATGCCGGTCGATGATCTTGTGGTCACGCTGGTTGTAGTAGCTGAGCAGATCGCTATAGGACGCGGGCCCCTTATACGCGGGATCATGATACCGGCAGAGGGCAATCGCTTCACGGATCACCCTATGGAAAACGTTCACATCTTCCACAAATTGCGACAGGATTCCGAGACTGCCTTCCGATGCTTCGTAGAGGAGAATATTCGGAGCATCAGGATCACCAACCGTGACGACACCCACTTCCCGCGATTCGACCTGGAAGACCGATTCGATCGCGCGCTTGAGCGCATGCTGCAGGGTAATGACCCCTTCTGCCTTGAGGCCCAGTGGCTGGATCGGTTCAATATGCAAGGCATCGGCGAGATTGGAGGTCCAGAGCTTGACCGACTTGAAGTTTTCATTGGTATTGCTGTTGTTGGCCGGTATCGAGCTCCGCCAGTCTCCAGATACGAGGCCGATCGGAAATCCATCCGAAGTCTGGGAACGCCATTTGTAATTCACATGAACGAGCCGGGCCGCCGGGATGTATCGGAGGTTCAGTAAATTGGTCTCGCTCGATTGCGCGACGGCTTTCTTGACCCGTTCGAGATGTCCTGCATCGACCGAAAAATAGGTTTCGATCTCATAGCCTCTGGATAGCCGCTCCTCTTCTTCACATGAGATTCGGTCGATTTCTTCTGCGCGGGACTCAGTCATCTCTAGGAGATGATGCAGGTGGGTCTTGTTGGCATTATCCCCAAGATTGAGACCCGAGAATGGACAAATCTCCAAATCTTTTTGATCCATCGTGAGAAAATACCCGGCCTTGGTACTGAGCTTCGCTTCGGTCAGCGCCGATTCTGCATCCTGCACCACGAGCTGACACACTCGATACTTGCGGCCGTTGTGATAGATGATGTTCTGGGGCCCGAACTCCCTGAGCGCGATTGGGCGCGGACGAGACACAAATTCGCCTGACGAATCGCTGGTCGGCAGGAAGACGCGCAGGGGCAACCGAGTGAAATTGTAGCCGGGGAGAAATCCCTCCGAGGCCAAATAGCGATAGGGGTAGAACTCGGAGAGTTCGGACGCTTTCCCGGAAAGATCATTCCGAAGAAGGTCTAACTGGCGCGTGGCCTGATCGAGATTGCGTTTGTATTTGCGGTACTCCTCACTGGCGATGGTCAGCGTCCCGCTTTCGAGTTTTTGGGTCGCACGCGTGAGTATGGTCCGAGCCGAACGATAGAGCGCGCGCCATCGATCCAGCGACTTGTCGAGATGGTCTGCTATCTTTGCGAGGTTTTGCTCTATCCACTGGTCCGTGTACCAGGTCGTCTCCTTCAGAGGTCCTTCTAACTCTCCAATCGCTCGCTTAAAGCCATTCTTGAGACGGTCGAATGTGGCCGGTGAAACGGTCAGACCAGCCCGGACACCGGGCGACAATGGCATCCTGTCATTATCATCTGTGACCAGACGCATCAGAGAGGGATTGGTGTCTCCCGTTGAGTCAAGACCGGGCAATCCGATTTCGGATACCACCAAGGCATTCAGGTGTGACTCCAGAAGTTCCCGATTACATAGGTCGAGGCGTGGTGCCAGGACCTCTCCTGCCACAAGCGCTTCCTGCTCATTGAAATAATGCCGATCGTGCGGCGAGTAGGTGGAGCAATAGGTGAATATCAAGGCGGCCTGCCCACTTCGCCCCGCTCGCCCAGAACGTTGCGCATAATTCGATGGGTTAGGCGGTGCATTGCGCATATGCACGACGTTCAAGTTACGAATATCAATCCCCAGCTCCATCGTGGGGGAACAAAAGAGGGCACTGATCTTCCCCTCTCTGAACAGTCCCTCACGCTCGATTCGAAGATCCGTGCCGAGCTGGCCCGTGTGATCTTCTCCTCGAAGTCGCTTCACCGTGGCAAAATCACGCTGATAGAGCGCCCGGAAGAATTTGTTCGGCTTAGGCGCTTGATCTTTATAGGCCCGCTGCTTAATCACGTCGCTTTTGACCGTGCCGTCGCCTCGCTTCCAGATGATCTTCTCCAATCGGAGACGATAGATAGGGACATCCTCGTTGTTCTCGGATTTGGCGATTTGCGACTTCAGATAATCCGCCTGTTCCAGCTTGCCCATGATCTGAAGAATCGCATCTCGATACTGCTGCCCCTTGAGGGGAATATGGAGCGCCTTCTGCTTCACATAGAGCTTGATGAATTTTCCGAGTGAGCTTGCCGGCCCCATGCTTTTTGAAAAGACCCTGGCGCTTCTGTGAAGCGGATCGAGACGGATTGCGAATGGCTCACGAAGCTGCTCGTTACGATCTAACGTCCACGGTGGGCGCAATAGCTCACGGAACTGCTTTTCGTTTTCCTTGATGCGCGATTGGGTCAGATAATTCTCGCTCTGGATGGCAAACTCCAACCGGAAGAAATCGAGGACCGTCGCCACGAGTTCTTTGCGATCCTCTGTCTTCACGTCGCCCAATAAGGGTGTGTCTTTCCAAAACTCTTCGGTAGCTGCTATTTCATCGAGATCGGCGTACTCGACATTGAGGAGGCCACATTGCTCCAGATTGGGGAGCACAATTCGCCAGCTTCGACGCAGATCTGCAATGGCTCGGTACAACAAATAATCTTGGAAGGACTGTTCATAGTTTCGCCGCACAGGTGCGAGCACCGGCTCCTCATTCTTGTTGGCAAAATCAACAAAAGGTAATCCCAATGCCTTGCGAACAGCTTCACCGATGTTCGCGTAGTTGAGCGATCCGGACGGGGCTTGGACAAGGGCCTTATGGATACCGGCTCGCAGGCGAACGACTTGCACAAAGTCATTGAAATGACCAGCTTGCAACGCGGCGTCTTGGCGATTGTCCGTGAAGCTCAAAAGTTTTTGGTCTTCTGGTCGTATGTCGGCGTCTGCCAGCCGGTTCAGAATTGAAAAGGCGGTGATTGCTGTTGACGTACTTCGGCCCTCGCTTCCGAGCTTGGTGAGCTTCGTCCCTTCATTCGTCTTTGTGTCGTAGAAGACCCCTGCGGTCGGATCAAAGAGCAATGGGGCCTTCATGAACCACCCCTCCCATTTCAGCGGGGTGGTATCAGAGCAATTGCCAAATTCATCAAAATAGATCTTGCTGGGGAAATACGGCTTCTTCTTTGTATCCGGGACGGGCCCCGACTTGGTTAACCGAAGCCAGGATTCCGGCAAGAAGTCGATGTCCTCTGCGGGATCCCATAGGCCTTCTCCCGGAATCACATACCCGTCGTTTCCCTGGTCGTCATCTTCGGAACTTTCGCGGAATTCTCGCGGTTCTAGGCGGTTGCCCGTATGTGATACACAAATGAAGGGATGACCACTCGCACGGCTGAAGACGAGAGGGAATATGGGCTTCTTGTCGTCCTCGTCCTGTTTATAGATGCCTGGCTCCAGCGTGATGAATCGGTTTTCGTCCTGATCCAAGGTCGTATACACAGACCCAGTCTGGGAGATGAATTGGTGCAGCTTGAATGGCAACAACGTATAGATGATCCCAGCATCTCGGAGTCGCTTATTGGCTGCGCTGATCGATTGCAGGAGCTGTTCGAGAAATCGGCGACAGGAGTCCACAGGAACTCCTGATTCCTGAGAAAGCAACACGACAATCTCGGAGATTCGACGTGGCTTCCCCCGCACTAACTCTCCGTCTTGCACATCCAGAGCCATTCGGTTTTCAAGCCAGATGGCTACCGGATTGTCTTTCAGCCCTTGCAGATCGGTTTCGGATGGAAGGATCGCCTGAAGAGCTGCGGCCAATTCTCTTGAGCCTGGTACCGTTCCGTTGAACGAGCAAGACCTATCCAGTGTTTCAATGACAATCTGCTCAGAGGTAAATGGTTTCCCGAAGAGCTTCGTGGCAACTGTTGCCACCTCGGCTCGTTTTGCGGCTGGGGTTCCAGCAGACACCATGGTTGCAGATGTTCCGATGCACACGACTGGCCTGCTGCAGTGGGACCGAATCCGCCGAATGAGGAGAGCCACATCCGATCCCTGGCGGCCGCGATAGGTGTGCAGTTCATCGAAGACTAAGAACCGGAGATTCTGATAGATGCCGTCTCGGATCGAACGCTCCCGCACGCGAGTCAAGAGAAGTTCCAACATCATGTAGTTGGTCAGCAGAATTTGCGGCGGTTCTTCCCGCATCTTTGTGCGGGCGTCTTCCTTCTCTTGGCCCGTGTATTGGCCGAACGAGATGGGAAATTGTTTCCCGGTTGCTTCCTCGAAATTCTTTTGGTAACGCGTGAACTCCTCAAACTGTGAATTGATGAGGGCGTTCATCGGATAGACAACGACTGCCGCGACCCCCTTAGTCCCGGGGGTGGAGAGGATGTAGTTGAAGATTGAGCCAATGTACGTGAGCGATTTACCAGATCCTGTCCCCGATGTAACGACGAAGTCTTTTCCCGCTAAGCCCAGTCGCATCGCGTCAATCTGGTGACGATAGAGCTTGAAGTTGCTGAAGATGTGACGGATATCGGGATGAAGCCCCTCGGTCCCCGCAATATGATCGATGTTGCCGACGATTTCGAAGGAGGGATTGAACTGGAGTAACGGCTCGGGCCAGAGCTTGCCGCGGACTAACTCTGCCTCGACGACTCTTTGTATGTCCGGATCGGAAATCTTGATGAAGCTGCTGATGTAGCTGGCATAGTCAGAAACGATGCTGGAATGGGTTTGGAAGATGTTCATCGACTACTCTAGCCTTCAAGACTTCGGGTCATCTTGGCGGAAAGGAATACCTATGTCTCTTGAAGAAAGCAATCCTTTCGGAAGGGGAGATCTACCGGAAGCGATAGCGAGGCAGCCAGAATAGGACATGTTTTTACTGGCTCTTTCATCCAGGTACACTCATGGCCGGGCCTCTGAATACTCGGCTAATTTGCAGAACAGATTGATCAACATCATTTCATCCAGCGAGCTTGGGATAGCACGAGCAATCCGAGGATCGGCCACAACGACAGCCATGCACTGGGCGCGCGATATGGCAACATTGACTCTGTTACGATCTAGAATGAAACCCAATCCTCTGGAGCCGTATTCGCCGTAACTCGAACAGAGCGACAGGATGCAGACCGGCGCTTCCTGCCCCTGGAATTTGTCCACACTCCCCACCCGTGCGCCTTGCGGAAGGGTGGTCTTGAGCGCCCGGACCTGGGCGTTGTAGGGCGCGATGAAGAGAAAATCTTCAAGAGCCAACGACCTAGTTTTGCCTTCTTTATCGGTATACGAACGACCGAGCAGCTCGTTGAAGATCGCCTTCACGCGCGCGAGTTCCTCATCACTCTGCTGGGTGTTCCCATCATGCTCGACCGGGCTGAAGACAATGCCGTTCTCTTTCTTGATGAGGCGCTCATTGCCTGGCCGCAATTCGATCCGCTGACGAGAACAGTCGGGATGGGAGTAGAGGCGTCCCTCGTACATGCTTTCAGAGATGAAGCGGCAGACGGAGGGGTGCATGCGGCGAGATTCACCCAAGAACAGGCCGTAATCCGGAGGCACCACGGCATGGAACACAGGGGAGTCTGGTCCGCTGGCTACTGTGTCTTTGAGGGCATACTGCAGCACGGACAGGCCGGCATCACCGGGATGTGCACCCTGGATCGGTTGCTCTAACTGCATCTGATCACCCAGCAGGACGAGGTTCTTGGCGCATCTCGCCATCGCGATGGCATTGGCCAGCGCCACCTGCCCCGCTTCGTCGATGAAGAGAAAGTCCAGAACACCCTCCCATTCCGGCCGACTAAACAGCCACGCTGTTCCGCCTACGACACCTCCTGTATATGCCGATCGCGCGTCATTAGAGCTGCCGACATAATCTATACGCGGATTGGCTTCCAAGAAGCGCAGATCTTGGTCACCGCCGACTTTGATCCCTTGGATATCTCGTCTCCTCTCGCGTTCCGCCTGGCCGCACTCCTCCATCAAATTGACGATCGCCTTGTGGCTGTTCGACGCAATGCCAACTTTCCTATTGGTGGCAAGCAGCGCACTGATCACCCTGGCGGCTGCATACGTCTTTCCTGTTCCTGGCGGACCTTGTATGACCAGACAGCCTCCCGACATCAAGCCAGCGACCCGAATAGCGGCATCGATGGTTGGCTCCCCGGCCACTTGCATCGACCTGGCCGGTGGGCGACGGTCTAACAGCGCAGCGACTGGTGGATGGAGGTGCCCCGACAAGTGCCCAGCCGCGACGGCTGTCAGCGCATCTGGAATTCCAGCCGGTGAGACGAATTCATCCGCAAGCAAAGCACCTTGCGCGGGGAACGTTCCGGCACATTTGGCATCCAAGCTCTTCCTGCCAATTTTCAACCTCAGTCGCCCCGCCGAGGCATCGATCTCTGAGAGCGTAAAGGTGGCGTCAAGATTGTGTGTGAATCGGACCTTGTCGTCACCGGCCAACTTGCACTCCTGGGATGGATCAAAGCTGTAAGTTTGGATGAGTGATTGCTTCTCATTCTCACACGATCCCTGCGCTGTAATCCCTTCGATACAACCCGGATCATCTCGTCGTTCTTCCGGCATGGCAGCGGCTCGATCGAACATTCGCCACCACATCGGCTTCTGCTCGCGTCGGTGAAAATCGATCACATCACCGAGCACCACCGATGCGCTGTCCCCGCTATTCCGAAGTTGTTTGGACGTAGCTAGCCGGGCTATGACTTCCGGTGGCAATTCGCGTTCTTCCGTCTGCGGTGCGACCGAATGCTGAAGCGCTGCGTCAATCTGGTGTTCCTTCGCGACGGTTCTCAACCAGCGAGCCAACTGCGCCGTGGACTGACAATCAACCTCGTTATAGTCCCTGATGCCTTTGAGGATAGGACTCTTGTTCCAGTCTCGTGATTCTTGACTCTCCATCCAACGGTAGTATTGAACGATTGAATCTGCCGCGGTGGCCACCCTCGTCTCCCGCTTTGACCGATACAACAGCTCAACCGATTTGATGGAGTAACTATCTTCCCCAATGATCAGCCCTTGCCGGACGATCCGGAAGAGATCCACAAAGACTTCGTTCCGCAACAACTCGTCCACCTCGTCTTGGCGTGTGTCGTGGCGCGTGCTGAGCCGTCTCACCGCACTCACTTCATAATCGGCGTAATGGTAGATATGCATGCGCGGATGGCTCTTCCATTGGGCATAGACCCAATCGATAAGCCCTTCGAAGGCCCTCTTTTCTTCGTCCCTGTCATGCGCCCACCAGTCCTTAAATTTGTCTGAGCGCGTTGAGGGATTCCACTGGCAGACGCCGAAGAGGTATTCCAGCCCACCAGCTGCCAACGGATATCCCTCCATATCGAAAAACACATCGGCAGGATCGTCTGCTGGAAGCGCCGCAAGCCCGACGAGCTCTCCGTTGTTTCTTATGTGCGACAATACCTCATATCGGGGCGGAGCATCGGCGCTCGTGGTGCGATCAGCCATCGTCCCGCATTGGAGGCGCGCTTGAGCGACCAGCTTTTCGAAAGTATCTTGGTTGAGCCTTGGAATCGTGAGCCCGGTCGCCTGTGCCAATTGGGCCATCGTCGTGATGCCGGCTTTGTTCAGCTTCTTGATCTGGCCCGTCGTGATGTTCGCGATCCGGACGAGATGATCGGACTCCTCGAAAAACTTCTCGGCATGAGTCGTCCATTGGTAGTGATCTGCGCGGGGGAGCGGTTCCGGACGGTCCGCCAGACGGCCAGTGAAAGCTTCCTGCATCTCGAGGAACGATCTTTTGATGTGCCGATAATAGTGGACGAAGTCTTCAAGCCGATGTTCAAGCCGTTCCTTTGTCCCAAGAATGATTCCGAACCGGTCGGAGACCGGTGCTTGAATCACATCGGCGAGCATCTCTGCATAACAGCACAGTTGAATGGCGTAATAGGGTCTCGGAGACTTCGCCAGCTTGGTATCCCAAACTTGGTACCGTCCGCCTGCGTCCAGCATAAGGAAGTCGGCATAGCCGGCGAACTGGCCGCTATGTAAGGCAGCCTGATAAATCACCGCGGATTTGGATTCAATCGCGGAGAGTGTTTCCTGGCGTGCGGTCGCTGAGTTCTTCGTCGAAATTTCGACGACTCCGGCAGGGGCGCTTTTCAATTCCGCAAGAACCGTCCGCTCATGTTCTTGTCCAGTTTGTGCAATCAGCCGGCCCTCCTCACTATCTTCATCGGGCGTGACGGCGTCTGGATTCTCAAGGTAATAGCGATCCATCCAGGAAGCGAAGGGCGAGGCGAGGTAGCGGACGAGATCGCTCGGAGAGTACACCCGTTGGCCATTGACGGTCTTTTTCATGTTGCCCCTGCTTATTCAGAGGTCAGGGAAGGCTCGTCGGATCGGCTGTTGGTCCCCTAGGTCGTGCCCACACTCAACATCTTATTCTTTCCTGATATTCCGGCACACCAACTCAGATAGGCTTTTCCCAACGCCGAGACCGTTTCGTCGAAACACCTGCCGGGAAGGACACCACCCATCAACTATAAAGGGTCGCATACGCGTTCTCCGCTGTCTTTCCAGCGGGCCTGCGAACCAATCTTCCATGCCATCATCGCTTACTTACCCTCGATGCTCCACCCCTTGCCATAAGGATTATTTGGGGAATCAGCCCGATACGGATTCCCCGCGCCGAATTGATTGTTCATGGAGTCAGGAGAAAAGGGAGACCCGTACTGACCAAATGGATTACTCGTGGAATCCGGATCAAACGGGTTCGCGCTCAGCTTGCCGTGGTAATTCCCTTCCCGGTCATAGAGCCGGGGCGAGTCGGTGGCGAAGGGATTGGTCGCTGATTGGTTGCTGAATGGACTGCCATAGGGTCCAAAGGGATTGTTGACGCTGTCGGGATCGAAGGGGTTGCCGGCGCCGAAGGGGTTTGCAGTCGAGTCCGGATCGAAGGGGTCGGCCGAGAGATTACCGAGATATTCGGCCTCCACCCCGCGGGGAACAAGAAGCAGGACGATCAAGAAGAGGATCCTCATGAAGCGACCCCGGCATGATAACCAAGTCTAATCCTACCGGCGGAGAATCAAGATGGCCACTCTCCTCCTGCCGAAAGGCTTATTTTTTCCCTCCAGCCCCGACGGCAAGCAAGTCAATGCGGTTCTTCACGCCCCTGCTGACCGATGCATGGATCGACGCGGGGAACCCCTGGGGTAATGCGCTTTCGACTTTTTGCAGAGCCTTCTCCGCCGAATCCGCTATCTCCGCGAGCACCGCACGGACAACAGATTCCGCCAGGCCTGCCGCCTTCCCGGTCTGCACGAAATGTCGTCCGCGGATCTCACTGATTCTGTAGTGGCAATTTGTGCCAACCGACATGGAGAGCTTCATCTGTTTCCGATCGATCTGTCCCGCATCGAGACTTGGTTGTGCGGTCAGCACGTCGTAGAGCGGCGTCAGGTGATATGTCCCCCCCGGGCCTAGAAAAATACTGAAGTTCTTCGCATGCCCGTCCGTGGCGCCGATCAGCCAGAAGAACATCTGTGCTTTAAAGACGGTCGCCCGGTCGGCAACTGGAGTATCACTGCCTTTCAATAATTCCAGGATCTTCACCAACCCAGGCCCGCCTTCGCTTTGATATTTCCTCGTCGGCGGCACAGATAGCGCCTGGCAGCAATCCTCCTGCGGCAGGCGCAGCAGGCGCCCGTCCTTTGTCCACCGCCGGTCGAACCGCTCAATGACTAGAGCTCGGGTCTCGTTGTAGTCGTGAATCTCCGCCTTGTTGACCGGCAGCCCGAAAGCCGCTCCCAGCTTCAGGCAGTAGAATTCATTCTCGACGCTGTCCGACAGGTTAAGGCCGTTCGGCAATAGACCGATCTGTTTCTTGAAAATATGTGTGGTCGGCGTGGTGCCTGAAGGCTTCCACCACCGGCCCTTGTGCCGAAGCAGCGCGGTTTTTTCCTGCACGCCAGCCACCGAAATACGGAAATCCTCGGCCCGACTCAAGCCGAGCGGCGCCTGTGCCAGCCCCTGCAGCAACCGCTCAATGGCTGCTTCATTGACAGATTCTCCCTTGATGGCACCGTCGCCCTCATATTCATCCTCAACTCCGATGAATTGCAGTGCCCCGACGCAATCCCTACCGATGGCGGCTAGAAGACTATACGCATCCGTTCCGTCTGCACCAACTCGTTCGGCCACGCGCCGGCGCAGCGCATCGGAATCCGGCAGCAGATTATCGAACGCGGCCGTGACTGCTTCGCCTCTGTAGGGATCTTCCCGCAACGGCAGCGACAACGAAACCGGCAGCGCATGCTCCCATGCTAGCCATTCTGGCTCATACCGGAAATCGATCGCGCCAGTGGCCGCCTTGCTCAACTCGCCGACCCGCCGGTTATTGAGGAGTACGAGCAGAGGCGCATGGGTGCGGCGGCGCGGCATCAGAAGATCTCCTCAATATCGGAAGCCCGACTTTTGGATCGCGGCATTGCCCTAAACTCCAGGTCAAGCGCGGCCAGCACGCTCAAGATCGTCTCCAGTGTCGTCGACGGATTCCCTGTCTCGATCAGCGAAATCGTCTCCTGCCGCAGTCCGGCTAGCCTACCGAGTTGCGTTTGACTCCAACCTTGCTTCTTCCGGGCTCGTCGGATCAGGTTTCCAATTTGTCTCGGATCTCGCGCTAGATCAGCCATCAGCACTTCTCCTCTCCAGTTCTCTCATTATGCGCTATTGCAAATAAATCTTCAATATCGTAGATGGCACATATTTCCACTTTATGATCCATTTCTCATATCATTTCTTTATCACTCTTAGCGCATATCTTGTCCACCCGCGTCATGGCGTGGCCCACGTTTATAATCACTGGTTCTATTATGTGACCGTTAGCCGAGCAGCACGAGAAGGTGGGAGGCTTCACGGCGCCCTTCACCGTCCTTCGTCTGCTCACACCGTTGAAGATGCCGTATGAGATGGCAAAGAAGCGAGCACACCCCTATGACCGCGACCTACTCACACGAGAGCCCAGCTCGGGATCACAAGCTGCGCCAGGCTGTCCAACTCCTCCACCAGGAGTTCAAAATGGTCGATGGTTTGGTCGATGAACAGAAGGCGGTCGCGGTGAGAAATCCTCACCACTTGAAAAGTGGTGAGCCGCCTGGGACTCGAACCCAGGGCCCTCGCCTTAAAAGGGCGATGCTCTACCGTCTGAGCTAGCGGCTCACCTATGGCAGGATGTTGAAAAAGACCGTCTGCTTCGTTCTCACATCACTCGGAGGCTCCACGTACGAGAAAAAGTACGCGTCACCCCCTCGCTCGTTGCGGCCTCGCCGAACGGCCTTTTTGAACATCCTGCGAAGCCGTCTTTCTCTTTCTGATTCATGGGCTACTATATTGCCGTGTCTTCCACTCGTTCTGCAACGCCCGCCGACGGTCGTACGACCGGCTCCGGAATAGAACGGCCTAACGAGACCGTTTCCGCGCCGACTGCTTCATCGGGTTCTTCAAAATAATCGTGGCATCCCGCTTGGAGCCGGTGGAGATCATGTCGATCGGACATTCGGCCTGCTCGGCGATGTATTCGAGGTAGCGCTTGGCTTCGGCCGGAAGTCGTGTGAACGCGGTCAATCCGGTTGTCGAGGCCGACCACCCTTTGAACCGCTTGTAGACCGGTTCAGCCTCCTGTAGGGCTTGGAGATCGGCCGGCATATCCTTATAAAGACGCCCTTGATACCGGTAGGCGGTACAGACCTTCAACTCCTTGCAGCCGTCCAGCACATCCAGCTTGGTCAGGGCCACGGATGAAAGCCCGTTCACCTTCGTGGCATGTCGCATGACCACCGCATCGAACCAGCCACAGCGCCGCGGGCGGCCGGTTGTGGAGCCGAATTCTTTCCCACGCTCTTGAAGACCGGCGCCCACTTCATCGGATAGCTCGGTCGGGAATGGCCCGCTGCCCACGCGGGTCGTATAGGCCTTGGCCACGCCGAGAACGGCGTCGATCTTTGTCGGTCCCACTCCACTACCGGTCGCGGCACCGCCCGCCGTCGCACTCGACGAGGTCACATAGGGATAGGTGCCGAGGTCCACGTCCAGGTGGGTGCCTTGGGCGCCTTCGAACAAGACAGTCTTTCGATTATCGATCATCCTATTGACCAGTGTCACCGCATCGACAATGTGACTCTTGAGCCGTTCCGCATAGCCCATATATTGCTGGAAGACTTTTTCGACCTCGAAGCGCTCCACCTTATAGAGCTGCTCCAAGAACCAGTTGATCTCGACCAGGTTCTCTTCGAGTTTCGTGCGAAACGTCGCAGGATTGAGCAGGTCGCCCGCACGGATGCCGATCCGGGACATCTTGTCCGCATAAGACGGACCGATCCCCCGGCCCGTCGTGCCGATGCGGCGGGACCCCTTGGACTGTTCCGAGGCCTTGTCGATGGCTTTGTGGTACGGAAGAATGAGATGGGCACGCTGGCTGATGACGAAATTCTTGCCGATGTGGACTCCCTGCCCACCCAAATGATCCATCTCTTCGATCAGGGCCGCCGGGTCCACCACCACGCCGTTCCCGATGACGCATAAGGTTCCCCGGTAGAGAATGCCTGAGGGAATGAGGTGGAAAATGAACGTGCCGTTCTGATTAATGACGGTATGACCGGCATTGGAGCCGCCCTGATAGCGGACGACCACATCGGCATCGCGGGCCAGGATGTCGACGATCTTCCCCTTACCCTCATCTCCCCACTGTGCACCGATGACGACGAGATTGCTCATTGGCTTCCTGGGTTTTTGGATATGCGCGCGTCCGACTTTCGACGGCGGCGCCGTCCGACTCCTTGCTTGATTGCTCCGATCCGCGTCCCGCAACGGATGCGGTATCGTAGGCGATCAGAACCGGGGCATGGTATGGACCCCTCTAATGTTTGTCAAGGAGCGAAGGGGATTTGTTGACGGGCCGCCGCCTAGGGTGTTAGCATGCGACTTTGTCTGAACACCGCATTTCGATTGAACATTGTTGACAATCTGACGTGTGGGGCTGTGGCGCAGCTGGGAGCGCGCGTGAATGGCATTCACGAGGTCGCGGGTTCAATCCCCGCCAGCTCCACCAAACCAAGCTTGCTCGTGCCGGTCGCTCTTTTGGGCCGTATCGTGATTGCTGCGACCGGATAGAGACTTCAACCCTTGTGGGTTTGTTTGAAATACCAAGCTTGCTCGTACCGTCGGCGATTCATCGGGTTATCGTCATTGACGCCGACGGATAAACACCTCAAGCATCGGGTTCTCAACGTGTTCAACCGGTCTGCGAGTAGCCACACACTCATGAATTCGTTTCCGGTCATGCGCCTCCCTCCCCTACTTCACTTAAGCTGATTCCTTTTCTGAGCGTCTGTTTAACCACCCTAATCGGGTACCGGCATGCTGCAAATTGAGTCTGTCCATAAGCAATTCTCCACCAAGGTGCTGTTCAACGACGCGTCGGCCCATCTGCGTCCTCATAGCCGCGTCGGACTCGTCGGTCCGAATGGAACGGGCAAGACCACGCTCTTCAAGATGATTCTCGGAGAGGAATCTCCGGACGAGGGAGCGATCCGGAAACGGCCGCGATTGCAGATCGGCTACCTGCCTCAGGAGCTCGAAACAATCGTGGGCAAGACGGCGCTGGACGCGGCCCACAGGGACCAGTACCCCGAGCACGAAGCCAAACGAATCCTCTCCGGCCTCGGATTCGGCGAAGCCGACTTCGCCAGGCCGGTCGAGAACCTCTCAGGCGGCTACCGGATGCGTGTGGCGCTGGCGCACCTGCTGCTGTCCAACCCGGACGTGCTCATGCTGGACGAGCCCACCAACCATTTGGACAAGCCCACGCAACGATGGTTCGAGGACTTCCTGCTGAATTCGAAGTTGACCCTGCTGGTCATCAGCCACGATACCGCCTTTCTCGATCGCACCGTGACGCACATCTGGGAATTGCGGGACCGGAGCATCCAGGAATACCGCGGCAACTACACGAAGTTCCGGGAGCTACGGGCCGAGCGCGACGCCCAACTGCAGGCGGCGGCCAACCGGCAGGCCAAGGAAGTGGCGCGGGTCCAGCAGTTCGTCGATCGGTTTCGCTATCAGGCCAACAAAGCTCGTCAGGTTCAGTCACGCATCAAGCAATTGGAGAAGGTCAAGCTGATCGAGCTGCAGCGCGACGCCAAACGCGTGAAGTTCAGGTTCCCGCTACCCTCCACCAGCGGCCGCCACGTGCTGGACCTGGCCGGAGTCGCCAAGCGCTACGGCGAGAAGATCGTCTATGAGTCTCTGGATTTCTCGGTCGAGCGCGGGCAGCGGATCGCGCTGGTCGGCGAAAACGGCGCGGGCAAGAGCACGCTGCTGAAGATGCTGGCCGGCGTACTGCCCTCCGACAAGGGCACGCGTACGGTCGGGCACGGCGTCAGCCTCCATTACTTCGCCCAACATCAGGCCGAAACCCTCAATCCCGAGCATACGATTCTGGAATCCCTGGGCGAAGTCTCCAGTACGGCGGAGACCAATTTTCTCCGGGGACTCGCCGGCGCCTTCTTATTTTCCGGTCCGGATCAAAAAAAGCCGATCAAGGCGCTGAGCGGAGGCGAGCGGAACCGGGTGGCGCTGGCTCGGATGCTGGTCGAGCCGGCGAATACGCTCCTCTTGGACGAGCCGACGAACCACCTGGATCCGGCGTCCGTCGACGTGCTCACCGACGCGTTGACCGAATTTCCGGGCACGATCATCTTTATCTCGCATGATCCTACGTTCCTGACACGCATCTCGACGCGCATCGTCGAAATCGAGGAGGGCAAGGCCAGGAACTTCTTCGGCGACTATGAATACTATTTGTGGAAGAAGGCGCAGGAGCTGGACTCGATCAAAGAGAACAGCGAGGAGTTGGAAGACGCCAAATCCGGCCGGAGCGGGGGGAAGGCCGCTCAGGCAGGTGGGCCGGCTCCGACCAAGGCCATGACCTCCCAATCACAGCCGAAATCCTCGGCCGGAGATCGGCGCGACCTGAACAAGACGCAGGCCCGACTGGAGAAGCAGGTCGCGCGCGCGGAGTCCGACATTGCGGCGCAGGAAGGGCGCATCAAGGAACGCGACCAGGTTCTCGCGGATCCTGCGCTCTACCAGGATTTCGCCAAATGGAACGATTTACACCAGGAGCAGGAGTCCTGGAAGAAGGAATTGGAGCGACTCACCGCTCGATGGGAATCGTTGTCTGCCGAACTCAGCGACGTGAAACAGAAGCTCGAAGCCTTTGCCTAGCGACACAGGGCGGAACGCGGTTGCATCGGCCTGCCGCCTCGGATGACACCTTGTCGTGATGGTTTGTTCGGGAAGCAGCGAAACCGACGCGAGCGCCGCGAGTCAGGTGGGTCAGGACGAGGACTTGATCGTCTCTTCCAGATAATAATACAGCCAGCGGTTCTTCTCTTTCGTGACGACCTCATCCCAGACGACCCCGATCAAGTAGCCCTTTTCCCAAGGCTTGACCCAAGCGACCGCTCCGTCCAGCTTTTCCTGCTGTTCCATACGATCGGAGTCGAGAAACGCCAGGGATACCGTGACCCGCTCACCCATGCCCAGTTTTTCCTTGGCATGGAAGCCGGCTCCGACCTTGTTGACATTGTCTAAGACGGCCGTAATGGCCTTGGAACCGCTTTTGGGAGAGACCAAAGCGGAGCCGACCAGGGTCGCGCGGACGAGCTTGCGTCGTTCGCTGCCGGTGGCTGCGGTCGGAGTTGATTTGGATTCCGACTTTTTCATCGACTACGTATAAGTATAACCGATGGGAAATCTTTGTCCATCGAGAAGATGGCCCTATCGGTCTTTAGGGCGGAAGTAACGGCGGCCCCGGAGGGGCTCGGGCAGATGCGTCTGGTTCGCCGCTGCACCGGGATCGTCATGGACATATCGATAGCCTTTTCCATACCCGTGATCCCGCATCAGCGAGGTGACTGCATTGCGCAAATGAAGCGGAACACCGAGATTTCCCAAGGCTCTCGCGTCGTTCATCGCTTCGAGGAGACCGATGTAGGACGCATTGTCCTTCGCTCTGGTGGCCAGATAAGTCGTGCCCTGCGCGAGGTTGATCTGCGCTTCCGGCAATCCGACGAACTGGACCGCTTGGGCCACGGCCGTGGCCACCAATAGACCGGTCGGGTCGGCATTCCCCACATCTTCGGAAGCGAAGATGACGAGCCTCCTGGCGACGAACTTGGGATCTTCCCCGGCTTCCAACATCCTGGCCAACCAATAGAGCGCTCCATCCGGATCGGAATCCCTTAGACTCTTAATGTAGGCGGAAATCAGATTGTAGTGCTCCTCACCCGCCTTGTCGTAGCGGAGGGTCTTCCTGAGCAGCGACGCCTCCATCACCGCGTCATCGACTCGTCCGACGCCCGTCTCATCCTGGGCGGCCTGTCCCGCGACGAATTCCAGCGCGGTCAACAGCGAGCGGGCGTCGCCGTTCGCGTAGTTCAGGAGCCGCCGCTTCGCCTCGTCGGTCAGTTCCAAATGAAACGCGCCCAGCCCCGATTCAACATCATGGAGCGCGCGGGTCAGGATTCGCTCGAGCGCCTCTTCAGTCAACGGCTGCAGGGCGACGACCAGCGACCGGGACAAGAGCGGCGCGATGACTTCGAAGGACGGATTTTCGGTCGTTGCGCCGACCAGAATGATCGTGCCCCGTTCGACATGGGGAAGAAATGCGTCCTGCTGCGCCTTATTGAAGCGATGGATTTCATCGACGAAGAGCACTGTGCGCCGGCCGCTCGTCGCCGATCGGTGTTCCGACGTCTTGACGATCTCTCGGAGTTCGGGAATGCCGCTGGTCACCGCCGAGAAGGAGACGAAATGCGCCTTCGTGTGCCGGGCGATCAAGGAGGCGAGCGTCGTCTTGCCGCAGCCGGGCGGTCCCCAAAAAATCAGCGACGCCAGACGGTCCGACTCGATCGCCTTGCGCAGGGGACGATCGACGCCGACGACGTCTTCCTGTCCGACCAACTCGTCGAAGGAACGGGGGCGGAGCCGTTCGGCGAGCGGAGCCGCGCCGGCACCCTTGTCCCGACTCTGATCCGCGAAGAGGTCCAGTCGATCGCCTTCGTCACGCGGCATGGAGGATTCTATACGGCTCCTTCAAAGGACTGCAAATCCCGGTAGTGGGTCAGCGTCCGCTTGCGTCTTGCCCACGAAGGCGGGCATCCACTGCTCGATCATGACTCACTGCTGAGGAGAAGGTCTTGGAAGCACTTGACGGCATCGAGCCGAAGTTGCTAGGAGACGGAGGTTGCCGGAGGCCACCGTGATTCAGGAGGTGAACGGAATACGATTGGGCTACACCGACCGGGGGGCGGGGCTTCCGCTCGTGTTCCTCCATGCCTTCCCGTTCAATCGGACGATGTGGGCCCGACAGGAAGCGCTGGCGTCCCGGTTCCGGATCATCACCGTTGACCTTCGAGGACATGGGGAATCCGACGCGCCGGCCTGGCGCTATAGCCTGGGTCAATATGCCGCCGACGTGCAGAGACTTCTGGACCGGCTCGGCGTGTCGCGCGCGGTGTTTGTCGGATTGTCCATGGGCGGCTACCTGGAGTTCGCCCTGTACCGACATTGTCCGGATCTGATACTGGCCTTGGTCTTCGCCGACACGAGAGCGGAAGCGGACCGGGCGGAGCAGGTCAAGTGGCGGTTCGATCTGGCGCAACGAACTGCGGCCGTGGGCCCCTCCGCGGTCATCGACGACATGCTGCCGAAGCTGCTGTCTCCGAACGCCTATGGGCGGCGTGCCGACCTGGTCGAAGAAGTCCGTGCGATCATCGCTGCGGCGCCGGTCCACGGAATCGTCGGAGACTTGATGGCGATGGCGGAGCGACCCGACTCGAGCGAATTGCTCTCAACGATCGCGCGGCCGGTCCTGGTGATCGTCGGTGAGGACGACGTGCTGACTCCACCGGCCGATGCCCGGCGGATCGCGCAGGGGATTCCTGGAGCCCGGCTGGTCACGATTCCCGATGCGGGGCACTTGAGCAACATGGAACAGCCGGACCTGTTCAACCATGCGCTGACGGAATTCGCAGGCAGACTCTCCGCCGAGAGCCGCTAGCCCAAATCTCCCACCCCGTTCCGGCTGATCAACTTGAGAAATTCCGCGCGGGTCTGCTGTTGGGTCCTGAACGCGCCGAGCATCGAGCTGGTGACGGCGATGGTGTTCTGTTTCTCGACTCCGCGCATCATCATGCAGAGATGCTGAGCTTCCATGACGACACCGACACCGTGCGCGTTCAGCTGCTGCTTCAACGTTTCAGCGATTTGCGTCGTCAGTCGTTCCTGTACTTGTAAACGGCGGCTGAACACGTCCACGACGCGAGGGATCTTGCTGAGGCCCACGACTTTCTTGTTCGGCAGATAGCCCACATGACACTTCCCGAAGAACGGAAGCATGTGGTGCTCGCACAGGCTGAAGAAATCGATGTCCTTGACGATGACCATTTCATCGTATTCGATCGGAAACATTGCGCCGTTGAGGAGCTGATCGATGTTGTGATGATACCCCTTGGTCATGAACTGCAGCGCCTTGGCGACGCGTTCGGGCGTCTTGAGCAGACCGTTGCGGCTCGATGTCTCTCCCAACGCGTCGAGCAGTTGCGCGACTAAGGATTGGATCCGCTCCTCACTCGCCGGCCGCTTGATGGACGGGAGGTCTTCGGTGCGCTGCAAGACACGACGACGTGATATAGCCATGGAGAGTCCTATCCTTCGCGGATGCGTTCAGCGAGGTACCGCCGGGGCCGCGTACTCGAAATAGTTGTCCCGCGTTTCAATGACGCCCACTTTTTCCAGCCGTCCGACCGGCAGCTTGGGCGCCAGCAGGCTCCAGATGAGCTTGACCAGATTCTCGCCGGTTGTGGTGAGCGCGGAAAATTCCGAATCTCGATTCAGATCCTGATGATCGAACCGTTCGACGATCGTCTCCTCGACGATCCGATCCAAGCGCTCAAGCGGAACGGCGTCGCCGCCGGGGCCGCTTCGGACCGTGACCAGCACGACGTAATTATGGCCATGGCCGTTCGGATTGTTGCACTTGCCGAACGCCGTCCGGTTTTCTTCGGGCGTCAAATGGTCCGTATGCAGCCGGTGCGCGGCGCAGAACCGATACCGTCTGGTCATGCTGAGTTGCGGCATGCTTGTCGGTGGATCCGGGGTCCTCGCGAAAAACGAAAAGCCAGGACCGCCCGTTCGACCGAGCGACCCTGGCTTCCTTCGTCACTCCCTATCGTCGGCGCTCGTACGGCAAGCCCGTAAGCCGTTAGGCGCTGAATGAGCTGCCGCACCCGCAGGTCGTCTTGGCTTGCGGATTCTTGATGGAGAATCCGGAACCCTGTACGCTGTCGACGTAATCCACTTCCGCGCCCTGGAGGAGCGGTGCGCTCTGGGAATCCATAATGACCTTGACGTCGCCCTTTTCAATCACGGTATCATCCTCGGCCATCTTGGACTCGAACGCCATGCCGTACTGATAGCCGTGACAGCCGCCGCCGCGGACGTAGATCCGCAGTCCGACCACGTCCTTTTCTTCCTTCATCAATTCTTGAATCTTCTGTTCCGCCACCGCTGTGATCGTCACCATCGTGGGCCTCCTTACTCGTCAGCCAGACCTTCCGGGCCTGCCTGGATTCGCTTTAGTGTAACACCTCTCTACCGAATATCAACACCCCGCGCCTCGGATTGTCCAGTGGTCGGCGCCGTCCACTTGGTTTCCGGTACTTTCACCACAACGTCGCCCAGGATCTTAGCCTGACACCCGAGCCGATGCCAAGGCTCGCTGAGCGCTTCGCGGTCCAACAGATCCTGTTCTTCGAAATCGATCTCCGACAGATGCTCTCCCCCGCTCTGAACCTCGACACGGCAGGTCGTGCAGGAGGCGTTGCCGCCGCAGTCGTGGTTCAACGGAAACCCCAACTCCTTCGCGGCGTCGAGCAGGGTGGTATTCCGCACCACCGTGCCGCTCGTGCCCTTCGGATGAAGAAACGTCACGTGAGGCATCCACCCCTCGTCAATGGACCGTCGTGTCGACCGGCGCGGCCGGGAACGGACATCGCCGCAAGCGAATGTGCTCTTCGAACTCATGCCGGAACAGCTTCAGGCTGCTCTGCACCAACACAGAGGCACCGGTCACGAGCGTGCAATACCCCGTCCCCTTCACAAAACCACAGAGCTGGAGCAAGCTGTCCAGATCCTGCTGAGTCCCCTCGCCGGCTTCGATCTTGGTCATCAGGTTCGCGAGGTTGATGGTGCCCATCCGGCAAGGCGGGCACTGGCCGCAACTCTCGCCTTTGAAAAAATTCGAGAACTTCAGGGTCTGACGGACCATGCAGGTCGCGTCGTCGACCACGATCACGCCGGCCGATCCGAGTCCGGTGCCCGCCTTCTTCAGCGAATCGAAATCCATCGCCAGATCCAATTGGTCGGCGGTGACCATTGAGAATGCGGGACCGCCCGGAAACACCGCTTTGATCTTTCGTCCGCCCGGCACGCCGCCGCCGCAGGTTTCGATCAAATCCCGAATCGTGATCCCCATCGGCATTTCATAGACGCCGGGACGGTTGACCGCCCCGCTCAGCGAGAACATCATCGTCCCCGGGCATTTGTCGGTGCCTACCTGCGCAAACCACTGGGCACCCTTGGACAGAATGCGCGGGATGTTGCACAGCGTCTCGACGTTATTGACGAGCGTCGGCTTGCCGTAGAGGCCGAAGTCGGTCGGATAGAACGGCGGCTTTTGGCGCGGCATCGCGGGCCGCCCTTGCATGGATTCCAGCATCGCCGTCTCTTCGCCGGCCACGTAGCTGCCGTGCCCTTCGAACACTTGGAGATCGATGTCGATGCCGCTGCCGAGAATGTTCTTGCCGACGAAGCCTCGTTCCTTGGCCTGGGCCAATGCGCGCTTCAGATTCTCGCGCTCCTCCTCGTACTCGTGATTCACATAGATGAAGGAGGCCTTGGCCTGGGCGGTGCGGGCAGCGATGAGACAGCCCTCGATCAGCTGGTGAGGAGCGGTCTTCAGTAGATGGCGGTCTTTGAATGTCCCGGGCTCATGCTCCCCGGCATTGCAGACGAAATAATGCTCTTTCACCCGGTGATTTAAGACCTTGTCCCATTTGACGCCGGTGGGAAATCCGGCCCCGCCGCGGCCCCGGAGACCGGAGGCTTTGAGCTCCTGGACTACCTGCTCCGGAGAGAGTTCTCGGACACATTTCTTCCAGGCCTCATATCCTCCGACCTTGAGATAGGCGTCGATGTCCCAGGGCGGACCGTCGAGCTTTTGAAGGACACGAGGCTCCGTCAACGTCACCATAGTGCGGGTACTATACGGGGGACGGGCCGGCCCGTCAAGGCAAGGCGAAGAGAATAGGCCTGAATCTCAACAGGTTAGGACCACAGCCCTAGGGTGGACTGGGTATATTGGTCTGGGAAGCCGGTAGATGTACGAGGCCGGTCCCGCGAACTGGGCCGGCCTCGTATTATCGACTACTTGAAGTGGCTGCCTGCGCCCATGAAGAACAGCATGGGAATGGACAGGAGGAAATTGACGCGGGAGGCCAGCAACGCCGTACGACCCCACTGGGCCATTTCGGCCGGAGCCGGCGTACCCTGTGCCGCCGCCGTCACCGCCGCGATGATTTTCTTTTGGTTCGGCCAGATGACGGCATGCACGTTCGCCATCATGATGATCCCCAACAGGCCGCCGATAGCGAGGGCGTAGGCGCCGGTCCCGCCGTTCATGTACAGCTTCCCGTACAGCAGGATGCCGGCGAGCACCGTCACCGTCGCGCCGTGACGAAACCAGTTCAAGGCCGACGGCATCAGTTTCGGGATCACGGCGTTCTTCGTCGGACCATCCAGGCTTTTCAGGAACGCGGCATTGATCAAGTTGAAGAAATACAGCAACCCGATCCAGGTGATCCCCGCCAGGAAGTGGATCCAGCGCAACAGAATTCCGGTCCAATCCGCGTCGCCGGCGCCCACGCCCGAGAGGCCGAGAAAGACAATAATCAACACGACGGCGAGCGCAAAACCGGCTCCCATCGTTTGCATCGGATCTTCAAGAAATTTCATAGGGTCTCCTCATTCAGTGCGGTGCTGGAACGTGTTCTCTACTGTAGCCTCTCTTCGCTTGTCAAGCGAGGCGGGATTGCCACCCTTCCGATCGGTGGCTGTCCGGCTCACGGTCGACGAGTCGCGTTTCTCAGGCCATCAGGCGATCGACCGTCTGACACAGCTCCCGCACCGCCTCCGCCGAGGCGGAGAGCGCGCGGCGTTCCTCGGCGGTCAACTCGTACTCGACCACCTGCTCGGCCCCGCCCCTGCCGATCTTCACCGGCACGCCGACGACGACGTTGTTGAGTCCGTACTCGCCGTCGCACAGCACCGCGCAAGGCAACACCCGCTTTTGATCTCGGTGGATGGCCTCCACCATGTCCACAGCGGCGGCGGACGGCGCGTAGAACGCGCTGCCGGTTTTCAGCAGTCCGACGATTTCCGCCCCGCCGTCTCTGGTGCGCTTCACGATGGCATCCAACCGCTCCTTCGCCAATAGCTCCGACACCGGACGGCCTTTGACCGTCGTATACCGTGGCAGCGGCACCATGGTGTCGCCGTGTCCGCCCAACACCATCGCTTCCACCTCGGGGCCCGGCACGTTCAGCTCGGCGGCGATGAAAGTGCGCATCCGCGCGGAATCGAGCACGCCGGCCATGCCGATGATCCGGGCTTTCGGCAAACCGCTCACCCGGAGCGCCACGTGCACCATGGCGTCCAACGGATTGGTGACCAGAATCAGAATGATGCCCGGAGAACGCGAAACCAGCTCGCTCACCACCGACTTCACGATCCGGGCATTGGTGGTCAGGAGTTCGTCACGACTCATACCGGGCTTGCGCGGTATGCCGGACGTGATGACTGCGACCGACGAACCGGCCGTCGCCTCATAGCCGTTGCTTCCGACCACCTGCGTGCTGTAGCCGCAGACCGGGCCGGCCTGCGAGATGTCGAGCGCCTTCCCCTGGGGGACGCCCTCGATGATATCCACGAGCACGACGTCATAGGCGTCCTTTTCCGCCAATCGTTGCGCCGTGGTGCCGCCGACGTTTCCCGCGCCGACTACGGTGATCTTGTGTCGCTTCATACTTCCTCCGGTCAGTCCTGAGTGCTGAGTCCTGAGTGTTGAGCAAAGAGCAGGGTCGTCCCGTCCCAGAGCGTCTCAGCACTGAGCACGTTCCGCTCAGCACTGCTCATCAGTGTTCGTGCTCCGTCCATCCGGCCACCTTGAAATTGATCGTACACACGAAATTTTCCCCGTCGTAGAAATTGACCTTGATCTTTTTCTTGCCGTACGTCCGGGCCAGAAAATCCTCCGGATTGTCGACCAGTTCCTGATAGCCCCCGGCCGGGTATTCACCGAGATCGTGAAAGACCACGATCATACCCACTTTGACTTCCTGCAGGACCTTGATCGAACACCGAGGGTAGACCTCCCAGAACTTGGCTTCGATCATGTCCTTCGTCGGCTCGGGACGGTCTTCGCCCGGTTTGATCGGCTGCGCAAACTTCGCCAAGCGCCGCACGTAGGGATACTGGTGGCCCGTGAAGAGTTTATAGAGCCACGGCGGCACGGTCGGTTTCCCTGAGACGTTCGTCATCAATCCTTCCCGCCTCGATCTCGTTCCCCCTCTATCCGGTCGCCCCCTTTATCCCCTCGAAGCCATCAGCCTCTGATAAATCCGCGGCAGCTTCGCCGGAAGCGCCTCGACACGATCGATCACCGCATAACCCACGTCCCCGTACATTCGTCGGAGATACGTATCCGATTCCCGGTCGATGGTCACGCAAAAGGGAATGATGCCGCGCCGCTTCGCTTCCTGCAACGCCGCCTTCGTGTCCTCCAGCGCATAGTCGTCTTTGTATTCCCCGTCCAGCGGCCTCCCGTCGCTCAGCAGCAGCAAGAGGCGTGTTTTCGCGTCGTGAGCCAGCAGCTTCGCCGATGCATGGCGGATCGCGGCGCCGTCCCGGTTCTGCTGTCGCGGACGAAGCCCGCCCACTCGATGAGCGGTGACGCTGCCCAGCCGCTCGTCGAAGTCCTTGACGGTCAAGAACTCGACCGACGCGCGGCCTTGCCCGGAATAGGCGTACAGAGCATAGCGATCGCCCAGGGCATCCATGGCTTCACAGAGCAACACGAGGCTTTCTTTCTCGACATCGATCACCCGCCGCGCCCCATTCACCTGCTTGCCGGTGGACCCGCTCACATCGACCAGGAATGCCGCCGCCACGTCGCGCTCACGCTTCTCTCGTCTGAGGTAGACCCGATCGCCCCCTTCAGCCCCTGCCAGAAGATCGGCGAACCGCCGCACGACCGCATCGAGGTCGATATCCTCCCCGTCAATTTGCCCCGATACGCGCCGCCATGCCGGAGGGCGCAGGCATTCGAACGCCCGCCGCAGCGACACTATCGCGCTACGATGCGACGTCAGCACCGAGGACACGCACTCGTCCGACCCGGCCTCGGCCTGCCGCTCGATCACCCGACACCAATTCACCCTGTAATCCTGAATGACGCTGTCCCATTCGGGGTAATACACGGCTCGTGCCCCATCGGTTCGCGTGACGGGCGTCGGCTGGGCATCCACGTCGAGCGCCAGCAGCTCTTCTACCACTGACGGGAGTGATCGGCCGCCGCCCAGAACGTCCCCCGCCGATTCTCGGTCTCCCTGTTGGGACTGCTCCCCCTCGGACGGTTGGGCCGTCGGCTGCTCATCCGGATGCGCCGATCGCCCGACGGCGTCGTTCGGCTGCGCCGTCTCGTCGCCGTCCCCTGTCACGAACTCGGGATTCATCTCGCCGCGATAGGCCCAATTCGTCACCGGCCGGTAGCGGTCACCGCCGTGCTCGGCGGAGGCCGGTCCCATGCCGACCTCCTGCTCCTCATCCCGCCGGTCGCCGGCGATCATTTCGGTCCGCGGCGCCAACAGCTCTTCCATCTGGACGTATACCTCGTGCGCGCAACGGACCGAGTCTTCGGCCGTCGATGTTCCCTCGAGCACCGACCGGCACAGTGTCCAGAGGATCGCCACTTCATTGCGCACTCCATGGGGAACGGCGGTGTCCGCTGATTCTCCGGTCGTGAGCCGCAGAAGACAATCCACGATCAATTCCTTCGCGGTCAAGCCCTGGGCCGGATCGCGCGGCGTCACGGCCTCTTCGGCCAGCCGGGCCAGGTCCTCGCGTAAACCGGGATACTCTTCACGCAGTAACCGCTCGACCCGGGCGTCTTCCAACAGCATCCATAGGTCTCGCATTAAGCCGGGATGCGGATAAAGACGAAACAGCTCCCCCAGCGACCCGAGCGGCGGATCGATGGCGCGGTCATATCGCTGTGAAACGGTGCCGCAGAGGTCGGATAGAGACTCGAGCTTCAGACGATAGGTTCCGAATTGCAGATGACCCGCTTCATGGGCGGCCATGACAAGATACAGCCGCTCGTTCCGGTCGGCGGTCGGATAGCGGCGCAGCAGGGCGGGCAGGAAGATCGTCCGACCGTCGGCGCTGACGGTTGCGCGGGCCGTGGTCGAGACGTCGGAATCGGAACGAGCCGCCATCGCGACGTCGGTACCGCAGAGCCCTTGCACGAACAACTTCAGCCGGCGAGCGACCCGTCTGAGCGGCACTCCGCTCAAGGCCTGTTCGACCGACGCGAGGGCCTTGTGGGTCTCCGTCGCGAAGTAGGCGCGCGCGCCTTCGGCATTGTACGCCAGTACCTCCATGCCCGATTTGAACCACTCTTCAAAACGGGACCCGGCCTCAGGACCGTCGCCGATCAGGGCGACGACGTCCGGGGCGCGCCGGAGATAGGCCAGGGCCGATTCGGCATCTTGCTCCGCCACCAGGAGACCATACTGGAGGACCTTTAGCCGCAGCTCGGTCGACGGCAATGAGCGCAAGAGGCGGGGAGATTCCGCCAACCACTCGATGCCGGCCTGCGGCGCGCGCCCGGCCAGGAGGGCGCCCAAGGCCACGACCTTGGATCGAAGTGGGCTCGGTTCGACGTCCCGCAGAATCGCGGGACTGGTCCGGAGAAATTCGATCGTAGCGACGTAATCCGGCTTCCCCAAGCTGTTCGGCGTGATCAACATCATGCCGAACGAGAGCCACCGACGCACCTCATCCAGCGGCAGCACGGGAACGAGGGCCGGAATCTGTCGGATATATTCGAGCCCGACCACCACATCCACGGCCGTCAGCTCGACTCCGACATCGAGCCAGCCACGCAGGTGCTCGCCGGGCAGAGAGGACACGAGCTGGGGAGACGTCCGTAGATACTCGAAGGCGACGTTGGGATCCTGATCGGCCAGTTCGAGGCAGATGGCAAGGACGTCCGCCCGCGACGCGGGCGGCTCGATGACGCCCAGGATCAGGGGACTATCCCTGAAATATCGAAGCGCCGTCGCGCCGGAGGTCTCGGACAGTGCGATACCCAGATCGAGCCACGCGAGCACCGAAGACAACGCGGAGCGACGATCCAGCTCCGGCAGCGCCTCGATCGCCGCCCGAGCCGCCTTCGCAGACACGGAGTCCAACTCCTCTAAGAGCGTCAGCACGGCGGCCGGCGGGACCGATTCGTCGGCCAGACGCCGCCCCACTCGTCCGCCCGCGGCCGGACCGAGTTCCGTCGCAAGACGGCTGAGGAGCTGCTGTTGTGCTGGTACGCCGGTCATGATTTCCGTTTCGGTCCATGCAGGGGCTCGGATTGTAAAGGAGCCCCTGCCGCTTGTAAACTAGCTTTCGGTCCTCTTTCATCCTTCAGAATCAGCATAGGAGCGCCGCCGTGGCAGAACCGACGCAGGAGAGCCTCGACAAGATGCGGAAATATGTAAAGGGCTTTGCCGAGAAAAGCGGCACGACCATGCATCCCAATCCTGCCGTGACCGAAGCGGTGGTCAAGGGTCTGGCCATGCACGTGGACGAACTTGGGAAGCCGCTGTGCCCCTGCAATTTCTACAAAGACAAGCAGGCCGAAGCCAAACTGCGTCGCTGGATGTGCGCCTGCGACGAGATGCAGATCTACAAATATTGCCACTGCCTGCTGTTCGTGCGAGAGGACGGAATGCCGATCACCGAGTATCTACCGGAAGGTCACGAAGGGCGGGAAGTCTACGGAATCGTCACCGATCCCACGCCGGACAAAGGCCGGGCGCTGAAACACAAAGCGGTTCAATCCTCTCTCACGCCTGCTGCGGAGAAACCTTGATCGGATGAAATTCCTTCGTGCGACTCTTGCCGAAGCTCGGGTGAATGAACGAGCGGGTGACGTTGACCTGGGCGCCCGTCCGCCCGCAGCGGGAGCCCCACCCGGCTAGTCCCAGCCCGTCACCTCATACCCCTTCTCGATCAGACAGTGCACCACCGCGTCCGCATAGGGCGGGTCCGGTTCAAGCGGACGATAGGCCCCTCCCAACGATCCGATGATCAGACCGAGCCCAGCCCCGGCTGCGGCGCCGATGGCAACGCCGGTCGGACCGCCGGCGATACCGCTGGTCGCCCCGACGGCTGCGCCAGCGATCAATCCGAGCCCGGCGCCGGCCGCGACATTGCCGCTCCGTGCCTCTGTTCCCGGTTTCAACCCGGCCGCCTCCGCCTTCCGCTGACATTCCGCAACGTCCAGTTTTGCTCCCTCGCGTCCTTGAAGTTGGTAGGTCGCATTCGCCCGCAACAGCGGCTGAGGCCCTGCGCAGGCGGCGGTCGCGACGGCCATCAGGAGGAGCGCGAGCACGGGCTTTCCACTCCGCGATCCTCCCGTGCGCGGCAGCAGACCTGGCGGTTGGGAGGCCGGGACCATGAGCCGAGTCCCCTGTCTCGCCGCGGCGAACCGCTTGTCCTGCGACTGATCTAATTCCATCCCGTGACCTCGTAGCCTTTCTCCTGCAAACAGCGGTTCACAAAATTGGTGTATGCAGGATTGCCCTGTGACTTGGAGGTGAACAGCCCCATGAGGAATCCCCATGTGGCTCCGCTCGCTGCGCCGATGGCGGCCCCCAGGCCGGGCGAACCGGTGATGGCGCCTCCGACGGCGCCGCTGGCGGCGCCGATGCCGGCGCCCACGGCTGTGCTCTTTGCGACACCTCCCGCCTTCCCTGTTGCCTCGTCGGCACCGGCTGACTCGGCCATTTGCCTGCAGTCCTTGATATCGGCTTCCGCAGCTTCCGTCCCGACCGACTGCAGATGTGCGTTGGGATACAAGATGGGCTTGGGACCGGCGCAAGCCACAAGTGCGGCGGCACTGACCGCCACAATGACCTGCCTTGTGTTCATGACCACCAACTGTAGCGGGCCAGATGGGCCTCAAGCTGCCGGGCGGACACACCGCGGATCAGCAGCCGCTTGCGCCGCGCGGTGACGCCCGATTCGATGCAGATCGCACGCAAGGGAACGTCGAACTCGTCGGCCAAAAATGCAATGAGCGCATCGTTGGCCTCCCCATTCGCGGGAGCGGCGGCCACACGGATTTTCAGCGCGTTTCCGTGTTTGCCCGCCCAGGCTGTGTGTGATGATTTCGGCTGCAGATGGATGGTCAGGACCGCACCGTCTTTCCCGTCGCACAGTAGCGGGGTCGTCATCCAACAGCTCGAGTACGAGGGGCGCGCTAGAAGATCGCTTTGACCAGTTCCAGGATGCTGCGCTGCATGTCCGGATCGTCGGTCACCGGTCTAGCCACGGCCACGTCGCAGGCCTGGCCGACCGGAATGCCTTCCCGAATCAGCGTCGCGGCATAGATTAAGAGCCTGGTGCTGACGCCTTCTTCCAACCCGTGATTCTTGAGATTGCGGACTTTGGCCCCCAACTTGACCAGTTTCCCGGCGACCTCCGAGTCGACGCCCGCTTCTCGCCGGACGATCTCCATCTCCACCTCGGCAGCGGGATAATCAAACTCAATGGCCATGAACCGCTGCTTGGTGCTCGGCTTGAGATCCTTGAGCACGCTTTGATAGCCGGGATTGTAGGAAATGACGAGCAGGAATTCCTCCGCGGCCTCGATGACCTGGCCTTTCTTCTCAATCGGCAGAAGCCGCCGATCGTCGCTGAGCGGATGGATGATGACCGTGGTGTCCTTTCGTGCCTCGACCACCTCGTCAAGATAGACGATGGCCCCGTGCTTGACCCCGAGCGTGAGCGGACCGTCCACCCAGACGGTCTCCTGTCCTTTCAGCAGATAGCGACCCACCAGATCGGAGGCGGTGAGATCCTCATGACAGGCCACCGTGATGAGAGGCCGATTCAACCGGTAGGCCATGTGCTGGACGAACCGCGTCTTGCCGCATCCGGTCGGTCCTTTGAGCATGACGGGCATGCGGCACTTGGCGGCCGTCAGAAAGAGCTGCACCTCGCCTCGGACGTTCGCGTAGTACGGTTCCTGGGCGACGCGGTAGCGCCCAATGTCGATCTCATGCGCCGGTTCGGTCACGCCGTTCCCCATTGAATCCTTGACGGGCACGATAAACGGAACCGCGGCTGAAGATCAAGGGAAGAAGGCGCGCCGCGAACGGAGGTGCGGTCACGCATTCACGCCGTCGAGGACCTCCCGCACCTTCCTGGCCAAGCCGACCGGGGTAAAGGGCTTGGGAAGGAAGGACGTTTCGCGCGAGACCCCGCCTTGCTCGAACACCGGATGATCGGGATATCCGGACATATAGAGCACTTTGGTTTCCGGACGAAGGCCGCGAAGCTTTTCGGCGACTTCCGGTCCGCTCATCTGAGGCATGACCACATCCGTCAACAACAAATGGATGGGACCCGTGTGTTTAGCGACGGTCATCAGCGCTTCGATGCCGTGACGAGCCTCGAGCACCGTGTAGCCGTGCAGGCGGAGGGTTTCATGGACCAGGCCACGGACCGCCGGCTCATCTTCGACCAATAAGATGGTCTCCCGGCCGTGTGCCGGATCGACGGTCTCGCCGGATCCGCTTGCTCCCGGCCGGTCCTCCGCGACCAGAGGAAAGTAGATCTTGAACACGGTGCCTTGTCCGGGCACGCTCTCCACGGCGATGGTCCCGTTGCTCTGTCTGACGATGCCGTACACCGTCGACAATCCCAGCCCTGTGCCCTTGCCCTTTTCCTTGGTGGTAAAGAAGGGCTCAAACAAGTGTGAGCGGGTTTCGGCGTCCATGCCGTGCCCCGTATCGCGTACCGTCAACTGAACATAGGCGCCCGGCTCCACGCCGACGGCATTCTTGCGCGACCCTTTCCCGATCGTGACGTTGCACGTCTCGATGGTCAGCCGGCCGCCCTTCGGCATGGCATCCCTCGCGTTGACCGCGAGGTTCATGATGACCTGCTCCATCTGCCCGGGATCGGCCCGGATCGCGCCGATGTTCGGCGCAAGCTCGGCGCAGAGATCGATGATGTCCTCACCGAGCAAGCGGCGCAGCATGCCGTCCATGTTGGCGACGAGCGCGTTCAGATCGACGAGCTTGGGAGCGATGAACTGCCGGCGGCTGAACGCCAGCAACTGCCGCGTCAATCCCGAGGCGCGATCGGCCGCCTTCTTCACTTCTTCCATGTCTTTGCGCATGGAATCACCCGGCCGCAGACGCGCGAGCAGCAATTCGCTGTAACCTCGGATGACGGTCAGGAGATTGTTGAAGTCGTGCGCCACCCCTCCTGCCAACCGTCCGACGGCTTCCATTTTTTGCGCCTGCTGCAATTGCGCCTCGGTCTGGCGCAACGCGTCCTCCGTCCTCGTCCGCTCGCCGAGCTGGCCGATCTTCAGACAGATGTCGTCGATCATTTTCAGCAGTTCGTCGTCCGGCGGCCGAACCTGTCGGCTGAACAGTTCAATGACCCCTTCGACCTCGGTTCCGACGCGGACCGGAAAACCGAAGGCGCCGTGGAGTCCGGCCGCCCGCGCCTGCTCGGCGTACGGCGATTGCTCGTCCACCGTGACGTCGGTGACCCAAGCCGGCCGTTCGGTGGCCCAGATGCGTCCCGGAAGCCCCTCTCCGGACTTGACGAGACTCGTCCAGGTGACCGCCGAAAACGCCTCGAACCCGATCGACGGGTGCGGCCATTGATCGATGCATCGCAACGCCCCCTCCGCCTTGTCGACCCGCCAGAAAACCCCGTAGTCCCATTCCAGATTCTGCCCCACCGCCTGAACGATCTTGGGCACGGCTTCTTCCAACGTGCGGGATTCCGCGAGCACCCTCGTGACTGAATACTGGACCGTCAGACGCTCTTCCGCACGTTTCCTCATGGTGATATCGGAGAATGAAACGACCGCGAGGGCGGGCGCTCCCTGTCCCTTCAATCCTACCGGCCGGGAATTCACCTCCAGCCATCTCACCTCTCCGTCGGCCTTGTAGAAACCCATGACTACGCCGGAACAGGACGCTCCGCTCCGCAGCGTCACCGCCACGGGGTGGTGCTCAGGAGGAAACGGCCGTCCGTCTTCGTAGATGGTCTTCCACATCGGATCGTCAAGCGGCCGCTTCATGAGTTCTGCCAAGGGCATGCCCAGGATCCGCTCCGCGCTGGCATTCCCTGTGCGGAGCACACCTTGATCGTCGATGACGAGCACGCCTTCATCCAGCGCATTCACGACCGACCGGTAGCGGACTTCGCTCTCCCGAAGCTTCGTCTCCGCTTCTCGACGCTCGGTGATGTCCCGGGCGAAGGCGCTGAAGAAGAACGTATCCCCGATCCGTACCGGAGAGATCGACAGCTCGACCGGGAACTCTCGACCCGAACGATGGAGCGCCAGCACCTCGACACGCTTATTGAGGATGTGGCTTTCACCGCTGGCCAAATAGTGGCGGAGTCCGCGCTCGTGGGCCTCGCGATCCCGCGGCGGAATGATCACTTCGCCCAGGAGACGCCCCAGCGCTTCGTCGCGTCCCCATCCGAAAATCGCGGCCGCTTGCGCGTTCCAGTCGGTGACGATGCCGCGTGAATCGATCGTCACGACGCCGTCCAGCGCCGTATCCACGATGGCGCGGTTCCGTTCCTGGCTCTGCAACAGGGCCGCCTCGGCCGCCCGCGCCCAGGCGCTTTCCTGCTGCGCCTGCTGATACTCTTTGCGCAATTTGGACGTCGACCAGAGGACCATAAACAGCATGGGCAGCCACACGGCGGCGCCGGAGATCCCGACCTTCCATAGGATCGATCGGATCGGATCGAAAATCCGATCCTGCTCCATGCGCACCAACACATGCCAGCCCAGTGCGGGGATGTCGCCGAACCCCTTGGTCTGCGCATAGCCCGTCACCACGGGGACGCCACGGTACTCTTCTTCCACAAAGCCCGGGCCGCCTGCCTTGCTGGCGGCCGTGGATGGCGGACGAATCTGGCCGAGATCTTGGGGACTCTTGTGCAGGAGATCGGAATCAGCAAACACCACTCCGCTGCCCGTCACCATCTGGTAGGACACGGGACCTGCAAATTCCTGCCGCGTTTCGAGCGACCGTGCGGTCCGCATCGTCACTTCTTCAAGAACGGGAACCGCGACCCGCGTCGTCACGGCCCCCAGGAACGCGCCTTCGGAATCCAGAATCGGAGCGGTGAACGCGACGGTTTCAATCCCCTGGTCCGCTTCGTGCACTGCGACGTCCTGGATCAACAATTTCTTCGTGGCCCGGACTTCTTGGAACCATGCGGTCGACGCCTGGCTCTTTCCGCGCAGGGCAGGATCCGTCGACGCCACAACGACTCCCTGGTCGTCCGTGACGCCCATCCAGTGGTAGACCGGGGCGTAGGTCGACTTCATCCATCCCAGATAGCCGGTGAGGTAGGCAGAATCGAACGGACTGAGCGAAAACGCCCGGGCCAGCAGTTGGACGTCACCACGCCGTTCGAACAACAGGCGATCGAGCTTATCGGAGGCTTCGGCGGCGGCCACCATCAGATCTTCACCGGCCGCCGCGACAAGACGATGTTCCACATGGCGCAGCAGCACGACACCCACTCCCGACGCCACAAACGTGAGCAGGACGATGGACAGCGGCAGCCATCGATAGCGTTGCGAGATGAGCGGTGTTTGAAAATTCGGCATCGTCAGCTACGACGGTCCTCGAGAAGCCTGTACTGTCGGACCCGCATGATCGGGTGATACGAGTCCTTGGATCGACTCAATCCCGACAGGCCGGCCCCGTCCATGGTGTTGATGAATCCCGCCCCGCGGGCCACCGCCTCACGGCAGGTCTCTCGAAACAGGTACTGGGCGAGACCGGAAATCGCGCGGTCCGCGACTTCCAGCAGCACGCACCAGGTGGCGGGCGTCAGCCAGCAGCCGAATGTATAGGCCCGGATCTCCCCCTCGACGCGCACCACGGTTCCGCTTAAGCCCAAGTCCGAGAAATGAGACCAGGCGATCTCGTGCGTTGAGGCGGCGTCTTCCAGCAACAGCCGCCCGAATGGGTCGAGTACACCCGCCTGTTTCTGTTCTCGCCATCGCTGGAGCAACCGGCGGCATTCCGTGCGGTCCCGAAGCGCATACGGAGCCACCCGCACCTGGCCCGACCGCTCGACCTTGTTGCAGAGCGCGCGTTGCGATTTGAACCGGTCACCGGAAAGCGCGGCCAGATCTCCCGCCCGGTACAGATAATCACCGTCTCCAGCTTCGAGTCGATACCCCAAGACTTCCAGTCGAGCAGCCAGCGCAGGGGAAACGTTGTCGATCCGGTGGACCGGTGAGTCGGCCCCGTTTCTGCGGCGCATCAGATCGAAGGCTGCGCCGATCGACTCCTGGATCGATCCGCCCCCCAGAGGAGGAAGGGGCATGAACCAGCCGTCCGCCGATTCGGCGAAGAGACAGAAGGCGCCGTACAGTTCCGCCCACCAATAACTCAGCAGAGTCGTGCACAGGTAGACGGAGGGCACGGAGTGCGCGGCCAGGCCCTGCGCGTCGGTGAGTCCGGAAGCGTCCAATGCTTCCGTCACTCTCGGGACATCCTCGAGGGTGAGCCGGTGCAACGCCACCGTCCCCCAGCGCGCCTGTACGGCGTGAGTCAACGCCGGCAGCCTCGACAATTCTACGACATCCGGCTGGAAGCGCCCGATCAGCCTGGGATGATCCACGACTGTCTTGAGCAGGTCCGGGTCATTGAGTCGGGCCGTCGTCTGATCGGCATGTCGCCGAATGGAGTCCGGAACCTGCTCTCGCATGAAGGGACACTTGCTGTCCCATCCCAGCACCACTTGGTCGTGCCCTTCACTCCACATCAACGCCAGGGGATAGAGTCGGCAATCAAAGGGTCTCTGGTCGTAAATGAGACAGCGGGCACTGGCGGAGTCGAAGGCGGGGCAGTGGAATCCATCGCCCTCCTCGTCGGGGACCAGGGTGATCTGACTTCCCTGCTGGGAGGGAAACCGGCCGGCATCCACACCTCCGGCCACCGCCCGGGTGACTTCTTCGGCCGTAAAGTACGGCCGGAGCGGGCTGTCCGGGTCAGGAAACCGACAGCACACGTCGCATCGGAGGCAGGTGCTGCTGGGAACCAACTGCGGAACGGAGCGGGTCGGCTTGGAAGGAGACAGGCTCTGCGCGGTCGGCACCGCCATCGAGGAACTCCTTGATTTTTCGCTCATTCTAGCACCGTTCTTGAGGAGCGACTACAAGGATATGGGTTTCGAAGCGCAGCCGCATGAAAAACCGACAATTCCTTGACCTCTGTGCCATCGGTGGGATACTGCAGCAGAATCCAATCGTTCTGCCGCCGCTCAACATCATGGCCGAATCACCCACTCCACCTCAATACGATTCACAGCTGTTGCTCAACTCGCACCCCTTTATTGTGACGGTGATTGACCCGCTCACCCATACAGTCGTGTTTCAGAACGATCGTTCGCGGACCAAGTTCGGAGACATCTCGAATGCAAGCTGCCACGAAAAGATCGCCGGCTGTGCCACACCATGCAGCTTCTGCCGGATGCCGGAAGCAGTCGAAACCGGACGGTTGTCCTCCAGTGAAGTGCCGCTGCCGAACGATGAACATCTCCTGATGCAATGGGCCAGAGTCGAAACGACGTCCGGAGCGACCCATATCATCGAAACGATCACCGACATCACCGCCCTCAAGCGGCAGCAGCAGGAGACCGAACGTCTCGTCACGAAACTGTCGGCGACCAATCGGGATCTGATCCAGGCAAATCAGCTCCTGCAAGATCAGTCCGTGCGAGACAGCCTCACCGGCCTGTACAACCATTCGCACTTCGAACAGACGCTGGTTCATTTGTGCGCGCTCGCGCTCCGGTCGATGCGTCCCCTCTCGCTGCTGTTCGTCGATCTCGACAATTTTAAACAGATCAACGACATGTATGGACACACCACGGGCGACCAAGTACTCCGGGAAATCGGCTGGCTGTTGGACAGTCAACAGGGCACCAGCCGTGGAATCGCGCGCGCCAGCGACTTCGCGGCGCGGTACGGCGGCGAAGAGTTCGCCCTGATTCTTCCCGACACGTCGATGGACGGAGCGCTCACCGCGGCCGAACGACTCCGCCATCGCGTGACCACGCTCACGATGTTGCCGGAACTCTCCGCCCTGACGGCACCCTCGTTTTCTCTCACCTGCAGCGTCGGTGTCGCATCCTTTCCCGTTCATGCGGACATCCCCACCGACCTCGTCAACGCCGCGGACGCCGCCGTGTACGCGGCCAAGCGGGCGGGCAAGAACTGCGTGCGCATGGCGACCCCCGCGTCCCCGCCCACGATCGTTCCCGGTCCCCTTGTACGATCATAGGGCGCGTGCTACGATCATTGACGTTGGTCGATTGTTACGAACATCGCTCCTGTTCATTTGACTACCTCCAATCTCCTGTATCGCTGTTCCGCCATTCGGGATGCACTGGTGGACGCGGGGTTGTTCACCGCGACTGCCGGAACCTCGACTGCGGCGGTACCTGACACCGCGGTGAACTCCTGGCGGATCGGGACGACTCCGTTCCTCCTGTCGGCCGAACAGACAGTCTTCTTCCACCGCTTGGGTCTCCATCTGCTGTCGTTCTATCGCGCGCTCAACCGACTGTACACGGAGAGTGTCCGAGGCCTGCAGCCCTCCTGGGTCGCCGAAGCCTTGGACCACGGAAAACCCGAAGGGCTCGTCACTTACAGTCGCATGAAGCGGTTTCGCAACCTGCTGCCCGCCGTGATCCGCCCGGATGTGATTCCGACCTCCGACGGGATGGTCATTACCGAGCTCGATTCGGTGCCGGGCGGCATCGGGCTCACCGCCGCTCTGAGCCATGTCTATACGGATATCCCCTCTTCCGCGCCGCCCCTGGCCCCGAGTCAAATAATCGGCGGACGAGAGGGGATGATCAGCGGTTTTGCCGCGATGCTGGCGCATCTTCGCGGTTCCCGTGAAGGATGCACGGCCATCGTGGTGTCGGATGAAGCCAAGGACTATCGGCCGGAAATGGCCTGGATGGCGGCGCAACTCTCCGGCCGTGGGGTCGAGACTCACTGCGTGGAACCGCGTGACGTCCGGTTCACGGAAGGGGGGCTCCGCCTCCTCGACGGCGACCGCGAAAAACCGATCGCCCTGATTTATCGGTTCTTCGAGCTGTTCGACCTGCCCAATATTCCCAAGTCGGAGCTACTACAGTACGCCGTGAAAAAGGATTGGGTGGCCGTCACGCCTCCGTACAAGCCGGCGCTGGAGGAGAAGTCGGCCTTCGCGCTGCTCCACCATCCGGTGCTCCGCCCTTTCTGGCGTCGGGAATTGGGCGAGGACACGTGGCTACACCTGACGGCGATCATGCCGCGAACGTGGCTGCTCGATCCGGCTCCGGTTCCGCCGTCGGCAACCATCCCTGGCCTGTCAATCGGCGATCGGGCTCTTGCAAACTGGCGGGATCTCGCATCGGCCACCCAGAAGGAGCGGCACTTCGTCATCAAGCCTTCCGGCTTCTCGGAGTTGGCGTGGGGAAGCCGGGGTGTATCGGTCGGACACGATCTACCTCAGAGCGAATGGGCGGGTGCGATCGACGGAGCCTTGGCCGCGTTTCCGCATACGCCCCACGTCCTGCAAGAGTTTCACAGGGGCCGGCAATATCACATGGAGTACTTCGATGCGGCCGGCGGCGAGATCCGCCAGATGGCGGGTCGGGCCAGGTTGTCCCCGTATTATTTCGTGACTGGCGAAAAGGTGGAGCTGGCTGGTATTCTGGCAACCGTCTGCCCGGCCGACAAGAAAGTCATCCACGGGATGAAGGATGCGATCCTGACTCCCTGCGCCGCTGCGGCGGGGGACACGGCTCCAGCACCAAGTGCTGAGCGATGAGTCCTGAAGCATACGGAAAATTGATGCGCGGTCTTTCGCATTCCCAACTCAGCACTCAGCACTCAGCACCCAGAGCTTGACGTCATGGCTCTGACGCTCTATCACGTCGATTGGTGTCCGGAGTGTGAAGCGGTGCGTCGCAAGCTCGACGAGGTGGGCCTGCCCTACGAGAGCGTCATTGTTCCCGATGTCCGGCCGTTCCGCAAACAGGTCTTCGAGGTGTCCGGGCAACACTATGTCCCGGTCTTGAAGGACGGCGACAAGGTGCTGACGGAAACCGATGAGATCCTGACGTACATCGAGCGCAAGGCTGAGGCGAATCATCCGACCCAGCGCTGAGCCGCCCGTCGGCCCCCGCACCGGCGTGACGAAATCGGGCAAACGCGGGGACGGAGCCGGCCTCGTCAATCACCAGCAAACGAGGGAGTGAGTCGATGGAGGAATGGAGACGGATCCTCGCCGACAGCATCGTCAAGCCGAAGGATCTCGCCGATCGCCTGGGCCTCGATGCCAAGGAGATCGAAGATATCGTCGGCCCCTATCCCATGCGGATCACGCCCACGGTGTTGAACACCATCCGGGCGAAAGACGACGCGATCTGGAAGCAGGTCATCCCGGATGTCGCCGAACTGGCCGACATCGACGCGGAGGATGACCCGCTCGAGGAAGACCTCATGAGCCCGGTGCCCCACCTGGTGCACCGGTATCCGGACCGTGTGCTCCTCATGGTGACCAATCAATGCCCGATCTACTGCCGGTTCTGCACGCGCAAGCGTCTGGTCGGCAAACCCGGGTTTCTCAAGAAAGGCGAACTGGATCGCGCCGTCGCCTACCTGCGCGCTCATTCAGAAGTGCGGGATGTCATCCTCTCCGGCGGCGATCCGTTGCTGTTGCCGGACCACCTGCTCGAACGCATCTTGAAGGCGCTCCGGACGATCCCGCATCTGGAGTTGATCCGCATCGGCTCCCGGGTGCCCGGCACGCTTCCTGAGCGGATCACGCCGGCTCTGTGCGAGATCGTGAAGCGATATCATCCGATCTACATGAATCTGCACTTCAACCATCCCGACGAGTTGACCTCGGCGGTCAAGGCGGCCTGCGGACGTCTGGCCGATGCGGGGGTTCCTCTGGGCGCCCAAACCGTGCTCCTCAAGGACGTCAACGACGATCCGGAAACCATGCGTCGCCTTGTCCATCAATTACTGCTGGCGCGGGTGAAACCGTACTATCTCTACCAGGCGGACCTGACCAAAGGCACAAATCATTTCCGCACCACGGTCGAGACGGGGTTGAACATCATCAAGGCGCTTCAAGGCCACACCAGCGGCATGGCCGTGCCGCACTTCGTGATCGACGCACCGGGCGGCGGCGGCAAGATTCCATTGCTCCCGGACGACTATCTGGTCCGCTTGAACGACGACGAGGCCGTACTCCGCAACTACGAGAACAAGCGCTTCCGCTACCCGCAGCCGAAAGAGGCGAGCGGCTCCTTCGACATGGCTCAGGAGAGACGTGAGTTGCCGATGGTCGGCGCGCGCGCCTCCTATCAGGACGAGGCCGACGGCTTCGCCCCCTGCGGCGACAGCTATCCCGATCGCGACGGCTATGCCGCGTGGGGCAACAGCTGCGGCGGCGATATGGACGACTGATGACCGTGGCTCCGGCTCAGGGCATCCTGCCCTACCAACAGATCACGCGATTGATCACCGGGGGCGGCATCACCGCGCCCCTTCCGATCGAGGACCGGCAGATCCAACCGGCCAGCCTCGACCTCCGCCTGGGCAGGAAAGCCTATCGATTGATCAGCAGTTTCCTGCCCGAGCTTTCGCCCATTTCCAGCCGCCTCGACGTGATGGACTTCTACCACTCCGACCTTGTGATGTATGAGATTGACCTGAGCGAGGGCGCGATCCTCGAGAAAGGCCATGTCTATCTCGTGCCGCTGCTGGAAGCTCTCAAGCTGCCGAAGACGCTGCGGGCGCGGGCCAACCCCAAGAGCACCACCGGCCGGCTCGACGTGTTCACCCGCGTCGTCACCGACCTCAATACCGGCTTCGACGAGATCCGCGCCGGTTATCACGGCCCCTTGTTCCTCGAAGTCGTGCCCCGTTCGTTCGCCGTCAAAGTCAAGACCGGGCAGAGCCTCAACCAGATTCGTTTCATCCGCGGCGAGGCGACGGCGCCCGATACGATGCTTCAGCGTCTGCACCGGCAGGAACCGTTGCTCTATCACAACATGCCCAGGCGCAAGGCCGTGGCCGCGAGGGAATTCCGCACCGATCACGGCCTGTTCCTCCGCATCGACCTCAAGGGAGAGGAGCGAGCGGGCGACGCCGTCATCGGCTATCGGGCGAAAAAGAACAGCCACGTCATCGACCTCTCCAAGGTCGGCTACTATGCGGCCGCCGATTTCTGGGAGCCTCTGTACCGGCACCGCCAGGGCAGCCTGCTGCTGGAGCCGGAGGAGTTTTATATTCTGGCCTCCAAAGAACGCATCTGTGTCCCGCCGGATTACGCGGCCGAAATGGTGGCCTACGAGGCGGCTTGCGGTGAACTGCGCACCCATTACGCCGGGTTCTTCGATCCGGGCTTCGGATACGGAACCGACGGTGAAATTGCCGGCACGCAGGTCGTGTTGGAGGTGCGCCCCCATGACGTCCCGTTCCTAATCCACGACGGACAAACCTTTTTCAAAGTCATCTATGATCGCATGATCGACGTGCCGAACCGCCTCTACGGCGTCGGGCTGGGCTCGTCCTATCAGCAGCAGGCCCTCACCCTCAGCAAACATTTCAAGGTATAGTGCAAGGTAGCGCCATGGCACCGACCGATCTTCCGACACCTCAATCAGACGACCAGCCGCCCCGTCCCGACAACAGACGCCGGAGCGAGCAGGACGGCGGCAGCGAGACGCAAATGCACGTGGTCGGCGTCATGGTCGGCACGGCGCTCATGTTCATCGGATTCCTGAACGTGTTCCTGTCGATCAGCGGCGGCTTCGAGATCAACGTGGTGCCGCTGCTGATCTACTTCGGAGGACTGGCCGTGTGGGCCAACGCTGCGATCGAGCTTCCCATGCTCCGGTACGGCGTGATCGCCTGCGCCCTCGCCTTGGCGTTCGCCTTCTTCCACTATGGAGAGGTGCTGTTCTGGCACAAGCAGGTCGTGTTCTGGGCCACGGTGGTGATCGTCATGTATTTCATGTTCAATGAGCCGAAAAAGCCCGCGTAAGCGCGGTGCGCCCTCCGACGTGCCTCCGGACCCGTCCCCGTCCATTTCGGTCATCATCCCGACTCTCAACGAAGCCGGGACGATCCGCGATACGTTACTCGCCACGGCCGGTCTCGGTTTCAGGGAGATCATCGTCGTCGATGGCGGCAGCACCGATCGCACGAGAGACATCGCGGCCGAGACGGCATCCGATCTTCGCCGAACGGGGACGTCTCCGTTGCTCCTTCTGACCGGCAAGTCGGGACGCGCCGTTCAGCTCAATACCGGCGCGCAGGCGGCCGGCGGCGAGATCCTGCTGTTTCTCCACGCGGACACCCACCTTCCGTCACAGGCCAAGTTCTCCATCGAAACGGCTCTGGCCGACCCTCCGGCCGTCGGCGGCCGGTTCGACGTGCAATTTGACATCCCCTCGGTTTGGGGCTATGTGATCACCGCACTGATGAACCTGCGCTCGCGCCTGAGCCATATCTCCACCGGCGATCAGGCTCTGTTCGTGCGCAAGGCGGTATTCGAAGAGTTGGGCGGCTTTCCCGAAATCCCCCTGATGGAGGACATCGAATTCAGCGCCAGATTGAAGCGTCGCGGACGAATCGTCGCGTTGCGCGACGTCGTCACCACGTCGGACCGGCGGTGGCGTCAACGCGGCCCGCTGAGAACGATCGCGCTGATGTGGAGCCTCCGATTCCTGTATCGGATCGGCGTGAGCCCACACCGTCTCGCGCGATTGTATCCAGCAGTGCGATGATTGGCAGGGAGGAAGTGCTGAGTCCTGAGTGCTGAGTAGTGAATTATGAGAAAGCCGTCGGACATCCGTCCCGGGTCACAGGTTGTGCAAGCCGAGAACGCCCTGATTATTTTCGCTAAAGCTCCCATCGCCGGGGAGGTCAAGACCCGCCTCTGTCCGCCGCTGACGCATGACGAGGCGGCGACGCTGCACGGCAGCTTCGTACTGGACATGCTGGAACGAACGAAGCTCGCCATGGACAAATGGAAGCTCCCGTTCGATCGCTATCTCGCCTGCGCCCCATCGTCCCAACACGTCTTCTTCAAGATTCTGGAAGCGCGGCACCGCGTACGCCTGATCGACCAGCTCGGCGCCGATCTCGGCGCGCGCATGCGTGAGGCCTGCAGCAAGACGTTCGGCTGCGGACACAAGCGTCTCGTCCTGGTGGGAACCGACGTACCCACCGTGCCGCTGGAACATTACCGGAAGGCGGCGGCCCTGCTGGAGGAGCATGACGTGGTGCTGGGTCCCGCGCAGGACGGCGGATACTATCTGCTGGGGCTGGCCAAGCGGGTAGACGGACTGTTCGACGACATCCCCTGGTCCACCGGTCAAGTCTTCCGGCGGACCTGCGAGAGAGCCGAAGCCCTGGGCCTTCGCGTCGCCTGGCTGCCGGAATGGCGCGACGTCGATACGATCGACGATCTGATTGTGCTCATCGAAGCCGGCGCCCGCGACATGACCCTGCCGAAGGCGGAGCGACAGTTCTCCGCCCGCACAGCCGGAACGCTGCAACTGCTCGCCAAACGGATTCGATCACGGGCATAATAGGATCGGTATGACTCATCGGGTCGCTCTCATCACCGGCGGGGCGAAGGGCATCGGGCGCGGGATCGCGCTGGACCTTGCCGCGCAACAGTGGCATGTCGCCATCTGCTATCGCACGAGCGCGGCGGAAGCGGAGGAGACGGCCGGGGCCATCGAAGCACGGGGCGGCAGGGCCTTGATCCGTCGCTGCGACGTGTCCGATCCCGCAGCGGCCCGGGAGTTCGCCGCCACGGTCGAAAAGGAATGGGGACGCATCGATGCGCTGATCAACGGCGCCGGTCCCTACCATCGCGTGAACCTGTTCGAGGAGACGGTCGAGGGCTGGAACGAGATGTTCGACGGTAATCTCCATCCCATCTTCTACCTCGCGCAGGCGGTCGCTCCCGGTATGAAAGCCAGGAAGTACGGTCGCATCATCACCTTCAGCATGGCGAACACGGAGCAGATGGTCTCGCAACCGGACGTCACCGCCCACTATATCGCCAAGGCAGGAGTGCTCATGCTGACCAGGACGCTGGCAAAACTCTTGGCGCCGCACGGCATCACGGTCAATGCCATCTCGCCCGGCTTCATCGACTCCGGCAGTGCGCCACCCGAAGAACTGGCGGGCATGGCCAAACGGATTCCGGCGGGATATATCGGGACCGTCGGCGACGTCGTGGCCGCCGCCCGTTTTCTGCTGAGCGAGGAAGCCCGGTACGTCAACGGAGCCAACATTCAGATCAGCGGGGCTTGGGGAATTTAGGAGGGAAGCGTACATGAAGACAGAGCAGGAGCGATCGAGCCACCGCCGGTTTGTGCAGGCGCTGCAACACGAACATCTGACTTGTGCCCGTCCGGACTGCGGAGGCCCGATGGACGTGACCGATCTGACCTCGCACAATGCCGGGGTGAAGACGTATCAAGCCGAATGCGAACGGTGCCATATCGTAGAGTCCATCACCGGCGAGCCGGGGACCTCTCCCTCCTGGGACGTCGCCTCGATCACCATGATGGCGGAGATGCATCTGCTGCACGATCAACCGACCTGCCCCTTCGACGATACCCCCATCACCTTCACCTCCATGCCCAACCCTCGCCGCAAAGCGCGCTACCGCCTCTCCTGCTTTTATTGCGGTAGACACACGGAAATGAACTGGCCCCCTCCTGAAGCCAAACGGTAAAACCGCCACGTTCTCTCCCTGAACTGTCTACCCGTCCATGGAACGTACACTTCCCATTTGGTAATGGACTCATGTTTGGAAACTCCGTCATCCCCGCGAACGCGGGAATCCAGGCCCACCTTCATACAGATGGAAAGCCTCAAATACCAAAACTCAAATCACAAAAACCGAAATGCCAATGAAGGGATTCGACCAGCACAGGCAGGAAAAGTCGGGTCGGTCAGAGAAAGGTGTCAGGAACCATTCTCTTGACTCAGCATAGTCGATTGATGAACTAAATCCGTTGGTCATGCGCGGACGAGGAGGGAAAGGTTCCTGACACCTTTCTCTTCCTCCAAAAGTTCTACTAGCCGGTACCTTTGTTTTTGGCGGCCGGTGCTCACGGAAAGAACCCGCAAAGGCACCAGATGCCGGATGGCCGGTTCTACATCAGAGGGGCGATCGGTTTTGGAGTTGTGAGCTGGCTGCATAAATTCCAGTCCTCCATCAGTTCGTCTCGATGAGCGGTTGCCAGCCACTGATTGCCCTGATGATCACAGTATCGCGAAGGGTCAACATATCTATTCCTCTTCAAACCCATGACTGGTGAACTTCAACGTCCGGCTGTTTTCCGTGACTGTACGCACGACGTTGTCCGGAGCACCATTTGGAATCTCAGCCTCGATCTCCAACGTCACTTTGACATCCGATCCCATCAGTCCAACTAAGTGTGCGATGACTTCGTCACCAATACGGCCGGCGTCACGGCCCACGCGGGTGGGATCGAGGCTGACAGTCCCGTGAAATCGTTTCGGTGGTCGTGGCCCTTTGGGTGGTGCCACACCGTCTTTGCCGGCTCCAACTGTCCCTCCAGCAGGTCCGGTTTCTGGCTCCGTCCCCGTCGGCCCAACTGGGGCAGGCGCCGCCTTTGTCTCGGCCTCCTGTTGCTGGAAGGCGGCTTCCGGTTGGACGAGCAGGCCCGGGTCGGTACTGGTGATCAGCACCGGTTGTCCACAGCGCAGACCCCTATAGCGGCCGGCGGCTTCATCAAAGCTATCCGCATAGGCAAACGATTCCTGATGCCACAACAGGAGGCCGAGGCCGCTTCGAATGGCTTCGAGCAAGACCTCGGGGCTCTTGAGTCGCGGCAGATACAGATACCGCGCGAAATCTTCGACAAGCTGTCTCACCGGGACATGGGCCTTGCCCCGCCAGAGCGGAATGCGATCCATCTCTAATCGAAGCACCGTCGGCCCATAGACACTCAATAGCCCATCTTTGCCGAGCTTCTTGCTCGCACGCACCGCGAGTGGGTCTGACCCGGACAACCGGATGGCCTGCCATTCCACCGCCGCCTGCGGGTTCGCCTGCCCAGGCGCCAGGAGCCATTGATACGTCTCGGGTAGCCGAGCCGAGACCACCCCGTCGGCTGCCCGCAACTGATTCTCCGCCTGCTTGACCTGGTGTGGGTCGAGATTGAGCGCCTCTTTCTCGGCGAGGATGGCATCCCACGCGAGATAGCGACGCACCGCCTCATCCAGATCTTGGAGCCTCACCTGGTCAGCCGCCAAAAAGACGAGCGTATTGCGGAAGAGCCTCGGCTGGCTGCCTCGTGATTCCAGGATCGCCTTCGCGGCAACCTCGGCCTGGTTGTCCGCTTGCTTGCTGTACGGGTGGTCGACGCCGAGGACAACCAGTCGTGCATCCAGATCGTCCGGCACATCCTGTCCTGACTCGGGCATGGGATGCACACGGACGAAGTCACCTGTCTTACGGAGATCTTCGCGAAGCCGTCGGTCGAGTTCCTGTGCGACCTTATCGGGATTGCGTTTGAGCTGCTCGGCCCGGTCCTCCGCGAGTTTTGTCACCGTCGGCTGGGTCGAGTACCAATACCGAGCACCATCTTGATACAGGTAGGTCGCCGCGCTGCCTAATCGACGTAGCGCATCGCCGAAGATCGTCGGCGATTCTCCCGGCATCACACAGCCGAGTTTCACCCGGCGATCCTCGATACCGCGATTGGCCGCTGTCGCAGTCGGAGCCGACCCGAGGTAGATCGTCCTCGCCACCCGCCGCCCGGCTGCATACTTACCCAGATTCGGCACCTCTCCATCCAGCCGAAGCGGAAGCGCGTTCGGTCCATCCACATCCTTTTCAATGACCGGCACCCAGTTATCCGCCAGATAGCGGGTCAGTTCGAATTGCACCCGCGGATCGTCGATCGGAATGTTCGCGGGAAGGATCAACGGATTCCGGTCGCCCTTTTCCCAGAGACTATGAATGACCGCGGCCATCAAGCGCAGGACGCCGCGCGTCCGTTGAAACTTCACCAGCGTGGACCAGTCGGTATAGAGCCGATCGAAAATCTCCGGGTGAATAGGATATGCGGCCTTCAGCCGCTTCTCATAGTCAGAGTTGCGGCATTCAGGGGGAAATTCTGCGGCTTGGGTGGAATACACATCGAAGAAGGCCTTGGCAACGGTATCGCGCGCCACATACTGATGCTTCTCCACCAGCGGCTCGAACAATCGACGGCGAACGATTTCAAATCCTTCCTCAGCGCTGGCCGGCCGCCAGGAGGACTCGACTCGCCCCACCACGTTGCGCAACCGATCCAAGGCTTCTCGCCCTCGCTGTCCCCCAACCTCCACATCATCGGCCTGCGTATGGGGTGAACCGGAGGTGTCGGAAGCCGGAAGGCTGATGACCAGCAGGCAGTGCTGCGCGAGCTTGGCGGACTCGGTGAGGACCTGAGCGAAGGTGAATTGGGTCTCGAAACTGCCGCCCGGCAGATCGGCGGCATCGTGTAACTGCCGAGCGTAGGCGACCCATTCGTCGATCAGAATGAGGCAAGGTCCGTATTCGTTGAAGAGTGCTCGCAGGACATCGCCGGGACTGGTGGCTCGTTCATCGTCGGCCTGAATACGTTTGAACGCCGTCTTCGCCTCTTTCACTCCTCCAGCCGCATAGCCCAATTGCCAGGCCATTTCACCCCAGAGGGTCCGAATCACCGTGCCATCCGATTTGACGACCGGATTGCCCGGCGAGATGCGGTTTCCCACCAAGACCACCCGCCTGACGCGCGGCAGCTTCGTGGCTTCGGCATCCTTGAGCACCGCATCGATGCCCGGCAGTTCGCTCGGCGCAGTCTCGGACAGGAGGTGATAGAGCGCCAACATCGAATGGGTCTTCCCGCCGCCGAAGTTCGTCTGGAGCTGGACGACAGGATCGCCTCCCTTCCCGACCAGCCGTTGAACCGCTCCCACCAGGAGTCGTCTCAGGCTGTCCGTCAGGTAGGTACGGCGAAAGAATTCCACCGGATTCTTGTACTCGTCCGACCCTTCTCCGATATGCACTTGCCAGAGATCCGCGGCGAACTCGGCTTGTTGATAGCGCCCGCTCGCCACGTCCTTGTGCGGATTGACGACCTCACGCCAGGGCGTCAGCCCGCCTGTCGCCCGACTGTCGATCGCGGTGCCGGCGCTCTTCCGCTTCTCGGTGCGCACCTGCTCATCGAAGCGCACGCGCAGAAGCTCCATCTTCATCTTCTCAACCTCATCGGCTTGAGCAGCAGAGACGGCGGTCAACAGCCGCGCCGCGGAGTCGAGGGCCCGATAGGCATCATCGCCGGAGAACGGATTCTGATGCGCCCATCGATTGCGCACATCGCGCAGCTCGCTCACGAGCGACCGCTCCGCCTGCCCCAGCGGCTTCCGAAAGACGAGCTGCCACTGATTCCACATCACGCCCAACAGCGCCGCGACATCCCAGCGGGGTTTGTCTTCCGTGCCGAAGAGGTTGGACTGTGTCTCTCCAACCGACGCCCTCACCTGTTCAAACCATTGTTGCGCGTGCTGCGCCTTCATCTCCCGTTCGACAAAAGGCTGGAGCCCCTCCTTGAGGAGGTCCAGCGCCTTGCCGACACGTTCGTGGTTGGTGATGGCCATGGGTGTTGCTCCTCTTCAATCCTGTTCCGCAACGTGATCGGCCAGCAGCCACTCGTACACAGGCTGTGCCTCGATCCCGGCCTCCTTCACCTGAGCGAGCGCCTCGCGATCGAGCACCAGCAGCCGCCGTGCGGCCTGCGGGTGCTCCTTCGCCGCCGCCGTCATGGCGCGCACTTCGCGTGCGCGCGTCTCCGGCGCCGACAGATCCGCGCACACCTGGAGCAGTGCTTCCCCTCCACCCAGATAGCGCGCCAAGAAATCCACCTCCAGCCCGTCGGTCGTCTTCACATACCCCACCTCGGCCTTGCGTCGCTCCAGCTCGTTCAACACCACCGTCTCCAGCGCATGCCCCTGGTTCGTCCTACCGCTGGCGTCAAACGCCTTGATGAGTCCGGGATCCGCCGGATAGAGCTTGCGCGGGTTGGAGTTGCGCTGACGCTCCGAATCGGTGGCCAGCGGCACGGCACTGAGCAGAAAGGCGTCCAGCAGATGGCCGAGCATGGCATGCACGGCATCCTTGGCCACGCCGTGACCTTGAGCCTGTAAGTCCTGGTGCAACCGGTGGGCGCTGAAGCTCCCGGCCGGGTTGCGCAGACATTGCCGCACGAGCCACCGCAACGCCGCCACCTGCGACACCCCATAGCGTTCCACCACATCGCGGAACAAGACGGTATCCACGTAGCCCTGCAACAACTCGATCCTGGATACAGGCGACAATCCCTGCGCCTCGGGAAAGCCGCCTCCCGACAGAAATTCACGAAACCGCTTCTCGATCAGCGAGCGTTCCGCCGGCTTCCAGCGCCGAGCATCCCCGCCCGGCTCTTCGTCACGGTGACGCAGAAACTCACGGAAGCTGAAGGGCCGGATCACGGTCGCCATGCCGCGGCCGCGGAGCGACGTGTGCACCTCGCGCGAGAGCATCCGCGCCGACGACCCGGACACGACGACCTCGACCTTCTCGCTGTCCAGCACGCGCCGCACAAACCGTTCCCATCCGGGCACGAGCTGAATCTCGTCGAGGAGCCAGCGCACGGTCGTGCGCCCGCGCAACGCCGGCGCCCGCCGATAATACTCCTCGAGCAAATTCCCGAGTTGGTCCGCGCCGAGCCCGGCCAGCCTGTCGTCGTCGAAGCTCAGATAGATCGCCTGCTCCGGCGCCGCCGTCGCCCGGCGCTCCTGCAGCAACTGCCGCAGAAAGGTGGTCTTGCCGGCCCGGCGCATCCCGATCACCGCATGCACCTTGCCGGGCACGGCGGGCAGGCGCGCATCGCGCCGGGTGAACACCGGCATGGCTTCCGCCGCCATGGCGGCGCTCAGTTTTTCGGCCAGAACGGGGTGCAGGCTCATGGCATCAGCATGACCCGCAGGTGTCCTCCAGTCAAGGACACATTCAGTCCCATCGATATTTGATGGAAGGACACCTTGTCGTTCACTCAAACAAGTCGCCCGTTGCACCAGTCCCGGCCTGCTCCGTTCGCCCCTCCCGCGCGAGCCGCGTGATCTCCGGCCAGCTTTGGACGAGGGCGTTGTAGGACAATGCCTCGGCTGCTCGCTTCTTTCGCTCGCAGAGCGCATAGAGGCGATAGCAGAGTTCGCGGGCAGTCTCAGCCTTGCTGCCCAGCTTCGCAACCAACTGCGCTGCTGTTCCTTCGCCGCCTGATTCGAGGACGCGAATGAGGTGGTGCACCATCTCCCAGTTCGTCAGGCGCTGATCACTGGTGGGGTCCCAGTCTTTCGGCAATTCGTCCGGCTTGAGGAGACGCACCTTTCCTGCCTTCGAGGACAGAATGCCTGCGTCGACCAACCCCGAGACACTCGTGTTCTTCGCCTTCGAGAGCGTCTCGGCCACGCCATAGTCCCCAGGAGCGAAGCCGGATTGTTCAAACCAGGCCAAGGCCCAGCGGCTGTCGGCGTCGAAGTCGCCCTCCTGTTCGGCTAAGACCTCATCGAGTGTTTGATTGATGAGAGCCAGCGCCTCACGCACGGAAAGTGGCTTGCCCTCGGCGTCGAGCACCTTGGCGTAGCGCGTGTAGACCGCCATGCCTGGGCCGATGGCCGCCTGTGCGAGATCCACCGGGGCGATGTTGCCTTCCTGCAATCGGCGCAGCGCCTGCGGCAGTTCGGCCTTCAGCGCGGCGACAAACTCACGGCGGGTGGCGGTGGGCATATCTGCTGCTCGCGGACGGCAGACGAGCACGATGCTGGAGGCGAGCGCGTTCGTGCCAGAGCTAATCATCCGATTGCTCAGTTCCGTGCGCATCGGCCAGGTACCGCTAATCCCGAAACCGGCATGGATCACCGCATCGAGAAAGGTTTCCCAGCCGGTGCTAGACGTACCTTCGATACTCTCTGTCTCCGACTGTTTGAAGGCGTAGTAAATCGTGACCGGAAACGCTGGGTGCGCCTGCTCCACCAGCCGATGCATCGCCTGAGTCATGCCTTCCAAGAAGAAGGTTTCTGCCTTCTCCTTGTTCCCATGGCGGTATGGCGTGGCGACCAGTTCCTCGGCTTTCGGCACGGCGACCGTGGCAAATAGGTCGGGGAAGATCGGCTGCAGGCAGCGGCGCAACCAGACGTAGAAGAAGTCGGACAGGTCAGCGTAGCCGATGTTGTCGTAGTAGGGTGGGTCGGTAGAAACCAATCGATCGGTGCTTGTCGTTTGACCTGAAGCATCCGCCTGTTCAGCGGAACTAATACCGTTGCTGGGGAGTTTGTCTAATACCTTAGTTACAAGTTCGATGGCACTTACATAGTTTCCAGACGCTGCGCCAAGAGGATTCGACTCAGCGAAGTCCCAGGTCATGGGAAGCGCTTGCCGGCTGAAGGTGTTAATAATCCCGCTCTGAGTCGGCGTTGGGTCCCACCTGCCGATTGAAGATCCACGATCGACGACTTTGTCCAACGCAAAAACCAGATACACCCCCACCGCCTCTGCATACGCCTCCGCGCCGGTGCCGCCGCCGCGCAGGGGCTTGTTCGCCTGTCCTGAGCCTGTCGAAGGATCGGGCAGGCCTGCGCCAAGCGCGTCGCGGCGGACTTGCTGCATTGCCTCGCCCACGAGGTCGGAAAAGGTCGTCAGCGCCACCAACTGCCGCTGGGTGAAGAGATCGCCCCAAGTCACCAAGCCATATGGCACGCAAGTACCGCCCGTGAGTCGTGCGGGCACGTCGCCTTCCGGCTTCCACTCCGGCTTAGCCTTGAGCGCCACCTCCTCGTGCATCGGCAATGGCGCGAGGTACAGGCGCCCACGCTGGCCTTCCGCCACAATGGCCATCAGTCGCGCGCCCATCCGCCCGGCCTTGCCCTCGGCCTTGATGTAGTCGCCCGCAATCGGCGTCCCCGACATCACACACTCGAAGTTCGCGCCGCGCGAGAGCTTGGTCCCGTTCTTCGCCCGCTCTGCGTGCTTCGGCTTCCCCACCTTCACCGTGAATCGGTAGCTCTTGTCATCAACCACCGGCTCGACGTAGGCCTCTTTACCAGGCTTGGTCGAGAGCATGAAGGTGGAGGCGAGCGGCACGTCCACCTTCGCGAATGCCGGGTTCGGGCTCTTCACCGTGCGCGCCCAGAGCCACGCGATCACGGTGAGCTTGTGGCCGATGTAGGGCTTGAGGTCGGGCCGATCTTTCGCCATCTCCTTGGTCACTTCGATCTTGGGATACAGATGGCCGATGCGCTTCTCGGCCTCGTCCCGCATCCATTTCCCGTAGTAGCGAACATCTTCGGCCAATCCTTGCGCGCCATGCCATTCCCTTTTGAACAGCGTCTTGTCATTTTGCGATTCAGGATTCACCGGTGGCTTGCCGGAAAACTTTGGCGGGATCTCGATCATCGCCTTGTTGATCAGCACAGCGACTGGATTCAGGTCGCTCGCGTAGGCTTCGAGGCCAAGCCGTTGGGCCTCCAACGGCAAGGCTCCGCCGCCTGCGAAGGGATCGTGAAAGGCCGGGAGCTTGTTGCGATTGAACAGGTCCTTGGCCCGTGGATGGTCGGCATGGTCGGCGCAGGCTCGCCGCCAGCTCTGCCAGATTTCATCGCGCGCCGCCTGCAAGACTTTTTCGTTCGTGGTGTTTTCCCACTGCACGAGGTCTTCGATGATCTTGAAGAGCCGTTGCCGTTCCTTCTCCTGCTTCTTCTCCGTGGGGAACAGGTCTGGCCGGCTCGACGGGTCATCCACCATCTGCGCAAAGATCACCGCGCGCGCCGCTGCCAACGGCCGCCTGGCCCACCAGAGGTGCAGCGTGCTCGGATGCCCATGACGGATGGACTTCTCCCGCGCCGAAGCCTTGTTAATCGCCTCCAGCGGCAGCGCCACTTCGATGAGTTTCTTTTGATATGGTGGTTTCAATCTCTTCCTTTTCTCGGCTTGAGCTTCTCGCGCCCCATGTGTTCAATCAAACCAGCCGCTTTCATCACACAATCAAGACTGATTGGAGGTGTCTCTTCATTTGTTTTCATAAATCCGGCCAGGTATTCCTCGGATGGATTATCGATTCCCAGTCGGGCACAGACGAGATAGCAGATTGATTCAGCTTCGAACTCTTCTACTTCATAGGGCAAGCCTCGTCGATCGGGCCAAAACCTCTCATAGGGTGTTCCAAGGTGACCGCAGTACAGGTGTCCCAACTCATGAACGAGGGTGGCGTATTTCGTAGCCTTTGAATGTTCAGTATTCAGCAGCAGTTCATAACGAAGTGGGATGTCGAGGAACTCCGGCCTTGGTCTTTCTTTGACTTGGACAGCCAAGGTTCGGCCCGGCTTGGCACGCTGAATAAGGCCCGCGCTCTGCGAGCCGGCCATGCGCTCGCTCACTTCCACGCCGTCGCGACGAGAATTCATGATCGTCCGGTCCAGTTCATCCGATACCTTGCCTTGTCTGACTTCGAACGGTTCTACGACTTCCCGTGGAAGCGCCGGTGCTCCTTCCTCAGGAACCGTGTCTGACACATCAAACACAAACATGACAGGTCCCATCGGCTGCAGGATGACAAGCGGTCGTCCCCCTGGTTTGATCCGCCGGCGATAATCCCGAAGCCACCGGCTTGGTGAGGCGACGAATCGGGCACCATCCATCTGCACATGGACCAACATTGCGTTAAACGGAGAATAGAAACGAAATCGAGCGACGAACTGTATCAGCTCACCAAACGCCTTGCTCGACTTGTACTGGCGAGTAAGGCTGAAGAGCTCGTCCAATCCGCGGCGGGTCGATTCCTCGTTCCATGCTGCTGCTGGGGATACCTCCCCTTCGAAGCATTCCTCTGAATCCGTTGTGACCATGACATTCAGTGCGGTTTCTCTGCCCTTTTAATCAGCTCGTTCATTTCGTAGTTCACGCTGGTCACGCCAAAGTCCGGTTCGCGCTGAAATGGCCGGCGCACATAGTGGACGCGGTGCGAATCGTTATCCAAAAACTCAACGATCGCGAGAATGAAATCGTCGGGTTTATTCAACGAGTACAAGATCTCGTTCTTGGTGATGGTGATCGTATCCGCTCCGGTGACTCTGCCTTTGACTTCAATGAAGCGCAGCTTTCCTGTCCCTGGGACTCGGCTTTCGATGTCATAGCCGAGCTTGTCGTTCTCGCGATCCGTTGGATCGAAGCCGAGGGTCCGTTCCACTTCCATCACAACGGCGCGGGCACGGGCCGCAGAGGCTTGGGTATCTGGAGACGATGCCGTTGCCGCTGTCGTCCGACCATGAATTGCGGCCAGAAGTCCCAGAGGGACGACCATTAAGCCACCAATGATGACGGGCGGCAAGGGTGAGAGCTGACGTTCTTGCTTCAGCTCCTCCAATCGCTTTTCAAGCCGGGCTTGCAATGCATCAGCACGCTTCCGTGCCTCGCCTGAATTGAGTCGCGCGTTGGCCTTGCCTGCCTGCTCTTGGAGTTTCAATTGCTCGGCTCGATGGTCCCAATAACTGATCTCTTTTGTCAGCCTTTCCTTCACAGCCGCTTCCGTCTTGGTGATGAGGTCGAGTTTTCGCGCGCGCACCTCTTCGAGATGTTCAGGCACTACGCGGGCAACGGCATGGGCTTGCGCCTGATGCTCCAATTCCCGTGTCATCCATACGCACTCTGGTCGAGCCAGGATTGCTTCGATGGTCGGCTCATCGGCCCTGAGCGGCCGATAGTCGAGATAGGGAGCATAGTGCAGATGGCGCGCAGTTCCAGATTCATCGATCTCGACGTACAGCAGACGTTTCGAGACCACTCGTCGTTCACCCGATCGGGTGAGTCCGGCATCTTGGATGGCATGTTCCAAGTAGAACAGCACGCGCGGCGTCGTTCCCATATCTCGTTCATCAACGAGGACGGTCCCTCGTTTGAGCAGATCCCGATTCCGCTCAAGCGTGAGATCAATGGTTGCATCCAGTAGCGGATGCCCCGGACAGACAAACGCGGCCAGTGCCTGACCCTGAGTGGCCACCAGCGATTTCTCGAACGCGATGCGCTCGTAACGCGGGAGGATGGGTTCGCCAACGCCAATGAGACGATCTCGATTCCGGACGGGTGCCGGCACATGGGTGATTTCGTAACGCCGCGGCTCTCGCTGCTTGGGTGACCCGCCGAGCCGTTGAAAGGCTTCGAGGAAAAAGGACTCGATGTAGTGGGGCTGGAGACGCCTCGCCTCAGCCCGCTCCATGTCCTCTCGAATGCGATAGACCCGGCTTGCGTCCATGGCATCGTGTGCGAGCGCCCGTTCTTCAAGCAAGTCTTGGAGCTTTGTCCGATCAAACGCATCGGCCACGACACGGGAGAGACGAGCTTGAACATCAGGACGCTCCCCATATCGAATGGCTTCGATAAGCAGATCGCGGAGGGGTTTGCCATCAAACTGCAATTTGCCGAGCACATCGAAGACCTGACCGCCCAGCGCGGTCCTCGCTTCCTCTAACTTCTCTAATAGCCTGCGATAGACATCACCTTCTCTCGTTTCTTCTGCGACGAGGTTCCAGAGGTGGCAGACTTCCGTTTGGCCGATACGGTGGATGCGCCCGAATCGCTGTTCAATCCGATTGGGATTCCACGGAAGGTCGTAATTCACCATGAGATGGGCCCGTTGCAGATTGATACCCTCTCCGGCCGCATCCGTAGCCAGCAACACCTGGACTTCGGGATCGTGTTTGAATGATTCCTGAGCCTTCATCCGATCCTCACGGCCCATTCCACCATGGATGATCACGAGGGCTTGCTTCCGTCCGAGCAGCGTCTCAATACGATTGTGCAGGTAGTTGAGTGTGTCGCGGTGTTCAGTAAAGATGACTAACTTTTGGCGGGCCGATGCAGCCGGCTGGGGGATCCCACCCTTCCCATATGGGGGAGATGCTTCTGCCACATGCTCGGCAAGGGCAGCAGGGGTAAATATCTCGCCGAACAGGCTCGCCAGCTCGCGCCATTTCGTGTCCGCACCGCTTCTGCGAACCGACAGGGCGAGTTCCTCTAAGTTCTTGAGCGTGGTAATTTCTGCCTTGAGCTCTGCGATGGTTCGTGCGGCCGTCGCCTGATCGAGAATCTGCTCCTCGGCGTCTTCCATCTCATTATCAGGCGCATCTTCCAGATCTTGCACGTCCTCCTTGTCAAGCACAGGTCCGACGGGGGCAATGGCCGTGGCAGATTGTGCCCCACGCTGCAGCAATTCAAGCTCTCGCAGCCGACTCTCAAGCCGTTCACGCCGGCGCCTCAGCGATTGATAGATGGCCTCTGGAGAGGAGGCCAGGCGGCGTTGCAAAATCGTGAGGGCGAAGCCGACCGTCCCGGCTCGTTTATCGTTCTGCAGCGCTTCTGCCCGATTAAATTCGTCGCGGACATAGTCAGTGACCGCTTTGTAGAGTTGAGTTTCGGCCGGTGACAGCTTATAGGGGACAGTGTAGGCCATTCGTTCTGGGAAGAGCGGTGTCGCGTCGAATTTGAGAAGACTCTCCTTCACCATGCGGCGCATGAGGTCCGACACATCCACCTGGTGGACCCCGTCACGGAAACGCCCTTCAAAGCGATCGCCGTCGAGCAGCGCCATGAAGAGCTGGAAATCTTCTTCCTTCCCATTATGCGGCGTGGCCGTCATCAAGAGAAAATGCCGCGTCAGCGTGGACAGAAGTTGCGCCAACCGATACCGTTTGGTGTACGTGATCTCACCGCCGAAATAGGTGGCGGAGAGTTTGTGCGCTTCATCGCAGACGATGAGATCCCAGCGACAATCGGGGGCTTGGAGTTTGTGCTGTACATCCTCGTTGCGGGAGAGCTTATCGAGACGAGCGATCACGAGGTTTGTTTCCAAAAACCAGTTGCCGGTTCGGGCAGCCTGCAGCTTATCGTTTGTCAGAATCTCGAAGGGAAGCTGGAACCGCCGGTAGAGCTCATCCTGCCATTGCTCGGCGAGACTGCCGGGACAGACCACAAGACAGCGTTGAAGGTCACCGCGCGCGATCAGCTCCTTCATCAGCAGACCGGCCATGATAGTTTTGCCGGCGCCGGGATCGTCGGCTAATAGGAACCGCAGTGGTTGCCGGGGAAGCATCGCGTCATACACGGCTGTGATCTGGTGCGGGAGCGGCTCCAGGAGCGAAGTGTGCACAGCCAGGACCGGATCAAAGAGATGAGCGAGTCGAATACGATGCGCTTCGGAGACGAGCCTGAAGAGGGCCCCATCGCCATCAAAACTCCATGGCCGCCCGGCTTCGACAACTTCGAGGCGGGGTTCGTCATGGCGGTAGAGCAACTGGTTGGCGACTCGCCCACCAAGGTCTTTGTAGGTCAGCTCGATGGCTTCCGAACCGAACCATTGCACGCTGACGACTGTCACGAGGGCGTCAGGAAGGATACCGCGGACGGCGGCGTTGGGCTGGAGGTCTTCGAGCTTCATGGGCTTCTATGAATTGTGCAGAGGCTTTACCTACCTTTCCCAAAGAATGCAATCATCCCTTACGGTGGGCCTATCTCCAACATCACCGGAGCGAGCGAGACTTGCTGCAGCGCTCCTCTTATATGGAAGCAGCGGTGAATCGTCCCGGCGAGGTTGCGGGCAAGCCGTGCTGATGTGCCGGCCGGGAAACCGGGCGAGGTCCGTCTTCACCACCAACAGAACAGCAGTCGGACGGACCCGGCGCCATTACCGGCAAGGGCGGGACACAACTCGCCGCAGCTCGCACCGTTGCTCTTCGCGTCGCAACGGCGTGGCCTGTACTGTTCGAGTCGTTTCGACGAGTTTACAGGCCACGAACGGACGAGGTTTAGCTGGGTACGCGCGGAGGTGGAGAGCGGCGAGGATCGTGACGACGCTGCTCTTGTCTTCTCATCCTCCCCTCTCCCCGCTGCTGAAATCTACCGGGCGAGCAGCCGGGCGGAATCGTCCGCCGCCTTGCTGGAGAGGCCGGGACACAACTCGGCGAAGCGAGAGGCGCTTGCTCTTCCATAGCAAGCGCGAAGACTGCACTGTTTGAGCCAGCCGCTGGCGAGTTTGCAGGATTCAGCAAGCGAGACCTAGTTGGGTGGCCTCTCAGGTGGGCGGCGGAGATTCCGCCTGGGCTGCTTACCGCCCGAACGCCTTCTTCAGCAGCGGCTCCATCTCGCCCTTGGCGGCCATCGGATCGAGGATGTCCGTGTCGCCGTAAAATTGCCCGTCGATGAAGACCTTGGGCAGGGTGGGCCAGTTGGTCATTTTCGTCAAGGCCTCGCGCTTGGCCGGCTGTGAGAGCACGTCGATCAGTTCGTAGGGATAGCCGTATTTGTCGAAGAACTGCATGGTCTCCCTTGTAAACCCGCACATCGGCATGGTCTTCGTTCCCTTGCCGTAGATCAGTATCTTGTTCGCCGCGATTTCCTTTTGGATCTCGTCCTGGATCGGGTCCCCCATGGCTGCCTCCTTATGCTTCATCCTTCGTGCGGGCCGTCAGCTCCAGTGCATGAATGCGTCCGTCCTTCATTGGAGCATCAAGCGCTTGATAAATCAGGCGGTGCCGATCGAGCAGATTCTTGTCCCGAAAGGCCTCTGACACCACCACCACCTTCAAGTGATCCAGAGTGCCGGTGCGGTCGATCATCGTCACGGCTGCGTCCGGCATCGCTCGCTTAATGTAGTCGGTCAAGATTTCGGCTGTAATCAACGTAGTCTCCTTAATTGATATAGGCAGAGAATACCGTAGCAGCTTCCAGAAAGGCAATTTCCCCGGCAGCCCGGTACTGAGTCAGTTTGCTCTTGCGTCATGCCCACCCCCGATCGCAGTCGAGGGCAGGCTTCGGCGAGCATCCACTCCTCGACCAAGATTCAATGCTCAGGAGAAGGCCTTGACTGGATTCCCGCTTTCGCGGGAATGACAACTTCAGTGCTTCTGATGACAAACTGCCCCACGACCGGCAACTCCGTTGGATCGACCGTGCGGCCGGCTCGCGTCCATAACGGATTCACCGTGAATCGGTTTTGATCCGCTACGACCGTGAGACCGTTCTGCATGATGGGCAATCCGGATCCAAATCATTCGCAAAATCGGCGGATTTCGCGTAATGCCGGTCCCCATGCGATTGGTACGAATCTTGGGAGAGCTTGCCATGGACCCTCATTGATTCGAGGAGGTATTCGTATGGGCCATATCATGACACTCACCGCTGCCGGAGTGTTGCTGAGTTCCTTGTTGCTCCTGCGACGGATCTGGTGACCTGTGTCGATCGCGGCAGTCACAACCGGAACGAGAACAATAAGGGTGGTGGTGGATATCAACTCATGGCGGTGGATATGAACCAGTCTCAAAAGGCTATCCGAAACCGGTTGCGGACTAAGCCCGCAAGAATCAGCGATTCTGTACGATTTCTGCAATGGCACACCAGTTGCTCACCTCCCTAAGTGAGGAATCGCTCAGACCTCGGCGGAGGACAAGGTGGACGACAGGAACGCATCACCAATTATCTACAAGGAGGGCATCATGGGAGGAGAGTTTACATCCGGATTCTTCATGCCGGACCAAAAGACCAACGGACGCGTGCTCGTCGTCGATGATGAAGCCGACATTCGGAAGGTGGTGCGCATGACGCTGCAGAAGGCCGGGTACGACGTCCTCGAGGCCGAGAACGGCGAGAAAGCGATCGAGACCATCAACACCGGGGAAAATCGGCTGCTTCTTGACGTCGTGATCTGCGACATCCGGATGCCGAAGATCAACGGGGTCGAAGCGGTCGCCTACTTCCGCGCCAACTACCCGCGTGTGCCGCTCATCGTCCTGACCGGTTTCCCGGACACGGACATGGCCACGTCAATGTTGCGTCAAGGCGTCGTCGACTATCTTGTGAAGCCGGTTGAGGGGGAGAAGCTTCGTGAGGCAGTCGCACGAGCGATGGATCAGCGCGAGCTCGCCCATCTATAAATGGCCTGCCGAACGATGTTGCCAAGGGGAGGGTCGCTCAGCGACCCTCCCCTCCGCTCCGGGAGGAACGCCCCGTGCAAAACTTGACCGATAGCGCGGTGGTGGCGACCATTGCGCCGACCAAAGTGGTGATTCTCGGCGCCGGCCGCGGAGGAATCGCCCTCCTCGATTTGCTGTACCAGATTCCGTCGATCGAGATCATCGGGATCACCGACTGCGACCGCCAAGCCCCGGGACTTCAACGGGCCCGAGATCTTCGAATCCCTGTCGCGGACCGGGCCGAAGAACTGATCGCCAATCACGGCATCAATCTGATCGTGGACGTTACCGGTGATCCCCAGATGGAGCGAACGATCCAACTCCATCGGCGGCCGGGCGCGGACGTCCTAAGCGGAACCGCCTCGCGCGTACTCTGGGAACTGGTCCGCCATGAGGCCAAGCTCCAGGCCGAACTGTTTCACGCAGAGAAGCTGGCAGGGATCGGCTCCTTCGCCGCCGGCATCGCCCACGACATCAACAATCCGCTCCAGTTGATCCTTGGACTGGCGGAAAATCTGGCGGACGAGACCGATCTCACGACGATCCACGAGCAGGCCAAAGACATCGTCGAGGCCGTGAAACGGACCAGCGCGATCTGCCGGGATCTGATGCATTATGCACGCAAGTCGTCGTCCCGGGACGACTGTATGGTGAATCTCAACGGACGGCTGGACGAGGCCCTTAAGATCGCCCGGTATGCGGCCAGCTTTCACGACATCATCGTGGTCAAACAGTATGAGGCCGGGATCGGTGTAAGAGGTAATCCGGATGAGCTGTTGCATGCGTTCGTGAACCTCATCACGAACGCCGTCCAGGCCATGGACCAGGGAGGCGGCACGTTGACCTTAACGACGCGCAAAGTCGGCGATCAGGTCATCGCCGGCATTGCCGACACGGGCTGCGGCATGTCGCCGGAGGTGCTGAAACGGGTGTTCGAGCCGTTCTTTACGACGAAGGGGCCGGGGAAAGGCACGGGACTCGGCCTGTATAACGTGAAGACCATCCTCAACGGCCTACGCGCAACGATCGACGTGCAGAGCCTTGTAGATGAGGGCACGACGATCACGCTCACCTTTCCTCCCTCCGACGAGGTTGCATCGTGACCCCCCGAGGCAGCGGGCCGGCGCCGTCGACTCGCGGATGGAGACTCCATACCAAATTGATCGTTTCGATGCTCCTGGTGGGGGTGGTCCCTCTCCTCGTCGGCCTCGGAATGGCCTTCTGGCAAGGGTCCAAAGAAATCCACGAGGTCAGCGGAGAAAGTTTCAAGGCCTTGGCTACTGAAGCGGCCAGAAAACTCGACCTCCTGGTGGGTGAAGAGATCGCGAGAAATTCGCGGATCACCTCGGACCCGATGGTGATCCGGGAGCTGGAACGGCGCCGCGATACCATCCAAGCTCGCACGTCGTCGATGCCGGATCCGCTTCTGGAGGAGCAGCGGGCGAAATGGGAATCCAAAGACCCGGCCGCCATCAAGGCCGTGACCGAGAATTCCATCGCCATTTTGTTGCGCGAGTTTTACACCGGGGCGAGAAGCGAGCCGGATCAATTGATTCCCCAAGTCGTCCGCGGCGCCACCAAGATGCTGTTCCTCACGGACATTCAAGGATCTCTTGTGGCGGCCCTCACACAGAGGCCGCGTTTTTCGAACGGCGAATCGGCGTGGTGGAAGGGCACCTACAAGAAGGGGATCGGCCAACTCTATATAGAAGACGTCTACTACGACGACCTGGCCGGCACCTACGCCTTTTCGATCTCTCTCCCGATTATGGACAGTCTGGGGTATGAGGTGGTCGGCGTCCTCCACCGGGTGATCGACGCCAAGGAATTCTTCTCCCCTTCAACCCATCCGATCCGATTCGGCAAGACCGGGCACGTCATGCTCATCGACCATCGCGGGATCGTGATGAGTTGCCCCATCCTACCCACCGGAGTGAGTCTGTCCGACGCCGGGATCGTGCCGCTCGTGACGGGGCCCTACCCTGGATGGACCAGCGCGCCGAGCGACGGCCATGGAGGCCGTTCCTCCTCCATCATCGGATTTTCTCCGCTTCCCGAAACCAGCCGGCTCACCAACGGCGCGATCGACGTCGGGTCATGGAATACGTTCGTCTGGCAGTCCTCAGATGAATTGTTCGGGCCCATCAGGCACCTGCTGACCTGGATGACCGTGTTCGGCTCCATCGCGGTCGCGCTGCTCGCGACGCTTGGGTATCTGGCGGCCACCCGGATCGTCACGCCGATCCGGGAATTGCAGCAGGCCGCGCAATCCATCGGGCGCGGAGAGTTGCGGCAATCCATCCACATCAAGACCGGCGATGAGCTTGAAGCCCTGGCCGAGGAGTTCAATCGCATGAACCGGCAACTCGAAGCCGCCTTCGCCGGTTTGACCGATCAGGTCAACCTGAAGACCCAGGAAGTCCAATACCTCCAGGAATCCACCGATCAGATTCTGGACGCCGTTCCCACGCCGATCATCATCATCGACGAGCAGGAAGCGGTGCAATATGTCAATCGAACCGGTCGCGAGGCCTTTCATTTCTCCAACGGCAGCGCGACCGCGGCGAAGCTCTTCGAAATCCTCCCGGTCGAGTCGACCCAGCAGGGGCGTCTGCGGCAGGAGCTTGAGGAGCAGACCGCGCGGGTCTCCGCCCTGTCCATCTCGGGCGCCGGAGCGGCCGCCGGCTCCAAAATGGCGCTGCGCGACCCCTTAGCTCCCCTCCTCGGGTCAGGAACCGACGATGGGCGGGCTGAGATCCGGCTCGGCCTCCGCCTCTATCAGTATCAATGGTTCCGCGTCATCGGGCGACCCGGAGAATCCGATCGCGTCGGACTCGTGCTGCGCGACACCACAGACGAGAGCCGCATGCAGGACAATCTCATTCAGGCGGAGAAATCCGGCAGCCTCGGCCTCCTCACGGCCGGCATCGGCCACGAACTCAACAACCCGCTGTTCGGCATCCTCGGTCTGGGAGAAGCGATCCAGGAAGAAGGCGATCTTGGACGCGTGAAATCATACGCCCAGGACATCGTGCAACACGGCAGACGCATGGCGTCCATCATCCGGGACTTCACCGGCGTGACCACGCGCGAGTCCTCCGACCAGCGGCAATCCGTGACCCTTGAGCGGGAAATCGATCGAACCTTGGCCACGCTCACTCTGACCCTAGATGTGTCCGCCCTGAAGATCGAGCGGGATTACGTGGGTGAAACCCCGGTCGTCGTGTCGCCCGATCAGCTCAGGCAGGCGTTGAACAACGTCATGGCGAACGCCGTCCAGGCGATGAAGGGGCGGGGAACCTTGCGTCTCGCGACCGCGCTGGTGGATCAATCCGTCGTTGCCACGATTGCCGACTCAGGGCCGGGGATCCCCAAACAGCACCTCTCAAGAATCTTCGATCCATTCTTCACGACGAAGGGACAGGGAGAAGGGTCGGGTCTCGGTCTCACCGTCGCACGCCGAATCATCAGGAAGTTCGGCGGTGATATTCGGTTGGAAAGCGTGGAAGGGCAAGGTACCTCTTGCATCATCACCCTTCCGGCGGCGCCCCGGTCCCCCTCGTCAAAGGAGGCTCCATGTACCGTCTCCGACTCCCGCATTCCGCCGCAACCGTCGCATTCCTAATTCTCTGCAGTTGGAGCGGATCCACGGCATTTTCGGCCAAAGAGGCGCCGCAGCCGGCCGGCATCCCGCCTGAAAAGGTGGCCGGCTATGTCCATGCCGTGCTGCAGGCAGACCGCACGATTTACACGAAACAGGTCGTCAATCGCATGCAGGAGAAGGGCGTGGTCAACGCGGCGGAACATTGGGAACAGGACAACGCCTTGCCGCTCCCGGCGCAATTTCTCCAACATTCCGGAAGACTGGTCGCCGAGAGTGGCCAAGGCATCCGCTACCGACTGATCGGGCTGTCCCCCATCTACCAGCGCAACGCCCCCGCAACGGACTTCGAGCGCAAGGCTTTGGAATCCCTGAACAGGTCCTCCGACGCGCCCGTGACCGGCATCGTGGCGAGCGGGCGGAAGCAGTATTTCCAGGCCATCTATCCGGACCGAGCCGTGTCCGCCGCCTGCGTGAGCTGTCACAACAGCCACCCGCTCAGTCCCAAGCGAGACTTCAAGCTCAACGACATCATGGGGGGCATCGCCATCACGATTCCGTTGGAATAGCCCTGCTCCGAAAATCTGTATATCTCGATAGAAAGGGACCGCTCGCGGGTGACGCCGTCCTGGGCGCCCGAGCCGCGCGGAACGCGAAGGCCCAGACGTGCGCCACAGACTTTGAGGTCCAGCCGACGATCTTTGGCCGAGCCCCTTCGCAGTGAGCACGGCTGGGCGGCGGCAGGACCCGCGTGCAACACCTCAAGTAGTTTCATGGCCGAATGATCTTCGGATCAGGACCAGGAGTAGCACCTGGCTCCGTTTGAGGCCCGGTCGTGGCGCACCACCGAGCAGGGTGTGTCCGGACGGAGCAAAGAAGGGGTGCAATCTGCGATCAGCGACGGGACACGACTAGGGGGCGGACACGGTCTGGTGGTACTCTTCGCGATAAATCTGCAGCGCGGTGATGAAGAGACTGACCAGAACCGGTCCGATGAAGAGACCGATCAGGCCGTACAGCGCCAGACCGCCGAGCACGCTGAAGACGAGAAACAGGACGGGGATCTGCACCTCTTTGCCGATCAGCCAGGGGCGAAGGAACTGATCCACCATTGAGACGACACCCACCCCCCATGCCAACATCACAACCGCCTTCCAGATCACCCCGGTCCAGAAGAGATACGCCACGACCGGCCCCCAGACGAGCGCGGTGCCTCCAAACGGGATCGGCGCGAGAATGATCGTCAGCGCGGTGAGCACGACGGGAAACGGCACGCCGAGCAGCAGGTATGCCAGGCCGGCCAGAAGACCCTGCACCGTCGCCGTAACGAGCATGCCCTTGACCACGGCCCGAACCGCCTGATCGAGGCGGGTCAGAATCTTGCGCTTGTGCGAGCCGTCCATGGGAATCAGTTCGTAGAGCACCTCGGTCCATTCCCTGCCCTCTTTATAGAGGAAAAACAGCACCAGCAGCATGATGAAAAAATCCGAGACGAGCAGCAACGTGTTCTTCAACAGGCCGCCCATTTGATCGACGAAGAACTGGCTGAGAAATTTGGCGCCGGTGATGACCGACTGTTCCACCGAGATTTCCTGGAGATTTTGCCCGGTGACGAGGGTGCGGAGCCATTCACCGATCATCGGCACGGCCGCGACCTGCTCGGGCAGGCGATCCAGCCCCCCTTCGGCAATCCAGGAGCGGATCGCCTTTTCCGCGTCCCTGGTCTCACGAACGAGCAGGATGCCGACGATGATCAACGGCACGACGACGACAGCCAGAACCCCGATCGTCAACATCGAGGCGGAGAGCGTATCCCGTCCGCCGCAAAGCCTGGTCAACCGTTCATGGAGCGGATAGGTCGCGTGCACGAGGAGCGCCGCCCAGAGAGCCGGAAACACGAACGGCTGGAGGATGAGTCCGATTTGATAGAGAAGAAAGAGAAGAAGCCCGAAAAAGACAACCGTAAACGGCTGCGGTCTGGTCATGCGTGCCTGGACCCCGTTGACCAGTCCACTATCGCTAGGCGTTCGACTCCTTGTCAAGGACGACGACGTGTTTGGTTCGATGGGTGGAGATCTCGTGTACGGTACCGGGGAGCTTGGGCACTTCGTCCGGCCACGACGTGACTCCCATGTCTGCGGCGCCTTGCAGTTTCGCGCCTTCCTCCATCATCAAGACCGGAGCATGGATTTCGCCGATCAAGACGGCGGTCTTGAGCAGCTGCACCCGTTCGCTGGCCGTGACGACGGCCTTGATGCGACCACTGCTGACCACCACGCCCGCATCGATGGTCCCTTGCACGAGTCCCTCCTCGCCGATGATCACCTGCCCGCTGGTGTGAATGTCTCCTTCGAGGCGCCCGTCGATCCGGACCGTGCCCTCGACGCGAATCTCGCCTCTCAACTGGACCCCCCTTGCCAGGAGGGTGATGTTGTCGTCGCCGGAGAATCCATTTTTCTTCATCACGACCCTCCTCACGCAATGTCACGCCAGATTACACCATCCGTCCTGAATGGCCTAGCAGATAATCGAAACCCCGACCGCCGACACCGTCTACGAGAGGCCGAACGAGCGCCGCAATCGCTCCCACATCCCTCCGCCATGAACCTCGCAATAGACGCTCGGCTCAGTGCCGTCGATAAAGACCTCCGCCACCTGCTCCGGACATTGAGAGGTTGCGAGCTGCCCGGTCCTCGGATCGACGCGGCGCGTCACGATGCCCGTTGGAATCTGAAACCGCGGGGCGCCTTCCGGCACGACGCGCCTCGCGATGTCTATCCAGATCGGAAGCGCCGCCTGGCTCCCGGTGAGACGAAGCGGCTGCTCATCGTCGAATCCCACCCACACGCCGATCGTGAGGTCGGCCGTATAGCCGACGAACCAAGCATCACGATAGCCATCGGTCGTTCCCGTTTTCCCTGCCATCGCACCGGCGAAACCGAGCGATTTGGCTTTGGTCGCGGTACCCCGCTGAATGACGCCGTCCAGGAGCGACGTCACCACGTAGGCCGCCTGGGCCGATACGGCCTGCTTGCGATCGGGCGTGGCGGTCCAGAGAAACGCGCCCTCGCTATCGGCGATCGACCGGACCACGGTCGGACGAACCCGAATCCCCCCGTTCGCAACCGAGCCGTACGCACCGGTGATCTCCAGCAGCGAGACGGACGAACTCCCCAGCGCGATCGAGAGGTCCTCGGCCAAGGGGCTCGTTACCCCAAGCTGCTTGAGCAGATCCGTCACAGCTCGGGTGCCCACCGCTTGAGCAACCCGGACCGCAGGCACGTTGAGCGACTGCTCCAAGGCGCTGCGCACGGTCACGCGGCCGCGGAACTGGCGGTCATAGTTCCTGGGCGACCAGGCTCCGGTCTCGGACTCGAACGTGACCGGTTCATCCGCCAGTAGACTGGCAGCCGTCAGGTTCGGCCCTTTCCCTTCCCGAGACGCTTCGAAGGCGGCCAGATAGACGAACGGCTTGAAGAGTGACCCGGCTTGCCGGCGGGCCTGGACGGCCCGGTTGAACTGGCTGAGCCGATAATCCCGTCCTCCCACGAGGGCCAGGATGGAACCGGTCGTCTGCTCCAGGATGATGACCGAGGCTTGAACCGGCTGGCCCGCTGCGGCAAGCGCCGGCACGGTCCGCTCCAGCTGCTTCAACCCCTGTTCCACCGCGTCGGTCGAGACCTGCTGGAGAATCGGATCGAGCGTGCTGTCGATCCGCAGTCCTTCCGGCAGCGGCGTCCCGACCGTCTCTTCCACGTGCCGCAACGCGGCATCCACGAAGTAGGGCGCGTCCGCCAACACATCGTCGGGCGGCACGACACGAAGCGGCTCGTTCACGGACGTCTTCCATGCTGCTTCCGTGAGCCGCCCCCGTTCCCGCAGCATGCGAAGCACCACGTCCCGGCGTTCGACGGCCGCCTCCGGATGCTTCGTCGGCGCATAGGTGTTGGGGCCCTTGATCAAACCGGCGACCAGCGCCGTCTCCGCGACGGTGAGTTGCGACAGCGATTTCCCGAAATAGCGATGCGCCGCCTCGCTGATCCCGTAGATCGAGACGAAGCCCGCCTGGCCCAGGTAAATTTCGTTGAGGTAACTCTCCAGAATGTCTTGCTTGCGATACTTCACTTCCAGCACGACGGCGGCCAGCGCCTCTTTCAGCTTCCGGACGAATGTCCGCTGGGGCGAATAGAAGAGATTCTTCGCGAGCTGCTGGGTGATGGTGCTGCCGCCCTGCACGACCAGGCCGCTCGTCAGGTTCCGCCAGACGGCCCGGCCGATCGCGACCGGATCAATGCCGACATGCGAGAAGAAGCGGCGATCCTCGACGGACAGCACCGCGTCCACGATGAACGGCGGCATATCCGCAAGAGGGACCCATTCGCGCACCTGTCTGGACCCGCCCCGCAACCCGCTGATCAACTCGGGCTCCAGATAGACGGGGAACACGGGAGTCCGATCCGGCATCGACAGAACTTCCACGATCGTTCCCCGATCCAACGTCAGGTGGATCAGGCGGGCTTTCAGGAGACTCTCGGGCTGCGCGCGCAGATAGATCGTCAACGCCTCGGCGCTCAGGCGATAGTCTCCCGGAGTCGCGACTTCGCCGGTCACGGCCTGGTAGCCGAGCCGCTGCAGCCGCTCGAGCAACCGCGACTCTTTGATCGTCAGGTCGGATTTCAACTGGAACGGCGCAGCATAGAGCCGCAACGGCGGATGGTCCTCGCGTTTCGGCAATTCGAGGAACGTCGCGAGGTAGGCTCCGTAGGCGCCCACCGCGAGCAGCAGGAGCAGGGCTCCGCCTGCCGCGGCCACAGTGCCTCGGATGAGCCAAGGGGAACGCCCGACTGTCCGCATCCATGCACGCATGGCGGTTACCACGACGGGATTTTAGTCGGATGGGACCTCGCGAGCCGCATTCGACCGGCCGGAGAGCAGATGCGCCTTGGAGCCGACGAGCATGCCGACTCCGGCCATCAGCAGCCCCAGGAGCTGCGGCGGCCAGACCGGCTGCTCGGGGCTGAGCACTTCCCCCGCGATCCAGGTCAAGAGACCCAAGCCGATCGCCCACAGAGCGCCCGTGACCGTGGCGTCGCGCCAATAGAGACCTGCCGCCAGCGGAACGAACGCCGCCACCAGCGTGACTTTGTAGGTGTTGACCACCAACTGATAGATGCTGGCGTCCGACCTGAAGGCGATCGCCAGCACGACGGCGGCGAATCCCACCAACACAATCCGCATCATCCTGAGAAAGCCTCGTTCATCCAACGCCGGCATCAGCCCCTTGATGACGTTTTCACTCAATGCGACCGAGGGAGCGAGCAGCGTGGCGCTCGCACAGCTCATCACGGCAGACAGAACGGCGCCGAAGAATAGAATCTGCGCCAGGGCCGGCGTGTGTTCGACGATCAGCGTCGGCAGCACCAATTGAGAATCCTGCCGGAGCAGCGTCCCAAACTTGTCCGGATCCACGAGCAGCGCCGCGTAGGCCAAGAACATCGGAACGAAACAGAACGAGAAATAGAGCGCCGCGCCGGCCAACGACCCTCGGACCGCCGTCCGCTCGTCCTTAGCCGACGTAATCCGCTGAAACACGTCCTGCTGCGGGATAGAGCCCAACATCATCGTCACGCCGGCGCCGACGAACGGGATCCAGGCGTCGAGCGACGCCGGAGGGAAGAACTCCAGCTTGCCGGCCTGCGCCGCGTGGCTGATGACGGCGCCCGCCCCGCCGGCCAGGCCGCTGACGACCGATACAATGTACAACAGTCCGCCGATGATCACCGAGAGCTGCACGAAGTCGAGAATCGCCACGGAGAACATACCGCCGAAGGTAGTATAGGTCAGCACGATCATCGCGCCGATGACCATCCCCGCCTGTTGGCTCACCGCGCCTTCGGTGACCACGTTCAGAACGAGCCCCAGCACTTTGAACTGCGCGGCCACCCATCCGATGTACGACGCCACAATGCAGAGCGTGCAGAGGACTTCCACCCGGCGGTCGTAGCGCAACCGGTAATAATCCCCGACGGTGAGCAGATTCAGCCGGTAGAAGCGCGGCGCGAAAAACAGCCCGGCAAGCACCAGACAGAGTGTCGAGCCGAACGGATCGGCCACGACGCCGCGCAGCCCTTCTTTGACGAAGGTTGCCGACATGCCCATGAGGGCCTCGGCGCCGAACCAGGTCGCAAAGACGGTCGCGGCCGCGATCGGAAGAGGTAGCGAACGACCGGCGACCGCGAAGTCCTTGGCGTCGTGCACGCGCCTGGCGGCATAGAGCCCGACCCCGACCGAGACCGCCAGATAGAGAATAACGAAGGTAAGAATCATGCAGGCTTGCCTGCGCACCAGGCTGGAGGCGCAGTGTACCGTTGCATCGAGCCCGGCGCAACTATTCCGGCAGATCGTCGCCGGAGCTGCAAGCCGGCGGTTGTCGGGGGCCTTCGGCTATCGGAGAAAAGTATTGAGCTTGCTCCTCAGGTAGCATATGGTGTGATGGTTTGGCCTTACTTCTTATCAGAAAGGATCTCTCATGCGCCCAGTGACGATCGTGATTGTGCTGCTGAGCCTGATGCTGTCGGCCATGCCGGCCGGCGCCGCGGATCCCTCCACCGATGATCAGAAAACTTTCTATGCCTTGGGACTCTTGATCAGCCAGTCGCTGACCCCGTTCGCGCTCACGGAATCCGAACTCGACTTCGTGCGAGCCGGCATGACCGACGGCGTCCTCAAGAAGACCCCGAAGGTCGACCTGCAAGCGTTCGGACCCAAGGTCAACCAAGTGCAGCAGACCCGCGCCGCCGCCGTCGCCGACACCGAAAAGAAGGCTGGAGCGGCCTTCCTGGCGAAAGCGGCGGCCGAATCCGGAGCCAAGAAGACCGACTCCGGAGCCATCGTGACGACCATCAAGGAAGGCAAGGGCGCGACGCCCACGGCCACCGACACGGTCAAAGTCCACTATCACGGGACGCTGATCGACGGCACCGTCTTCGACAGCTCCGTCAAGCGCGGCGAACCGGCGACGTTTCCTCTGAACCAGGTGATCAAGTGCTGGACGGAAGGCGTGCAACTGATCAAGGTGGGCGGCAAGAGTAAGCTGGTCTGTCCCTCGGCCATCGCCTACGGCGACCGAGGCTCACCCCCGACCATCAAGCCGGGCGCGACGCTCATCTTCGAGGTGGAGCTGCTGGAGATCGTCAAGAAGTAGGAAGAGTCGGCTGATCGGCGCGCCCTTTCCGGTCTGGTGGAAGATCGGCTGACGCAAAGAAAAGGGGTCGGGAGTCTTTGTTCACGTACCCTTCGGTCGGCCCCGTGGGCGCAGCGTGGATTCCATCCCGAAGCGCTTCGCCATCCGTCGCACCCAACTCTCGTCGCCAAACGGCCGTCCGCGTTGCACACTCGTCCGAATCGCGTCCAACTCCGCGACGCCTTGCGCGCGATTCACCCGTGCGATCCAATCGCGCGGGACATCAATCGGCCAGTCGCTCAGCCACGCACTGAGTGTTCGATCGCTTTGTGCGCGACGCCAGAGACTCCCCCACTGCCACTCTTGAGCTCGGTCTACCAACTTGGCACGGAGCGCATTGCGCTCCACATAACGGGCGACTGTGAGAAAGTGCTCGTCCGTTTGCACCGGAAACGACTTAAAGCGGCCTTGATAGACCGGCCCTGTTCCAGCCGTCTTGTGATGGGCATGCCAGCGTTGGGTGTGTGTCACGGTGATCCACCGAAGGACTTCGGAGAGCTCTCCATCTCGTCGGGGCCACACCAGCAGATGCCAATGATTCGGCATCAGGCAATAGGCTGAAATGCGCAGGCGAGTGGCCGCATGGGCGTCGGCCAAAATCTTCTCGAACGCAGCATAGTCGGCGGGCTTCTGGAACAACGACAAGCGTCCGACACGGCGATTCAACACATGATAGGCAAGATCACCAGCAGCAAGACGAGGGCGGCGCGGCATGCGGAGTTATACTGTACGCCGACACTCATGTCAAGAAAAGACTCCCGACCCCTTTTATCCTTTCCTAAGGTGACTATTGTGCCAGAAAGTTCTCCTTATGGACTGTCTACTTTTTCGGGGAGCTTACGATCCGATCATATCTATCAGCGAATGGGTCGGAAGGCGCCCGGTTAAGATTCGCTTGGGCGGCGATGGGCAATCCGAGAGGACTCACGAGCAGCGACAAAAGCACCCACCATCCTACGAATTGAATCGTCTTCATCTCAACTGTCCATGCATCCGTCTCCACTTGTTATGGATTGTCCGTTTAATCTTTCTTCAAGATCATCTTGTACAGAGTTTCTGGGTCAATTGAAAGTTCTACGATCCGGCCACAACTAGCACATACGATTGCGCGAATGCCGTACACGCCCGAAGAGAACATTTTTTTGACGTCAGCAAGCGATTGAAACGAAACTCCTTCTAGAACCTATCTCAAAATTGAATAACCGGCATTCCGAAGGATGTTACGTATGCACGTTCAGGATGTTAACCGTGGTATTTCCAAGGATTCCACAAGTTGCTCGTGCCTCATACCGGTAGAGAGAAGCTGTTCCCTCATCGACAAACGTTTTGAGATAGGTCCTAGTGTGCCTTCAACCAGTCTTCCCCTGGCAATGGGGGCAACTCATGTTGTCTTTTCCTCTTTTCAGAACTTACCCCCAAGAAGAATCCATGCATACAAGCTCACACATATGATGGTGATTGGAATATAGAAGAGTAAATACTTTCTATACTTCTTATTGAGCCTAGCCACAAGATCTTGTTGGACGTTGGAATTCGATTCCGTTAAAGCCTGCGTCTTTTCCCGCATGTAGTTTATAAGGATCACGAATAGGCCTAAAGGAACAAAGAGCGTGATGTATATCAACTTCTCCGAGGATGAAGCACTACTGGCACGAAAGGCCAGTAAAACAGGACCGAGGCTAATGGCTAAAACGGCGATAGCTAAGTACCAATAGCCTTCATACCTCGAATTAGGCCTTTCCATGGTTACGGTGCTCCTATTTGTCCACCGATGGTCGAAAGTACTAATGGAAATCCAACAGCCCCGGCACTCCCCAACCCGGAGCCAAGTGCATTCGCAATCGATGTTGGCACAGCATTACCAAGCCCATTTCGAATTGCTGCTTGAGCTGCTGCTCTGAAAGCACCTCCGGCACCCCCTCCGATGAATGCGCCTACGACCGAGCCCACATTTATGGGTTTCCGTCCTGTGATCCACTGTGCGACTAAATTGTTCAATCCTGCAATGTGCGAACCAAGAATTGCGGGAGGAGGAGCTAGCGGGCCAAGACTGAGAATGAATCCTTGTGCAGCTCCAGTAGATGCTCCAACCCCAGTTATAACAGCAAAAGCTAAAGGATCGGATCCAGGAGTTATGCCTTGTGCAATGGCACCTGTTGCGGCACCGACGCCACCGAAGAAGGCACCCCCAAGAGTAGCAACAGCTTGTGGAGATAGTAGTCCAGAAGGATCAGAGTATGAAACAGGATCATTCAGAGTATACACATATCGGTTTAAAGTTTCTGGGATCAAGTAACTCCCCGAGAACGAATCCTCCCTACTGAAGCGGTGATTTATGGGACTGTAAAATCTTGTCCGGTAATAGTAGAGCCCCGTATCGTCGTTTTCTCTGCCCGTGAATTGGAATGGATTCTTGAAAGATGGATTAGAGGACTGCGTCTTGCCGAACGGTTCGTAGGAGTATTGAACGGCGGAGGTACCAGATTGGTTCGTAATGTTCAGCGTACTGCCTAAGCCGTCGTAGATGGAAAAGTAGACACCATCCTGCCGCAGGATTCCAAACGGCTCATCGATGTTCAATGATCGCAGGTAGCTTGCGGTCGCTGCTCCGCCTTGGAACTCGGTGACGATGTCATTGCCGTCATAGAGAAACTGCGTGGTCGTGCCCCCGAGGGTCTTACTAGCTCTTCGACCCAGTGGATCGTAACTAAAGCTCGCAGTCACCCCCCCGCTGATGCCGATCAGTAGATTCCTGGCATCCCAGGTGTAGGTGTTCGTCCCATCGTTCGTCAGGTTGCCATTGGCATCGAACGTGTGCGTGGCACCGGCAAACGCCGTTTGCTGATTCGCCGCGTCGTAGGTTGCTGACGCGATTGCAGTCGGCAGCAGGCTCGCAGTGCCATTTGCACGTATCAGTGAAGTTCGATTCCCCGCCGCATCATAGGTATACGTCAGGCTTTCGATCACTCCACTTGGTCCGTTATGCGTGATGCTCAAGAGACGAGACGCATTGTCATACGTGTAACTGGTGCCGGTGCCGTTTGGATACGTCAAACTGGTTCTTCGTCCTGCCGCGTCGTAGCCAATTCCCACAACCAACGAACCCTGCACCACCTGGGTCAACCGGGAGGTCGCATCATAGCCGTATGTCACCGGCGCCTGACCGGCCACAGTCATCGTCGTTCTTCTGCCAATCGCATCGTATTCATAGGCCACGGCGCCTAGCGGAGAGACTTCCAAGACGAGCCGGTCCAGGTTGTCATAAAAAAAGTCGATCGCTCCAGAAACGGAATCTGTCGCTCGCGTCAGCCGCCCGACAGCATCATATGTGAAGGTCGTGAAGGAGCTGTCGGCATAGTCCGCCCGCATTCTTCGGTTGAGCGCGTCGTATTGAAAGGTCGCGGGTTGGCTCTTGCGGTCGGTGAACTGCGTCAGATTCCCTGCCAAGTCGTACTGGTAGCTTTCGGTTCTATTTAGGGCGTCTTTTCTGGTCCCCAGCTGGTCCATGCTGTCGTAGGTATACGTCGTCGGCTGCAGCTTGGCGTCTTGGACCAACAGTAAGTTCCCGTTCGGATCGTAATTGAATCGCGTGATGCCCTGCCGGGCATCGGCAATCTCGGTGACGCGGTTCAGATTGTCGTAGCGGAACTGGGTCTGGAGTTGCCGGGGGTCAGTGAGGCTGGTCAATCGACTCACCGCGTCGTAGGCCCGCTGCGTGGCGTTCCCCAGAGGATCCGTCGTGGTGATGAGATTGCCGTTGGCATCATAGGCAAAGGTCGTCGTGTGGTTCAGCGGATCGGTGACCGTCAGCGGTTGGCCAAAGGCATTGTAGGTGATCGTCGTCGTATGATTCAGCGGATCTTTCACCGTGAGCAGATTGCCCGTGGCCGCATCATAGCCGAATTCCGTCACGTGGTTCAGGGGATTACTTGTGGCGAGGAGGTCACCGTGGTCGCTCAGCGATCATCAGAAATCCAGCCCGTTCCTATTTTCTTTCTCTGTCTTATTGTTTCCGCTATTAGTTTCCGCATTTTCAAGAAGTTGTACGACTTCCTAGTCTCCAGCACTTTCCTGAAACGCAAGTTCTATTAGCGCGTCGTCGAAACCCTCTCGCGTTAAATATTGATGCGCAGGAGAGTTGTGGTTGATTAAGCCTTCTACTAATCCCACACATCTCTCCCATCCCTCAGAGGCCAGTGCCCATTCAAAGGCAAGGCTGTCAGGATTGTATCTCTCAAGAGCCTTCTCTCGATTACTCGCTGGCGGAACGCGCTTCAGAATCAATGATTCGACGCCTTTTAAAGTGAACAAATCACTTGTGGAGATATCAATTTCTTTATCAGTCAGAGTCAAACGAGACAAGAGTTCTTTGACTTTTACAAGTTCTTCCATGGACTTAGTGTCTATTCGAATAGTTGGCCCATAGGCCCCGTCGTAGTAGTCAACCAAGATTTTGATTGTGCGATTTGTCGGTTCAGCCATATGACCTCTCACGGCAGCATTCATTTGATGGCGATTCAACTGCACATAGGATCTTGGACACAGCGTTTCTGCCAATCCGGTATGGGCGGAAGAGATGGATCTTTCCTATTTCCAGTCCCCTGATTTGCTCCATTTCCACCTTGCCCATTTCCACTTTGCGAACCTGATGGTATCAGTGGGACTGGCGTTACGGGGGGAACGACTCCAGGCGGAATGTTCTGCCATGGACTGTTCCAGTTATTCCAAGGGTTATGGTCCCAGTGGCCATTCGGATGCCATTTGTCGGGCGCATGCCAGCGCCACTCTCCCCCATTTGGATCAAACCAGCGAGGTTCGCCTTTTGTAGCCGGGTATCGCCACTCCCAATTTGGAGTCCACCCTGGAGGCTTGGGTTGCGTAACAGGCGGAGGAGGGACGCGTGGGAATATTGGCCTCATTGCCATCAGACCCAAGGGGTCCTTCCATGCGAGAGGATTATTCTCTGTGTATGAGAAGATGTTTATGCCTCCCGCAAACCCGATCGGATCTTCAGCAATAAATCTCTGCAATCGCGGCTGGTAATAGCGCGCTCGATAGTAGTACACCCCTGACCCATCATTCTCCCGGCCCGTGTATTGAAACGCATTCGCGCTGCTCCCTGTCACCGTCGTTTTTCCAAACGGCTCATAGGTATACATCGTCCCTGAAGCGCCCTGTGTATTGCTCAAGGCGAGACTACTGCCCAGCGCATCCGTGTGGTAGAACTCGTTTCCGGTGCCTGTCTGCCGGATAAACGGCTCATCGATGTTCAGACTGCGTAGGTAATTTGCCCCCACTGCTCCGCTCCCGATCTCCGCCGCGATATTGTTCCCATCATAGAGAAAGCTGGTCGTGACGCCATTGATCGTTTTGCTCGTTCGTCGTCCAAGCGCATCATAATTGAAACTCGCCGTCGTGCCACCGCTGATCGATACCAACCGATTCCGTGCGTCCCAGACATAGGTGTTCGTCCCATCGTTGGTCAAATTCCCGTTGGCATCGAACGTGTGCGTGGCACCGGCAAACGCCGTCTGTTGATTCGCCGCATCGTAGGTGGCTGAGGCGACAGCGGCTGGTAAGAGCGATGCGGCACTATTCGCTCTGGTCAGGCTCGTGCGATTCCCCGCTGCATCGTAGGTGTAGACCAAATCCTCGATCGTTGTACTGCCTGGCCCCTGGTGCAGAATCCGCATCAGGCGGCTGGCATTGTCATATGTGTAACTGGTGCTGGTGCCGTTCGGGTAGGTGAGGGTGGTCCGCCGGCCTGCGGCGTCATAGCCAAGGCCAATGCTCAACGAACCCTGCGCCACCTGCGTCAGCCGGCTCGCCGCATCATACTGGTACGTGACCGGGGCTTGACCAGCCACCGTCATTTTCGTCCGACGACCGATCGCATCGTACTCATAGGCCACCGCACCCTGCGGAGAGAGTTCCAAAACAAGCCGATCCAGATTGTCATAGAAGAAGTCGATGGCACCGGAGGTCGAATCCGTCGCCCGGGTGAGCCGCCCCACCACATCGTACGTGAACGTCGTGAAACTGCTGTCCGCATAATCCGCTCGCGTGCGGCGGTTCAGCGCATCGTATTGGAAGATGGCGGGTTGCGCTTTGCGATCCGTAAAGGTCGTCAAGTTGCCGGCGGGATCGTACTGGTAGCTTTCACTTCTGTTCAGCGCATCCTTCCGTGTGAACAGCCGATCCATCGAATCATAGATGTAATTCGTCGTCTGCGCCTTTGCATCCTGCACCGAGAGCAAGTTGCCATTTTGATCATAGCCAAACCGCGTGATTCCCTGCCGGGCATCGGCAATCTCGGTCACTCGATTCAACCCATCGTAGCGGAACTGAGTCTGCAATTGCCGCGGATCGGTCAGACTCGTGAGCCGTGACACCGCGTCGTAGGCCCGCTGCGTGGCGTTCCCCAGGGGATCCGTCGTGGTGATGAGATTGCCATTGGCATCATAGGCAAACGTGGTCTGGTGAGTCAGCGGATCGGTGACCGTCAGCGGCTGGCCAAACGCATTGTAGGTGAGGGTGGTCGTGTGAGTGAGCGGATCTTTCACCGTCAGCAGATTCCCGTTGGCCGCATCATAGCCGAATTCCGTCACGTGGTTCAACGCATCCGTGATCGTCGTCACGCGATTAAACTGCGCGTCCTACGTGAAGCGGGTTTCGTGCAGCGCCGGATCGATAACCTTCGTCACGTTCCCCGCCGCATCGTACTCGAATTGGGTCGTGCGGTCCAAGGCATCGGTCGTAGCGAGGACCTGGTTGGTGGCCACGTCACGGAGCGACCGGGTCGTCTGCCCCTGGCCGTCGGTGCGGTCCAGCGTATAGCCCTGGCCGTTAAACCGGCTGGTCGTGACATGTCCCCGAGGATCCGTGACGGTGGTCTGCGTGATGACTCCGCTGCTCGTCTGGTAGGCGAATTGCCAGAGGCCGCCGTCCGCCTGGGTCTGTCGGCTCACCCGGCCCGCGCCGTCGTACTCGTTCGTCAGAAACGTGAAGCCCCGCGCATCGGTCAGCGTGAGCATGCGTCCCTGCGCGTCGTAGGTGTAGCGGGTGACGCCGCCTTCGGGATCCATGACCGTGGCGAGGCGGCCGCTGTTGTCATAGGCATAGGTCACGCGGCGCCCGAGGGGATCGAGGATCTCCGTGACGCGATCGTTGATATAGGTGAATTGCACCTGCCGGCCCACTGCGTCGGTAATCGTGGTGAGCGTACCGGTGGAGCCCGTGCGAGTGAAGGCGAGCTGGTTGCCGTTGCGGTCGGCTTGGGCGATGAGGAACGACACGTTGAGAGAGGGCGAGCCGAAGGTCCAGACAGTTCCATCCTTGAACCGGAGACTGTGCCCGCCGCCGCCTTCCGTGAGGACTGCGCCGCGGTAGGCCGGATCCGTCAGATTGCGGAACGTCCCGTCGGGTTGCTTGGGAAAGGCCACCCGGGCGCCGCCGGGCAACAGCAGCCGCCGCAGGTCTCCGTCCTGCCGCAGGATGACGTCGTAGGTATGGCTGGTGCCGAGGCCGAATGGACCCAGATTCGTCCCCAATGTCCGGTAGGTGCGCGTGATCGTCACCGGCAACCGCCCCGGTAGCACCAGGTCCGTCTTCTTGAGCACGAAGATTCCTGTGCCGAGGTCGACGGGATCGCCCCCTGCTTCTCCTTCACCTCCCGCCGCCACTGCCGGGCCGCCGACGAGCCCTGACACGAAATCCAACAGCTCCCGCAACCACGCGGGCATCACGGACCCGCAACAGAATCGCGGCTGGCCGAAGGGCTTCCCGGTGGCGGGATCGATGTCCGGTACGATCTGGCTGCCGTTGGCGGACACGGTGCCGGTGCCGTACTGCGCCATCTGGTTGGGCCGCGAGCCGTCCGGCGCCTCATCGTAATACCACAGCTCCACCTGTGTGCCGGGCGGCGCCCCGAGATCGTTGGGAAAGGTGATCGGGATTGGCTCGGACGGGGTGCCGCCCCCCGGTTTGTCGAAGTAGTCCATATAGCTGCTGACTCCGACACGGTCTCCGGGCAGCGGCGGGATGGGGGTGCGATCCAACGGCACCTGCCGGACGGAGATCCGCGTATTCGGCTGGTTGTCCCATCCGGTGATGACGGCGCCGGCGGGGATCGTCATTTGGAAACCGGGCAGTTCGGGATCGGTCACAAGCCGTTCGACGCTGCTATTGGAAATATCCACCAGGCCGGTGGTCTTTTGGAAATGCAGATGCGGCACGAAACTCAGTGCGTTGGCCTGCCCCGCAACGATTGTCACTTTGTAGGGAATCACCGGCAGACTGTGCTGCGGCGTGGAGGCCGGCCCGCCGTCGATGAGCAGCAGTTGCTCTGCGCCGACCGGCGGGTTCTGCATCGCAAAGTTGCCGCCGTCATCGGTGCTGACCTGCATCTCGCCCAGCGTGACGAGCGCGCCGTTGACCGGCTGATCGTCTTCATCCAGCACCAATCCCACGAGCATGGTCACGCCCGAGGCCAGCACCTGGGCGGTAACCGGCACCGAGCGTGTCGTCGACACACCGTTCACCAGTCCTGTCGCCGTCACGGTCAGCGATATCGGGCCGGCAGGAATGGCGCCGTTTGTCGTGACGGTCAGTCTCGTACTCTGTCCCGCCGTCAGTGTGGCGTTGCGGAACGACGCCGTCATCCCGCCGGGCAGACCCGTCGCGGCCAGGGTCGCCGCGTTGGTGAATCCGCCGCTGCCGGTAAGCGCGACGGCGAAGGAGGCCTCGCCGGATGATGGGATCGTGATTGTGGCAGGGAGGACGCTCAGCTGCATGTCTTGCGTCGGGATCACGACGAAATGGCCGGTCGAGGTCGCAGCCCCGCCGGTCGTGGCGACCGCCAGCGGGCCGGTCGTCGCGGTGGACGGCACGACTGCGGTCAGCGTCGTGGTGTTCTGGATTGTGACGTTCGTCGCGGCGGTGCCGTTGAAGGTGACGGATTGAACGTTCACGAAGTTCGTGCCGGTGACGGTCACCGTGACGCCTGCGCGGCCCGTCGCTGGCGAAAACCCGGTGATGGCCGGTGCCGCGAGCACGGTGAAGTTCGTGGCGCTGGTGGCTGTGCCGGCTGCCGTCGTGACAGTGATGGGGCCGGTCGTGGCACCAGGGGGAACCGTAGCGACAATGGTTGTCGCCGCTGCGGAGGTTACGACGGCGGTAACACCATTGAATTGAACCGTATTATTGGCTGGCACCGAATCGAAATTGGTTCCCGTGATCGTGACAGAGGTCCCGGCAGGGCCTTCCGTGGGCGTAAAGTTCGTGATAGTCGGCGTTTGTTGCGTCACGAGCGTGGCATCGAACCGAGCCTGGCGGCTCACAGCATCGAAGTACAGCCGCAGGCCGACGGCGTTGTTGTGGCCGGGGCACTTGGTGTCGTTGGGGTTCGTTCCGATGCGGGTGGAGATCTTGATCGCGAGCTGATCCGTCGTGCCGTCGAACGGGGTGGAGGGCACGGAGCCGAAGGCGACGGTGGCTTCCTTGGCTTGGTTGGCATTGCGCACAATCCCGGTGATGCAGCGGGTGAGGCCCGTCGCGATCACGGCGCCGTTCTTGAGCACCTCAGCCCGGAGATCGAATTGCGTGCCTTGATCGTCGCTGTTCTTCAAACCCAGCCAGACATGGAGATCACTCAGGGCGGTAAGCGTACCGGTCGTCAGGGATGACGCTGCCGGCCAGGTCCCGATATCCTTCCACAGGTTGCCGCCGTTGAAGTTCACCCCGGCTGAATCGCGGAACTTCGCGGTGGCGGCCGCCGGCGCGTTCGTATTCAGAAATAGGGTCGGCGGGTTGTTATCGGGTCCGGTGCCATGCAGAAAGAAGTCGGTGCCGGTTTGTGCCCGGACCACGGGGCTGGCCGCGAGTACGGCCAGCAGGCCGATCAGGAGGCCGCTCGATGCGTACCGCCTCGTCACCTCGCCGCCTCCTTCGATCCCTGCGTCCGAGCCTGAAGCTCGTGAAGAGCGGCGGCCACTTTCACCTGATCGTCGTACGACAACCGCGAGACCGGGATTTCTTTCCCCGACTTGGTCACGAGCGTGAGCGATGAGGACTCACCGAAGCCCGCCGCGATCAAGACCTGCTCAGCCGGCTCCCCGTCGATGATCGGCGCGAGTGCCGCCGTCAGTGTAAAGCCGGCGAAGACCTGGAGCGCACTGATCCACCCGTTAGGGAAGGTGACGTTGGCCGTGGCTGTCGACATCGCGAAGGAGCCGCTGCTGTTCACCGTCGTCGATACAGGCGCGGCGAACTGCGGAATCATCTTGACGGTATAGGACGTCGGCACCGGCGTATTCGTCGCCGTGAGAGTCACTGGCACAGGATTGGTCGCGGTCCCCGGCAGAATCACATCCGCGGTCGTGTAGGAGCCGCCAGGGGTCGGCGGCGGTGCCACTCCACCGACTGACGTGATGGTGAGCGTGGGAAGATTGATCAGTGCAGGAACGCTGTTTGCGGTGATGGGACCGAGGACATTGACGATGGACGCCGTCGGATTCGTCGGGGCGATGGGACCGGGCACGACGGTTTCAATTCGAATACGACCGGGGCCGCTGGGGATGCACGCGCCCAAGCCGAGGGCCTGGATCGTACCAGGGGCCGTCACTTCCGGAGCCACGAGACGGATGGCTCCTCCACTCCCATTTCCAATGCCACTCGGAGCGCAAAAATTTTGACCGCCGCCATTCGCCGTAATGGAGCCTGTGACCGTGATCTTGGTCGTGGACGAGAGCACGATCGCTCCGCCGCCGCCACCGCCGGAGCCGCCGGTAAAGGGACCGGGAGGACTTCCACCGATTCCTCCGTTCGTCCCACCTCCGCCGGAGCCACCAAAGAGTGGAATAAGCGAAACGAATGTCGCCGGTGCGCCGTAGGTTCCTCCCTGTACGGTCGTTCCATCGACGCCGGGATTGCCACCGCCGGGACCCTGACCACCGGATGCCGCATTGTTGGTCAGGCCCTTCATACCGCTTTGGCCGCCCCGAAACCCTCCCGGCCCCCCTGAGCCCCCAGGATTGACGGGCGGCGCCGATGGGGTAAAGTCCTGTAACATCCCGCTGACACCGTTCAGGTTCAGCACGCCGGCAATGACGACGTCACCGGTTGCAAGCATTGAACGCAAAGAAAAGGGGTCGGGAGTCTTTGTTCACGTACCCTTCGGTCGGCCCCGTGGGCGCAGCGTGGATTCCATCCCGAAGCGCTTCGCCATCCGTCGCACCCAACTCTCGTCGCCAAACGGCCGTCCGCGTTGCACACTCGTCCGAATCGCGTCCAACTCCGCGACGCCTTGCGCGCGATTCACCCGTGCGATCCAATCGCGCGGGACATCAATCGGCCAGTCGCTCAGCCACGCACTGAGTGTTCGATCGCTTTGTGCGCGACGCCAGAGACTCCCCCACTGCCACTCTTGAGCTCGGTCTACCAACTTGGCACGGAGCGCATTGCGCTCCACATAACGGGCGACTGTGAGAAAGTGCTCGTCCGTTTGCACCGGAAACGACTTAAAGCGGCCTTGATAGACCGGCCCTGTTCCAGCCGTCTTGTGATGGGCATGCCAGCGTTGGGTGTGTGTCACGGTGATCCACCGAAGGACTTCGGAGAGCTCTCCATCTCGTCGGGGCCACACCAGCAGATGCCAATGATTCGGCATCAGGCAATAGGCTGAAATGCGCAGGCGAGTGGCCGCATGGGCGTCGGCCAAAATCTTCTCGAACGCAGCATAGTCGGCGGGCTTCTGGAACAACGACAAGCGTCCGACACGGCGATTCAACACATGATAGGCAAGATCACCAGCAGCAAGACGAGGGCGGCGCGGCATGCGGAGTTATACTGTACGCCGACACTCATGTCAAGAAAAGACTCCCGACCCCTTTTATCCGACCCATGTGCAATCGAATCGCGTCCTCCGGAGATCGCACGCGATCGTAAGGAAGCCTTCGTATACACCGGGACAGAATGGATGGCAAGAAATATCTGTACGGAAATACGTGTATTTCCAGTCTGGCCGTATCCCCGTGTCGGATCAGGTTGCGCCGACGACTGTCTGACGCGTGGCACGGCCGCGCCTCCTTGAGCGTCGGTCGGTGGATAGATCGGGTGGGTCGTTGCTTGGTCAGGCTGGATGAGAGACGCGAGGGGTTTCTTCCCTCGATCCCGGCTGCGCCGGAGCCTTCGCCGGCGGGTCGAACCATCGGTCTTTCGGCACGACTTTCGGAGAATCCGGATCGCCGTCGTAGGCGGGAGTCATGAGCTGGATGCCGTGTTCGTTGAAGAGGTCCAGAATATTCTGGTGCAACGTCGTGTACACCAACCCCCTCGCCTGCGGGTTGTCGCAGTAGACGTTCAGTTCGTAGGTCACGGCGAAATCGCCCAGCGCTTTTTGGAGTACGAAGGGTGGCGGGGCTTTGAGCAGGCCTGGGGTGCGCTCCGCCGCCATGCGCAGGATCGCTTCGACCTGTCGCCAGGGGACTTCGTACCCGATGCCCACGGTCGTGTGCAGGATCAGTCCGTGCGACTTGGCGAGGGTGTTGTAGTTGATCACATGACTGTTCAGGATCAAGGAGTTCGGCACGACGATTTCTTCGTTCTTGGGCGTCCGCAAATGCGTGACCATCAGCCGCATCTCCACCACCTCTCCCTCAATATCTCCGACTTTGATCTTGTCCCCGAGCCGGTACGCCCGCCGGTAGGTCATCGTATAGCCGGCGATCATGTTGGCGATGAACGATGAAGAGCCGAGCGACACGATGACGCCCAGAAAGATCGAGATGCCTTTGAAGGCTTCGGACTGTGACCCGGGAATGTAGGGATAGGCAACCACAAGGACAAAGATGATCATCAGCAGCCGGACGATTCGATAGGTCGGCATGGCCCATTCGCGCTCGAACCCCGAAAGAGTCACGGTGCCGTGGTCGACGCCGGTGAAGAACAGCCTCACCACCTTGAGTCCGTAGCGGAATACGGCGATCAAAATGGCGAGGAAGATCAGGTTCGGCAACGTGTCGACGAAGGCCGCCCCCATGGTCCGGAGCGGTTCCAGCAAGATGGCAAAGAGCCGCAGCGCCAGGGGCCTCGTCCAGGGATATAACCCGAGGACAAGGTTCAAATACACATAGCCGAGGACGACTAACGTTCCGATGCGGACCGCATCGACCGCCCTGTGCAGGAGGGTGCGCACGCGCCTGGCCTGCACGAGCTGGAACGATTGGGCCTCCAGCCCTTCGATCCGAGCCCGGAAGCGGCGTTCTGCCGCCGCGTCGAACCATCGGAATCCCCGGCGGAGGGCCAGCACGACGCCGACGAGGATGATCGTCGCCACCCCGGCGTACGCGGTGTCGATCAGTAGGACCCGAGAGCTCCGTTCATGCCGATACGCGACGACGGCGTCGGCGACTCGGGCGCGAATATTCTCCGCAAGGATCTGCCGTGCGACGCCTTCGAGCTTCGCATCGCCGTCGAAGACACTCATCACGAAGCGGTCTCCGGCAAGAATCGTCGAGCGGTCTTCCGTCTCTTCGATGTGGATCGCATGGGGCTGAATCAAAGGATCCGCCGCGATCGCATGCATGCGGGCCATGATGTTGTGGGCGCGGCGATCGGCCGGGTACGCGGTCACCCCGTGGACGCGGAACAGGACTTCCCCGTCCATTGAGACTGTCGAGACCGTCTGCGCCGGGGTGGCATCGAGATCGAATGCGGCGGAAGGATGGGAAACGTTGGATGTGGCCGGCGTCGCCAAAGTTGGACAGGCGAGCAGGGCGACGCAGGCGAAGCGCGCAGCTCTCACAGTCATAGTCGGTCTACTCCCCTAATTCTGAGGCGCCGACCCAAGCGGCAACTCGACTTCTCCTTTCTCGTCGAACGGCAATTTGAAGCTGCTTGGAGAGTCGACGAAGGCGGTCCCCTTGAGCCGGTAGGTGAACTTGTTCTCGGCTGAACCTCCAGCACTCCCAAGGTTCTGGACCTGGCGCAAAAAGCTTCCCAGGCTTGTAATGACTTCGACGTTGACGACTTCGGACCCGAACCGCGGCACCGTGACGCGCTCACCCGACATGCCGTTGCCGAACTCCTTGCCGTTGAGTTCGATGTCACACCGCAGTCCGTTGATGCCCAGCTCTTTGTCGTTGGGGTTCTGAATCCGCAGCTGGACATCGAACCGCTGCTCAAAGAGGGCGAGGTCCTTGGGCGCGATGTTGGCGATGCTGATTTTGGGAGGCTCGATGTCGCGCGGCACCGTGGCGCAGCCCGACGCCAGGAGCGACGTGAGCAACCAGCACATGAGCCATCCGGTTCGCATTCGTGCCATGTGGCGACTCCTCTCGTGTCGCTCCGCAGTATGAGAAGCCCGGCGGCGCGGACAAGCCGGTACCGCCGGGCTTTACGCGTTCGGCATCACTTCATCATGCTGGTCAAGAAGCCCTGAGCCTGTTCGCCTCCCGCCGAGCCGACAAAGTCGGACAACACTTTCGAGAACTTTCCCACCTTGTCCCAACTCATACCGAGCTTGGAGTACGCGGCCTCCAAGCCGGCCCGATCGTTGATCGGCCCGGTGACGGCCCCGAGATCCTTGGCCGCCTTCATGTAGGTCTCTGTTCCGGGGACATACTTGGTCAACGTCTCGAAGTCCGGAGCCGTGAGCTTTTCTTTCGCCAGCGTCAGGGTGGATCCCAGCCCTCCCTTGGCTTGATTGGCCGTCACATCCAATTGGTGCGTGAGGATCTTCACCAATGGGTCCGTGACTCCTTTCGTCTCTATGCCGGAGCAGCCGGATCCGACGAGAAACGCACAGACCAAGAATCCCGTGAGAACGATGGAACGGTGCATACGATGCCTCCTTTCACATTTGCCGGCCATACCCTCAATGTCGGAGATGCCGGCGACGATGATATGACCTCTTAACTCTGCTGCGAGTCCGACCCCTGCCGCCCGCCCGTCGCGACGACCTATGTCGTCACCTTCGCCTGTGTCGGCGAGGGAACCGGCCCGGCCGAGGGCTCCGGCTCCTTACGCGTCACCCCCACGACCAAGCCGTTCTCAAGCCATTCCCGTTCGGACAGATGTCCGAACATGAAAATCAAGGCTCCCGCCAGACCTGACCAGCCGGTCTGATGACTGGCCCCGAGCCCCGCGCCATTGTCGCCGTGGAAATACTCATAAAACAAGACGTGATCCCGCCAATGCGGATCGGTCTGGAACGCCTTCGATCCTCCATAGACCGGACGGCGGCCCTGTGTGTCCCGCAAGAAGATGGCCGTGAGGCGCTTCGCCAATTCACACGCCACCTCGAACAGATTCATCTGCTTGCCGGATCCGGTCGGACACTCGACTTTGAAGTCGTCTCCGTAGAACAGATGAGACATCAGCAGGGCGCGAATGATCAGGAGATTGACCGGCATCCAAATGGGACCGCGCCAATTCGAGTTGCCCCCGAACATCCCCGTGTTGGATTCAGCCGGCAAGTACTGTACGCGGTACTCTTCGCCGTGCACCTGAAAGATAAACGGATGCTCGAGATGATGGCGGGACAGCGAGCGAATCCCGTAAGGACTCAAGAACCGATCCTCATCGAGCATCCGGGTCAACACCCGGCGCAACTTCGTTTCGTTCAGGATGGCGAGCAGTCGTCGATCTTTGACGCCGCGTTTGTCCGGCGGGGCGATTGTTTTGGTCAGCTGGGCATTGCGACTGACAAAACGCCGGGCATACGCGGTGGCATTCGGGAACCGAACAATGCATTCGTCGGGGATGATGGTCGTCGCGCACAGCGGCAGCAGTCCTACGAGCGACCGGACCTTGAGCCGCATCGCGTCGCCGTCAGGGAGGCGCAGCAGGTCGTAGAAGAAGCCGTCCTCTTCATCCCACATCTCATCCTGATTATCGCCGACTCGGTCCATGGAGGACGCGATTCTGAAGAAATGCTCGACGAATTTTCCGATCATCCCCTCGTACACGGGATCATGGGAGGCCAGTTCAAGGGTGATCTGCAGCATGTTCTGGCTGAACAGGGCCATCCAGGCGGTACCGTCGGCCTGCTCCAAACTCCCACCGGTCGGCAGCGGGGCACTGCGGTCGAACACGCCGATGTTGTCCAGCCCAAGAAACCCCCCTTCAAAGACGTTGCGCCCGCTTGGATCCTTGCGGTTGACCCACCACGTAAAGTTCAGCAAGAGCTTCTGGAACGCTTCCTTCAGAAACGCGATGTCGCCTTCGCCGCGCCGCTGCTTCTCAAGCGTATAGACGAACATGGTGGCCCAGGCGTGGACGGGCGGGTTGACGTCGCCGAAGTTCCATTCGTAGGCAGGAATCTGGCCGTTCGGATGCAGATACACTTCGTGCAGCATCAACTCGAGCTGTCTCTTCGCGAAATCGACGTCGACGATGGCCAAGGCGACCGTGTGGAAGGCCAAGTCCCATGCCGCATACCACGGGTACTCCCACTTGTCGGGCATGGAAATGACGTCGTCGTTGACCATATGGATCCATTGGCGATTGCGTAGGTGCAACGCTTTGACCGCTGCTCCCGCGTTCGCTTCATGCTCCTTGATCCATTGGTCCAGGTCGAAATAATAGTACTGTTTGCTCCAGAGCATCCCTGCCAATGCCTGGCGCATGACCCGTGCGGCGTCCTCGCCGGCCGTAGGAGGAGTGATCGAGGCGTAGAACTCGTCCGCTTCACGCCGGCGCTCGCTTATCACGCGGTCGAAGGCGTTTCCGAATAGGTCCTTGCGAGCGTCGCTGCTCTCTTCGAGAGGCGCCGACATGGTCAAGCGCAACCGGATGGTCTGGCTCTCCCCCCCGGGAATGGTCAGGCGGTAATGCGCCGCGGCCTTCGTTCCCGTGCGCATCGGGTTGACCGCCTGCTGCCGCCCTTGCACCACGTACTGATTGATCCCGTCTTTGACGTAGGGGCTCGCGTTGGGCTGATTGAACAAGCGTTCGGTGTTGGTGTCGTTCTCGGTAAACAACAGAGGAATGTCGCCTTCGCACCAAAGGTACCGGCGGCCCAATTCCGGATGCTCGGCGGTGATGACCGCCATCCCCTTCGGCTCGAGGCCTTGGCTCAGGCTCGGCTTGTCTTGGCCGGGAGCGTGGTGCCAGGTATTCCGGAACCACAGCGTCGGCAACAGGTGCAGGGAGGCGGCCTCCTTGCCCCGGTTGTGCGCCGTGACGGCGATCAAGATGTCTTCAGGCGAGGCCTTGGCATACTCGACAAAAATATCGAAATACCGGTCTTGGTCGAAGACGCCCGTGTCCAAGAGTTCGTACTCCTGCTCTTCTCTTGTGCGTGCGCGGTTCGTCTTGACCAAATCTTCGTAGGGATAGGCCGCCTGCGGGTACTTGTAGAGGTATTTCATGTACGAATGGGTCGGCGTGCTGTCGAGGTAGAAGTAGTATTCCTTGACGTCTTCGCCGTGGTTGCCTTCGCTGTTGGTCAGGCCGAACAAGCGTTCTTTGAGGATCGAGTCGCGACCGTTCCAGAACGCCAGGGCGAAGCAGAGCCGCTGCTTGTCGTCGGAGATTCCCCCCAGGCCGTCTTCTCCCCAGCGGTAGGCCCGGGAGCGCGCCTGGTCGTGGGTGAAATAGTCCCAGGCGTTCCCGTTTTCGCTGTAGTCCTCGCGAACCGTCCCCCATTGCCGCTCGCTCAGGTACGGACCCCACCGTCGCCAGACAACCGTATCCTTGCGAGCCGCCTCCAGACGACCGTGTTCCTCCGTCATGGCATCCTCCACATCGCATCCTCCACGCGATCGGACACATCCCTCAGGACCGGCGCTGCCGGCCGGGCCGATGGCCCAGCCACGTTATACAGCGAACGATTACGACGGCCTACTGTCAAATTTGACAGTAGTCACGAACAGAAGGATTCAACAGGGAATATCGACGGCGGGATCGCAGAGCAGTGGAGGAATCGTCTGCGGACGTATGAAGGAGGCGGGCGTGTCGCCCCCGCCCGGTGTGCTGTTGACCGGAGGCCCGCCGGGAAACCCGGGCAAACCGCGCCCGACCGTGCCGAACGACTTGCCGATGCTGGAACTCACGGCGGTGTTGGTCCCAGGCGCAACTTGGGCCGGCGTGGTCCCGCCGGCAGCTCCTGCCGCGGCCGCGGGCTCGGACAATGTCGCCGCCTGTTGAGACAGCGGGACGATGCTCTGCGTGCCGTTCAAAGACGGGGAGGTGCTCTGTGCCGTACCGATGGCCGGCAGGCTGAGCAGCAGACCTATCAGCACCAGCAGCCGGTTGATCAAACGCGGCATGCGGTCACCGAACCCACGGAGGTGCGGATGTCGGTGGGGGGGTCATCCGCTCGAGCGTGCCCGGCACCCGCTTCGGCGGTTCCGCCGGAAGCGGGAAACTTTCCGTGCCCACATCGCGCTTGAGGCGGACAACGAGGGCGCCCATAACGTCCCAGCGCTGAAAGTTCCTGCGCGACGAACGAGGATGCCGATTGTGGCAATCGACGCAGGACTGGACCAAGGCCAAGTCGGCCGAGAGGGCTTTGAACTGGTCGCCGTCCACGAAACCGACGAATCGCCGCTCCCGGTTCTTCTCCAACTGAATCAACGCATCCGCCTCCGCAGCCGTCTTGGGGCGGTTGGCGGGATTCAACGGTGCCAAGCCGATGAGCCCGATCTCGAATCCGTCGACTTGATCCGCCGCCCCTTTTACGAATTGGGCCGGAAGAGGTAGGAGATGGGCATTCTTCTCCCAGTCCTCCTGCGGCGTAAGGCCGCTCCCCTTCGTATGTTCGACGACTTGGAGCACGTAGGCGGTGCGGAAGGCCTTGACGACATCCAGAATGTAGCGGGCGGTGGTTTCAAAGGAGGGTTCCGCGGCACTCAGGGTCCAACCAAGTACCGTCAGCAGCCCGGCCAGACTGAACCCCGCACCCCAGCGCAGCTGTCGCATGCTGAAATTCCCAGGATCGACGAACCACGGATATCGGTAGGTCTGAACCAATCATGAAGCCTACCCGATCCGATTGTGGCCCGTCAACGCGCCGGACTTGGAACGTTCCTCGGCGCTATCGACGACTCGTCGGAGGGTGGTCCCCCCGTCGCTCACCGACTCCCAGATGCATGGCGGCAACGTCCAGTTCCTGCTCCAAGTGGTGGAGAATATCGTCGCTGATCGTCCCGTCGTTTCGCAGCGCGATCAGAGCCATCCGCTCCGCCGTCAGCACTTCATGGTGAAGGCGCTGAAACACTTCGTTCGAATCGCCTGCACCCGCTGCTCTTGACGCACCGATTCGGGACAATCCTTCCAACCGCCGGGTGTACTGATGACGCAATCGTTCGACTTGGTCCTCCGGGATTCCCTCCTCTCCGATCAATTGGTCGAGTCGACTCAACGCCGCGGTCGCCGCATGTTCACGCGCCAAACTTTCTTCCTGCTCCAAACCATGATCGGCCTGGAGCCTCAAGAGACGGATAAACGGCGGAAGGGAAAGACCCTGGACCACCAGCGTCGCAAGAATCACAATGAAGCTGATCAGAATAATTTCCGTTCTGAAGGGGAACGGCGCCCCGGCGGCTGTCGTCACCGGCAGCGCCAGGGCGGCGGCCAGCGTGACGATCCCTCTCATGCCGGTCCAAGCAATCAGAAAGAGGCTCGACCGGGGGGGCATGGGATCGCGGGCGCGCAAGGCGGCACTCAACCATCGAGGCACAACGGCTCCCAAGGGGACCCACACAATGCGCACCACGATCGCGGTGAGACTGACCCACGCTCCGGCCAGCAGGACCGGTCCGAACCGTCCTGCAGGCAACGCTTCCCGCAAGGCTCCGAGTTCCAATCCGATCAGGATAAAGATGACACCATTCAAAAGGAAGACCAACAGATTCCAGACAGCCTTGGCCTGGATCCGAGTCGAGGGCGCCACGGCATTGCTGAACTGCTGCCGCATGTAAATGCCCCCCGCGACACAGGCCAGCACAGCCGAGGCATGAACCGATTCGCCCAAGATCCAGGCGATATAGGGCGACAGCAACGTGATGGCAATGTGCGTATAGGCGTCTTCCGTGGCGCAGATGGACCAGCGGGCGAGCAATGCGACGCCGACCCCGATGGCCACCCCGGCGGTGGCCGCGAAGAAAAACTCCAGAACGGCGTGCCCCATCAGAAACGACCCGCTGACCGCCGCGCCGACGGCGGCCCGATACAGCACCAATGCCGTGGCGTCGTTCACGAGGCTCTCGCCCTCCAGAATCGTGACGACCCGGCGAGGAATGCGCAGCCTCCTGCTGATGGCTGTGGCGGAGACGGCATCCGGCGGAGACACGATGGCGCCCAACGCGATCGCCTCGGCCCACCCGATTCCGGGCAGCAGAGCACGGGCGACCATTGCCACCGCTCCGGTTGTCGCCAGCACCAATCCGACGGCCAACAGTAAAATCGGACGCAAATTGAGTCGAAAATCCCGCAGCGACGTAAAGTAGGCAGCGGCCCACAAGATCGGCGGCAAGAAGACGAGAAATACAAGATCGGGATCGATCGATACGGTGGGAAGGCCCGGGGTGACGCCCAACGCGAGACCACCGATTACAAGCAGAATCGGATACGGGATCTTGATCGTTTCGGCGATCGTCGTCAGCGCGAGGACCGCAGCGAGCAACAGGATGATGACTTCGAGTTGATGGAGACTCTGCATGCACGACCTCTGACGTAGGGTCGATGAGGTGGACGAGCCGGTGGAGAGACCAAGATACGCTGCTATAGCAAGGAAGACGAGAGGAAACAAGTTCCGAAGGAACTGAGCAGTCCGTGCCGTCGGACGGATCCTTACCTGACCGGCCGTGTGGGGACTAGAGATGGAATGAGGCGCGGATGCGACGCACCAGCTGCTCGGGCGGATCGGCAGCATCGAGGAGAAGGGCATCGCACGGCTCTTCAAGGGTCTGCAGCTGACTTTCGAGCAGCGTGTCCTTCATGAAATGACCTGAGCGATGGAGTAGACGCTCGTGGAGCAACGCGGGGGAGGCTTTCAGATACACCAACTGGACCAGCTGCCGACGGCCGTCCAGGACAAAATCCCGATAGGCGGCTTTGAGCAACGAGCAGGCCAAGACGACCGATTTTCCCTCGGCTATCCAACCGTCGATCGCGGTGCATATCCGCTCAAGCCAAGGATACCGATCAGAGTCGGTCAGCGGCCGACCGACAGACATCTTCTCGATGTTGGAACGGGAATGAAAGGAATCGCCGTCGATGAAGGTCCAATTGAGTTCCTGCGCGAGTCGAAGACCGATGGTGGTCTTCCCGGCTCCCGACACACCCATCAAGATAATGACGCGCGTCTCCGCCGGCATCCTCGATGATACGTTAATCGCCCCGAGCCATGTACAGTGCAGGCCCATCGGTATCGATGCACCGATCGGAATCCGACCGCTTCGCCGCGGTGCATCACCGCCTGCGTGTGCGCCATCGGGAAGCGAGAAAGCACCGCGCAGTGTGGTCGTTGACCATACCGATCGCCTGCATATACGCATAGATGATCGTACTGCCGACGAAGCGGAAGCCCCTCCGCTTGAGATCCCTGGACAGTGCATCGCTTTCGGCGGTCGATGTCGGGACCTTGCGGAGCGAGGTTCGCCGGCCCCGCGTGGAGACGCCTCCAACGAAGCGCCAGACGTAGGCATCGAACGACCCGAACTCCCGCTGGACGGCCAAGAGTGCGCGAGCGTTCGTGACAGCCGAATCGATTTTCAGCCGATTGCGGATGATGCCGGCATCTTTCAGAAGCGCCGCCCGCTTCTGAGCGTCGAACTGCGCCACTTTGGCGGGATTGAACCGAGCAAATGCTCGCCGATAGCCCTCGCGGCGGAGCAGGATGGTTTCCCAGGACAGGCCGGCTTGAGCCCCCTCCAATAGCAACATCTCGAAGTGGATTCGGTCATCGTGAACCGGCCTGCCCCACTCTTCGTCGTGATAGCGAATCAGGTGCGGTTTCTCACCGACCCATTCGCAGCGCACCCGTCGATCCATCAACGCGTCAGTCGACGATTTCAACCTTCTTCCCCATCGACTTGGCGCGCTTGAGACAGTCCGCGTCTGTCACGGAGCAGCGAAGCGTCTCCAGTTCCGATTCCTCCACGATTTCGACTTTCTTGCCCTGTGTCTGTGCCTGTTTGAGACAGCTCGTATCGGTCGCCACACACTTCACGGAATCGGCCGGCGGGGCCGTGACCACGTTCACTTGCTTTCCCTGTTCCTTGGCCCGCTTCAGACATTCCTGATCCGTCGCCACGCACTGGGCCGTCTCCTCTGTCTTATTGAGCCCCTTATCGATCGTCTGGTCGATGCGCTGGTTCACGCGGTCCCGCGCCTTGCGTTCTGCGCTGCCCTTTGCCTTGTCAAAAAGCCCTTCAAAGATGCCCTCAGCCTGCGCGACGGATGCCCCGCACAACAGACCGCACAGCATGAGGATCCTCAGTCGACGGCTTGCCATCATCTTCCCTCCTTCTGCTCCCGGCGTGAATGGAGGAATTTGTGCCGGCAGCGTCACTCTACCATATCGTTTTGGCGTAGCAATAGGCAGGACCTCGGGTGTCGCTCTGACCGAACCCACCGGGATCCTGTCGATGGGACCGGGTGTCCGATTCGCAACATCCGGATTTTTGCGTCGTCGGGGCTCCGAATCGGATTGCGCGTTCTCGTGTTCGGTAAGGGCGGGCAATGCTGGACCGGTTCGGCACCGGAGATCAGCTAAAATTGGACGTAATGATAGGGGCCAAACGTGCGTCGGCAACCGACCAGAAAATAATCGCCGACCGATGGGACCTGAACGGGCTTGACCCAACGGACGTCAAAGACCAACAGCGTCTTTCGCCCGAGCCCCTGGGATGTATGCACTTCCAGCATCTTGGTCGGCATCGGAGCGCGGTCCATAAGGAGGAGGATTCCCTCCTGACTGTGATCAAGCGCGACGGTTTCTCCCACTTGAGTGGTCGGAGAGAATTCGTCCGGTGACTCACTGGCCTCGTAGGAACAGGGCTTCCACTGTTCCACGCGCGGCTCCCGACGACGTTCCCCTTCGTCCTTCGGGGCCGCACTGACGCGCACCGAGCTGTGCCGTAATCCGGGCTGGCGGACCACCTGCTCGATGCGTACTCGATGCTGGTCAAAAAAATCACTGATCACGGGGTCGCTACCGTCTTTAGGCGGGATATTATGCCGCATTCATACCGGTCAAGCAACCCTCACCAACGCGGGGATCAACCGACCACCTCACCCTCTCGGCGAGTGTTATTGGTACCAAACTATCCTCTGGGCAAATCAACCGTGCAGTGAAGATTCGGTCTCGTCGCCCCGGCTCGCGGACTCGCGGGGAGGCATCATTTGTGGTAGCGTCACCGCAAGCCTGCACGCTGCGACACAGGGGTTGACCCGACCAATCGATCGTCGTCCTACCATGAACCTGACACAGAGGAACGCGCGAATATCGGAACGACGACGCGGCGCGGCATCGAGCGCCGATGTTGGATAGCGCGCACGCCTTTGAAAGGAGGAGATCCACATGACCCAACTGACCGCTCAACAGGTGATCGACTCACAAAGACAGGGCTGGAATCGTGTGGCCTCCGGGTGGGAAAAATGGGACCAATTCTTCGAGGAGCAAATGGCCTACGTGAACCATCGCCTGATCGGTGATGCCCGCATCAAACACGGACAGCGCGTGCTGGATCTCGGATCCGGCACCGGTTATCCGGCACTATTGGCGGCTGAAATGGTGGGGACTGCCGGAAATGTAACCGGCATGGACGTGGCCGAGCAGATGCTCGAGGTGGCCGGCCGTAAAGCAACACGGTTGGGTCTCACCAATGTCACGTTCCAACCGGGCGATGTCACACATCTCCCATTCGACGCCGACATATTCGATGCCATTACCAGTCGATTTTGCCTGATGTTTCTCCCGGAGATTCCTAAAGCCGCAGCAGAAATCAGCCGGGTCTTAAAGCCCGGTGGATGGGTCGCGGCAGCCGTCTGGTCGACGGCCGACAAGAATCCCTCTATTCGCCTCGCGATGGAGACAATCAAAGACTTCGTTCCCGTTCCACCGCCTGATCCGTCCGCTCCTGGATTTTTCCGGCTGGCCAAACCGAGCGAGCTGGCGGACATGTTTCAGCACGCCGGATTGGTCGATGTGGCGGACCAGGAATTCCTCGGTGAGTGGTCCTATACCTCGGAAGCTCAGTATGTCAGAAGCCTGCTGGAGCTTGCCGCGCCGATCCAGAATCTCATGGCGTCCCTCTCCCCGACGCAGGTGGAGGAAACCACGCGGCGGTTGAACCGTGCGGTCGCGGCATACCGGCGCGGCGATCGACTCACCTTCCCGATCGCGGTCCGGATAGTAGCGGGGCGAAAACCGTCATGAGCCGTACCTGGTCGTTGCCGATGCCGATGGTGCCGGCGCTGGACACAATTCGCCGCGATACGTCCGTCCCCGACTCTGCGCCCACCGTCGCCTCATACAGCAGGGTCGGGGTCGTGATGGACGCGAAGGTACACCGAAGGGTCTGTTTGCTGGCCGGCTGGACCCTGTGCCTGCTTGTAGCGACGGCTTGGGCAGCGAACGATCCAGCGGTGCCGCTGCTCTGGCGCGAGATGCGCGACCAGGCCTCGCAAGGGCGGCCCTTTCCACCCAAGAAGCCCTGGGTCATCCGCGAACGGGAAATCGTCTTCGACCCTCAGCTCTTAGCACTCCTGAAAAACGCCGCCGCGCGGCCAATTCCTCCGATCGCGATCGACTTGTTTCACGACGGCACCTATGAGATCGCCGTCAGTTCCAGCCTGGCACGTCTGTCGGACATATCAACAGTGCGAGGCTCGCTGAAGCATGCGCCGAAGGCGAGTTGGTCGTTGATCATCACCGGAAACGTGGTGAACGGCACGGTGCAGGTCGGAGACCGGCTCTACAAGATTGAGCATGTGTTCAATGGACGACATCGCCTTCTGGAGGTCGACCCGGCCAAGATGCCGCCGGACTAGCCCCAAGCCGGAGCGGTCACCTGACGCTGCCATCGGCTATTGATCGCAGACGCCCTGTTGTCGCGGAGATAGACCGTGCGTCACATCCTGTCGGAGATCCATGTCCAACCGCATCGGCTGACAACTGTTGCGAGACTCGAATCCGGGAACGTGACGTGCCCTGACTTGTCCGATTCCGCAGAGCCCCCTGTCCTCTTCGAGATCCCCCCGGCAAGCGCGACGCTCCGGCTTGAGCCGGCCTGTGCACAGTTCCATCGTGCGCCCTCGCTCCACCTACGGCACGACGGAAGCGGACTCTTCCTGCAGCGGAGCAATCACCGGATGAGAGCCGTCGCTCGACAGACCTTCGTGGCTTGCTCAGGCGACGGCATGTCTGCTAAGGTGGCCCGCGACAGTGACGCGACAATTCCCGTTGAATGCCTCGGATGGTGTGGGACCCCAAAGATCCTTGGAGCAAGAGAAGCGACCCGCTTGAGGATGTCCTTCGGCAGGCGCAGTCTCAATTCAGGAATTTCCTGCCCTCCGGAGGCGTTCGGAACATTCTCCTCGCGGGGTTGCTGATCTTCCTCGTCTGGCAGAGCGCCTTCATCGTCGGGCCTGATGAAGAAGGTGTCGTGAAGCGTTTCGGCATTCCCGTGCGAACCCTTGGCCCCGGCCCTCACCTGAAAATTCCTCTGATCGAAACGGTGCTCCAACCGAAAGTCGCCAAGCTCCATCGCGTGGAAATCGGATTCCGGACCGATCGGCAGGCTCGCCAGCAGATGGTTCCCCAGGAAGCCCTCATGCTGACGGGAGACATGAACATCCTCGCCATCGAATTCATCGTGCAGTACAAGATAAAGGAAGCCGCCAATTATCTTTTCAACGTGGCGGATATCCATGACACCATCGGCAAGGCAGCGGAAGCGTCGATGCGCGAAGTGATCGGCAAGAGCAAGATCGACGAAGCCCTGACAACGGGCAAGGCTCAGATTCAGCAGGACACTCAAGATCTGTTGCAGCGGATTCTGGACCAATACCAAGCCGGTGTGCAGATTGCGGCAATCCAACTCCAAGATGTGGACCCCCCAGAGGCGGTGGCGGCGGCCTTCAAGGATGTGACAAACGCCAAGGAAGACCGGGAGAAACTCATAAATCAGGCAGTGGGCTATCGGAACGATATTCTGCCCAGGGCAAAAGGTGAAGCGGCCCAAACAGTCAACCAAGCCAAAGGCTACGCCCAGGCCCGCCTGAACCGCGCTCAAGGTGAGACAAACCGTTTCCTCGCCACGCTAAAGGAATACAACCAGGCCAAAGACACGATCAGTAAGCGGATCTATATCGAGACCATGGAAGAGATTCTTCCCAAAATCGAGAAAATCATCATCGATGGGAAAGCCGGGGAGCGGATGCTTCCCTATCTGCCGCTCGACCGTCAATCCAAGAAGACTTCGCCCTCGCCGGAAGGAGTCAAACCGTGAGCAAGCAAGGCTTAACCATCGCGATGCTCGCCGTGCTGTTCGCGTTGTTTGTGCTGGGCGCTTCCCCCTTGTTCGTAGTCGACGTTACCCAGACTGCCATCGTCGTGCAGCTTGGGAAACCCATCCGTACCGTGACGGAACCAGGCTTATATGTGAAGGTGCCTTTCGCGCAGGAAGTCACCTACTTTGACAAACGGTTGCTGGATTATGATTCCGACGCGCAAGACGTGATCACCCAAGACAAGAAAACGTTGCTTTTGGACAATTTCGCCAAATGGCACATCACCGACCCCCTGAAGGTGTATCAGAATTTCCAAAGTCAGCGCGGAGCGCTGCAACGGCTGCATGACATCATTTATTCGGAGCTTCGGGTGGAGTTGGGCAGGCACGATCTACTCGAGATCGTCTCAACCGCTCGCGCCGAGCTCATGCGAGTCGTGACGCAACGGGCAAACGAAAAGGCGTCGGGCTACGGCATTGCGATCCAGGATGTGAGGATCAAACGGGCGGACCTTCCGCAGGAAAATGAAAAGACCGTCTTCCAGCGCATGCAAGCGGAACGGGAACAACAGGCCAAGCAGTACCGGGCGGAAGGGGCCGAAGAGGCCCAAAAAATCCGGTCCGACGCGGAGAAGGACAAGGAGATTCTACTCGCCCAAGCGTATAAAGAATCGGAAGAACTGCGCGGAGAGGGAGACGCCAAGGCCTTTCGCATCTACGCGGACGCCTATCGACAAGATCCGAAATTCTTTGATTTTACCCGATCGATGGAAGCGTACAAGAAATCCTTGGAGGACAAGACCACCTTGGTTCTAAGCCCCGACTCAGAGTTCTTCCACTATCTCAAACAACGCTGACGACGACTAAGAAAGCCCGATGATCGCCCCGCTCCCATCGTCGACATCGATCCGTTCTCCAGCGGGATTCTTGGGCAATCCCGGCATCAGCTGAATTCCCGAACAGACCGCCGTCAAGAACCCCGCGCCGGCGAGTAACCGCAGCTCCTTGATCGGCAGAGTGAAGCCGGTCGGTCGCCCTTTCAACGCAGGATCATGAGAGAGGGACAACGGAGTCTTGGCCATGCAGATGGGGAGCTGACCGTATCCGAGGCTGGCTGCGAGCTCAATCTGTTGCTCAGCCGCAGCCTCATAGGACACGGCACCCGCCCCATACATTGCAGCGGCGATTCTCTCGATCTTTTTCTTGATCGGCCAAGCGAGTTCGTACAGGTGTGCAAACGATGTGGGCTGATTTGCGGCAGCGATCACTGCATGAGCCAGAGCTTCAGCCCCCTTTCCCCCGTCAAACCAGTGGGTTGAGACGGCTGCGTTGGTCGCTCCAACGCTCTTGGCTCGTTCTCGGACCCATTCCAGCTCCTCTTGAGAATCGCCGCTGAAGGCATTCACCGCCACGACGGCCGGAACTCCGTGCGTTCTCACGTTGGCGATATGCTGCTCCAAGTTGGCAAACCCCTTTTCGAGCGCCTCCATATTGGGACCGGTCAACGACGATGGTAACGGCTGCCCAGACTTGATGCTCTCGCCGGTGCCATGCAGCTTGAGCGCCCGTAACGTCGCCACGACGACCGCCGCCGCCGGCTTGTGACCGGAGACCCGACATTTGATGTTGAAGAACTTTTCTGCGCCGAGTTCGCTCCCGAATCCCGCTTCCGTCACCACATACTCGGCGCAACGCAATGCGATCGCATCGGAGAGAATCGAGCAATTTCCATGGGCGATGTTTCCGAAGGGTCCTGTGTGAACGAACGCAGGAGTGCCCTCCAACGTTTGCACCACGTTCGGTAACAACGCGTCCTTGAGCAGCGCCATCATGGATCCCACACAATTCAGATCCTTCGAAGTCACAGACTTCCCGTCCTTCGTCAGACCCACAGTTACTCGGCTGAGCCGATGCCGCAGATCCTCGCGACCAGTGGCAAGAGCAAGAATCGCCATGACTTCAGAAGCTTCCGAGATTACAAACTGACCCTTTGGGGCTCGAATCACTGTGCCCAATATCAACTCTCGTAGCGCGCGGTCGCTGATTCCCGACGTGCGCGGCCATGAAATGCGCTCAGGATCGATACGAAGTGCATTGCCGTGAAAGATGTGATTATCGACGAACGCGGAGAGCAGATTGTGCGCGGCAGATACGGCATGAGCATCGCCGGTAAAATGAAGATTGATCTGCTCCATGGGGACGACCTGTGCACGGCCGCCACCCGTCCCACCTCCCTTAATCCCGAACACAGGACCGAGAGAAGGCTCGCGAAGGGTCACAACCGCGCGACGCCCAAGACGGCACAGCCCCATCGTCAATCCTATGGAAGTCGTCGTCTTTCCCTCCCCCAGAGGTGTGGGGTTTATGGCTGTGACCAGCACGTAGCGAGCTTGAGGTCGATGTTTAAGCCGTTCCAAAGCCGCGAGAGAAACTTTCCCCATGTGTCGTCCGTGCGGATGGATCTCATCCGGAGAAAGACCTAGAAGTTTGCCGATTTCTTGAATGGGACGAGGTTTGGCCACTCGGGCAATATCACTGTCGCTCATGAGATGCTATCCGCTGTTCTTTGGACCGCGACACCCTGACTCCTTCGAACTCGATCGCCTTTGCCAAAAAATGAGCGCGCTACGAATATTGGAAATTCGTAGCGCGCTATAGAGCAGGGCAGTCTGCAGCCTTTGCTCTGGTCGTCCTAGTCGAGAATATATCTTGTGGGATCGAAGGTTTGACCGTTTACTTTGACCATATAATGGAGGTGCGGGCCGGTGGCTAAGCCCGTGCTGCCGACTAAACCCACCACATCACCTCGTTTAACACGTTGTCCCTCCTTAACGAGGGCCTTCGCAAGGTGACCATAGAGCGTCTCGATTCCAAACCCATGATCCAGCTTCACAAGATTCCCAAGCTTCGAGTCAAATGCGACGGTTGTAACTCGTCCCTGAGCGGGGGCCTGGACCGGCGCGTTCGCTGCCGCCCCAATATCAAGACCGTCATGCCAAGCCGGCTTCTCGGTAAATGGAGAAACACGAGGCCCGAAGCCGGATGTAACCCACCCCCTGACAGGCCAGATCGAGGGAGTGGCGGCCCATCGAGATGATTTTTGCTCAGCGGCCAGCGACAGCTCCTGAAGGGCGTGCTCTTGGACCGTGGCCTCACGTGACAACCAATCGATGCCCTGTCTTACCACCGCGAGGAGTTCGTGTTCATCGAGTTCGGACTGGGCCGCAAGGCTTCTGGCTTGATTGAGCACCCCACTCTTGTCCGTATCCGAGAGCTGAACACCGGCATCACCCTTGAGGGAAGCCGATGGGGAAAGCGAATCCCCGTCCGGAAGCGGTCCATCCTCACCACCTCGACCGTTCACCACATCTCCGGTTTTCGGCATCTCAATGCCGAGCATGACTCGGAGCCGCTGATTCACCTCTTTCATGCTACTCAGTCGCTTTTTTAAATCATCAATGGCGGTGGAGAAGGCAGCGGTTTGCTGACGCGCACTCATCGCCTCGGAACGGAAGGCTGAAAGCTCCCAGACCTCGCCTGTTCTAATAACGTAGTGCGATAGAACCAACAGGTCGGCAATAATGAATACGCCGCACACTATCAATAGCTTACGAACGAATTTCCGCGGAAAGCTGAACCGCAACGGCTTCGCTGTAGACCCTCGAAAGATCACAACCGTATAGGAATCGCTCTTCTCTGCACCAGTCGTTTGTGCCATAAGCATCACCCCTGTTTCGGGGGTCGTCCCTGAACCTTAATAACTGTGTTCGAGTGTACCCATGCGAGCCGCTTCGGTCAACCATCAATTTTGTTTCAATCGATTCACCTGAGCAAAAATCCATGCCAGATACGGAGGAAATCCATTTTTCAAAGGAAGGCCAATAATTTCAGGCACTTCATATGTATGAAGCGTCTTGACTGTCCTTTCCAACATCCGATACCGAGAAGCCGTAGTCTTCATGATAATCAGCACTTCGCTGTCTTGAATCATTTTCCCCTTCCACTCGTAAAAGGACTTGGCCTTGTCTACGATGGTTGCACAGGCCACAAGCTTCTTCCTTACCAGAACTTTGGCCATTTTGGCTGCAAGCTTACGATCTGGAACTGTCGTTAAAACAAGCAGATAGGCTATAGATCGTTTGGTCATGAAAAATTTGAACTTCCGCGATGTTTCAAATGGAATCCATAAGGGGATGCAATGGATGTCAATCGGACCGATGAAACGATGATCTATTATTACATTAGTTAATACATATGCTTACAAGATACATCCAGCTCTAGATCTATAGGACACGTGTGTTTATCAAGCCTCAACATACAGAGGGGTAATCGTGCGCCGTCCGTGAGTATGGGGTACTCTACGTCGTAGTTCCAATTCTCTCCCTCACAGTGTGAATTCTGACGATCTAGCGCTGCACTGGATTGACAGACGATTTATACATTCCATATGATCCCATTACTCAGCATGACGAGGAGGTCGTCACATCAATGAATTTCACAATCACACCACAAGAATTGAAGTCTCGCCTGGAAAAGAAGGATCCGTTGGTGTTGCTGGATGTACGTGAGCAGTGGGAGTATGATCTGGCCAAAATCGACGGTTCAATGCTGATTCCGCTCTCCGCTCTGCCCCATTCCCTGTCACGGCTGAATCAAGACTCGGAAATCGTTGCAATCTGCCATCATGGAATGCGAAGCGCCGATGCGACAGGTTTTCTTGCGCAGCAGGGATTCACCAAGGTCAAGAATCTCGTCGGAGGCATCGATGCGTGGTCGGCGCAAGTCGATGGAACCGTTCCTCGCTACTGAACCGTACCGTCGCCGATGGAATGATCCATTCTATCTCAACCCATTCGCTCCCTGAAATAGCCAACCGTTCGCTTGAGGCCGTCACTCAAGCTCATCCTCGGTTCCCACGAGAGTTCATGACGAAGCTTTGACGCATCGATGACGCTCCGCGCCTGTTCTCCTTTTTTGGCGGGCCCGTGCAGTTCTTTACAGGTGGAGCCTGTGTGCTGCACCAGAATCCGGAATAGGTCGTTGATGGACGTTTCGACACCGGTCCCCACATTGTAGGTACCCGCCGTTTCCTGACCCATTACCGCCAAATTGGCCTCCACGACGTCCTCCACAAAGACGAAGTCCCTTGTTTGTCGCCCATTCCCGTTGATCACAGGCTGCTCATTATTCAAGAGTTTCTGGATAAAGATGGCTACGACCCCCGCTTCTCCTTCAGGATCCTGTCGAGGCCCATACACATTGGCATAGCGAAGGTTCACCACTTGGACCCCGCCCACACGTTCGTAGTACGACAAGTATTGCTCCCCGCAGAGTTTGCTGAGGCCGTATGGTGATAACGGCTTGGTCGCATGCGACTCCGGCGCAGGGAAAACATCTTGCTCCCCGTAGATGGCTCCCCCTGATGACGAAAAGACAACCTTCCTCACCCCGTGCTTTATCGCCTGCTGGAGAATGTTGAGCGTTCCCAGCACATTGACTTGTGCGTCAAAAACGGGATCCTCGACGGACTTACGGACATCCATTTGCGCAGCCAAATGCATAACGACATTGGGACGCTCGTTCCGGAACACACGCTCCAGACGCCACCCCTGGATGTCGGTCTTGAAAAATCGTGCCGCCCGGTTGAGGTTGCGCCGCTTCCCGGTCGACAAATTGTCGACGACAACCACTTCATGACCCTCCTGAACGAGTCGATCGACTATGTGAGACCCGATAAAACCCGCCCCTCCGGTCACCAGCACCTTCATGCATCCTCCCCTCGTCCACGCGCATGATCGTCCGATCGAGCGCTCATCTTACTACGATACTCAAAGGCCACAAGAATTTCTCGATTTCCTTTGCGGCCTTTCACCGTCGACTCCTGCACGCCAAGAGCGAGAAGTCCCAGGCCTGCCGCACAGTCGATCACTTTTCTCATCACGTCTGCGCGCTGCCCATCGTCCCGAACAATTCCTCCGGATCCGACCTTGCCCTTCCCTACCTCAAACTGCGGTTTGACCAGGGCGACGACGCGTGCCCCGTCTTGAAGAAATCGCACGACGCTCGGAAGCACGAGATTCAGGGAGATGAAGGAAACGTCGATCACCGCCAGTTGGATCACCTCCGGTACCAGCAATGGGTCGAGGTATCTGATGTTGGTCCGCTCCAGGAGAACAAGTCGCGTGTCCTGTCTCAACTTCCAAGCGAGCTGCCCATATCCGACGTCTACCGCGTAGACTTTGGCGGCGCCATTTTGTAACAGACAGTCGGTAAACCCTCCGGTCGAACAGCCGACGTCGAGGCAGATCGCCCCACCTGGATCGATCGAAAACGCCTCCAAGGCAGGAGCCAACTTTTCTCCGGCACGGCTGACGAAGGGGGCCTGCTTGCAGACTTCGATGCGGGCGTCACGAGCGATCAGCTTCGCTGGCTTGTCAACGACGCTTCCGTCGACAAGAACGCCTCCGGCCAGCACGGTCCTGACCGCATTTTCGCGACTGGGAGCCAATCCCTGGGAAACCAGCAAGGTGTCTAACCGTTCGCGAGGAGAATGCGTAGAAGAAGCCATTGAACGGCGGGCACACACAGAAAGACCTGAAGCCGCTATTGACCTTTGGATCTTAAAGACGACGAACTATCCTCGACGTCTTGGACAAAGGCATGAAGTCGTTTCTTTCCATTCTGCTCCTGGACCAACACCTCAACCTTGCGCTCCGCATCCTCAAGAATCTTGAGACAGTTCTTGGAGAGACGGATCCCTTCTTCGAAAATTTTCAGAGATTCGTCAAGAGGAAGCTCGCCTTTCTCCAGTTCCCCGACGATCGCTTCCAAACGAGCGATTGCCTGTTCAAACTTCACACTCTCAACCCCCTTGTTCACCACACGATGCCGCCATTATAGCACTCCCCTCAAGATTTCAAACTGTTCCGTTCGTCAGCACGTCCTTGACCAAACAGTTCAACTTCCCGTCCACCAAACGGACCACGATGCCCTCGCCAACTCGTGCGTCCTGAGTCCGTTTCAGTATAGATCCATCCGACATTCTCGTCAGCAGGCCGTACCCGCGTCCGAGAACGGCCAAGGGGCTCAAACTGTTCAGCCGCGCGACCGTCGATTCGATGCGTCGCCTTCTTTGCGCCGCCAACACGCACAGCTGACGTTCCAGTCGCTTGACCAGAAGCGGCATCATGGCAAGGTTGCGCTTCACGGTGAGGAACGGGCTCAGCTTGCCCAACTCACGATCCATTTGGCGCACCCGAGCACCTTCCGCCAAGACTCTAGATCGAACCTTCTCGATGAGACAGTCCGTCATGTCGTCCATCTGCTGAGTCTTTTCTCGGATACGAAACTGAATACAGGACAATCCTTTGGAGCTGGAGTCCAACCGCCGATGCTCCGACGAACAGTGCCTACCCATGGCCCTCTCAAGCCTTACCGAAAGGCCCCCGAGATTTTCTAACACCTCAGAGAAGACCGGTACGACCATTTCTGCCGCAACAGAAGGGGTCGGAGCGCGGAGATCTGCGGCGGCATCCGTCAGCGTCATATCGATTTCATGACCAACCGCCGAGACAACGGGGATTCTGGAGGCGGCGACGGCTCGTACTACGACTTCCTCATTGAACGTCCACAGATCCTCCAGCCCCCCTCCGCCTCGTCCCAGGATAATGACCTCTACCGCGCCCTGGGCGTTCAGCAGATCCAAGGCTTCGGCGATCTGCCGGGCCGCCGGTTCACCCTGAACCTGTACTGGAGCGATGACGATATGTAGAGTCGGCCACCGTCGGCTGAGCACGGACAAGATATCCTGGAGCGCCGCCCCACCGAGCGAGGTGACGACACCTACCGTTCGCGGGAATCTTGGAAGCGGTTTCTTCCGCAGAGGATCGAAGAGACCTTCAGCGGATAGGCGTGTCCTCAATTGATCGAACGCCAGCCGAAGTGCACCGACACCCTTAGGCTCGACCGCCTCGATGAGTATCTGGTACTCCCCTCTCGGTTCGTAGACGGTCAGACGACCTCGCACAATGACGTGCATCCCGTTTTGGAGAGCAAAGCGCATGCGCACCGCACTTGAGCGAAACAATACCGCGCGTATCTGACTCCTCCCATCCTTCAGAGTACAATACACATGACCCGATGCAGGCGTACGCAAGTTCGAGATTTCACCCTCCAGGCACACATCTTGATAGACGCCCTCGAGCGAAGCGCGGATGAGGCTCGTAAACTCCGAAACGGTGAGGATGGATCCCGAAGAAAGGATGCTTGATTTGTAGAGTATCGTCGTCACTATCCGTCAATCGAGGATTCGAATCCGTTCAATCGAAAGCGCCTTTCCGATACGCGCGTCCACGTCGATCAGTGCGGCACAGAAGACAACAGGTCCGGCGGCCACCTCAAAGCGCCGCGGCATGCCGGTCAAAAACTTCTCGATCGCGAGTTCTTTCTTCACTCCGATGACTCCGTGAAGCGGCCCCGTCATGCCGATATCGGTGAGATAGGCCGTACCCCGAGGTAAGATCTGCTCATCGGCAGTCTGCACATGCGTGTGGGTCCCGACCACGGCCGTCGCCTCACCGTCCAGGAAATGTCCCATGGCCATCTTCTCGGACGTGGCCTCGGCATGCATATCCACAACGACAGCCGCAACTCGTTTCCTGAGCTTGGTCATCTCTCGCCTGGCTACCTGAAACGGACAATCCAACGTCGGCATGTACGCGCGCCCCATCAGCTGCAATATGCCCAACTCCTCACCACCTGACGTTTGGACGACCACGCTGCCCTGCCCCGGCACACCATCGGGATAGTTGGCCGGGCGCAAGAGACGCCGCTCCCGCGGGAAATAGTCAAGAATCTCCCGCTTATCCCACGCATGATTCCCCGTGGTGATGGCGGAAAGGCCCGCTTTAAACAGCTCTTCCGCCAACTCAGGGGTAATCCCAAATCCGCCCGCCGCGTTTTCTCCATTACCGATGACCACGTCGATCTGTCGCTGCGCGACGAGCCGAGGCGTGAGACGGGCGACGGCGCGGCGTCCAGGCTCTCCCATGATGTCGCCGATGTACAGGATCTTCACTTGGCGTACTCGATGTACCGGCTTTCTCGGATCACGGTCACCTTGATCTGACCGGGATAGGTCAGCTCTTGCTCAATCTTTTTCGCCAGATCGCGCGACAACTGGAACGACTCATTATCGGTGACATCCTCTTGGCGAACGATCACTCGGATCTCTCGACCTGCCTGTATGGCATAGGCCTTTTGCACACCTTTCTGAGCATGAGCCAAGGATTCCAGCTTCTCCAGTCGCTTGACATAAGACTCCAGCGCTTCGCGTCTCGCCCCAGGTCTTGCCGCGGAAAGCGCCTCGGCGGCCGCCACCAGGACCGATTCCGGACAAATCGGCTCCACCTGCTCGTGGTGAGCGGCGATCGCATTGACGATCTTCTCGCTCTCGCCGTACTTCTTCGCGATTTCCGCCCCCAACATGGCATGCGGTCCTTCTTCCTCGTGACTGACCGCTTTGCCGATGTCGTGGAGCAGCGCCCCCCGCCTCGCCAAACGGACGTCCAAGCCGAGTTCAGAGGCCATCATGCCGCAAATGTACGCCGCCTCGCGCGCGTGGTATAAATTGTTCTGCCCGTAGCTGGTGCGGTATTTGAGTCGTCCAAGGACTTTGATCAGCTCGGGATGAAAGTCCGCCAGGCCAAGTTCGAAGATGATTTTTTCGGCTTCCTCGTACATCAACTTGTCGATCTCGACCTTGACCTTTTCGACGATCTCCTCGATCCTCGTCGGATGGATTCTCCCGTCCTGCATCAAACGTTCCAACGACACCTTAGCGATTTCTCGGCGCAACGGATCGAACCCTGAGATGATCACCGCTTCGGGGGTTTCGTCGATGATCAGATCAATCCCCGTCGCGGCCTCGATCGCCCGAATGTTCCGGCCTTCACGCCCGATGATCCGCCCCTTCATGGCATCGTTGGGAATCGGCACGACGGAAATCGTAGATTCCGACACGTAGTCGCGAACGACCCGCTGGATTGAACCCGTGATGATCTCGCGGGCCTCCCGTTCCGCATTTTCCCTGGCTTCCTCGAGCGTCCTCTTGGCTGTGCCGGCCGCCTCCAGTCTGACCTGGCTTTCCATCTCAAGGAACAATTGCTTCCTGGCCTCATCGGCCGTCAGACCAGCCACCCGCTCCAGCGCCTCTCGGTGATCTTTTTCTGCTTGAGCACAGGCTACCTCCTTGGCGCCGAGCTTTTCTTCGCGTCTCGCGAGATCCAGCTCGCGCTTCTGCGCCTCGCTGTCCCGCTTATCGATCGCGGCGCTCCGTTTGTCGATCGTCTCTTCTCGCTGGACCAGGCGCCTTTCTGTCGCAGAGAGCTCGGCCAATCGAGCTTTTTGCTCCTTTTCGAGCTCGGCCTTTGACTGAAAAATCAAGTCCTTGGCTTCAAGCTTGGCTTCACGGACGATGTTCTCAGCCTCGCGCTGCGCATTCTGCGTCAGATGACGAGCTTGGTCCTCCTGCTGGGCTCTCTTGGCTCCATCAGACATTCTGCGAATCAGCCCATAGACCCCGATTCCTGCTCCTGCGCCCACCACAGCTATCAGGATGTACATGACCAGTGACGTAGACATGGGACTAGCCCCTTTCCAGTCGAGGGCAAGCGCGGTCGCTGCCTCGCATCGTACGTAGATCACGGCCGGAACTGAAGGAGGTCGTAACTAAGAGGTGCCTACGAGCAGAGAATGAGCGCGAACGAAACGATGGGTTGCTTAATCATTCGAGGAATGGATACCATAAGGATGGACGCGTTGCTGGGTTGATTCGGACACCTCGTTCCCGAGAGGGAATCCCCTCGCACTACCATCATATCGGATGGTCTTCCTGACCGGGCGCGCGGCGCGCTCCCGAAGCGGCAGGGGAATCAAATTGACCCCATGGCTGACCGCACCAACCGACACGACGAACTCTATGATTCGAGCGAGTATGGCCAGAACATCGGCCAAAAAAGGAACGAGGCCCCGCACACTAAGACTCTTCCTCAACTCCGCCAGCATGACAATTCTGACGTCCATTCCTGCAGTATCGATTCGTATCCCCGAGTACTCCACCGGTTCGAAGTTCGCCTCAGTCAATACTCCTAGCCCTCTATTGCCTCCCAACAGTCAACCTCACGATAACAAAGGGTTACGCATTTTTGCAAGCTGATTCATCGGAACAGCGATGAAGGAACCTGCTCTTCAATCGACTCCATCAGCGACATCATGCGCCGCTCCACGACCGCCTCTCCTTCCGTCCGCTTCTTCTCCGCCTCGAACAGTTGGTGGGCGAGATTCACCGCGGTCAACACGGCCAATTTCGAGGGGGTGGTCGTATTTAACCCCTCGGCCAAATGACGCATTTGTCCGTCGACGAAGCTTGCCAAACGACGAATGTAGTCTTCATCGGCCTCTCCTCGTATCGCATACCGCTGGCCATAGATCTCGACATACGTGGTCTTAGTCAAGGGCCACCTCCTTGCGGTCTTCCATGCATTCCAGCAACTCGATTTCCCCTAATACCTTCTCCACTCGTGCTTTGATGTCCAAGCGTTCGCGTTCCCACCGCTTATTTGAATCGCTTTGTTCGGCCAGTCGTTCACGCAGAGATTTGAGTTCATCTTCGAGAGATGTGTTCTTTCTCTTTAATTCATGAACGAGTCTGACGAGATCCTTGACGCGAGTCTCAAGCGCATCGAGTCGATCCAGTGCCATCGGTTTAGTACCCCCTGAAACCACAATAGGTTGCGGGGCACTATAGAAACTTGTCTAGATCTTGTCAAGAAACCCGCTCCAGGTCCGGAGCCTCAGTGATGCTGGCCAGGCGAATGTATTCCCGATAACTCCGCAGCACGCGCTTCACATACTGCCTGGTCTCCTGGTAAGGAATCATTTCGACAAATTCGTCTTGACTGTGAGTTCCATGTTGATCGCGCCAGGAATTGACGACCACCGGTCCGGCATTGTAGGCGGCAATTGTATAGACCAGATTGCCGGAAAATTGATCAAGCAGCTGTTCGACGTACCGAACGCCGATTCGAATGTTCGTTTCTTGATCGAACAGGTCTTCACGTCCGACCGGAGGAAGACCGATCCGTTGGGCCACGGTGTTGGCGGTGGCCGGCATCACCTGCATGAGACCGATCGCACCGACCCGCGATACAGCTTTCAAATCGTATTGACTTTCCTCGCGAATGATGGCCGCGATTAGAAAGGGATCGACCCCTTTTGCACCTTGGAGTTTTATCATTGGGAGCAATCCGGTGGGATAGGCCACGCTCCAGAGTGCGGGGGAGAGTACGCCGCCTGTCCGCTCCAGCTTGTCCCGAAAGCGGCCGCGAGCCAACCGTAGAGCATGGTGGTAGGCGCCGACCTCGTTCAACATGGTAGACAGCAGAACGAGCGCATCCGGGTCCTTGCCGTACCGGTCCGTCAATGCAGCGACTTCTCGGGCAGCATCCGCGTCGAGTCCCAATGTCTTGAGCTCAAGGGCACGTCGATAGGCGTTCTGCTGCCCGATCTCGCCCCGGTTCGGCGGCGACGAGGGAGACTCTTCGCTGTTCGCCGGCGGGGTATTGTCTCCGACCTCCGCCGGCACGATCGGATCTGTAGTAGGAACGGCTACACGCTGTCGAGCCAGCTGGCAATAGTACGTGTAGACATACCGCTGGCACAGCTGCCGGTACAGCTCAGCCGCTTGGGACGGGCCGCCCTGTTCCGCCGCACGCGCCATCCAATAGAGGGCCTGTGGTTCGAACTCCCCGTCATGCCGCTCCACGATGGACTGTAGGGTCTCTGAGGCTTCACGATACTGACCAGTCCTGTAATGAACCCATCCGATTCGCCAGCGGGCTTCGGCCCGTTGTGTCGCCGGCTCTCCGGCTTTTGCAACCGCGCGATATCGGGCGATTGCTTCTTCGAACTGCTTTTGGTCCTCCAGCCAGATTCCGACCAACAATCCGACCTGACCCTTCTGTTCCGAGGACAGGGAACTCCCCTGAACCGCCCTGGCCAATTCCTGCAGTTTGTCTCCCAAACCTTGGCGTAGGTATACACGGGCCAGCCAGACGGTCGCCTCCTGGGTTTCCGGCCCACCCTCTTTCAGCAAAGCGCGGAAACTTTCTCGGGCCTGATCATATTGTTTGAGTCGCACCTGCGCGATGCCGATCTTGAGCTTCGCTTCGGTTCGCCGAGACGATTGAGGATCCAGTGCAAGAAACTTCTTGAGTTCTTCGATGGCCTCGACATGAAAGGCCTGGGCAAGGAACGCCTGCGCCCGGGCAAACCGATCCGCGGACTGCGGCACCCACAGTTCCCCGCCGGGATTGGTCGCCAGCAGCCCGCCAGCTTCCTTGGCTTCTGGACTTGCCGGATAGCGCACCCATAACTGCCTGAGAGTTTCTCGACCTTCCGTCACATTACCATCCCGCATTTGACAGGCTGCGCGGCGAAGAAACGCAAGCGGAGCATTCGGTTCCTTGTCGCTAAGGGCGACGGCCTTGGCAAACCATTCAGCGGCTCTCTGACAATCGGATGCCTGATACCAGGCTTCTCCGGATCGATAGGCCGCCTTCGACAGGATGTTCGAGTCGGGAGCCGCAAGGGGAATGCTTTCGAACATGGTGGCCGCAGCCGTGCTATCGCCCAGATTCAACGAGGCCTCCCCCAGCCAAAGCCGAATGTAATCGTCGAGCACGGCGAAGTCTCGCTGTCCCCCGCGCAAAAACTGGATCGACACGGCCGGATTCCGTTCGACGAGCAGCACTCCGGACAGCAGCCCGGCGCGCTTGGCCCATATCGTCGACGGAAATCGCTCCATCAATCGACGCAACCGTTCGAGCTTGAGCGACAATACCTGTTCTCTCGTGAAGTTTTTCCCAAGACGCTCCTTAGGCAGGGCACCGGATAGAAAACAGGCTTCCGGGGTGTCGCAGGCCTCGTTCTGTCCTGAATCGGCAAGGGAGCCACCGTCCGCACGAATCTGTGGGGCGAGGGCTAACCCTACAAGGATGGTGCAGATCGCAGGCAGAATGAGACAGAGGCGCACATCCGGTCGAATACAATCGTACACGTTGCAATCCCCGCATCTCACGGTGCTTGTACTATATATCAGCGTCCTCACCGTCTTACCAGCAATGGGGCCTTGGGAGCGGACAGCCTTAGCCTTGTTCCGGTTTTTCCCCCTATGTTAGCCTGAGCCATGACTCGCGAATCGAACCTCATCCCGACGAATCTCCTGTCCTTGGACGAGCAGGGCATGACACGACTGGTCGGGAAATTGACCTGGCCTGAATACCGTGCCGGACAAATCCTGCGTTGGCTGTACCAGCGGCGGGCGACGTCGGTGGACCAGATGACCGATCTCAGCCGGGCGGATCGGTCCATCCTGAAATCGGCAACGACCATCCGACGGGCCGCTGCCTGTACGTCATTTCGCTCCGTCGATGACACCAGAAAACTGGTGCTGACGCTGGAGGACGGACTCCAGGTCGAGACGGTGTTGATACCCGATGAAGCTCGACTGACCCTCTGCGTCTCGACCCAGGTGGGATGCACGCTGGATTGCGGTTTCTGCCTGACGGGAACGATGGGCCTGCAACGAAACCTGAAGGTCGACGAGATACTCGACCAAGTTCTGACGGCGCAGGATCAGCTTGGAGCGAGCGAACGAATCACGAATCTCGTCTTCATGGGCATGGGAGAACCCCTGGCGAACTTCGACAGTCTGGCCGATGCCCTTGCGCGACTGACCAATCGAACATGGGGATTGGGATTTTCGCCAAGACGGATTACGGTTTCGACCGCCGGACTCGCCTCGCGCCTCAAAGACATGGCGCCCCTCGGCGTCAACCTGGCCATATCCTTGAATGCCAGCACGGAGGGGCAACGCAACCGGTTGATGCCCGCAGCAAATGGTATCGCGTCCCTTCGGTCACTCCTGGCGGCCTGTCGCCGCTATCCATTACGTCCTGGCCGCGTACTGACGTTTGAGTATGTGCTGCTGGCCGGGGTCAATGACCAGATTGAGGATGCCCGGCGACTCACGAAGCTGCTCCGCGGCCTGCGCCACAAGATCAACCTGATCCCGTTCAACGAATTTCCTGGGAGCGCATTCCGCCGACCGGTCGACGGCGCGGTGCTGGAATTTCAGTCCGTCCTGAAGCAGGGAGGAGTCGACGTCTTCATCCGCAAGAGTCGAGGCCGCGACGTGCTCGGCGCATGCGGCCAACTCGGCAATGTCTGGCCCCCTGACAGGGAGCCCGCCTTGACACAAATTGAATCGCGTTGTTAGCATGCAGAGGTTCGTTCCGCTCGCCAAATCATGATCGTCCAACTTTCCCAGCATCTCACAACATGGTTGCTGCTCGTGGTGGTTGCCTTCGTGGCGGTGCCGCCTGCTCAGGCCAGCGATCCCCTTGAATTTCTCCTCTCGAACGGGATGAAAGTCCTGATCGTCGAAGTTCCCAAAGCTCCGGTCGCGACCGTGCAGGTCTGGTACAAGGTCGGCTCACGCAACGAGGTCATGGGACGGGCGGGATTGTCTCACATGCTCGAACACATGATGTTCAAGGGCACCAACAAGTACCCCAACGGATCGTTTTCCCGTCTGATCCGAAAGAATGGCGGAATGGACAACGCCTTCACCAGCCAAGACTTTACCGCCTACTTCGAAAATCTCGCAGCCGACCGTGTGGGCCTTGCGCTAGAGCTGGAAGCGGACCGGATGCAGGGCCTTGTTCTGGATCAGAACGAATTGAAAACCGAACGCGAGGTCGTAAAAGAAGAGCGCCGGCTCCGTACCGAAGACGACCCGCAGGGCGCGCTGGTTGAAGCCCTCTTCGCCCAAGCTTATATGAGTCATCCCTACCACTGGCCGGTGATCGGCTGGTTCGGTGATCTGGATGCCATGACCCTCGAAGATCTACAGCGACATTATGACACCTATTACTCGCCCAACAACGCCACGTTGCTGGTGGTCGGCGACGTGAAAGCCGAAAGCCTCCTCCCCACGATCAAGCAATTGTTTGAGCCTATTCCCCGTGGGCCCGAGCCCAAGCCGGTTCTGACCATGGAAGGAGAGCAGCGCGGCGAGCGCCGGTTTCTGCTCAAGCGCGAGGCGCAGGTGCCTTTCGTCATGATGGGGTTCCGCGTTCCGAATTTCGCCAGTGAGGATTCGTACGCGTTGGACATCCTGGAATCGATTCTCTCCCGCGGGAAGAGTTCGCGACTCTACCAAAGCCTCGTATACGACCAAAAACTCGCGATTGCCGTCGGAGCGGAATACAGTTTGATGCAGACGGATCCTGGTCTCTTCTATTTTTATTCGCTGGTCAGTCCCGGGCAGAAAGTGGAACAGGCTGAGGACGCGCTGAACAGGGAAATTCGCCGACTCCAGAACGAGCCTCCCACCGACCAGGAACTACAACGGGCCAAGAACCAGGTTGAAGCGATGCACGTATTCGAACAGGATTCGAACTTCCGTCACGCGATGCTGTTGGGCCAGTCCGAATCGATAGGCGCAGGGTGGAAACGAGTCGATCAATTCCTGGAGCGCATCGCCGCCGTCACGGCCAAGGATGTGCAGCGAGTCGCTCGGCAGTATTTGATAGACGATGCCCGAACCGTCGGCACACTGATTCCCGTGCCTCCGAAACAACCTGAACCGGCCCCAGCTGCCGCGCAGCCGGGAAAATCTTGAGCACAGCGGGCGGAGCACTACCGATGGGGATGAAGCATTGGATCGGGCTCGGACTTTGGGGTTGCCTGGTCGTCTTCGCTCCTTCCTCCCTATCGGCGGCCGACATCGTTCCGATGAGATTTGTCGCACCGAACGGCATGACCGTGCTGGTCCTCGAACAACATTTTCTGCCGATCGTTGAAATCCATTCGCTGATCAAGACCGGATCGGCGCAGGATCCGCCGGACAAAGCGGGGCTGGCCAATCTCGTGGCAAGTCTGCTCGACGAGGGCACGACCAGCCGTACCTCGAAACAGATCGCCGAACAGATCGACTTCGTCGGCGGATCGTTGGAGGTGAGGGCCTCCGAGGATTTCACGACGGCCTCAGCAAGGATCCTGAAGAAGGACGTGGATCTAGGGTTCACCTTGCTCGCCGACATGCTCCAACATCCGGCGTTCCATAAGCAGGAGTTCGAACGCATTCGCACCCAGATTCTCGGGGAGATGGCCAGCGACAACGACGACCCCGGCCATGTCGCGATGAAAGCGTTCAACCAATTGGTCTTCCACGGACATCCGTACCGTTGGCCGCTGAACGGAACGGAGGAGACTCTCGGCAAGATCACCGTTGCGGATGTCGCCGCCTTCTATGCCAAAGAGTATGTTCCGGGACAAGTCATCCTCACCGTCGTTGGAGATGTCACCGTCGACCAGGTCACGGGACTGGTGCAAACCTATTTCGGAGGTTGGAAAAAGTCGCCGGGGCCTGCTCGGAACATCCGAAAGCCCGGTGTCCTTGATAAAAAAACCGTGCAGCTGATTGAGAAGGATCTCACACAGTCGAGCATCGTGTTGGGACACAGCGGGATCAACCGTACGAATCCGGACTTCTATGCCGTCAGCGTCATGAACTACATCCTCGGAGCCGGGGGCTTCTCCTCCCGCCTGATGGATTCGATCCGGGACAAGCAGGGATTGGCCTACGGAATCATGAGCCATTTCGATGCGCGGCTCATGCCGGGCTCCTTCTGGATCAGCCTCCAGACGCGAAGTGAAACCACCAACCAGGCCATCACAGGAGTCCTTGCGGAAATGAGGGGCATTCGTGACGCTCCTGTCTCCGATCAAGAGCTGGCCGAGGCTAAATCGTTTCTCGCCGGCAGCTTCCCTCTTCGCCTGGATTCCACCGCCAAGCTGGCGCAGGTGCTGGCGCAGGTGGAATTCTACGGTTTGGGCTTCGAGTATTTCTCGCAGTATCCCAGGTGGATCGAGCGCGTGACCAAGGAGGACGTCCAGCGGGTCGCCAAACAGTACTTGGATCCGCAACGATATGCCCTGGTGGTCGTCGGCAATCTCGCCAAGTCCAAAGTGAAACATTGATTCGACCCGGCCACGGTTGCCCGGCGATCCCCAACGTGAACGACCATGACACCGGATACTCTTACCAGCAAGCTTGCCCGCCTCCGCAGCGTCCTGTCGGACATGCAGTCCGTTCTCGTGGCATTCTCGGGAGGAATCGACAGCACGCTTGTGTTGAAAGTCGGAAACGACGAACTGGGGAGTCGGGCGCTCGGCGTCACGGCTGTCTCTCCGACTTTTCCCCTTCTCGAACTTGAAACCGCCACTCGGGTGGCCCGAGAGATCGGAGCGCGTCACGAAATTGTCCGCACCGACCAATTGACCATTCCGGCTTTCGTGCAGAACGACTCGGCCCGCTGCTTTCATTGCAAGACCGACTTGTACCGGCTGATGGACGGCCTGAAGGAGCTGCGCGCCTCGCGTTGGGTCGCGGATGGAACAAATCTCGACGACCTGGGAGACGATCGACCCGGGCTTACAGCCGCCCGCCAATGGCAGGTTCGCAGCCCGCTTGTCGAGGCGGAACTTTCCAAAGCCGACGTCCGAGCCCTCGCTCAACGTCTAGGGCTCTCGACCTGGGATAAACCGGCGGCGGCCTGCCTTTCCTCGAGAATTCCTCGCGGCACTCACATTACGGTCGAGAAACTCGCCCGCGTCGAGCGGGCCGAAGCCATTCTTTCAGCGGAGGGGTTTCGGAAGGTTCGCGTCCGGGATCATGGCGAGATCGCCCGTCTTGAAGTGGGAGCGGAAGAATTCGCGAGATTCCTTGATCTGGAGCTTCGCACGCGTATCGGCGCCCGCTTGCGAGAGACCGGCTTTCGGTTTATCTGTCTGGATGTGGAAGGATATCGATCGGGGGGAGTGAGCCTCGGCTGACCTCCGATCGAGCTATTTCGCAGCAGCCTTGGCAAGGGCGTCCAAGGCTTCATCCGCCAGACGCCGATGGTCGGTGTCATTGAGGCTTCGCTGGACAACCTTTTCAGCCACCATTAACGCGATATCGGTCGTTTGCGTTCGGATCTCCTGAATCGCCTTTCGGCGTTCGTGTTCGATTTCGCGAGTCGCATCGCCCTTGATCCGCTCGGCCTCCTGCATCAGCCGCTGCTCGTTTTCATCGAGCAACCGCTGCGCCCGCTCCTTTGCCATAGCGAGAATACCTTCGGCTTCTTTGGAGGCCGCGCCGAGCTTAGCCTCATAGTCCTTGAGCTTCCGCTCGGCCTCCGCGCGATGCCGTTCCGCCTGGTCCAGGCTGTCACGGATCTTCTTCTCTCGTTCCTCCAACACCGCAAGGATGCCGGGAAAGGCGAACTTGTACAAAATGAAGAAGAGGATCGCGAAAGAGACGACCTCCCAGAAAATCAGCGACGAGAAGAAATGAGACTCAAACTGCGGCATGTTCTAACCCACGTGCTATGCGCTGAGTCCTGAGTGCTGAGTAGGCTTCTCAGCACTGAGCACTCGTTCCTCAGCACTGTTATTTGCGCAGACCCATTATGATGAAGGCGATGACGAGGCCGTACAGGGCGATGGCCTCGACCAACGCGAATCCGATCCACATGTACTTTCCGACGCGGCCTTCTGCTTCGGGTTGGCGCGCGACGGCTTCGATCATCTTGCCGAAAATGTACCCAATGCCCACGCCCGCCCCGGCGAACCCGGCGGCGGCGAGTCCCATACCCAACAATGCTGCAGCTGCTGAATCCATTGTGTCCCGATCCTCCCTTGTCTGTGGCCACACGCGTCAGTGCGCATGATCCTCACTTCCGTGCAAATGAAACGCATCCCCCAGGTAGACGCAGGTCAATACGGTGAAAATGTAGGCCTGGATGAACGCAATGCCGACCTCCAACCCATTCATCGCGATGGTAAACGCAAAGGGCAGCCAACCGATGAGCAATCCTCCGCTGATCGCCAACCCGAACAAGACCCCGAGAATCGTGTGGCCCGCCGTCATGTTGGCAAACAACCGCACGGCCAGAGACACCGGCCTTGCGACCTGGCTGACGAACTCGATGGGAACCATCAAAGGGATGAGCCACCATGGCGTTCCTGGAGGGACGAGAATTGCGGGAATGAACTTGACGCCGTGAATGAGCAATCCCATCAAGATGCTGAGAACGTACACGGTGATGGCGAACACCGCCGTGACGACGATCTGGCTGGTGACGGTATAGGTGCCCGGAATCAGCCCGAGCAGATTGCAGAACAGGATGAACAGAAACAAGGTGGCGATGAGGGGGAAGAACTTCATCCCCTCTTTTCCCATCGTATCGAGAATGATGCCGCGGATAAAATCCACGAGCATTTCTCCAAGACTCTGCAACTTGCCCGGCACGAGTTGCCTGGCGGAACCGGCCAAGATCATCAAGATGGAAACCAGGCCCACCACCATCCACATCATGATGACGGCCTTGTTGATCGAAATATCCATCCCCCCAAACTGGACCGGAATGAAATTGTGGAGCTCGAAAGGATGCAGCGGACTTTCTTCCATGGAATCTACTTGTACCTCTCCTATGAAACGTTCATGTCTTGGGCCATCGCTGCGCGGAGCGATAGGCATTTCGAATTCCGCCGATGACGCCCAGAATCAACCCACACACCACACCCCAGGGGCTCGCCCCCCATAGATAGGTATCGGCCGCCCACCCAAGCCCTCCTCCGACGATCAGCGCAGCGAGCAGTTCCGTTCCGATACGAACGGCCTGGCCGAGCCCCGCATAAAACGGATCCTGTGAAGGGGGCATGGTTCGCCTAGGCTGACCCACTGAGGCGAGTACTCAACCAGCTGTCTGAGTAAGGACTCTCCCGATGGCGGGCGCGCAATTCAAGCAGAATATCCGTGAACTTGTCAAGCCGACCGGTGCTGTGAAAGCCCCGGATGGCTGAGGTATAGTGAGGACGCTGACCCGATCGCCAGACCGCCAGCACGATGATCAGACTTTCCCTGCCCTCAAAATCCGCGTTCCTGGACGGCCATCCACAGCCGTTGGTGCTGACACTCGCGCCGTCCCGGCCGGTTCAGCCGGTAGACCTCTACGCCCGCCTGGCCGCGACGACCGGGCCTTCGTTCCTGCTCGACAGCGGAGACCCGCCGCACGGTTCCGGACGGTTCTCCTATCTTGGAAGCAGTCCTGTGACCGTCTTCTCCAGTCACCAGACCGGGGGTTGCGCCCCACAGGAGGATCCTTTTCATCTCTTGCGGCAGGAACTCGCCGGAGCACACGTCGCGAGGACGCCGCAACTGCCTCCATTTTTTGGCGGCGCGGTCGGGTATCTGAGCTATGACTTTGCCCGCCGTCTGGAGCGGTTGCCGGGCACGGCTCCGTCCGGCCTCCTCATCCCCGACCTGCAGTTCGCCCTGTATGACTTGGTGACCGCGCTCGATCATGACGAGAACCAAATCCACATCATATTCTGCCCGTCGGCGGAGCGGTTTCTCGGCGAGGACCGGAGCAAGCTCCTTCGCGAAGGATTGGACAGGATCGCGGCTTGCGAAGCGGATTACACCGCACCGCAGCCGGAGACGCTGCCGGATCCGGTCATTGCGACCATCTCCTTCGTCCCCGAGCAACCCCGGGATGCCTATCTTGACCGCGTGGAACGCTGCCAGCGTTACATCGCCGCAGGAGACATCTACCAGGCCAATCTATCCCATCGGTTCAACTTTCACATTCCTGATCGCCACCGGGCACCATTGGAGCGGCTCCGGTATGAGCAAGCCTTGTATCGACGGCTCTCGCTCGTGAACCCCTCTCCCTTCTCAGGCCTACTGCGTTTCGAGGACCTGGCCTTGATCAGCGCCTCACCCGAACGTCTCGTTCGAATCCGCGACGGGCGGGCCGACACCAGGCCTATCGCCGGCACAAGACCTCGCGGGCGGGATCCGGAGGAAGATCGCCGGCTCGTCGACGAGCTGCTCCGCACCGAGAAAGAACGGGCTGAGCATGTGATGCTCGTCGATCTTGAGCGAAACGATCTCGGTCGCGTCTGCGAATTCGGGAGCGTCCACGTGGACGAGTTCATGGGAGTGGAGCAATATTCCCATGTGAGTCATATTGTGTCGAACATCAGCGGCCGGATTCGACAGGATGTCTCGCCGTTCGACGTGATCAGGGCCGTCTTCCCTGGCGGTACCATCACCGGTGTCCCGAAAATCCGCTGCATGGAAATAATCGACGAGCTGGAACCCGTCCGCCGCGGGCCGTACACCGGGTCGTTCGGCTACATTGGTTGGGACGGAGCCGTGGACCTCAACATTATCATCCGCACGTTGGTCCTGTCCAAAGACATGGGATATCTGCAGGTCGGCGCCGGCATCGTCGCGGATTCGAATCCCGCGCTGGAATATGATGAAACATTGCACAAAGCGGAAGCCTTTTTTGCTGCATTGGAACGGGGACAGTGATGTGGATCTATTTGAATGATCGATTCGTCGAAGCTGCGAATGCGGTGATCTCGGTCTTCGATCACGGACTGTTGTATGGTGACGGTGTATACGAAACCATCCGGTCATACAAACACAAGATCTTCATGCGCGATCAGCACCTCGCTCGATTGCGACGTTCTGCCGACGCAATCGGATTGCGCGTACCGGTGCCCGAGAGCGATTGGCCCTCGCTGTTGAACGAGGCAATGCAACGCAATGGCGTCGGAAACGAGAAAACCGATGCCTATATTCGGATCACGATCTCGCGCGGCGTGGGGGATATCGGATTGGATCCAGCCCTTTGTCCTGCGCCAACCGTCATCGTCATGACCAAGCCGCTCTCACCCCCCCCTCCTCACAAATATCAAGAGGGTGTCGATTTGATCGTGGCCAAGACCCGGCGCAACTACCCGGGCGCGCTCGACCCACAGATCAAATCCACAAGCTTTCTTAACAACATTCTGGCCAAGCGTGAAGCCATCGCTGCAGGGGCGTTCGACAGCCTCTTGCTGAACTGGGAATCCCAGATTGCAGAATGTACGGTGAGCAACCTCTTTTTCGTCACGAACGGCCGTCTCCGCACGCCGTCGCTCGCGTGCGGCATCCTTGACGGCATTACACGTCGCATTGTTCTGTCCTTGGCGCAAGAGGAGGGGATTCAGGTTGAGGAAGGAACCTATGCCGTCGATCAGCTGTTTCAATCCGATGAATGTTTCCTGACCAATACCACCATGGAAGTGATGCCGGTCACCAGCTTGAATCGACGCCCGCTGGGAACGGGAAAACCGGGTCTCCTCACCCACCGACTGCATCAACTTTTTGTCGCCAATCGACCGCGATTCTTGGAAGCGTAATCGCGGGTCATGCCCTATCCTCTTGTTCCGTCTGCCGAACCGGCCGACATTCCCAGGCATGCGTTCTGCATTTTCTTGACAGACAAGTCGAGGCTGCTATCGTTTATGGGCATACCATGAATCACTCCGATCACGAACAGTCCAGAAACCCCAGGCGGTTCCGGATCGCCGGGACGGTACTGGCCGGCTGCGCTTCGGTGGCACTGCTGGCTCCAAGCCACGCCTCCGCCGAAATCTATCAATACGTCAGTCCCAATGGGTCCATCTCGCTCACCAACGTCCCATCGGACTCCCGCTACCGTCGGGTGGAGATCGATTCGGCACAGTTTCACACCGCGCTCTCTGAACGCGATCTGGAACCGCTCATTCGGCGCCACTCATCTCAGCATCACCTACATCCTGCACTGATCCGGGCGGTCATCAAGGCGGAGTCGAATTTCGATCCCCGGGCAGTGTCTCGGGCGGGAGCCGTCGGGCTCATGCAATTGATGCCTCAAACCGCCGTACGGCTGGACGTCCGAGACCTCTACGATCCTGAAGAGAATGTCGCAGGAGGCACCAAGTATCTTCGGCAACTACTCGACCGGTTTCACGGAGACCTTCCCCTTGCGCTAGCCGCCTACAATGCGGGCGAGAGCGTCGTGGAACGGTATCAGGCACTGCCCCCGATCGACGAAACCAGACAATATGTTCGAAAGGTGCTGAGGTATTATCGAACGTTTCTTGTGCGCGACGGCGTCATCACGGAACGCCCGATCCACCGGTCCTCCCCACTGAGCTCAGCAGCAGACCCCGCGACTTTCGAGCCTGCTTCCCGCTGATTCCCTCAGTAATCGACAGGCAGCTGTGCTGTTGCCAGCCGGCTCGCCTCGCCTGGGAAAAATCTGACCGGTAGTGGGCTCCGATGCTGTTTTCCCTCCACAGCGCCGCTTCGGCGATACACTGGGCGACCTGGACCATATTTTTCACTTCCAATGAAGCCCGGCTCCCCAACGGTTGTCCCATCATCTGGGCCCATCGCGACAGTTGGGCACAAGCTCGGATGAGAGATTCTCCCGAGCGGATCACCCCGACTTGTCCCCACATTGTTCTCCTGAGCGAACTGCGAAGCTTCTCGGCGTCCTCGACCGATCCGTAGTGCTCAGTTTTCAGTGCGGTGTCATGGGCGCTCAGAGACGGGATGTTGTGCCGATCGCCGTAACTCACGGCGGCCGTTGCGGCACGTGCGCCGAATACCAACCCCTCAAGCAATGAATTACTGGCTAGGCGATTGGCCCCGTGAACTCCGCTGCAGGCGACTTCACCCGCGGCAAAAAGTCCCGGCACCGAAGTGGCGCCGTTCGCATCGGTCCAAACCCCTCCCATCATATAGTGCGCGCTTGGAGAGACGGGTATCCATTCCTCGGTGATGTCGATGTCATGCCGAAGACAGGTCGCGTATATCGTGGGGAAACGACGCCGGATAAAGTCCGCGCCCAACTGGGTGACGTCCAGATAGACATGCCGGGCCTTTGTCGCAGCCATCTCCGCCCAAATAGCGCGGGACACGATGTCCCTGGGCGCCAATGCTCCCATTGGATGATAGCGATGCATGAAGAGTTCACCCTTCGTGTTGCGCAGCAGGCCGCCTTCTCCGCGCATGGCTTCCGACAGCAAGAACGGAGGGCTGGAAGGAAGGTACAGGGCCGTCGGATGGAATTGCACAAATTCCATGTCCTGTAGGACTGCACCCGCACGCAGGGCCATGGCCATCCCGTCACCGGTTGCATTGGGCGGATTGGTCGTACGGGCATAGACCTGACCGGCCCCGCCGGTCGTCAACACAACCGCCCTAGCCGGCATGAGGAGCCGACGCCCCGAATGCTCGTCCAGCACCAGCGCACCGCAACACCGACCGTCTTCGATCACCAGATCCACGGTAAAGTGATAGTCCAGCCGACAAATCCGCGGATGCCTGACGGACTCGGCCATCAGGACCCGCACCATTTCGTTGCCGGTCGCGTCCCCCTGAGCGCGTAGAATCCGATTCCGGCTGTGAGCCGCTTCCCGGGCAAATGCGAACTTCTCTCCCGTCTTATCGAAGTTCGCCCCCCATTCGATGAGTTCCTGAATTCGATGCGGGCCTTCCTCAACCAGCACGCGCACCGCCTCTTTTCGGCAGAGACCGTGGCCGGCCTTCAGCGTGTCGGTCAGATGGATGGAGACATCGTCCTCCTCGCTCATGGCGACAGCCACCCCTCCTTGTGCGTGGATCGAGCTGCTTTGGAGGGGATGGCCTTTCGTCAGCATCAGAACACGACCGGCTCGGCTCAATTCCAAGGCCGCGCGAAGGCCGGCGACTCCGCTGCCAATGACGAGAAAATCAGCTGATGGTGATGGAGTGGGCGCCGGGCGTCGCATGCGTCACTTCTTCGATGGTACGGCGGATTCTGCGCCGGCTTGACGCTGGCTCATGCCGAACGGAGAATCGCCCTGAACGCCCCGAAGAAGCACGGCTTTCGTCCCGACCCATTGCAGACGAGTGTGACCCCGCTGTCGCTGTCCGGGATCTTCGGCATTTCTTTTCCACACCCCCTGCCAATGGACATGGACGTCGATATCATCTCCTTCGATCATGATCCGCTCCACTCTGAACTCCAGGAAGATACTGTGAAACGTTTCAAAATCATTCTCTGCTTCCCGTTGGAGCAGCTCCAATTGATCGGTCGGCACCATCAACGAGGCCATCGCCGAGCTGTCCTTTTTCACGTAGGCCACGCGAAGCGATTCTATAGCTTTGTCAATGCGAAGGTACCGCTCATGGTCCTCCGGATATTGCATCGATTTGCCGCCGCATCCGCCCCCCACAAGAACCGATGCCAGAGCAAATACCGCCACACGTCGAATGTTTCGAGCCACCGTCATCGTGCATGCAGTATAGAAATCGGTCGCACAAGCGGTCAAGCCGATGACTCAACAGCTTGCATTTTCGGACCAAAGCCCTTAGACTCCGCCGCGGAGGAGAGGAACCGCATGGCTAGTGTGCTCAAGAAACGCCGAAAGAAAATGCGCAAGCACAAGTACAAGAAACTGCGCCGGCGTCAAAAATTCCTTCGTCGCAAGAGCTAACCCCACCCAACGGGCCGGGAGGAGGACGGCGTGCCGGAAGGCAAGAAAGTTCGCATCCGCGTTCGCACGGTCACCTGTGTGTACGTCGGGGACTTTCTCATTCCCCCGATGCGGCATCGGGTTTCCGATGCGATCAACGAAGAGCAGCGCCTCTTTATCAATCTCACCGATGTCGTCATCAACGACAAGGATCGCTCTGAATTTGTGGCCGTCAATAAGAATCTCATCGAATCCATCGCACAAATCTGACGTTCAGCTTCTCGTATTCGTCGGCACGTCCATGTCCGCCCATTGCGGCGGACGCTCCACACCCGTAGTGTCCCGTCACTGAGACCCGGCGACGCCATGCCTACGTTCGGCAGACTGTTCCCCTTCCTCAAACCGTACATCTCTCGCATGATCGCCGCAGGCCTGCTGGTCATGGTCGTAGCCGCGATCAATCTGGCCTTGCTCCGGCTGGCCGGAAACCTCTGGGACGTGATTACCGTCCGCCACGACTCTTCGCGCATGACGGAATTGATCGGGGCGTTTCTGGGGCTTGTGCTCATCCAAGGGTTCTGTTCAATGGGGCACAGCTATTTGACTGCGTGGGTGTCTCAACGGATCGTAGCCGACTTTCGGATCCATGTCTTCGCACACCTTCAGACGCTTTCCGTTGCGTTCTTCGCCCGTCGCCGAACCGGCGAACTCTTGTCGCGGCTCATGAACGACGTCACGCTCATGCAATCCATCGCCACAGAAACGCCCATCGACACCGCCAAACAGTTCGTCACCTTTGTGGGTGGCATCGTCTTCCTCCTCGTGATGAACTGGCGACTGTGTTTGTTGATCTTGATCCTCCTGCCGCTGCTGGTCTTCGCGGCACGGTTCTTCGGCCGCAAGCTCAAATCGCTTTCTATGTCGATCCAAGATCATACCGCGGCCTTGAGTACGCTGACGGAAGAAGTCATCTCCGGCATCCGCATCGTGAAGTCCTTCGTACAGACCGACAGGGAGGAGCGACGATTCTCTGCGCAAATTGAACGAAATCTGTCCCTTGGTATGCGGCGCGCGGGCATCATGGCCGTCTTCATTCCGGTCATCAGCCTCCTTACCTTCTCCGCAGCGGCCGCCGTGCTGTGGTACGGAGGCAGACAGGTGATCGACGGATCGGTGTCTCCGGGTGAACTGTTTGCCTTCGTCCTGTTCGCAGGTATCCTGATCGGCCCGTTCAGCTCGGCCGCCAGAGTCTTCGGACAAATTCGTGAAGCGCAGGGCGCCACGCAACGCGTCTTTGAAATTCTGGATGCGCGTCCGGACATTGACGATGCACCGGCCGCACGTCCCATCGATTCCGTCTCAGGACATCTCCGTATCGAGCAGGTTGGATTTTCTTATGATGTTCGGCAGCCGGTATTAACAGATTTGTCCTTCGAGGCCCAGCCCGGACAATTGATTGCGATCGTCGGACCCACAGGGGCGGGAAAGACCACCCTCATCAACCTGATCCATCGGTTCTACGATCCGGCCGAAGGTCGGATCACAGTCGATGGACAGGACCTCCGGGACATCACATTGGAGAGCTGGTATCGGCAGGTGTCCTTAGTCCCGCAGGAAACGGTCCTGTTCGGAGGGACGATCCTCGACAATATCCGCTATGGCAATCCGCAAGCCGACGACGAGTCCGTCCAGGCCGCCAGTCGCGCCGCCCATGCCCATGATTTCATCGTCGGCCTTCCGGACTCGTATCAGACCCAGGTCGGCGAGAAAGGCGTCAACCTATCAGGCGGGCAACGGCAGCGGATCGCCATCGCGAGGGCGATTCTCAAAAACCCTCGTGTACTGCTGCTGGATGAAGCGACATCATCCCTCGACAGCGAATCCGAACGCTTGGTCCAGGAAGCGCTGGAACGGCTGATGACGGGCCGCACGACGTTCGTCGTCGCGCACCGCCTGACCACGGTCCAACGGGCTGATCGTATTGTGGTGCTCAACAAAGGGGCCCTGGTCGAAACCGGCACCCATCACGAATTGATGGAGCGCAAGGGACTCTATCAATACCTCTATTCGCTGCGTCTGACCGAAGTTCCCCTCTAGTCTCGTAAATATCCAGAAAGCCGTCAGCTTCATGCGGATTACCGGCGGCCGATGTACAAAAGCCGGGAACGTCGTGTGAGGAACCGAGGCGTGCGAATCCAGGTTGAGCGGGCAGATCTTGACACAACAATGTCTCGGCCTGTTGATCTTACGTCGTCCATTCACGCGATCGTGTCGAGAACCTTTGATATAATGAGTTGCCTGCCGAGGAGCAACGTGAATGGGAACCATGGATGTATCGACACTCGTCGTGACCAAGGGGACCTGCTACGCCATCTTTGCCTACGACATCGGCGCTTCCATCAACCTAGAGGAAGCCGATCGTCGCATTACAGCCAGCACCGAGCGCGGGCGCCTGCGCCACAAGGCCAGAGCGCCGCAATACTTTGAATATCGTCCGGCTCCTTTGCGGCTGATGCAGGAAGCCGGTTCCTTGACCGTCGCCACCTATTCATCGAGCCCGACGGTCGAAGTCATGGCCTACGATTTCGGAGCCGTCACGATTACCTATCGATTCGCCTTGGACGGGCCGCTCGACAACTTGCTCGAACTGAGCGAGACGCTCTACGAGCATGAGCAACTGTTGATGGAGTCCCGAGCGCGGGTCGAACAACTCATTCAGACCATTCACGCATCCGTCGAACGGCCGAAGATCGCCGCCGAAGTGGAAGACTATCTTATCTTCGAAATCAATTCGTGCACCCCTTGCCAGGACATTCCCTTATGGGTGCGCGGGGAAGCTGAATTGGCCCACATCCTTCGCGGAGAGCGCACCCCTCTGTCGGATCAGGAGATTCGCGATGCCGTGTCCTGCTGCATCTCATTCGGAACCGACGACGCCGCGCTGATCGATTGGCATGCGGCCGTGCTGTTCGGAAAGGATATGGACGACGTGCGAGCCGTGTTGGAGTTCGCGAATGTCGAGTTGCTGGAGATGCGGATACTGGACGAACAGCTCGACCAGTCTCTCGATCAGGGGTACGAGGCGCTTTCCCGCAAGCCGAGAATCTTGTCCCTCCCGGGATCCTACGACAAGGACACCACCCTCATCGCCCAGCTTCAGGTCGACGGGGCCCTCCTCTTCGAGCGCGTCACCAATACCCTGAAGTTGCTGGGGGACCAGTATCTCGCGCGGGTCTATCGCCTGGCCTCTCAGCGCTTCCACTTGGAAGACTGGGACAAGAGCATCCTGCGGAAACTGGACACGCTGGAAAGCATCTACGGCAAGATGTCGGATCGAGCCGGCACGCGGCGAATGGAATTGCTGGAATGGATCATCATCGTGCTGATCGCCGTTTCCATCGCGGTGTCGTTCGTTCCCATCAGCAAACCTTGATGTGCACCTGATCTTTGTCCGCTCCACAAGAAGACTAATCGATGACCATCTCTCAGATATGCCCCCGCTCCGTCATGCACTGCCGCGCATCGCAATCGCCTGCCTGCTCCTTGTTGGAGGATGTGCGGGAGACTCTTCCGGGCGACACAAGCAGACAAGCGACATCGAGATCGGCACGACCACCAAAGCCGACGTGCTCAAACGGTACGGAGGACCGGATTTTGAGCAACTATTGCCCGACGGAGAAATCGCGACGTATCGACCGAGCGCTTCGCCTCCGCCGAAACCGACGGTCAGTGTGCCGACCGTTCAAACCGGACCGCTGGAGACGATGACGACTCAGAGTCAGACGGTCGATCCGAGGTTCGGCAAAGGCACCGGCCCACACCATCGTCCGCAAACGGAATTGCAGATCCGATACGACCAACAAGGCATCGTGCGGGAGCTGATCCAATGACGATTGGGCCGCGGCATGAGCCAACCCCGCTCCTCATGAGCTTCCCAGTTCTCTGAGCATCCGTTCCGCGTCAGGCTTGTACTTGCGCTCCCAAGTATAGCGGTAGTGCGGCCGGTCGAAGTGTACGACGGTCTCCAGCTGCTTTTTCGCCTCTTCCCGCCGACCCTGCTTGAGGTACAATTTCGCCAGCATGATGCGCGCATTGGCGAAATTCCCGTCGGCCGCCACCGACCGTTCCAGATAGTCTTGGGCCTTCTTGTCGCTTCCCCCCAGTACCCAAGGAATTTCCATCAACAGCCCGCCCATCATCTGTAACGCTTGAGAATGCTGAGGCTCGAGCTCAATGGCGCGCTGCGCGCAATACTTGATCTCTTTCACGGCAAAGGCCGCGTTCGTCACGCCTCGGAGACGTGCAGCGCTCCCGATGTTCAAGGCATGAAAAAAATGTGCATCCGCGAGTCGATCGTCCATCTCAAAGGCCTGCTTGGCCGCATCGGCACCGGCGTCATAGGCCGCCAGACGCTTTGCCTCATCCGTCAGCAAATCGTCCGCGAGATCGAAATATGCTTCCGCCAGCTTCACAAGCAACGAGGGGGACGGCTTGCCTTCGCGCACCCGTTCGAGCAGCACCTGAAGATCCCGCTCAAGCGTCTGCGGATAACCAGCCGGCATTTCATTCCGTTGCGCGCCCGCCTGTCCGGCAGCCACCAATACCCAACACAGCAGGAGTCCGATGACGATCGACTCGATCCGGGTCATACGCCCCTTATACACTTCCCGGGCGCGACTCAGTCAAGCAGCTTCCGGCCCGCTCCGATCGGCCGACCTCGCGGCGAGGCTTCCACGGAATTGCGCGATTGTCCCGCCGTCCGGAATGTCATGCCGATCGATGCATTGGAACGAGGAGGAAGCAGGCAAGCCAATTATGGGCAGGGCTCTGCAGCGACCAACTCCCGAACTTCGTCCAGCTCACGTCGCCCCAGGTCAAAAGTCTCGCGGCGCAATTCCCTGCCGTTGCGCGCGCGATGGACCAATTCGTCCGTCTGAAAATCATACTCGGGGATATCCTGATTTTCCCACCGCTTGGTAAAGTATTGATAAAACAGCGTATAGAGTCCATGGTGATCCATCTTGTGCTGGAACACGTATTCGGGCATCCATCGGACGTCGAGTCCTGTGTGATAGTGCTGGAGCCACAAGTAATCGCCGAGAATGATCATCCGAAGGTGCGGCCGATCCGAATAGAGCTTCAGACGGATGACTTTCCCGTTCGCGCGAAATCGCTTGATCAGCGCGATTGTTTCCGTCAGTTCATCCCGAAATCGCACCGGCGTAACGTCCAGATGCGGGAGTGACCGGGCGCGACGCGAGGCCTCCTCGGAAAACGGATTCAGCAGAATCAGTTTTGCTTCCAGACAGGTCTCGAGCACGGCGTGAATCTCCGCCTTGTCGTCGATCACCGTACCGTGGCCGGTCACGCCGATCGCCAACGCGGTTCTTCCCAAGCTCTGCTGCCTCTTGAGCTTCCAGATCGCGCGGGCGGCAGCGGGATCGTGCAGCGGAAAGAACGAGACGAGACCCGCTCCCCTGGCCATCACCGCCTGACGCCGGTCTTGAACAGCCTGCCAAAGATAGCTGGACACGGCGATCAGGAACAGCGCCACGCCGACCTCGACAATCAACAGCAGCACCTGCTCGTGTTCGACGCGCGACCAGAACGTCAAGAACTGCCGCGCAATGTTCGGCAGCGACCAAGCAATGCCGGCACTCAGTACCACGACCAGCCCGTGAAGCCCCAGCAGGCCCGCCTCCCGCCCTAAAACTTTCAGTTTCGAGATCAGTCCGTTCTCCATTCTCCTCCTTCTTGTCCCACCGAGTCTGGCCGAGGTAGTTCACCGTTCGTATATGACAAGCGTCGCACACGAGGGTTACATCCGAGTAAAGCCTGGGCCAACGGAAGGTTAATTGATCCGTAGCGATGGGCGTCCTAATTGCAGTTCCACCCAGAAACCTGAGTACTTTCCTCACGCAGGATGCCTACGGTTCAGGATCCGGCTCCAGGACCTCCAGATAACAGATTGACCCTCGATGATATACGCTTGCGTAATTGACGCACCATCACGCGGCAACAGTCTCGAGCTATACCTCAGGCCAATCACATGATCAATCATCATGGTCACCAAGGAGGCACTCAACGATGGTGCCCGTCGGACAGTTGATGAAACAGGATCTCGCCACCGTTGACACGGGCACCTCTGTCGTTGAATCGGCCAAGCTGATAAAGGCCTGCAACGCGGGTAGCGTTCTCGTCTCTCACAGAGTTCGGATCGTCGGCATCGTGACCGAATCGGACATCGTAAGGAAGTTCCTCGGGTCCGAGCGGATTGCATACTTCACTCCGGTCGAATCGATCGTGAGCAGTCCTGTGCTGGGCATTGAGGCGCGCCAGCCGATTACGGAGGCAGCGGAGGTGATGAACAAGCACCGCACCCGCCATCTGGGCCTGACGAAGGCAGGTGCCATCGTCGGTGTGGTGTCCGTACGAGATTTCCTTCAGCCGGTGGCCATCGACGTCTTCTGAATCCATTCCGGCCGGCCGGTCTTGATCTGGGATGCTTCTCGTTGATTGGTTTCAGAACCCCTGCGCATCGGGGATCAATGGAAACCCCGCCGCGTCTGGGCTAGCGAGACGAAGAGTCGAAAGCGATCGTTCTCGGAGTCCTATCGGACTCGATGTGGTCCGAGAAGTAGGTAGTACCCCGGGGCATCGCAGGAAAGCATCGGACGCCGAGGGGGCTTGCGATGGATCTGAAGTACCCGGCTGAACCGGCAGGCCCGAACTACTTGACCTTGGAGAAGTCCGCGTTGATTTTCGCTTCTTTGCCGTCTTGAAGATTGACGACGAACACCGAAGCGGCAGTGGGATCAAAACTCTCGTAAGAAAACACCGCGGTGAACCGTGCCCGATAGGCCGGCCCGTTGCCTTCGTTCTTTCTCCCGCGATCGGCCTTGCCGACCGGAAGAACGGGCTTAATCCGTTTGGAGCCCTGCTGAAGTTCAATGGTCGCGTCTTCGGCGAAGTACTCGTCATCGCCGCATAGCTGCACTTCGACTTCCATATTCGGCATGTCGACGACCTTCTTGATGAACTCCTCCGGCATGCGGATCTCCGTTTTTCGCTTCTTCGATTCCGATGCCTCTTGGCGGCCGAACGCTTCCAGCCGATACCGCTTCGTCCGAAGCACCGCGCTTGCCCCGCAGGGGTCCTTTTCCGGATCGGCCCCGACCCGTGTCGCTGTTGACGCCTGCTGGAGTACTTTCTTGACTTCCTCAGGGGAGTTCGCCTTGTCCATGGGTGTGCGGCCCGCTTCGAGAGCCCTTTGAGCCTCCTCCATCGAGAGTTTCACGTCGATGGACCAGGCCGGTGCGGCGCCGACCAGGATCATGCAGGCGAAAGCGGTCAGTTTCAGTCCCTCTCCCCATCCTCGAGCTGCCATGAGACCCTCCACAAACTATAGCGAATAAGAGCCGGCATTGTACGGAAAGCCTTCTGCCTTTGCAATCCGGGCGCAACACATAGGCGCAGTCGTCCACCTACTCGGGCGACATCTTCGCCCAGTTTTCGTAAGGCTTCTGCCGATACACTTGCTCGATCTCCGCTGGGACAAACACGCCGGCCTGCGTCAATAGACGGTGGAGCAGGCGCAGCGGAAGCCCAACCACCGTAGTGAAATCGCCGTTGAGCGATTCGATCAGATCTCTGCCCGCGCCCTGAATGGAATAGGCGCCGGCCTTGCCCAAACTGTCGCCTGTGGCCAGATACCGGTCATGCGCCCGCGCATCGTATGGTTTCATGTGGATCTGTGCTGTGGCGAGCCGCGTCTTGTCGAACGCTCGCCTCAGAGCTACGACCGCCACGGCGGTGTGCACCTGATGCCTGCGTCCCGCCAAAGTACGCAGTGTGCGGCGCGCATCGTCCAAGTCTACCGGCTTGCCGAGTACCGTCCCCTCCAACTCGATCAGCGTATCGCTCCCGATGACGACGGCTTCCGGATCGACCGCGGCAACGGAGTGCGCCTTCTGCTGCGCGAAGGAGGAGGCCAGCTCCTGCGCCGTTCGGCCGGCGATGATTCGCTCGTCGCAGACGGGATGTCGAACCTCGAAGGTCAGGCCCAACACGGCAAGCAACGTGCGGCGTCTGGGTGAGGTGGATGCGAGGACTACCCGCATCGGGAAGCCAGAGAAGCCGGGTCTTCGACCGCGGTCTCGTCGGCGAGAACGTCAAGACTGCAGGACCGAGCGGCAAGGGTTCGAGCGTGATAGGCCGCGAGGGCAGCTTCGACATCGGCGACGGAAGAGACTTGGAACATGGCGGCTCTGAGCGCGGCGGCGCGGGGAAACCCCTTACAATACCACCCGAGATGTTTGCGCATTCGTCGGAAGCGATCTGTGCCCCACCGCCGTTCGAAGCATCTGGCATGCTCGAGCATGATGTCGAACCGCACAGGGAGAGCGGGAGTCCACGGCTGCTGCGCGGACTCAGGATCGGCGTCGATCGCGCGGCTTGCGCGACGGGCCGCCTCCTTCTCGCAGAAGAACCACGGCGCTCCCAAGGCGGCCCGGCCGATCAGCACCCCGTCCACTCCCGTCTCCCGAATCCGACGTACCGCCTCCGCGAGACTCTGCACATCGCCGTTTCCGAACAGCAGCGTATCGGTGCCCCGCACCACGTCGGCAGCCCGTGCAATGGCATGCCAGTCGGCCTCTCCCCGATACATCTGTTGCAACGTCCGTCCGTGCAGCGAGATCACGGCCGGACGCTCGAGCAGCAGATGCTCGATCCAACTGTCCACAATGACGGCGTCATAGCCGAGTCGTGTCTTGACGGATAAGGGAATGGGTCGGCGTTCGATTGTGGAAGCGGTCCGACGCCGGTCGTTTAGTCGATGAATGGCCTCGGCCCGCGCCAGCCTGATCCCGGCAGATTCCAAGGACTGACCGGCCGCCCAATCCTCGATGCCTCGGCGGGCCGCGCGCATCACGCTGTGGGCGAGATCAGGAGTCTTGATCAGCCCGGCGCCGGAACCGGACGACGCGACATTGCGCGACGGGCACCCCATGTTGATGTCCAATCCGTCGAACCCCAGCTCGCAGACGACATGGGCCGCCTGATAGAACAGGTCCGGATCCTTGCCGTAGAGTTGCGCCACAATCGGCCGTTCCAGCTCGCCGTATATCAACGAATCGAGCAGGAATTCCGGCCCTCGGCAGACGTCATGGATGTGCGTAAACTCGGTATAGAAGACATCCGGCCTCCCATGTGCCGCGACCACGTGACGAAAGACAGCATCGGTCACGCCGTCCATCGGAGAAAGTCCCAGAATCGGGCGCGGCAAGGCCCGCCAAAAACTCATCGACTCATCTCCCCATTCGTCTCGACGGACGGCGACCGATGTTCGTTCGCATCTGCATAGGCCGACCGCAGCTCCTTGGCTTCCCGATCGGCGAGCGGCCACAGCTGCGGAGCGCGCTCGCGCACGAATTCGAGGAACCGCGCGATCTTGAGGAGAAAGAAATCGTACGGCTCAGCGACGACCCGGACGTCGCGAAACCACCAGGGCACGAATTCGTCAAGCGCGGTGCCGCGCTGCGCAAGTTTCCGGCAAGTGTCCGGGAACATGGCCGTCAGTTCACCGCCCCATCGAAGAATTTCATTTGGCAGATAGCTGGTTACGTATCGCGCCAATCCGGTGCCGTCCTCCTGCACCGCCTGCCACTCCGCCCCGGAGGGGCTCACCTGGCCAGAAGCGATTTTCGCGTAGCGAACATATTGCGTCTGCAATCCATCTCGTTCCTGTTGCGTCACGCCGGGTGGAGAAACGGTCCGATCCGCCGGTCTGCCGACCTGCCCCGGCGAGCGAGGGCCCTGAGCCGTCAGACGCGCGATCTCATGATGGAATCGACGATCGGCCCGGCGAAACTCGTCCGCAATTACGGCCACGGCCTTGTTGTCCACTTCCAAGGCGACAGCTCGAAGGTGGCGGAGCTTAGGATGGGCCAGTGTCTGTTCGAGCAGGTCCCACAGCACTGGCGGGATCGGCGCGTCGTGGGCATCGATCCACGCAGGATGCGCCACGGCCGCGTTGCCGAGGGTATCCGCGTCCTGTTCCGCCAATCCGGCTACATGGATTTCCACCACCCGCTCGAGTGGAAACTCGTTGAGAAATTGTTGGACGAATTGTTCCAGCGACAGATGCCGCCCGTCTCTTCCATAGTGGTACACCGTCCAGAGATGCCCGATGTCGAGCACGAGACCGCATGCGACACTGTCCGTCACCCTCCGAAAGAATTGTGGAACTCCCAGGTCGCCGGCACAAAAGTAGGTCAGGGGAGCCATCTCCAGCAGAAACATAGGGGGGTCTTCCGAGGACGTCTGCCAATTCAGATCCAGCTCGCGCTGTACCAGGGTGATGTTGTCCGCCACCACGTCGGCGCTCGTCGCCGTATATAGAGGTGGGAGATAGGTCCCGAAGGCGACCCCTCCCATCTCCTTGGCGGCACATTCGTGGTTCAGCCAGTGGCTCCGAATGCTGCGGAGTTGCCGGACGGTCTCGTCCAGTCTTGCCCCGAGATGCGGAGATTCGGGAAAATCCGGTTGCGTGACCCAGAGCCCTTCACCGTGATAGGCCAACGGCATGGCCGGCAACCGGCGTCGAACCGATTCGAGCCTGCCGGTCGTGGCCTGGAACAGTTCGAGGTAGGCCGGCCGGAGATCACAACAGGCCAGGGCATCAAGAAGCGCAAAGAGATCGGGGCTGTAGCAATCCACCGACAAACCGAGACCCAGACCCGGAATCCGATCGACGCGGCGTTCGAATTCTCTCTGTGGGAAATACGTGGAAACCATCGGGGCGGTCTTGCCAGCAGGACAAATTTTGTCCTAGTCTAGTCTCTGAAGCGATGGTTTGACAAGGCAAGTCCATGGATCCGATGGGGAGAACCCGTCTGCTATACTTGGCCTACGCCGACGGGTAGACGCCCTCACGAATCGCGCAGGACGGCTCAAGAGAGGGTGGTGGGCGATGCCCGGCCCCGAAGAACAACCTCCGAAACAACTATCAACCCAACCAATCGTGGTCGCGCATATGATGACACCAGGAGTCGTGCAAGTTCCAGGCGATGTGTCCGTGAGCGAGGCGGCATTGATGCTGGAACGGGAGCAGGCTCCCTGTCTCCTCGTCAAGGATACGGATGCCCGATTCGGCGTCATGACGCCGCACGACATCGTCAAGAAAGTCGTGGCCCAAGGGCTCGAGCCGCATGAGATCGAAGTGCGAACCATCATGACCCGTCCGGTTCAGTTCATTGAATATGACGAGGCGCTCGATGAGGCCGCAACCATCATGGTCGCAACCGGAGCGTCGGTGCTCATCGTGACGAAGCAGAACCAGCCGGTGGGAGTGCTGACCGCTCACAACTTGATGCTCACGCCCCCCCGCCGAGCGACGCAGATCCCGACGGTCATCACCATAATGGGAGACGATCCCACCGTCCAGCACGCGCACAATGCCGTCATTTCGCAATTGAGCCATCTCGGCTCATCGGTGCGCTCGAAGACGCACATCGCGGCAAAGAGCCGAGTGGTGCTCGCGTTTTCCTTGCCGGGTCAGAACACTCCGCTGACCATTCACGGAAAGGTGCTGAGCAGCGGCGTGGGTCCCGTCGGGTCGGCTCAGCCTTCCGAGGAAGGTATGAATACCTCCGAGATCCAGTTCGTCGATCCTTCAGACGCCAACCTCGCCCGCCTGAAAGCGTGGGCACTCCAAGCATTGCCCGCCTCCTCCGAATCCGAGTAGCATCGCGAAAACCTCTCTGCTTTGACCAATCACCGATCAGTTGATAGAATTTTGCACTGAACGGTCACGCATCGTACTCCAAGAAATGGAGAAGCCCGTGAAAACCACTACCAGCCGTTCCCGCACGATTCTCTCGAACGACGAGATGCTGCGTCAGGTTCGGACCATCCTGGAGAGTCCGGAGGACGATCTCCAGGCCGGCCTCGTCAAGGAACTGCTGAGCGGCGTGCTTCGGTTGCACGATTCCCATCTGGAAGCCCTGGACCTCAAGATCGTCAACCGCACCATCAAGGAACTGCGTCACGCATTTCGGGTGTTCCACGACTATCGCGATCGACGAAAAATCAGCGTCTTTGGATCGGCTCGTACCCTTCCGGACGATCCGAACTACGGCCTTGCGGCTGAATTCGCCGCGCGAATCGTCCGGGAAGGATTCATGGTCATCACCGGCGGCGCGGACGGCATCATGCGCGCGGCCCAGGAGGGAGCCGGCCGGGAAAACAGTTTCGGCGTCAATATCATGCTGCCGTTCGAGCAAGGCCCGAACGCCACCATCGCCGACGATCCCAAACTGGTCACCTTCAAGTATTTCTTCACCCGAAAGCTGATCTTTCAAAAAGAAGCCAACGCGATCGCCCTGTTCCCCGGTGGATTCGGCACGCACGACGAAGGATTTGAGATCCTGACGCTCGCGCAAACAGGCAAGAGCAATCCGCAACCGATCGTCTGCCTTCAGGCTCCCGGATGCGACTACTGGGACGAATGGCAGGGGTTCATCACCAGACAGCTGTTGTCGCGCCAGCTCATCAACCCGGAGGATCTGTGCCTCTACAAGATCGTCACCTCGGCCGAGGCGGCGGTCGAGGAGATCAGGGCTTTTTATCGGCGATTCCATTCCATCCGCTACGTCGGCCGGCAACTGGTGATCCGGATGACCAGCCCGCTCTCTCAGGAGCAGGTTGAAGCGCTGCACGACCGGTTCAGCGATTTGTTGTCGGAAGGCACATTCGAGCTGCACGGACACCTTCCGGAGGAGATCGATGAACCGGAATTGACCAGCCTCCCTCGCTTGATATTCATCTCGAACCGTAAGAGCGCAAGCAGGCTGCGCCAGCTGATCGACCATCTGAACCGCCTGTAGCCCGACGTGTGAATTGCGCTTTAGTCCCGTGGAGCGCCGTGGTATGCTCCGCCTCGCCATGGCCGGATCGATCTCGACACCTCGCGCCTCCTTCGTTCCCACCATCGTCCTCTATCACGCTGAATGCGCCGACGGCTTTGGCGCCGCATGGGCGCTGTGGCGCGAGTTTCCGTCAGCCCGCTATCTTCCGGTCAAACACGGGAATCCTCCCCCGGACGGCCTGACCGGCCAGCGCGTTGTCATCGTCGATTTCAGCTACGGCCGTAACCAGCTTGAGACCGTGGCCGACACGACCGACTCCCTTCTCGTCCTGGACCATCATGTGACAGCGGAGAAGGCTCTTGAGGGCTTGCCGTATGCATATTTTGATCTCAAGAAGTCCGGAGCGGTGCTCGCCTGGGAATGGGCCAGCCCGAACCCGGTTCCTTGGCTATTGGAGTACATCCAGGACAAGGACCTGTGGACCTGGACTCTGCCCGGCAGCCGTGAAATCAACGCCGCAATCGCCTCCCATCCGTTCGACTTCGAGACATGGAATCGTTTCTCTCGTAAGGACCTGGAGCATGAGGGCCGCGCCATCCTGCGATACGAGGGCGAGATCGTCGGCAAACTCTCAGCGCAAGCCGTAATGGTCGAGTTTCTCGGCGAGACGGTCCCATCCGTCCACAGCGCCGTGCTGACGAGCCAAATCGGGGAACGATTGTCGGCAGACCATGCCTTCTGCCTGATCTGGCATGATCGGGACGGCCGCCGCTATTACAGCATGCGGTCGAGGGAAGACGGGACGGACGTGGGATCGATCGCCGCCTCGTTCGGCGGCGGAGGCCATACCCATGCCGCAGGATTTTCCGTTCCTCTGGGGGCTGACGGGTCTCTGCCGGACAACTCACCCCTGCCTCGGCCGGTCTCGAATCGCCGGCGCGGGGCGTCGTAATGCCTCCTTGCGATGATTCCGCTGCACGACGATAACCCGATCGACAGCACTCCGATCATCACCGTCGTCCTGATCGTCTCCTGCATGCTCGTCTTCCTCTATCAGACCAGCCTCCCCGGCGAACCAGGGGAACGGTTCGTCTTTGAGTTCGGCGCCATTCCGGCAATAGTCTTTGGAACAGGCCCGGTCTCCGCTGTCGTCATTCCTCCCTACGCCACCCTCGTGACCAGCATGTTTCTGCACGGCGGATGGATGCATCTCATCGGAAACATGCTCTACCTTTGGATCTTCGGCAACAACGTTGAGGACGTCATGGGGCATATCCGATTCATCCTGTTCTATCTCATATGCGGCGTATTGGCCGCACTCAGCCATGCCCTCACCGATCCATCCTCCACCGTCCCAATGGTCGGAGCGAGCGGCGCCATTTCGGGAGTGCTGGGAGCCTATGTGCTGCTCTTTCCCCGCGCCCACGTACTGGTGTTCATTCCCGGTATCGGAACTGCGCGGGTGGCAGCCGGAGTCGTCCTGGGCATGTGGTTCGCCACACAGCTGTTGAGCGGAGGAATGAGCGCAGGCTCACCGGGCGGGGGCGTCGCGTTTTTCGCTCATATCGGAGGTTTCGTAGCGGGAATGCTACTGATCGGTCTGTTCAAACGCGCCGACGTTCCCTTTTTCGCACCGGCACGGCCACGTCGTTGGGACCTGTAAGGAACATCGCGTCGCCTCAGCCACCGGCTACGTGTCGATCAGTTCTCGAACTTTTTCGACCAGACCGGCTTGCCGATACGGTCGCCGTAACAGAAAGCGCCGGTTGATTCGATGTGACAGGATCGCCTCGTCGTCGTAGCCGGAGACGAAGAGCGCTTTCATGGTCGGAAACTGTCTCAGCAACCGTCTGGCCAGCTCTCTGCCGGAGATCTCAGGCATGATGAGATCGCTCACGGCGACGTGCAGGCTGCCCCGGTGCTGATGTGCCAGCATTAACGCTTCGACCGGCGAGCTGGCCTCCAGGACGCGGTACCGGTGGCGGAGCAAGGTCGATAGGGCGAGCTTTCGCTCGATTTCGTGAGGTTCGACCAAGAGAACTGTTTCTTCGCCCCGGGCGGATAGCGCCGTGGCTAGAGCCTCCGTGCGAGATCCGGCGGCCTCGACCTCAGGCATCGAGATACACACCGTGGTCCCATGACCCGGCTGGCTCACCACGTCGACCTGTCCGCCGTGTTGTTTGATGATCCCGTACACTGCAGTGAGCCCCAATCCTACGTTCGTCTCCTTCGTCGAAAAGAGCGGCTCGAACATCCGGGATTGCGTATCGCGGGTCATGCCGCTGCCGCTGTCGCTGACCTGAATCACGGCAAGGCCGCCTCCCCGTTTCGTCTCGCGGCCGTTCTGTTCTTTCGCCGCCTGCCCCCGCATCACGTCGATCCTCAGACGACCGGTGCCCGTCATGGCATCCCGGGCATTCACCACCACGTTGAGCAACGCCTGTTCAAACCCCTCCCGGTCAATCTCCACATGCGGAGCATCGGCGGCAATCGCAATCTGGCACTCGATCCGATTCGGCAACAGATCGCGGATCACGCCGGAAAGCTGCTCAACCACGGTCTCAATTGACAGGACATGGCGGACATGTCTGTTTTCGATGTCGAGCGATGCCAGCTGGGCGGTCAACGCAGCTGCCTGCTCCCCGCGCCGAAAAATCTCGTCGACGGGCGCGTACAGCGGATCGTCCGACCGAAGACGCGACAGGACGATACCCGTCTGCTTTCCGATCACTGAAAACAGATGACTGAACTCGTTGGCGATCCCCCTGGTCAGCCGTCCGACCGCTTCCATTTTCTGCGCGTCCGTCAGTTGCCGTTCAAGCTCCTGTCGCTCGACATGGCCCTGCCGGACATGGGCGTTGGCTTTGGACAAGTCCTCCTTGAGGCCCGCGATCCTGGTTTCCAGCTGGGCCAGCGAAGCCTGCAGCGTGCTTTCCGTCCGCTGCAGCTGTTCGATGTTCTCCAACAAGTGCGCCTTCTGCTGCTGCTCCTTGCCGATTGTCTCCATCGCCATGCCATAGAACGTGGCCATCACCAACAGCACCGGCACCCCGAGCAGATGCCCGACGGAGATGGTCCCTGTTTGTGCGATTCCTTGATAGAGCAGGAAGCCGTAGCCAGCACAGAGTAGCGATGAGAAGGCCATGACGAGTGAGAACTTCCTGACCGATGCAGCAATCAGCATCAACACAAAATACGACAGATACAAATCCGACCTGGCGTTTCCGGAGAGATAGATCGTAGTCGTGACCAGGGCCGTGTCGATTCCAACCAGAAGGCCGCTGAACCATGCGACATGGAGCACAGACCGTGGCACAATGAACAGCCCTCCGAGCAGACCGGCCAAGCAGGCCATGACGAACATACTGGCCGCCGGTGCGGCGGCTGGTTCCGGACCGAACAGCAGCTCATAGGTCAACATGATTCCGACGAGGGTTTGGAGAACGAGGTACCTGTTTCGAGAGATCTGGGGATGGTCAGCCGTCTTGAGAGGGGGTTCGTCGACACCGTCCAACGGATCACCTGCCATGAGAAAGGCCTCCGGATCGCCAAAGGCATAACGCTCCAGCAAGTCCCGTACCGACGGACCCGTTCGGTACATGGCTGTTTTCTCTGACTCCCCGAAAGATGCAACCGTCCTCGACGAGGGGAATCACCTAAGTTAGGTCACAAAAACGAACGAGGAAAGGGCAGCCGAAAAATGTCTCTAGATGTGGAGCGATCCGCTAGGTGATTGCGGCTTTGGCCAGACAGGCCTGTAGGTGGAGGGCCCGCTCGATCGCGACCTCTTGCTGGGACGCCAGAAACGTCACGTGCCCCATCTTGCGGCGTGGACGCACGTTTCGCTTGCCGTACAGATGGAGCACGGATCCCGGCACCGCCAACAGCACGGGACAGTCGCCTTGCGTGACACAAGTCACCTCGTCTCCGATGAGATTCACCATGACGGCGGGGCCGGTGAGGCGAGCCTCGCCTAAGGGGAGGCCGCAGATCGAACGAACCTGCTGCTCGAATTGCGACACACTGCAGGCATCCAACGTGTAATGGCCCGAATTGTGCGGTCGAGGAGCGATTTCGTTGATGAGAATCTGCTCGCCCGGCAATTCAAACAGCTCGAGACAAAAGACCCCGATTCCGTCCAGCTGTTCGACAGTCCGTCTGGCCAACTCTCCGATACGCATTGCAAGCGACGACGAAATCCGGGCCGGGACGACGGTCGTTCTGAGAATGCCGTCATCATGCTCGTTCTCCGCGATCGGATACACCACGGTCGTGCCGTCCATCCCTCGGGCCGCCAACACGGACAATTCGCGTTTGAACGGAACGAAGGATTCGACGATCCACCGTGTCCCCTGCTGGCATACGGCACGAACGGCCTCGCCAACCTCCGACAGGTCGGATTGGCTCCGGATTCTCCATTGTCCTTTGCCGTCATAGCCGGCCGTCGCCGTCTTGCAAACCGCCGGCAAACCGATGGTTGCGACGGCCTCGAACAACTGCTCCCGCGACGAAACCGCCGCATAGCGTGGGACAGGAAAATCGCGCGCGCGCAGGTAGCCCTTTTGAACGATGCGATCCTGAATGATCTTCAGGACGGCACTCGATGGACGAAGCGGCTTCCGCTTCTCGATCTCCCGACAGAGGGTCCAGGGAACGTTTTCCCATTCGTAGGTGACGACGCTGACGAGGTCGGTGAAGGCTTCAAACGCGCGGCGGTCGGTGAACGATTGTGCGAAGGAATGTCGAACTATGCGGTGGGCTGGCGCGTCAGGATCCGGGTCCCACACGGCCGTCTCGTACCCGAGCCGCTGAGCTGCCTCGGCAAACATGGAACCCAGCTGTCCGCCGCCCAACACTCCGAGGACTGCCCCCGCCGCAATCACCGCCCGTTTCTCGACCGCCGATGAGGGCGGCTGCCCCATGAGACGCCGTCCACCAGGCCCTGCGCTTCCGGACTATTGAGCACACTCTCCGTCTGGGTTCTGCGGAAATCCTTGACCCGGGCGGCAACGTCCGGGTAGCGGCCGGCAAGAATCTGCGCCGCCAGCAAGCCGGCGTTTTCGGCTCCTCCGATGGCCACCGTGGCCACCGGAATTCCGCGAGGCATTTGGACGATCGACAGGAGGGAATCCAGCCCCCGAAGATGTTCGGTGGGAATGGGAACCCCGATGACCGGCAGATGGGTCTTGGCGGCGAGCATCCCGGGCAAATGCGCGGCGCCGCCGGCCCCGGCGACGATCACCTCGATTCCACGCGCCGCGGCCTGTTCCGCATAGGCAAACAAGCGATCCGGCGTCCGGTGCGCGGATACGACCAGCAGCTCATGGGGCACACCAAGTTCACCGAGCAGGGCCGTCGTCTTCTCCAAGATCGGAAAATCGGACTTGCTGCCTCCCAGCACCCCTACGAGCGGTTGCGCGGCGCGCGGACCGGTGCGGCGCTGGCCTGGTGCTCTCCTGGGCCGTAACGAGGTCTTGAGCTTCACGCCTCACCTTAGCGATTCTCCCCCCGGTGGTCAAGGACACTCGCGGCGCAAGCGCGTCTTCGTCGAGAAATTGACCACTTGAGCCGGTTTCCTCTATGATAGATACGTATTCTCCGACCTATCCGAGTCCTCGCGAGGCCTCCGTGGCAGGTATCGCACAAACCCTTCGGCGTAAGGTCCGCTCGATCGTCAATCAGCCGTCCGGTCTCGATGAAATAGCGGTCGATGACCTCGCGGCATCCAACAAGCTGCGAGCCTGGGAAGCAGTGCAGATTCCCGAACGGTTGAAGTTCTCCTCGAAACTCGCTCTGACGCTCATTCTGCTTTTCATGCTGATCATCGCGTTTTTGCCGTGGACTCAGACCATTACCGTCACGGGCCAGTTATCCGCCTACACTCCGTTTGAGCGACCGCAGGATATCGAAGCGCAGATTACGGGCCGCATCAGGAAATGGCACATCTTCGAGGGGGTCCGCGTCAGGCAAGGAGACCTCATCCTTGAGCTGGACGATTACGATCCGAACTTCATGTCCCCCGATCTCCTGGTGCTCTTGGAGCAACGCCGGGTTGCCCTGACCGAAACCCGCAAGGCGGCCCTCGCACGCGCCGGACAATTGGACAAGCGGATCGGGGAGATGCAGAACATCGTGAAAGCCGCCGTCCCGTCGGCTCAAGCGCGTGTGATCGAGGCGGAAAACAAAGTGCGGGAAGCGTACCAGAAGGTCGAGGCCGCCAAGATCGCGGTCTCGACCGCAGAGTTGAACGTCGATCGGCATAAGCAACTGGCCGAACAGGGACTCGTCTCCCAACGGGAACTGGAAGTCGCCATCCTCTCGGCCATTGCGTCGAAGGCGGACCTCACCGGCGCGCAAGCCAACGTCAAGGCGGCCGAGCAAGGAATGAAGGCGCTGAGCTTCGGCCGGGACCAAGTCAATGCGGAAGTCCTCCAGCGGTTGCTCGACGCCGAAGCGGCCAGAGACGCATCGATCGCGGAAGCCGCAAAAGCGGCCGATCAACTTGCCGAAGTGTCCCTCCGTATGTCGAATGCCGAACAACGCCGGAACGCGAGCCGCATCCTCGCTCCCATCGACGGCACCGTCGTCAAGATGATGCAGGCCGGCGCCGGCGAAACCGTCCGGCAGGGGGACAAGATCGTCCGCATTTCTCCGACCAGCGCCGACAAAGCCATTGAGATGACGGCCGATGGGCTCGACGCCCCGCTTTTGAACGTGGGCAGAAAGGTCAGGATCCTGTTCTATGGTATTCCGGCTATTCCCCTGCCGGCCTGGCCGGACCTGATGGCCGGAACCTTCGGAGGGCTAGTCAAGGTGATTGACCAAGTCGACGACGGTAAGGGCAATTTCCGTTTCTGGGTCGTGCCGGATCCCGACGACCGTGCGTGGCCTCCTCAAGAACACGTGCGTCAGGGCACGAAGGCCATGGGCTGGGTGATTCTCAACCGTGTCCCACTGTGGTACGAACTCTGGCGCCGCTTCAACCTGTTCCCGCCGGACTATCAGGAACGTCCTCCAAGCCTCATCGACACCCTCTTGCCCAAGGCAGGACGGGGTGCCAAGTAAAGATTGCGCAGACGATTCGATCTCGTTCCGTTCATGTGCATGCGGCGTCGGTGGCGCTGCGCCGCTCCGGGTTCGTCGGCCTTAGGTCATTTACTTGAGGAAAGGAGTTCTCCATGTCTGTTCGATGCCTGCTCGCGCTGATCCCGACCTTCGTCTTCTTCAGCCTGCTCTCGGCTCTCGCTGCGTCAGAACCCGCCGTGTCCGACAAGACTCTCCCTCCCATTCCATTGAGCGTGGATGAAGTCCACGCCTGGATCGATCGCACCCACCCGCTCCTGAAGGGAGCCGGAACCGAGAAGGTCATGGCCCGAGGAAAGATGCTGAAAGCGCTGGGAGCCTTCGAGCCCGTCCTCGTGAACGACACGGAACTCGAACGGTTCATCTCCAGTTCCAGCCCCCAGCTGGGCACCCAGTCCAAGGGATACAACGATACATTGATCGAAGCGCGGCACCCCTGGGGATTCCGCGGAACCGCCGGCATCAGAGAGGTGATCAACGGGCCGGCCAATATTCCGGATCTGGGCTTCGGCGGAGGAACCGGTCAAGTCATTCTCGGTGGATTCTTCCCGCTCCTCAAAGGGCTGCTGATCAATCCGGATAGCGCCGAGTTGCAGCGTTCGGAATTGGCGGATCCGCGCGCCGACATCAGGATCGCTCAGACGAGGCAGGACTTGTTCCTTGCTGCAGCCACCCAGTTCTGGGATTGGGTGGCCGCCGTTCGGTTTGCCGAGATGCAGCGGAAAGCCGTGACCGTGGCCGAAGGGAGATTCAAACAGATCGAAGGGCGGGCAAAGGCCGGAGCAGCGGCTCCCCTCGATGTCGTGGAGGCAAACCAAGAAGTCCAGCGCCGGCGCGAAGTGGCCATCGGCACGCAGCGACTGGTGGAGCAGGAGCAACTGAAGCTCTCCATGTTTCTCTGGGAGAACGGCGCTCCGTCGGTGCCTGCCTTGGACCGAGCTCCGGGATTTCCCTCGCAGACGCTCATTCCCAACCCCGAGGACGTCAAGGCTCATAAGCTGCAGGCCAAGACCGAGCGCCCGGAAGTCAAGGAGATCGGCATTGAGGCGCGATTGAACAATATCGATCTCGAACTGGCGAAGAACAATCTGTTGCCCAGCCTCGATGCGGAAGCCGCCCCGGCGCGGCAGCCGGAAAAGTTCGTGCTGGGCCTCGGCTATCGCTTCGGCATTGAGCTGAGGATGCCGATTCTTCAACGAAAAGGCCGAGGTGAAGTGCTGGAGGCGCAGGGGAAGGCCGATCGCTTCGTCCTGACCCAGCGGTTCCGCGAGCAGCAAGTGGTCATCGACGTGGACAACGCCTTGTCGGCGATCGAGCGGGCAAAGGAGCGGATCTCCACCGCAGTCGAGTCGCTTCGTCTCGCAAAGGCCGTCGAGGAGGGGGAGCGGTTCCGATTCAGCCTCGGTGCGACGAGCGTCTTGTTTGTCAATCTAAGGGAGCGGAATTCCGTGGACTCGGAGGCTCAAGTCATCCGCGCGAAAGCCGACTACCAGAAGGCTCTGGCGCTGTACCAATGGGCGATCGGCGCATGGGGTAAGTCCGATCCTTCGGCCATTCCGGTCAACTATCGAGCCAGGGACTGATCCTGGAAGAAGTGGTTTTTTCCCTTGTGGTTTGATAGTTTTAGCCTGTTGTCTCGTCACCTCTACGCCGGCGTCGAATCCGACCGTGGTTTCGACGGCGGTACGTGTTTCTGACGGAGAGGCGGGATTCTGTGCACACAGCCGCAGCCAGCCGACCGAACCTGATTCAAGCAGTCCTCGGCTACATCGGCATCATCTTCCGTCTCGAGCGGCGGCTTCTGGCGCTGGTCTTCTCCTACTCGCTCGCGATCGGACTCTTCTCCTTGATCGTCCCGTTGACCGTGCAGGAACTGGTCAACACCTTTGCGTTCGCGATTCAGCCAGTCACGATCGTCACCCTCGCCGGCGTCATGGTCGCGGCCCTCCTGTTCGTCGGCGCGTTCAAGGCCCTCCAGTACTATGCCGTGGAGATGCTGGAACGGCGGTTTTTTGCCCGTGTCGCCATCGGCATGGCCCAGCAACTGCCCCGCCTGCAATTCCTGGGTTTCAAACCGCGCTACGCCAACTACTTCATGGAAACCGTGTTTATGCAGCGGGCGATGTCCGTGCTCCTGGTTGATCTGATCGACGTAGTGGTGGGAGGCGCGGTGGGACTGACCATTCTCGTGTTTTACCATCCCTATTTCCTGCTCTATGCGGGACTCCTGCTGGCCGGATTCAACGTGGTCTTCTTTCTCTTGGCGCACGGAGGTCTCACGGCCACCCTCGAGATGTCCCACGCCAAGTACGAAACCCTCCATTGGATGCAGGAGATTTCGTACAACCTGCTGCACTTCAAGTCCACGGACAGCCAAGCCCTGCTCATGCAGCGAACCGACGACCTCGTCGACCGATATCTGGAGTCCCGTCAGACCCGCTTCGGCATCCTGATCCGGCAATACCTGGGATCGGTGGGTTGGCAAGCGGTGGCTCAGGGCGGTCTCATTGCCACCGCGGGGTGGCTGGTTTCGATCGGCCAGCTGACGCTCGGACAATTGGTCGCAGCGGAGGTCGTCGTCAGCGGCCTTATCGCGAGTTTTGACGGTGTAGTAAAGCGTATGGGCCACATTTACTATTTCCTGACCGGACTGGCGGAGTTGGATTTCGTGTTCTCATTGGCCAAGGACAAGACCGCGACCACGCTTTCGGTCCCGCTCCCGGACCCGACTATTCACGGTATTCGCGTGACCTGCAAAGATTTGACTGTTCAACACCCGGAGTTGCCTCCGATTTTCAGCAAGTTCGATCTTGAGGTGATGCCGGGTGAAAAGATTGGAGTCTATGCCAGCACGACCATCGCCAAGACGGCGCTGGCTCGTGTCCTGGGCGGCATCGAAACGCCCACCTCGGGCGTCATCCGTTACAACGGCATCGATCTCCGCCATATCAACCTGATCACCATCAACCGTTGCCGCGGCTTTATGATCGACTCTCAGTTGTCGCTCTTCGAAGGCACGATCGAAGACAATATCGTCCTGGGGCGCTCCTATATCCCATACACCGACGTCCGATGGGCGTTGCGCTTCGTGGAGCTGGAAGAGGACGTGGACGCCCTGCCGCAGGGGTTGAAGACGAACGTACGCGCCCCTGGAAAGATCCTCGCCCCGACCCATATCATCCGTATCCTGCTTGCCAGGGCCATCCTGAGCCGGCCTCAAATCCTGATCTTCGACGGCATTCTTCACAATCTGCAGCCGGCTCTGCGCGAAACCGTCCTCCGCCGCATCTGCTCCAAGGACGAGCCCTGGTCGGTCGTGTTCGTCTCCAATGACCCCAATTTGACATCGCATGTCGATCGGCGATTGATCCTGGACTGACAGAGGAACGTCGTGCATCCTGTTCAATGGATTTTCTCGTTCAAACCTCGCGTCGCGCAGGTGGTCGTCAGCATCTTGATCGCCGGGCTGGGCTGGCTCAGCGGGCAGGCATTGAGCCGCGTCGACCAGGATCTCCGCATCATGTACACGGAATACACGCTCGGCGCAGCCGATCTCGCGCATATCTCGGCCGACGTGATGCGCTATCGCAATACGATCATCCGGGCCTTGGAAGCGGACAGTCAGAAGGAGTTCGAGCGCATCACCGAATCGTTGCCGACTCAGCGTGCGCGGATTCAGCAGGCGGTCGACCGCTATGCCGCGGCAGGACTGCGAGTTTCGCGGAGCGGGCGGAGCGAGCCGGAGGACATCGAAGCGGTACGGAGAAGCCTCGATCAGTACTTTTCCGTCGCCAGCACGACCGTTCAACTGCTGACTCAAGAGTGGACGGCGGGGTCCCAGTCCGAGCGAGAGGTCCTGCGGCGTAAAGCGGAAGAACATGCCGCAGACAACGGCGGCCCCAAAATGATTCAGGTCAGTCTGGCGCTGGACCGTTTGCTGGACACGGTCGCCGATGTGGCGAAAGACATGCGGGAGGAAGGCACCAGAGCGATCCAAGATACCAGTCTGCTGCTCGTGGTGGGCAGTTTCTTTATCGCATTTCTGAATCTGTTCTTGGCGAGACGACGCCACACGGACACACTGGATGACTTGGTGGAATCCTCCCACACCTCGTCTTCCTCCTCCCCGGTTCTCCGTTCAGGCGATCACCCGAATCCTCTCTTACGATCCGAATAGACTCGGCGTTCGAGTCATCCTCCGGAATCACTGCCTCGCCCCACGGCACGGAACAGCTCGCTGCGTTCCTTCGGCGTCAAGGGCATCCATCGCCCCTTCGCCAAACCCGCGATGGTGATATGCATGATGCGGACACGATGGAGATCGGTGACCCGAAAGCCGAGTGCGCGGCACATCCTTCTGATCTGCCGGTTGCGTCCCTCGGTCAGAATGATCCGAAACCGCCTGGGTCCCAACCGTTCCAGCCGGCAGGGCTTCGTGCGGCTGCCGAGAATCACCACGCCCGACGCCATGCCGTCCAGAAAGCTGCGGTCGAATGGGTGATCAACGGTCACCTCGTATTCGCGCTCATGTCCGTGCTCCGTTCGGAGAATGGCATTGACGATGTCGCCGTCGTTGGTCAAGAGAATCAGACCGGACGAGTCCTTGTCCAAACGCCCGATCGGAAAGACGCGTTCCGGATGTCCGATCTCCGCGATGATATTCCTCGTTACATGGGATTCACTCGTCGTGGTGACTCCCACAGGCTTGTGGTACTTGATATAGATCGATTCCTGTCCCCATGGGATGACTTGGCCGTCCCGCGCGATGACGTCGCCGAAGCAAACGCGGTCCCCCAGCTTCGCCACCTTCTGATTGATGGTCACGTGCCCTGTCTCGATCAGGCGATCGGCTTCACGGCGTGAGCAGATCCCGTGGTGGGTAAAAAACTTGTTGATGCGGATCGTGTTGGTCACAAGACGGCGCGGGAGAAGACAGTTATGAGTTGTGAGTTATGAGTTCTAAATTCTGGATTATGGATTCGGTAGGTGAACCGGAAACTCACAACTCAAAACCTAGAACTCGGAACTATCCCCTGTCAGTGGACGCGCCGGCCGGCCCTGATGCGTCCCAGCATGCGATAGATCAGTCGGGCGACGCAAAACTGAGGAGCCACGAAGCCTTCGATCGGCGCGATTTCGCTGATGTCCATCCCGAGAATCCCGGGGCCGTTGGCCAAGGCCGTCACCAGATTGAGCGTATCGTACCAACCCAGCCCGCCCGGCTCAGGTGTTCCGAGAGCCGGCACCAACGAGGCGTCCAGTCCATCGCAGTCAAACGTCAAATAGACCGGGCCGGTGCAGGCTTTCACGATGTCTGGAATCCATCGCAATGCTTTCCCTTCGTAGGGGCCCGATGGATCGAGCAACGAAGCGGCAAAAAACGTCGCGATCGACTTGGCGTGCCTGATCCGTTCGATCTCTTCGGGGCAGATCGAGCGGATACCGACTTGGACCAAGGGCAGACCGTCGTCGACGACGCGCGCCATGACGCTGGCATGGCTGTACAGATTCCCTTGATAGGCGTTGCGGAGATCCCCGTGTGCGTCAATTTGCACGACGCAGAGGTGAGGATACTTTTTCGCATGCGCCCTGATCGCTCCCAGCGCGCCGGTATGCTCGCCTGTCAGGGTGATGAGGAACCGCCCTGTTCCAACGTGCGGACGCACAAATGCCTCGATCGCATCAACCGCCGCTTGGTCGACCCTGCCGGCCAGATCCAACGATTGTGTGGTGGCGATGCCGCCCCATTCCCGGTACGGCTCGCACCGGAGCACTTCATCGTAAAATTCGACCTGACGGGATGCTTCGATGATGGCGGAAGGTCCTTTGTCGGATCCGGGGATATAGCTTGAGGTATGCTCGTAGGGAGCAGGCAGAATGTAGATACCGGCCTGGTCCGGATGACACCAGGGCTCTTCAAGTCCGAGGAAATTGCGATCGCAGTCCTCCCAGCCGGCGGGAAGTGTCATGAATGTGCGCTCACAGGGCGGGAGTCGACCCGCGTCGATTCCATGTGATGATCCTCGCCGAGGGTCAGCGACGGGATCGTTTCGGAAGATTTTCCAGCGGGATAAAGACCGCCAGTGCGACGACGGTGGTCCATTTTCCCGGCTTGCCGATGGCCGACTGCGTGATATTCAAGGTTCTCACGATCTTGCCGCCCATCTTGAAGACCTGCTCGCGTTCCTTCCAGGCGATGTTCGGATCGAACTCCACGCCCAGTGTCGTCGCCAACATTTGCGCCGCCAGATCCTCGGTATATTCTCCGGTCTCTTCGTCGGTTTCTCCGTGAGCATGATGTTCGGAAAGGTACCCGTAGGTGCGCCGATCGGTGGGAATGGCCAAGCCGATCGAAGCCGAGACCAACCGGTTCCGCTCGTTGGTCTCTGACCGCGCCATGACGCAATGGGTGATCTCACCGGGATTGAGGAGTTTTTCGCCGCGTTTTCTGGGAATGATTTTGCAGTTCGGAGGAAGAATCGAGGACACGCTGACAAGATTGCAATAGGCCACGCCGGCGCTCCGCAACGCTTGCTCGAAGGAAGCCAGCTTCTCTCGATGGACGCCGACTCCTCTCGTGAGAAACATGTGCGTAGGTACCATCGTCTCATCCCCTTTGCTTCGGCCGCCCTCTCGCGGACCCGTCCTCGCCCACCGGCAAGCCTCGCGCCGCACGAACCGGCGCACAGGGCCGCTGTTGTATCAAGAATGTGGCCTGTTCGCAATATCCAGGAGGCCTTCTCGACCCAGAATCCGGCTCAGGATACTCTCAGATTCAAGACCAGCAGACGCGGTTCGGTCATCTCCTCGATCGTGGAAGCGACGCCTTCGCGGCCCAAGCCGGAATCCTTCACACCGCCGTAGGGCATGTGCTCCGCCCGGAACGTGGGAATCTCGTTCGCCAATACCGCTCCCACTTTCAGCCGTCGGAAGGCCTGAAAGACCCGATCCACGTTCTGGGTGAAGACACCCGCCTGCAGCCCATAGTCCGACCGGTTCAGGGCGTCGACGGCTTCTTCAAATTCCCGGTAGGGCGTCACCGTGACGACCGGCCCGAAGACTTCCTGACAGGACACCTTCATGGCGGCCGTGACGTTACCCAAGACGGTGGCTTCGACGACGGAGCCGAGCCGCTTCCCCCCGAGAAGTACGCGGGCTCCTTGCGACACGGCCTCGGTAATCCACGCCTCGACGCGGTTCGCAGCGCCTTGATCGATCAAAGGGCCGACGACCGTCCCGCTGTCGCCGGGGTCTCCGGCCTTCAAACGCGCCACTTGCAGCAGCAGCTTGGTCGTAAAGAGATCGGCAATGGAGTGATGAACAAAAATCCGCTGGACCGAGATGCAGGTTTGGCCGGCATACGAAAACCCTCCGGCGGCGCAACGTTGAGTCGCCAATTCCAGATCGGCGTCAGGCTCGATGATCACACCCGCGTTGCCACCGAGTTCCAGCACGACCTTTTTCTTCCCGCAAAGAGCCTTCAGTTTCCAGCCGACCGCGGCGCTGCCGGTAAAGCTGAGCAGCTTGAACCGCTCATCCGTCACGAGTTGCTCCGCCACGGTGTTGTCGCAAGGCAGGATGTTCAGGCCGCCGGGGGGCACCCCCGCCTCCATCGCCACCTCTCCCAGCAAGAGCGCGGTGAGCGGGGTCTGGGGAGCCGGTTTGATCAGGATGGAGTTGCCGGCAGCCAATGCCGGAGCCACCTTGTGGGCCACCAGATTGAGCGGAAAATTGAACGGCGTAATGCCGAGCACGGGTCCGATGGGAACGCGTCGAAGAATGCCGAGGTGCGAGTCGGTCCCCGGCGTCCAGTCGAGAGGAATCACGTCCCCCGGGATCCTCCTCGCCTCTTCCGCCGCCACCGTGAAAGTCTGCACGGCTCGACTGACTTCGCGCTTGGCGTCGGTGATCGGCTTGCCCGCCTCGCCGGTCATCAGCTGGGCGAATTCATCCCGCCGGTCATAGAGGGCTCCGGCGATCTTCTGTAACAGGTGATACCGGGCGTGCGAGGGAAGCGCCTCCATCTGCCGGGCGGCTTCACTAGTCGACTGAGCCGCGTCAGCCGCATCGGCGAGACTGGCCTGCGCCGCCTCCGCCAACACTTTTCCCGTAAAGGGATCGTGCACAGGGAGGACCGTCTTGCCCTGTCGCCAATTGCCGCCGATAAGAAATGGACGTGGTCCCTGCAACGAGACGCTCCACAGATGGAAGGGAACGTGCGCAGATGCTGTGTTCGCGCGCAGCCGTCGCCTCAGCTCCCCACGACATCCGCCGACTAGATCGCAGACTCGATCGAGGAGGTGGAAGCCGCTTCGGCCGTCGCGGCGGGGGCCGCCGCTGCAGCCTGCTCTCCGGCGACCGCCTTGCCGATCAGATCTTCCGTGCCCCAATCACGAATCGCTTCGAGAGAAAAGGCTTCGTAGGTCGAGACGCCGTGGCAGGACGGACAATCCGGCATCGGGACCTTGCGGTAAAACACCTCCGACAGGCAGGACATGCAAACCCAGAACGGAGGCTCGCTATCGCGGTGAGGAACGGACCAGAACGATTGTGTGATCGACATAGGTTATCCTTCTTTACGTGTGTCTCGCCGGTTGAGCCCTCATGGTCTTACGACGGCGGCGTCTTGCTGAGCATGCGATCGATCTCCTCCGCGAAGGCTTCGAACGGAAAAGCGCCGGGAATGGCGACGGCCGGATCTTTTTCCGTCGGACCGGCGGCGGTGTACATCAGGATGAACCCTGGAGTCCCGTGGAATCCCCAGCGGTTTGCCTCCTGGCGGTCCTGGAAAATCGACTCCAAATGGCGCCGTTCGTCAAAACACTGTCCGAACGTAGCCGGATCCAGCCCGATCGCTTTGGCAAATCCCTTCATAGCGCCGGATTCCAATCGCCCGCCTTCCGTGAACAAACGATCATGCATCGCCCAATACCGCCCCTGGGCGCCGGCACAGCGCGCCGCCACAGCCGCGTCGACGCCGACGCCGCGATCGGCGCGCGGATAATCCCGATACACAAATTTCACTTTTCCGGTATCGATGTACTTGGCTTGCAGCCTCGGCAACGTCTCGCGGAAGAACTTGAGGCAGTAGCCACAGGTAAAGTCGGAATACTCGACCAGCGTAATCGGGGCATCCGCCCGCCCCCTGATCCGTCCGTCATCAGTGATCGTCCCGGCCTCGATTCCCGCCGCCCACGCAACGGCAAGGCCCATCAGCAAGAACATCACGATTCTTCGAACCGGCGGCAGCATCATGTCCCGCAGGTCGCCCGTTTGAGTTTCATTCGTTCCAGCAAACCGACCATCAGCAACGGCCAGACGACCGTGGCGTCGCTCAAGACCTCGGCGAAACGCCCGCCTTCCTCAGGGGAGACGAACTTGCCCCACGAGATGCCCTCCTGATAGGTGCACCCGCTCAGGCCTCCCCAGTAATCCGGCTCCGGACAGATTCGCACTCCATAGTGAAAGCGAGGAGGCTTGACGTTGAGTCCCAGTCGCATGTTGCTGATTTCGATATACGGTCCCACTTGCTGAGACCAGTTGCGAGGCACTCCTCCGCCGATCGTAAAAATTCCCAGGCGCTTGGCCGAAGTGATGTGCGTCGTGTAGCTGTTGAGATCCTGATAGGGATTGAAGGACGGGCAGGACTTGTTGATCGTCCGGAGAATATCCAGATCGCTCCCACCTTTGGTTTGAGCACGCGCCTGATCCACCATGCGGCCCATCGCCCAGGTTCCGACATCCAGGCCCATTTCGGAATCGGTAAAGGCGGGAATATAGACCGGAACCTTCTTGAGATAGGCGCTCTTCAGAATGCCGGATCCGTCAAATTCCTCCGCCAGCGTCCGGCCGAGCTCACGGGTCAGCAATTCCGACGACAACGGCTGGTTCGGATCGATCCGCTTCATCGTCTGGCCGACCACATGCTCGACATAGTTCAGATTCGATTCCATCTCGAGCGTGTCGTAAACCCGGTTGTATCCTTTGCGGAACAGCTCCTCGTCGCTCATCGACGGATGATGGCGATAATGTGTTTTCCCGACCGACTCGCTGAGCCCGTGGGCGATCAAGGCCCCGGTCGAGACGACGCACTGCACCATCCCGTGGTCGATCATGGTGCTGATGATCTTGCCCATCTTCGCAATGGTCATGGCACCGGACAGGGTCATCACGACGGAGCAGTCCGGATCGTCGATCATCGCCGACAAGACTTCGTAGGCTTCGCCCAGCCGGCGCCCCCCGAAGGCGGTCTTGCGCATCGCGGTCAACAGGTCGTCGAATGAGGTGATGGCTTCGGGATCGAGAGGCTCCAGCGCTTCAAGTCCATCCTTCGCCCCGTCTCGAAATTCTCTAGCGCCCATAATGGTAAGCGTCGTCCCGTACCGGATGTGGAAGCAGAGGGAAGCGCATCCGTTATACACAACCGACGCCGGAGGCGTCAATTGAAGGTCGGTTGCTCACGAGCCGCGACCACCCTCGGAAGAGGATGACAGGTCCGCACGCTGCGGGAAACTTCGCTCGACTACTTTTGCAATGGTGCTCGGCATCCGGCTTCTCGGCCAATCCTCTAAATGGACCTGGGCACACCAGGCCGCCGCAATCGCCTGCTTCACTTCCTGCGGCGACGCGTCGATTCTGCCGAGAAATTCGCCATGGAGCCGGTCGCCACGATAGTCCGGCCTTCTCCGAGGTTCCTTCAGGTACCGTGCAATGAGGTCGGCCCGCATGTCGCAAAGGACGGTGCCGTGAAAGAGGAGTCCCTTCCGATTCCTCCGCTGCGCATTCCCGGAAATCTTGAGTCCGGCGACGCCCAGATCGCTGATGCCGTGGAACGCGATCGCCGGCTCCCAACGTTGGAGCGCATCGGCTATGCGCTGCAAGACAAATCGATTGGTGGAACGAATGTCTCTCAAATCGGGATGAAAGGACAGGGGAAGCACGAAGGCGTAGGAAAGACATCCGGGTCCCTGTAAGACGGTCCCGCCGCCGCTCGCCCGCCGCAGTATAGGTATGCCGTCCTGTTCACAGGCGGTGAGATTTATGTCCTCTGCAAGAATCGAGGCACGGCCCAGCACGGCAAAGTGCCGATCGCTTTCCCAAAAGCGCAGCACAGGGTGGCCGCCGTGCTCCTCCATCTCATCCAGTAAGACTTCGTCGAGGGCGAGATTCTCAACCGGAGAAGGCAGGGTTACATCGAGCAGACGAACCGGGCGCGCGACACGATCGCCTACCCCCCGGTACTTGAGCGGTTTTTCCTTGGAACGGTTGGCGTCCAACGTCATCTCGCTCAGACTGCAGCCTGCTTCCTTCCCTTGCCGGCACCAACAGCAGGCGCCTCTGACCGACCGTAGTCCTGAAGGTTGCGCGGAATGACGCCCTCAGAGAGCGTCGGATACGTGCCCAGGAGTGCCTTTATCCCGATTCTCGTGAAGCGCGTGTCTCTGTTGGCAATAAGCGCGCGAATCTGGTGCTTCACGCGACCTTTCGCTTCGCGGAAGACTTCATTTGCAAGATCCCACACCTCTGAGTGTTCTGCCGTCCCCTTATGCGCTTCTGCATAGAGCGCGGTGGCCGCAATCACGGCAAGGTCTTCTCCAATGCTTTCGATGCGATTCTGGCGTCCTTGGTCGTCTCGTAGTGTCCGCCGATGCCATGCCACGGAGTACAGCATCGCGCGCGCGAGGCGCCGGCTCGCGCGTTCCACAAACCGCAGCTTCGGGCGGACTTCGGGATGCCGGAATTCGGGCCAAGAGGGCAGCCGTCTCGACATCCATTGCTTCAAATACCAGGGTATGTAGAAACCCACGAGGCGTCCAAACTCCAGGAGCCGCCGCCAGCTTGTCACGTCCTCCTCGAGGTAATTCCGAGCGCGCTCGAGATGCGCATTGAGGCCCTCGCGCGCCACAAAGGGGCGTAGGATGTCTGTCGCGCCTTCCCCGAGCCGGTACATCTCGGCATCGCGAACGAGTTGTTCGATGCCGAATGCCGGTTCTCCGCGAATCCGCTTGGAATCAGCCGTTTCGTATCCCATCCCTCCGAAAATGATCTGAGCATCTTTCAGAAACCGGATCGTGTGCTCCGAACAGAATATTTTCGTGATCGCCGATTCAATTCGAACGTCGTAGTCGTGCTGGTCAGCCATTCGCCACGCAGAGAAGGCGAGCGCCTCCATCGCAAAGAGGTCGGCGGCCATACGACCCAGCCTCATGCGCTGTGTCTGCCGCTCGCCGAGCGGTTTCTGAAAAGTCCACCGGGTATTGGCCCTATCAAGCGTCGGCTGCCACGCCTGTTTGGCCATGCCCAGGCAAATGGCGGGGATGCTGATCGCCCGACCGACATTGAGAATCGTGAGGGCATATTTCAATCCACGGCCGACTTCACCGATGACGTTCGCCGCCGGTATGCGGACATCCGTGAAGGTCATGTGGGCATTTTCAATGCCTCTGCACCCTTCGAACTGGCACCGTTGGCGCACTTTCACTCCCGGAAGATCCATCTCGAGGATGAATGCGGTGTGAACCCGCTCGTCCGCATCTTGACCTTCAGGGACGGGAACCCACACGGTTCGCCCGTCACGCAATTCCTTCCTGGCCGGCACCCGTGCGATCAACGTCAAATACTGCGCAATCGTTCCGTTCGTGCACCACAGCTTCTCCCCGTTCACGACAAACTCCGTGCCAGTGGAATCCAGCACTGCCTCGGTCTTGATATGGGCGGCATCGGACCCGGTGACGGGTTCGGTTAGCGCGAAGGCCGAAATGGCTTCCCGAGCGACAATCGGCAGATATTTCCGCTTTTGCTCTTCACTCCCGAAAAGCAGGATTGGCATAGCAATGCCGATTGACTGCGGCACGGCGACGGTCAAGGCCAGAATGTTGCTCCAACTCGCTATGAGCATGAGGGCCCGGCCGTAGTTCGTATACGAGAATCCGAGTCCTCCATATTCCTTGGGCAGCTTCATGCCGAATGCGCCGAGCGCAAACAATCCCTTCAGCACGGAATCAGGGATCTTGGCGGTCCGTTCGATCTCATCGGGATCGACCTGCGTCGTGAGGAATGTCTGCAGCTGGGGGCGATAGCTCTCCCAGGCTTCCTGCTGCTCCTGTGATTCCTCAGGAGGAAGCAGCAGTGAGAAATCCGGCCTCCCGACGAAAAGCCCCGCCATGAAACTGTTGCCCGACAACCGATCTCGAGCTTCTTCGATTCGTTCAAGGCCTGTAAACAGCGATCCCATGGTTGCTCCGATTCAGGGTGCAGGCTGCTCCAATGGAGAACGACTCAGAATCTCCTCAAATCGCGCCGTGAAGTGGCGCAGCACCGGCGCTTCATAGGTCAAGCGGAGACCGCGAATCTTCTCGCGACGCTGGAACAGCTCAATGATCGACTCCGCGACGTAGGTGACCTGCATGTTCGTATAGACTCTGCGTGGGATAGCCAGCCTCACCATCTCGAGTTCAGGGTGAATGGTCCGCCCGGTCGCCTGATCCTTCTTGCCGAACATCACCGTGCCGATTTCCACACCTCGAATCCCGTACTCCCGATAGAGAGCGGTGGCCAGGGATTGGGCGGGGAACTGTGCCCGCGGAATGTGCGGCAGAAATTCCTTGGCATTCAGATACACGGCATGTCCCCCGATCGGTTTGAGAATGGGTACACCGGCCTGATCCAGCAATTCTCCAAGATACCGTACCTGGCCGACCCGAAAGGCGAGATAGTCTTCGTCCAATACTTCTCGGAGTCCTCTCGCCATCGCCTCGAGATCGCGACCGGCCAATCCGCCATAGGTGGGAAAGCCTTCGACCAGGATGAGCATATTGGTAATATCCTGCGCCCACCGATCGTCATTCAGGCCCAGAAATCCCCCTATGTTCACGAGGCCGTCCTTCTTGGCTGACATTGTACAGCCGTCTCCGTACCGGAAAAGCTCCTGTGCGATGTCGAGAATCGACTTGCCGGAGAACCCCGGCTCCCGTTCCTTGATGAAGAAGCAATTCTCGGCGAAACGGCAGGCATCAAAGAACAGCGGGATGCCGTAGCGGTCCACCAGCGCACGGGTCTGCCGGATGTTGTCCATCGAGACAGGTTGCCCGCCTCCGCTGTTGTTTGTGATCGTGAGCATGACGAGCGGAATGCGCTCCGGGCCGATCCGATTGATCGCCTCTTCCAGCCGAATCACGTCCATATTGCCTTTGAACGGCGATTCGCAATGCGGGTCGTAGGCTTCTTTGATCACGACGTCGAGAGCCTGGGCGCCTTGATGCTCAACGTTGGCTCGTGTGGTATCGAAATGAATATTGTTCGGGACGCACATGCCCGGCTTCACCACCGTGGAGAACAGCAGATTTTCAGCCATGCGCCCTTGATGAGTGGGAATCACATGCTTGTACCCGAAGATGGCGCGGACGGTTTGCTCGAAGTGGTAATAGTTCCTGCTTCCGGCATAGGACTCGTCCCCCAACATCAGGCCCGCCCACTGATGGTCGCTCATGGCGGATGTCCCGCTGTCGGTCAGCAGATCGACATACACACTCTCGGCTGGAACCTGGAACAGGTTGTACCCCGCATTGCGCAGCAGACGATCCCGCTCCTCGCGCGTCGTGCGCCGAATCGGTTCCACGACTTTGATCTTGAACGGCTCGGAGGGGAACTTCATACGATTGACCTCTCAAATCGGGACAATTCTCCCCGAAATGCCTGCGCGCCTCCATATTCGAAAACATACCGAGTCATATCGAAGAGCGGTGCAGGGTCGAGATCGCGCAGCAGGTCCGGCTTCCACGTAATCTCCAACTGATTGATCATCGTGATAGGGGTCGGAGGCCCGACCACGCCGAGCTGCACTTGGCCGTAGGACTGAGAGAAAATGAGGATCTCCCCGTCGAACATAGCCGCGTTGAGATCGCTCGCGGCCCCCTGGCTCCCATAATCCTCTTCGAATCGCTGAAATGCGGGCGCACGTTCGAGTTCTTCGCGAAACGCGAAGAAAATGTCGATGCCGGCCCGTTGCTGGTCGTCCATGACCTGAACGGCGTCGCGCACCACCGACTCCTGCCGCATTTGCTCGCGTGTCAGAACCAACAGTCGGCGGATGCGCACTCCCCGCTTGGCCGCCTCTTGGTTGGCCAGCAGATAGTTCGGATAGAGGGCTTCGCCTTTCTTCCAGATGTTCCAGCGTTCCATGATCGCATCGATGGACCGTTCGGCCGTCTGAACAAGTCGGACGGCCTCGGCGTTTGCTTCCGCCCCTTCATACGTGAGCGTTTGCATTTCAAGCTGACGGAGCTCCCGCCCGATCGCCTCCACCTTGCGCGGAATGTATTTGGGAGTCTTGGGAACATGAAGCATGACGTCGACGGCAGTCAGCGCCAGGGTCCAATATTCTTTGGCTGTGGACGGAGCCTTGTCCTTCTGCGCGATCAACAGGAGTTCGACCGGGTTCTTGTCGAGGAGTTTGGCGATCTTGATGCAGAGCTCAGGCTTGGGAATCTTGAGACCGCGTCGGATCAAATTGGCTTCAGGCTGGGCGATACCCAGCTTTTTCGCCACCGCATAGTCGCTGCTGAGACCGAACCGCTCCTTCATGGCTTCGAGATACTTCGAGACTTCCGACATGCATCACTCCTCTCACGGATCGGTCTAAGCCTGAGCGGTCCCGGAAACGATCATGCCGCGTGAAAGCGGGCTTCCCGCGGTTCACGGTCAGGAGATCCCCCGTGTGTCAATCCGATCCAAAACCCCTCGAGGTATCCGAGGACGGCGTTGACCCCTGACCGGAAATCGTCCCTTTCCTGATCGGACATACTGGTGTTGTTCGCGCCTTCAATGGCTTCCACCGCATGCGCCATCGCCTCCTCGTGGGAGAGTTCGAGTTCTCGATGAAAGGTGAAATACGTGAGGTCCATGTGGGGATGTCGAGTAGATTTCACATAGGCGAGCCCTGGAATGAGATGATCCCACATCGTAATGGCCATGTTCTCCAGGCCGAAGGATGCGCCCAAAGCCTTGGCGTGATTGCCGTCGCTGTACAACTGTTCCATCCCGTCGATGTAACAGCGGGTCGAAGGCAGCATGGGGCGCGACATGGCTTCCTGCACATCGATACCAATGGACCGCAAAAAGTTCCGATACAGCAGCTCGTGGCGATATTGAGTCTGTCCATTGCCCAATTCGGAGTACAGAACCTTGGTCAGCTCCTCGGCAACCTTCTCGTCCGCCGTGTTGACAAGCTGGGACATCAAGATCCGAGGAAAGAACCGAGCAAAGTTGTAGAACTCGATTGCAAAATCTTTCAGATCGGCGACGGTGAGATGGCCCGATTGAAAACGATCGAGATACGGATTGTTGATCGCCCTGTGTTTCAGCACGATTCCTCTCATTTCTTGATAGAACGTCATCGGTCACCTCCAGACGGCAAAAGGACGGGACACGACATGACGCTTGAGATGATGCCCACACCACATGATATACTTTCTTAATCACCAGATCAACTGCCACAAGATATCCTAACTCATGGATATAATGTTCTATATGTTTATACATCCCAATAGAGCAGCATCACGAATGAATTTTATTTCTACCTTTTAATATAATATTTCTATCATTCGATTTATCTTCCGTGTTATGATCTTCTCACGAGCCAAGAACGGAGAGAGGCGACCGGAGGCGGAAGTCTGCTCCACCGGAGGAGGGTCATCATGGACCATTCAACTGGAATTGATCACATCACGCTCTGCGTGGAGGACCTCAATGCGGCGGAGTTTCTCTTCACCAAGGTCCTCGGTTTTGAGGCGATCTGGTCGGCTCGGGACGTAGGTACTGAAAACTCTTCGATGGATACGGTCGTCGTGCAGCGAGGCAGCGCCAAGATCGCGCTCATGCAGGGCCGGGACAAGACGACAAAGTCGCAGATCAGTCAGTTTATCGAGAAATACGGTCAGGGCGTGCAACACATCGCTCTTGAGGTCGATGACATCGAGGCGGCCTGTCGGGAATGGGAGGCTCATGGCGTCAAGTTCAGCGGATCGTTGAAGGAAGGACGCGACGGATTCGGTCCTCTCAAACAGCGATTCACCTTTCCGCTGTTCCCTGGGAGCGGGTTGTTCATTGAATTGACCCAGCGGGTCCATGGAGAAGAGAAGTCGAAAACTTTCGTCCGAAGCACGGTTGAGTCTCTCTACAAGGACATCGAGCGTGATCAAGCATCGGGAATGGAACGGACCATCATCGATTACCGGACATCCTCGACTCCAGGAGAGAAGAAACCGTTGAAGCGTGCCTCGTAGGAACACATTAGGCTTTCAAGAGGGCCCGGCCATGTATCTCAACAGAAAAGGCAAGGTTCCCAATCAAGCCCACGTCGGCATTCCCGAAGGATTATGCGAGGAGGAGCATGGACGAGACGGGTTCGCCGGACCGGTGTCGCATTTGTACCGCGTCCATCCCCCAACGGGGTGGCTGAAGATCGATGGACCGCTCAAACCCCGAGCCTTTGCCTGCGTCCGGCTCTTGACCCCGACCACCCGATCCGAAGCGAGTGGGCCGACCCTCATGATGCAGAGCCGCGATGTGAGCCTATACGTGTCCTACCGGGCCGAGACGATGACCCATTTCGTTCGCAACGCCGACGGAGATGAAGTCCATTTCATTCATCAGGGCACAGGGAGGTTTGAGACGGACTACGGGACCCTTGCTTACGAAACGGGCGATTACGTCGTAATCCCAAAAGGAACGACCTATCGCATGCACGTCGATGCCGGCCCATCTGTCTCTCTCATCGTTGAAACGCCCGAATCCGTCACGGTACCGGATCGCGGGCCGCTCGGCCAGCATGCCCTGTTCGACAAGGGTGTCCTTGTCGCTCCTGAATTGGGAACGGTGGAACCATCGGAAGCTCAGGGCCGAGAGTGGGAAGTCCACATCAAGCGGCTCGGGCAGTCCACGAGGGTGGTCTACCCCTTCTATCCGATGGACGTGGTCGGATGGAAAGGAGATCTGTGGGCGGCCAAGTTGAACGTGCGCGATTTTCGCCCGGTCACAAGTCCCCGCTACCACTTGCCGCCGAGCGTTCATGGAACATTCAAAGCCGGTGGATGCCTGATTTCCACCTTCGCGCCCAGGCCGCTGGAAAGCGATCCTGAGGCGCTCCGTGTTCCGTTCTACCATCGCAATACGGACTACGATGAAGCGCTTTTCTATCATCAGGGGGATTTTTTCAGCCGCGCGGGAATTCAGCCGGGCATGCTGACCTTGCACCCCCAGGGCATCCACCACGGACCGCAGCCGCAGGCCGTGCAAGCCAGCAAAGAAAAGACGCAGACAAGCGAAGTGGCGGTGATGATCGAATCCAAGACCCCGTTCACGGTACGGCCGGAGATGGAATCCGTGGAAGTAAAGGACTATGCGCTGAGTTGGAGCCGCCGATGAAGCTCGTCAGTTTTCGGATTGCAACACCTGTCGGTCCGTTCACACGGGTGGGCGCCATGCACGGCCCCAACCTGGTCGACTTGAACATGGCCTATGCGCGCTGGTTGGCCGATCAAGGCGAAGCGCAACCGCACCGCTTGGCTAACGCGCAGGTACCCTCGGATATGCTGCAGTTTCTCGAAGGAGGGACGTCGACGATGGCCGCCGCGCGGCGGGCAATGGGCTATGCCGTCACGCTCCCGCCTTCGGCCACGGGTCCGTGCGGTGAGACGATCGTCTATCTCTCATCCGACGTTCAGCTCACGGCCCCCTTGGTCGATCCACCTTCCCTGCGCGACTTTATCGCCTTCGAAGACCACATTGCGGCGACTTCGAAGAAGCGCGGGCAGCCGATTCCCCCCGAATGGTACAAAGCGCCCGTCTACTATAAGGGCAATCACCGAACCATGATCGGGCCGGATCAGAACCTGGCGTGGCCCCTGGACACGACAAAGCTGGATTACGAGTTGGAATTGGCCTGTGTCATCGGGCGCAAGGGCAGAGACATTCCGGAACGAGATGCGCAGGAATACATCGCCGGGTACACGATCATGAATGACTTCAGTGCCCGCGACATCCAGTTCCAAGAGATGGCCTGTCGGTTGGGTCCCGCAAAAGGCAAAGATTTTGCGACGGCGCTTGGCCCCTGCCTGGTGACTTCCGACGAGATTGCCGATCTCGGCGGACTCATCATGATCGCGCGGGTGAACGGACAAGAATGGTCGCGAGGTCGATTCGGAACGATTCACTGGTCCTTCCCGCAAATGATCGAACACGTGTCGCGCGGGGAAGTGATTTATCCGGGAGACATCTTCGGCTCCGGAACCGTAGGTGGAGGATGCGGACTCGAAATGGACCGTTACTTGAAGCCGGGAGACGTGGTGGAGTTGGAAATTCAGCCCATCGGCGTCCTCAGAACCCGCATCGTAAGATCCACGTCATGACGGAAGAGAAGCGCGCATGGGTGTCTTGACGGTTGAACGGGCGCTCGCGGAATTGGCTGAACGACACCGCCGGCTCTACGGCGGACCGTCCGTTGACGCGAAGTTGGAAGCGATCGTTCGCGAGGGGTTGCACACCCGACTGACCGTTTCCGATATCCTTCGCATCTTGCGGACCACGCAATCGGTCTTCTTTGATACCCACGTCGAGGTCGTATCGGGTCATCACACGGCCACCTATCTACGGTTCGAGTCCGTTGCCCGTTCCCCGCAGCTGATCGGCTGGTTGGCCGGTGATATGGCCCAGTGGATCCGAACAGCGTTCGCCAGCGATCCGATCGCCGGCATCGTTGCCACCACGTCGGCCGCGGAAAGGCTCGCCGAGGGGGTCGCACATGTCCTTCACGACACGATGCGGTTGCGCGTGGCACTGACGCCCTACAACAACGAGACGGGGCGCATCGGGACGGACATCGTCGGCGGCGCGATCAAACCCGGCGAGCGATTCTTGGCGCTCAACGATGTCACCACGCGCGGCAACTGTGTCAGCAAACTCGGCAAGGTAATCACCGACAACGGAGGCCTGTTGGCCGGAATGATGGTTTTTGCGCGTCGGGATAGCGGTCAATTCCCATTGATGAATGCCCTGACCGCGCAGTATCCCTTCTATTACACGACGGATCTCGATATGCCGCAGTGGGAACAGGCGAATTGTCCTCTGTGCGGGATGAACAGACCCTTGCTGTCCTGGAAAGATATGCCGGAACTCTGACAACACTCGACGCCAACTGGAGGAGCCTATGGACATCGAGATGGTAAGCCAGCACATCAAGCGAGCCGATCTCCTCCAGATGTACTACTACCTCCTTCTCACCCGATCTCTGGAAGATCGCATCACGGCACTCTATCGGCAGGGACGTATCGTCGGTGGGTGCTATACCAGCCACGGCATGGAGGCCATTGCGGTCGGCTATGCGTCCGCCATCGAGCGCGATGATGTCATCGCTCCATTCCATCGAGACATGGGAGCCTTCCTCATTCGCGGGATCACGCCGGGCGAAGTCCTGGCCCAATATCTCGGCAAGCGAACCGGGCCGACGAAGGGGAAAGACGGCAATGTTCACATGGGTGATCTCAAGCGGGGCGTGCTCGGCTTTGTCAGCCACTTGGCCGACAATCTGCCTGTCGCGACAGGCGCGGCGCTGGCCTTCAAGATACGAGGTGAATCCCGCGTCGTCGTCGCCGGAACCGGCGATGGCGGAACCAGCCGCGGCGACTTCCACGAAGCCATGAACTTCGCGGCGGTGCGCAAACTCCCCGTCGTCTTCTTCTGCAACAACAACCAATATGCCTATTCGACGCCGCAACGCCTGCAGATGGCGATTACCGACGTGGTAGACCGGGCCATGGCCTATGGGATGCCGGGGGAGATCGTGGACGGGAACGACGTGGCAGCCGTGTATCTGGCGTCGAAGCGCGCCGCCGCGAGAGCCCGCGCGGGCGAAGGGCCGACATTCCTCGAGTTCAAGACCATGCGCATGCATGGGCATTCCGAGCACGACGCGGCCAAATACGTTCCCCATGAACTCCTGGAGGAGTGGAAGGCGAAAGACCCGATCCTGAAGGCCGAGCGCCTGCTCACGCAACTCGGCTACGGCGACGAAGGATACTTTCAGGAGGTCGCCGACCGGGCGAAGAAAGAAGTCGAAGCAGGCCTGGAGTTTGCCGACCACAGTCCTCTGCCGGAAGGACGGGAAGTACTGGAAGGAGTGTTCGCTTCAGAAGAAGAGGTGCAATCATGACGACCGCCACGACGTCGGTCGAAATCTCATATTTGGAAGCCATTTCGCAGGCTCTGGATGAGGAGATGGCCCGCGACGAACGAGTGTTCCTCATGGGCGAAGACATCGGCGCCTACGGTGGGGCGTTCAAGATCACTGAAGGCTTTCTCCAGAAATACGGCGAGTGGCGGGTCTTGGACACCCCGCTGGCCGAGTCTGGATTTGTGGGAGCGGCCATCGGAGCCGCGATGATGGGCCTGCGGCCGGTCGTCGAAATGCAGTTCGCCGACTTCATTTCTTGCGCATTCGACCAGATCACCGAGGTCGCGGCGAAAAATCACTACCGTTGGGGGGCCGCGGTGCCGATGGTCATTCGCGCGCCCTTCGGGGGCGGTGTGCACGGCGGTCCCTTTCACTCCGAGTGTCCTGAAGGCTGGTTCTTCCACTCGCCGGGGCTCAAACTCGTCGCCCCTTCAACTCCCTATGACGCGAAGGGTCTTCTGAAGGCCGCCATTCGGGACCCCAATCCGGTCATTTACTTCGAACATAAGTTTCTCTATCGGCGCATCAAGGCGACGCTTCCGCAGCACGATTACATTGTACCGATCGGGAAGGCCGACGTGAAGCGAGCCGGGAACGATATCTCGGTCATCACGTACGGGGCGATGGTCCACCTGGCGCTGGAGGCCGCCCAGCTCCTGGCTCAAGAAGGGATCGATCTGGATGTGGTCGATCTGCGCACGCTGATTCCGCTCGACAAAGAGACGGTCTACGGATCGGTGCGCAAGACCGGTAAAGCCATCCTGTTGCACGAGGATAACAAGACGGGCGGAATCGGAGCCGAAGTCGCGGCGCTCCTGGCCGAGGAATGTTTTGACTGCTTGGACGGTCCGATCGTCCGCATTGCTCCACCCGATACGCCCGTGCCGTTCAGCACACCCTTGGAGGAATTCTTTCTCCCAAAGACCGGCGACATCGTTGAAGCGGCGCGGAAGTTGGCGGCGTATTAACCGAGTTGTGAGTTATGAGTGTTGAGTTAATCGGAAACTCAACACTCAATACTTGGAACTGAGAACTTCATCCATGGCGACCGACATTACGATGCCTCAGCTCGGAGAAAGCATCGCTGAAGGAACTGTCGTGAAGTGGTTCATCCCAGCCGGTGGAATCATTCAAAAGGATCAAGCCCTCTTGGAAGTGGAAACAGAAAAAGTGGATCTGGAGATCCCCTCGCCGGTTACGGGAGTCTTGAGCGAAATCATCGTCCGAGAGGGCGACACTGTCCCCGTGGGAACGTTACTGGCACGGATCGAGAGCACTCCTCCCTCCGAAGTCATCAACCGTGTCGGCGGAGTCGTCGTCCGTCCGTCGCAACCGATAGCGGAAGGTGAAGCCCGTCACTCTCCTGTCGTGCGGCAACTGGCCAGGGAGCATGGAATCGATCTGTCGCAGATCAAGGGAACCGGCACGGGAGGACGGATCACCAAGAAAGATGTGCAGGAGTTCATCGCCTGCGCCGGAAGCCAAGCCGTATCGCCGCCTCCCGGCGGCGAGCTGTCGATGGGTGAAGACGTCCGGCCTCTGACACAGATGCGGAGAACGATCGCCGACCGGATGGTGAAAAGCAAGCAGACCTCGGCCCATGTCACCACGTTCTTCGAAGCCGACTTCTCGGGCATCGCCAAGTTCCGTGAAGCCCTTCGACAGCGGTCGGAGCAGGGCCTGACCTACCTGCCCTTCGTGATCCGAGCCGTGACCCGTGCGATCCGAGAGCTGCCGATCGTGAACTCGTCATGGGGAGAACACGGCATCGTCATCAAGAAGGATATTCATATCGGCATCGCCACGGCGCTGGATGAGGGACTCTTGGTTCCGGTGGTGCGTCACGCGGATCGGAAGGCACTCACCCTGTTGGCCAAAGAAGTGGCGGACTTGGCCGACCGCGCCAGAACCAAGAAATTGAGCCCCGAGGAAGTCCAGGGGGGAACGTTTACGATCACCAACCACGGCGGATTCGGCAGCTTGTTCAGCACACCGATCATTCACCAACCCCAGATTGCGATCTTGGGCGTCGGCGCAATCCTAAAGCGCGCCGTGGTCATCGACGATGCCATCGCAATCCGTAGAATGGGCTACTTGAGCCTCTCGTTTGACCACCGAGTCATCGACGGGGCGACGGCGGATCAGTTCATGGCGAAGGTCAGAGGATATCTCGAACAGAGTCAATGGGAGCCCATCCTGTGAGCCGAACACAGCGGGCGGTCATCGTCAGCGCGGTACGAACGCCGCTAGGCAGCTTCAACGGGGCGTTCAGCCCCGTGCCCGCTACCAGGCTGGGGAGTATCGTCATCGCGGAGGCGTTGACGCGCATCGGCCTGCCTCCCGAGCATGTAGACGACGTGTACATGGGCTGCGTCCTCAGCGCCGGGCTCGGGCAGGCGCCGGCCAGACAAGCCTCGATCGGAGCCGGAATCCCCCACTCGGTCGGCGCCACGACGGTGAACAAGGTCTGCGGGTCCAGCCTCCAGACCGTGATCATGGCCTCCAGAGCGATCGCGCTCGGCGAGGCGCGCGTCGTCGTGGCCGGCGGCATGGAGAGCATGACCAGGGCGCCCTATTTGTTGGAAAAGGCCAGACAGGGGTATCGACTGGGACATGCGGAGCTGGTGGACAGCCTGGTCAAGGACGGACTCTGGGACGTCTACAACAATTTTCACATGGGTAACGCCGGCGAGTTGTGCGCCGCCAAGTATCGGCTCACGCGCCAGGAACTCGACGACTTTGCCTTAGAAAGTTACCGTCGGGCCAGGGAAGCGATCGTGACCGGTTCTTTCAAGCGGGAAATTGTCCCGGTTGAGGTGCCGCGGCGGAAAGGCGCGCCCGCGATCATTTCGGAGGATGAAGAGCCGACGCGAGTTGATCTGGACAACCTGCGCAACCTCAAGCCGGTGTTCCAGGAACAGGGGGTCCTGACCGGGGGCAATTCTCCTTCTTGCAACGACGGAGCGGCCGCGGTTGTCGTCATGGCGGAAGAAGAAGCCGCGCGGCTCGGCCTCGTGCCGCTGGCGCGTATCGTTGGATACGCCGGAGCGGCGCTGGCGCCGGAGTGGTTTACGATTGCGCCGGTCGAGGCGATTGGGCGAGCGCTCAAGACAGCCGGTCTCTCCATCGGCGACATCGATCTGTTTGAGATCAATGAAGCGTTCTCGGCCGTCTCACTCGCCGTCAACAGAGAATTGGGCCTCGATCCCAAGCAGGTCAACGTCAACGGTGGAGCGGTCGCCCTAGGCCATCCCATCGGCGCGACCGGCGCGAGGATTCTGACCACCCTCCTGCACGCAATGGAAGCTCGCGGCGCCAGACGGGGGATAGCCGGTCTCTGTATCGGCGGTGGAGAGGCGTTGGCCGTGGTGGTGGAAAGGAGATAATCGAGGCAAGAGGGTATGAGACTCGACGACGTCAAGACAATCGGCATCGTCGGTGCCGGCCAGATGGGTCGGGGCATTGCCCAGGTCTGTGCGACCGCCGGTTACCCTGTTCTGCTGGAGGACGTGGACGAGTCGTCGCTCACGGCGGCGCTCGCTAAGATCCGCGCCGGTCTGGAACATGCCGTGGAGCGAGGCAGTCTTACCGATCTCCAAGCGGGAGAAGCGCAGGCGCTCATCCGTCCGCTCGGTGATCTCCACCGGCTACACGAGGTCCAGCTCGTCATCGAGGCGATTCCCGAAGACCTCTCGCTCAAAGAACGCCTCTTCGCAGAATTGCATCGAGTCTGCCGACCGAACGCGGTCCTGGCCAGCAACACCTCGTCGATTTCAATCACCAAACTGGGCGCGGCCGCCGGTCGGCCCGACCGGGTGGTGGGCCTGCACTTCATGAATCCGGCCCCTGTCATGCGCCTAGTGGAAGTCGTCCGCGGTCTCGACACTTCGGAGAGCACGCTGACTCTGGCTCTCGACCTGGCGAAGCGGCTGGGGAAGACCCCTGTGGTGGCCAAAGACGTGCCGGGATTCATCGTGAATCGAATCCTCATTCCGATGATCAATGAGGCGATCTTCGCGCTGGAGAAAGGGGTTGCGTCGGCCGCAGACATTGACCTCGCCATGACGACCGGAGCCAACCATCCGGTCGGGCCCTTGTCGCTGGCGGATCGGATAGGCCTTGATACGGTGCTGTCCATTTGTGAAGTGTTGTACCGGAACTTGGACGATGCCAAGTTCCGTCCCTGCCCCCTGCTCCGGCGTTACGTCGAGGCGGGATGGTTGGGGCGTAAGAGCGGTCGGGGGTTCTATCTCTACGAGACGAGCGGAGAGAGACGCGAGGCGCTGAGCAACAGGACGTGATCCCTCGCCCTTCGTCCCGTGAGATTGAACTAGCCGGAGGGAGGACTCGATGCACGAGCGCAAACCTCGATTCGCCTCGCTCTCGGGATTGGACGTCAACCGTGTCTACTCCCACGATGATCTGAACGATTGGTCACCAAAGGACGATCTCGGCTCGCCCGGCGAATTCCCCTACACTCGCGGAGTTTATCCCACCATGTATCGAGGCCGTCTTTGGACGATGCGGCAGTTCGCCGGCTTTGGATCCGCTGCCGATACCAACCGCCGATTCAAATACCTGCTCCAGCAGGGGCAGAACGGACTCAGCGTCGCCTTCGATATGCCGACCCTGATGGGTATGGATGCCGACGATCCGCGCGCCCACGGCGAAGTGGGACACTGCGGAGTGGCCATCTCGTCATTGGCCGATATGGAACGCCTCTTCGACGGCATTCGGCTGGACCAGGTCACCACCTCGATGACGATCAACGGACCGGCCGCCGTCATCTTTGCCATGTACCTGGCTGTCGCGGAGAAACAGGGTATTCCGTTCGATCGCCTGGGCGGAACGTTGCAAAACGACATCCTGAAGGAATACATCGCCCAGAAGGAATGGCTGTTCCCCCCGGAACCTTCGCTAGCCCTCATCATCAACACCATCGAGTATTGCGCGACACGGGTCCCCAAATGGCATCCGGTCAGTATCAGCGGCTATCACATTCGCGAGGCCGGATCGACGGCCGCTCAGGAGCTGGCGTTTACCCTGTACGATGGGCTGACCTACGTCGAAGCGGCGGTCAAAGCCGGCCTTGTCGTCGACAGCTTCGCTCCGCAACTCTCGTTCTTCTTCAATGCCCACAACGATCTCTTCGAGGAGGTCGCCAAGTTCCGCGCAGCCCGGAGGCTGTGGGCGCGCGAGATGCAGCGACGCTATCATCCCGAGGATCCGCGGTCGTTGCAGCTCCGTTTCCACGCACAGACGGCGGGCTGCTCGCTCACTGCGCAGCAGCCCATGAACAACGTGGTGCGCACCACGTTGCAGGCCCTGGCGGCAGTGCTCGGCGGCGCGCAATCTCTCCATACCAATTCCATGGATGAGACTCTGGCCCTGCCGACCGAAGCGGCGGTGAAGCTCGCGCTCCGTACCCAGCAGATCATCGCCCAGGAAAGCGAAGTGCCGAACACGGTCGATCCGCTCGGGGGATCGTACTATGTCGAATCATTGACCAATCGTCTTGAGGACGCGGCGCTCGACTACTTCCGACGGTTGGACGACATGGGCGGCATGGTGAAAGCCATCGAACAGGGGTTCCCTCAACGGGAAATTCTCGATGCCTCGCAGCAGTATCAGCGTGACATAGAGCGGGCGGAACGAATCGTCGTCGGTGTCAGCGATTATGTAGAAGAGGAGGAACAACGGATCCCGATCCTGAGGGTCGGACCGGAAGTCGAACAGGAGCAGGTCGGACGCCTGTCGGACCTCCGCAAATCGCGCGATCCGTTCAAGATGGCCGGCGCAGTCGAGGAACTGCAAGAAATCGCCTCGTGCGGTGAAAACGTCATGCCGTCTCTCATCGAAGCGGTAAAGGCGAAGGCGACGCTGGGGGAAATTTGCGCGGCGTTGAAGGAAGTGTTGGGTGTATACAGAGAACCGGTGGTGTTGTGAAGGGAGGATGGATGGATGGAATGCTTGCACGCTCCAGGTGCCTCGGCTCGACCGTCCTATGCTTCGCGTCTGGCTCGGCTGCGCAACTCGGTCCGTCGGCGCGTTGCGTCAACGGACCATCGAACAGTGCTCGCCGTCGTGGGGCACGACCGCATCCGCTCAGCATGGACGGTGCCCCGAGCTTCGGCACAAGTCGCGTGCGCAGCGTTCCATCCTTCCCTTGGTGACGGAAGAGGGGAGACTCGCTCCCAGCTCATCGTCATCCGCAGCATGAATGATGGAAGCGAAAATGGCGATTGACGAATGACCATTGACGATTGACGGAGTGTTATGAAGCTCGGCGCGTTTGAAATATACCCGGTGAGCGACGGCCGGTTCCGGCTGGACGGCGGCGCGATGTTCGGGGTCGTGCCGAAGGTCCTCTGGCAACAGTGCTGCGAGGCCGATGACCAGAATCGCATTTCGTTGAGTCTGACCTGTTTGCTGATCCGGGCCCATGGGAAAAATATCCTCGTGGACACGGGGTTGGGCTCCAAGGAGGACGCCAAGTTTCAGCGCCTGTTCGCCGTCGAGCGGACACCGACGTTGCTGGACTCCTTGGGACGGTTGGGTGTGGGACCGGACGACGTCCATATCGTGATCAACACCCATCTGCATTTCGACCACGCGGGCGGGAACACGATGAGCGAGAACGGGACCATTGTCCCCGCATTCGCCAAAGCCCAATATTTCGTCCAGCAGGGCGAGTTTGAAGATGCCGCACGAGCCAATGAACGGACCAAGGCCAGTTACCGGCGCGACAACTTCACCCCGATCGCCCACATGAATCGGTGGGAATTTCTACATGGCGACACGGAGCTGCTTCCCGGCATCACCGCCGTCGTCACCGCCGGTCATACCCGCTGCCACCAGGCCGTCAAGATTGAATCGAAGGGACAGACCGCCTTGTTCCTCGGCGATCTGATTCCGACCGTGTCGCACCTCCCCCTGCCGTACATCATGGGCTACGATCTGTTCCCGATCCAGACGCTGGAGACAAAACGTTGGGTCTTGGATCGGGCGTTTGACGAGCACTGGCTGTTGTTGTTCGAACATGATCCGAGGATCCAGGCCGGTCATGTCAAAAAGGATCCAGAGGGCAAGTACTTCCTCCAGGAGGTGAAGGCATGGCAGTGACGACACAACCCCTTCGCGTCTTGATCGGGAAAGTCGGTCTCGACGGCCATGACCGGGGAGTGAAGTTGATCGCGCGGGCCTTGCGTGATGCCGGAATGGAAGTCATCTATACCGGCCTTCATCAGACGCCGGAGCAGATCGTCGGCGCAGCGATTCAGGAAGATGTCGATGCGATCGGCCTGAGCATCCTCTCGGGGGCGCACAATACGCTCTTCCGGCGTGTGTTGGAGCTGCTCAAAGACCAGGGCGCCGACGACATCGCCTTGTTCGGCGGCGGCATCATTCCCGACGACGACCTTCCCGCTCTCAAAGCGGCCGGCGTCAAGGCCCTGTTCAGACCGGGAGCCTCCATGCATGAAATCGTGGACTTCGTGGAGAGGCTCAACGCGAAGGGTTGACCAGTCATGCGTATCATCAAGACCTCGCTCGTCACGACATCCGAAGAATTCTCGTCGAATGTGGCCCACTATGAAGGCCTGAGAGCCGATCTCGATAAACATCTCACCCTCGCCAGGGCCGGTGGTCCGGCCGATGCCGTCGCCCTCCACAAACAACGTGGCAAGCTGACGGTTCGCGAGCGGGTCGCGGCGTTGCTGGATCCGGATTCCCCGTGGCTCGAACTGAGCCCCCTCGCCGCCTGCGGGATGTACGACGAGCAGGTTCCAGCCGCCGGCCTGATCAGCGGCATCGGCTTCGTGGCGGGACGACCCTGCGTCATCGCCGCCAATGACGCCACGGTCAAGGGCGGCACCTATTTCCCGATGACGATCAAGAAACATCTGCGGGCTCAGGAGGTCGCCCTGGAGAACCGGCTGCCCGCGATCTATCTGGCCGACTCCGGAGGAGTCTTCCTGCCCATGCAGGCCGAGGTCTTTGCGGACAAGGATCATTTCGGACGGATCTTCTACAATCAGGCGCGGATGTCCGCACTGGGCATTCCACAGATCGCCGTGGTCATGGGCATGTGTACCGCGGGCGGCGCCTACATGCCGGCGATGTGCGACGAGAATGTCATTGTCAAGGGAACCGGCACCATTTATTTGGGAGGCCCGCCTCTGGTAAAGGCTGCCACCGGCGAGGAGGTCACCCCTGAAGAACTCGGCGGGGCCGATCTACATACGAGACTGTCCGGCGTGAGCGACCATCTGGCCGAAAACGACCAGGATGCGCTGGAGATCTGCCGGTCGATCGTCGCCACGTTGCCTCGACGGCCGGCCAGACGGCGTGACGGTGAGAGCGAAGAACCGCTCTACCAGGCCAGTGACCTCTATGGACTCATCCCAAGCAATCCTCGGAGGACGGCTGAGGCCCACGAGGTGATCGCCCGGCTGGTGGACGGAAGCAGATTTCACGAGTTCAAGGCGCGCTACGGCCAAACACTGACGTGCGGATTCGCCCGCTGGACGGGACATCAGGTCGGCATCGTCGCCAATAACGGCGTGCTGCTGTCGGAAGCCGCCTTGAAGGGCGCGCACTTCGTCCAGCTTTGCTCCCAGCGACGCATCCCGCTCATCTTTCTACAGAACATTGCAGGGTTCATGGTCGGCAAAGACTACGAAGCCCGCGGGATCATCAAGGACGGCGCCAAGATGGTACAGGCGGTGGCGACCGCCGACGTGCCGAAGTTCACCGTCATCATCGGCGCCTCCCACGGTGCCGGCAATTACGCGATGTGCGGCCGCGCCTATGGGCCGCGATTCCTCTTCCTCTGGCCCAACGCGCGGACCTCGGTGATGGGGGCGCAGCAGGCCGCCAATGTGCTGGCAACCGTCAAGCGGCAGCAACGGGAGCGAGAGAAGCTCATGCTTTCCGAGGACGAGCAGCGGAAGATGAGCGAGTCGATCTTGTCCCAGTATGAACGGGAAGGCAGTCCCTATTTCAGTACCGCCCGCCTCTGGGATGACGGGGTCATCGATCCCTTAGACACGCGCCGCATCCTCGGCCTCTGTTTGGATATCGGCATGACTGCGCCGATCCGTCCGTCGCACCCGCCGGTGTTTCGCATGTGAGGAGCGCATGAAGAACCCCGTCGCCATCCTGATTGAATCAAACGGCGGTGTGGCCCGCGTGGCGCTGAACCGTCCTCACAAGCGGAACGCGTTCGACGCCGGTATGGTCGAAGAACTGTGCCGGGCCTTCGCCGAGGTAGGTCGAGACCCCTCGGTCCGTGCGATCGTGCTGGCGGGAGCCGGAGCCGCGTTTTGCGCCGGGGCAGATCTCGATTGGATGAGATCGGATGGGACTCTGTCCGCTTCGGAGGCGCAACAAGATGCGGAGCGGCTGATGACGATGTTCCGTGCCATCGACGAATGTCCCTGTCCCGTGATCGCGCGTATCCAGGGCCCGGCCTTCGGAGGCGGAGTCGGCATGGTCGCAGCTTGCGATATCGCCGTGGCGGTCGAGGATGCGACCTTCGCCTTGAGCGAGGTCCGTTTGGGGATGGTGCCGGCGGTGATTGCTCCTTTTCTCCTCCGGAAGACCGGCGAATCGTTCCTGCGACGATTCTGTCTGACCGGTGAATCATTCTCTGCATCGGCCGCCAAACAGAGCAACCTCGTTCACGATGTCGTCGAGAGGACTCATCTCGATGCTCGCGTCGATGAGTTGATTCAGATGGTCCTGCGTCTCGCGCCGCAAGCGGCCAGGGACACAAAAGTGTTGCTCCGCAGACTGCTCGCCCTTTCCGACGATGAGCGATGGAGCGCTTGTGTGGATGCCAACGCACATGCCCGTCTCTCGGCCGAGGCGCAAGAAGGACTCCGGGCTTTTCTTGAACGACGCCCTCCCGTCTGGACGGCGATGCCAAGCGAGCAAGGAAAATCGCACGATGTTGTTAAACAGCAGGCGTAGTACAGCCTCGCGGCCGATCCGCATTATCGAAGTCGGTCCGCGAGACGGACTCCAACATGAACCGGCCATCGTCTCGTCCATGGACAAGGTGTCGTTTGTGAACGCTCTGTCTCGAACAGGCGTGGCGGAAATTGAGATCGGCTCTTTCGTGTCCCCCCAGGCGATCCCGCAGCTGGCCGATTCAGATGAGGTGGCTCGCAAGATGGAACGCCACCCCGGTGTCACCTATTCCGCCTTGGTGCCCAACGAGAAGGGATTGGAGCGGGCGAGGGCCGCAGCGATGGAAAAGATCGCGGTCTTCACCGCAGCCTCGGAGACGTTTGCTCGACGCAACATCAGGTGCGGGGTCCTGGAATCGATCGACCGGTTCGCGCCGGTGGTGGCCCATGCCAAACGGGACGGCATGACCGTGCGCGGCTACATCTCCACCGTGACCCACTGCCCCTTTGAAGGGGCCATTGATCCTGACCGCGTGGCCGAGGTCATGCAACGCCTGCTGCACATCGGAGTCGATGAAATTTCTCTTGGAGACACGATCGGAAAGGCTGCTCCGAACGATGTGCGTAGGCTGTTGGATAAAACAATGCCGCACATTGAGCGAAGCCGGCTCTCGCTGCACTTCCATGACACCTACGGCATGGCCGTGGCCAATGTCCTGGCCGCCTGGATGGACTATGGGATCGAAGCCTTTGATACGGCCGCCGGCGGGCTGGGCGGCTGCCCCTATGCGCCGGGAGCATCCGGCAACGTGGCGACGGAAGACGTGGTCTATGCCTTGAAGGCCTCCGGAGCCGCCCTTGTGGTAGACGAGCAGAGGGTGATCGCGGCAGCCGGACAGGTCGCAAGGGCGCTGAACCGTCCGCTCGCTTCTCGATTGTCGCGCATCCAAGCCGACCGAACCTCGTATGAGTCGGTGACATGACTGCCTCAGACCTGCGTCTATCCGGACGGAAGATCGCTGACGTCGTGACCTTGGCTGGAGAGGTCAAAGCCGGAAACGCCCGGTGCGTCGCTCGGCTGATTACGCTGTTGGAGAGTCGAGACCAAGCCGGCGCTGCAGTCCTTCGCCTGCTTGATTCAGACTCGCGCCATGGCAACGTAATCGGCATTACCGGCTATCCTGGAGCAGGTAAGAGCACGGTGGTGACTCAACTCGTGGCAGCCTACAGGCGTTTGGGCAAGACAGTCGGAGTGCTGGCCGTCGATACCAGCAGCACCGTCACCGGCGGCGCCTTGCTCGGCGATCGCATCAGGATGGGGAACCATGCGCTCGATCGCGGGGTGTACATCAGGAGCATGGCCACTCGCGGACACCACGGAGGACTCGCCCCGGCGACCCACGAGGCTGCCCTCGTGCTGGAAGCAGCCGGCTATGAGGTCATTCTGATCGAAACTATCGGGGTGGGTCAGGGCGAAGTGGAGATCATGGACGTCGCCCATACCGTGGTCGCAGTCGTGGCGCCCGGCCTGGGTGACGAGGTCCAGGCTATGAAAGCCGGATTGTTGGAAGTGGCTCACATCGTCGTGGTCAACAAAGGGGACCTTCCCGGCGCGGACGCGACCTTGCGTGACCTTCGGGACTGCCGTCCAACCGTGCTCCGAACCGTCGCCACGACAGGCGAAGGGATTCCGGAACTCGTCGCGGCGATTACCGAGCATGAGCGATTTCACGATCTCCAAAGTCCGTCGGCGCGCGAGGGTCGTGGGGCGGAGCAGACATCCGTTCGCGGTGAGCCCAGTCGAACCGTATGAACGAAACCCCTCGAAAGCGCGCGCCCTTCGACAAGCTCAGGGCGAACGGCTGAGGGCAAGAATTCCCGGGACGCAACAAGGGGAGGCTGCTATGCCTCAACAATTATTATTGACCATCTCTCATCACATCGCGCGAGTCACCCTCCATAATCCTCCGGCCAACGTGCTCAGTCTGTCCGTGCTCAAAGAGATGGAGCAGGTCCTGAACGAAGTGGAGGAGGACGAGTTCGTCCGGGTCGTGATCGTAACCGGTACAGGGCCATTTTTCTGTGCCGGGGCCGATATCAACGAGCTGGCTCATCTCAACACCGTGCATGGCGGCGCCGAATTTGCCGTGCGCGGCCAGGCGGTACTCAACCGAGTCGAGCGATCGGGAAAGCCGATTCTTGCGGCCATCAACGGCACCTGCGTCGGCGGAGGGCTGGAACTCGCCTTGGCTTGTCACATTCGGATGGCCGTCAGCGGAGCCATGATGGGGTTGCCGGAAGTCAAGCTGGGCCTCATTCCCGGTTTCGGCGGGACTCAGCGACTGCCGAGAGTCGTCGGAGCGGCACGAGCGGCGGAGATGATCTTGACGGGCGAGAGTATGCCTGCGGAGGAGGCGCAGCGAATCGGGCTTGTCAACCGAGTCGTGCCGCGGCACGAGTTGATGCCCCAGGCTGAAGCGATCGCGACTCTCATTTCAGAGCGGGGCAAACCCGCGATCGAAGCGGCGCTGCACGCGACCAGCGGAGGGCTCGACATCCCCCTGTCCGAAGGGCTGGCCAGGGAGGCCGAATTGTTCGGCCGGTTGTGCGCCACTGACGACAAGAAGGAAGCCGTGCAGGCATTTCTCGAAAAGCGGCAACCCAAGTTTGCGGGCTTGCGAGAGACGTAATTCGTCAACCATGAATCGAAAACGAAAACGGGGACAGCACAGATTGCCGAAGGCTATTTCTTCATTCCCATGATTGACGAGTGACGATTGAGGCATGACATGACTTTATCGACGGGAGAGCCGATGCTCGCGAACCGTCTCGCCCGATATAGCCGCAATCTCCGATACGAAGACCTGCCCGAGGCCGTCGTGCACGAGGTGAAGCGGCGGATTTTGGACAGCCTCGGCTGCGCGCTGGGAGCCTGGAATGCACCGCCCTGCCGGATTGCGCGTCGCATTGCAGAATCCGTCAGAGTCGCCGGCGGCGCGACGCTCTGGGGCACGCATCATAAGACGCTGCCCGATCTCGCGGCCTTCGCCAACGGCGCGCTGGTCCGGTATCTCGATTTCAACGATACGTACCTCGCCCAGGAACCGGCGCACCCTTCGGACAACCTTGCGGCCATCCTTGCGGCCGGCGAGGCGTCCCGTGCGTCGGGGAAGTCCGTGATTCAGGCCGTCGCGATCGCCTATGAAGTGCAATGCCGCCTCTGCGATGCCGCGGCGCTGCGACCGCGTGGTTGGGACCACGTCACCTACGGTCCTTTCACATCGGCCCTCGGGGCGGCGAAGGTGATGAACCTCTCCGTCGCGCAGACTCAGCAGGCCGTCAACCTTGCGGGCGTGGCGAATATCGCGTTGCGCCAGACGCGAGTCGGCGATATCTCGATGTGGAAGGCCTGCGCCTTTTCCAACGCGGCACGCAACGGGGTATTTGCCGCGACGCTGGCGCAACGCGGCATGACGGGGCCCTCCCCGATCTTCGAAGGGGAGAAGGGCTTCATGAAACTGGTCTCGGGGCCGTTGGATCTCTTCCGATTCGCGGGGGAGCGGGAACAGGCACCCAGGGGCTGGCTCCGGCTGGAGGCCGGTGCCTGTCCCTCTACGACGGGGACAGACCCCGGGGGAAGGGGGTCAGGCCCCTGGAACCAGTCCCCTTCGTTCAAGATCCTGGACACTTACATCAAACACTATCCGGTGGAATATCACGCACAGACGGCGGTGGAGGCCGCGCTGGCCATCCGGGAGGATCTGCTCAAAGCAGAGGGCGACGACGCGCCGGCCTCCATCACCGACATCGAAATCGCCAGCTATGACGTCGCGATCGAAATCATCGGGCGCGATCCGGAAAAGTGGCGCCCTCGCACGAGAGAAACCGCCGACCACAGCTTTCCGTACTGTGTGGCGGCGGCGCTCCTGGACGGCAGGATCACGCTGCGCTCCTTCGACAATGCGCGCCTCACCGACCCGGCGCTGCGCGAGTTGATACAAAAGGTGCGCGTCGTTCCGCAGCCTGACTTCGTCGGCCGCTATCCGCAGGCCATGCCGACGCGCATCACGGTTCGGACGAAAGCGGGAACGGTCTATCTCCACGAGGCGGACTATCCCCTCGGCCATCCCAAGAACCCGATGTCCGACCGCCATGTCGAGGAGAAGTTTCGCTTACTGGCCGGCGGGAAATTGGATCAGGTCCGCATGAGGAAGGTGATGCGATCGGTCTGGGCGCTGGAGCAGCTCAAAGACATCAGTGCCTTGATGCCGTTGCTCAGAATCACCGAGAGGTGAAAGGCGATGAGCGATACGCGACGACCCAGAAGACCCCACCGTTTCCGCGCGCTGCTTGACAGGCAGACGCTCGTCCTCCCCGGGGCCTTCAATGCCCTGACGGCCATGCAGATCGAGCGTGCCGGCTTCCAGGCTCTGTACGTGTCGGGCGCCGGCCTGTCGGCCGCACGAGGATTGCCGGATATCGGGCTGCTCTCCTTGGCGGAAGTGGTGTCGGACGCGGCCACCATCACCAAGGCCGTGGCGATTCCCGCGATCGTGGACGCGGACACGGGCTTCGGTCCTCCCCTCGCCGTGATGCGGGCCGTGAAGGAATTCGAGAAGGCCGGGTTGGCGGGGATGCAGATCGAAGATCAGGAATTGCCCAAGAAATGTGGGCACCTGCCTGGAAAGCGGCTGGTCACGACGAGCGACATGGTGAGCAAGATCTGCGCGGCGAGCGACGCCAGGCAGGATCCGGAGTTTTTCCTCATCGCCCGCACGGACGCGCGCGCCGTCGAAGGAATGGACGCGGCCGTGCGACGGGCGCGAGCCTACATCGACGCCGGTGCGGACGCGATCTTCCCCGAAGCTCTCGAATCGGCGGACGAGTTCCGCGCCTTCGCCCGACAGTTCGCCAAAGAAGGCGGGAAGGCTCCGCTGGTCGCCAACATGACGGAATTCGGCAAGACTCCCTATTTGAGCGTCGGCGAATTTGAAGACCTCGGCTATCGTGTGATCCTGTTTCCCGTCACCGCCTTGCGGATGGCCACAAAGGCGATCGATCAGATGCTGTCGGAACTGAGACACCGCGGTTCACAGCGCGACCTGTTGGAGCGGATGCATACCAGAGAGCAACTCTATGACCTCCTGCGGTACGCGGAGTATGAACAACGCGATCGGCAGTTTCACTTGATGGGAGACGACCATGGCCACGAGTGAGCCTCACACAACTCCCGCGCACGCCGCGGGACTCGACGGAGTCCTCGCCGGTGAAACGGCCCTCTGTCATGTCGATGAAGACGAGGGAGGTCTGAGGTATCGCGGGTACGCGATCGACGATTTGGCGGACAGGGCGACTTTCGAAGAAGTGGCCTATCTGCTGCTCTTTGGCAAGCTCCCGACCGTGAAGGAGTTGAAGGATTTCGAGGAGCGGCTCGCGGCACAGGCCGTGCTCCCCGGTCCTGTCGAAGCGTTCCTGAGCACGGTTCCTGCCGCTGCCCACCCCATGGACATTCTGAGGACCAGCGTGTCTCTGTTGGGGATGATCGACGCTGATGCCGAGGATCATTCCCATGAGGCGAATCTCCAGAAAGCGATCCGGCTACTCGCGTGCATCCCTCTGATCATCTCGACCGCGCATCGGCTCGTGAACGGGACGCCGCGCAAGGAGCGGCGGCCGGATGCGAGCTTTGCGGGGAATCTGCTCTTCCTCTTGACCGGCCGAGAAGGCGGCGACAAAGGGCTTCTGATGGCTCGCGCGCTCGACGTATCCCTTACCCTCTACGCGGAGCACGAATTCAACGCCTCGACCTTCTCGGCGCGGGTGACCGCCTCGACCATGACGGACCTCTACTCGGCCGTCACGTCGGCGATCGGCACGCTCAAGGGACCGCTGCACGGAGGGGCGAATGAGGCCGTCGCGGAGATGTTCCTCGAGATTGGGAGCCCCGACAACGCGGAGCGATGGGTTCGGGAGCGGCTGGCCGGCAAGCACCGGATCATGGGCTTCGGCCATCGCGTCCTCAAGAAGGGCGATTCGCGCTCGGCGATCATTCAGCGGCACGCCGAGCGGTTGAGCCGGACCTGCGACGACCGCCGATGGTATGAGATCGCCCTGGCCGTCGAGCGCATCATGCGGCAGGAGAAAGGGCTCTACCCGAACCTCGATTTCTATGCGGCGGTGGCCTACCTCCTGATGGGCATTCCTCGCCGGCTCTACACGCCGGTCTTCGTCTGCTCTCGCATTACCGGGTGGTGCGCCCACGTGATCGAACAGCAAGATCACAACCGGCTGATCCGTCCGCGGGCCTTGTATACGGGGCCCGCGAAAGAGGCCTATGTCGACATCGATCACCGTCGCTGATGACATGGCCGCGGCGCGGCAGATGGAAGACGGCCCCCCTGCCCTGCCGTGGAACTCGTTCGCGGACTTCTTCCGATCGCGGGTCTATGATCGGGACCTGCTCAACCGACCGTTCCTGACCTACTGCGACGACGACCGGCAGCTCCACTCCACGTACAGCTATGCTGAATTCGGCACCATCGTCCAGCGCGCCGCGTCGTTTCTCCACGACCGGATCAGGCTTCGGCGCGGGGACCGGTTGGCGACGATTCTCTTCAACCATGACGTCACCGTGGTGTTGTACTTCGCCGCCTGGGCAGCAGGCATCACGGTCGTGCCGATCAACATCGACGAGCCGCCCGATAAGCAGCGGTTCATCCTGGAGCATTCGGAGGCCTCGGCCGTGTGCTGTTGGCATACGATTGTCAAACAAGTACGAGAACTGCAGAAAGACCTGCCGACCCTGCGGCACGTGGTTCCATTGAACGATGACGGCTTTCGAGACGTTGCCGGGCACGGAGCGGAAGGATTCAAGGAAGCGACCTCGATCACCTTTCGCCCCGCGTCGCACTCCTCCGGTCTGAGCGATGAAGCCCTCATCGTCTATACGTCCGGAACTACGGGAGCACCCAAGGGGGTGATCCTCACCGTCCAGAATCTCCTGACCGACGCCGATGCGATCGCCGACTGGCATCGCTTCGACGGGAATGATCGCTTCATGTGCGTGCTCCCCATCCACCATGTGAACGGCACGGTCGTCACGCTTCTCACGCCTTTCTACTGCAAAGGAAGCGTCGTCCTGAATCGCAAATTCAAGAGTACGACCTTCTGGCGGAGACTGCATGAGGAGGGCGTCACCTGTGTCAGCGTCGTGCCCACGCTTCTCGAGTTCTTGCTGGACGCCGACGAAGACCTGACTCCCTACCGACTGGAGCGGTTTCGAGGCTTCATCTGCGGCGCCGGACCGTTATTGAAGGATACCGCTGTTCGCTTCGAAGAACGATTCCGTTTTCCGATCCGCCACGGCTACGGGCTATCGGAAACGACCTGCTACTCGTGCTTCCTGCCGAACGATCTGTCGCCTGAAGAGCATCGTCACTGGCTGAGCGCCTACGAGTTCCCCTCAATCGGAGTGCCGTTGCGACACAACATGATGGCGATCATCGACGAACAGGGGCGCTCACTGCCGGAGGGAGCGAGAGGAGAAATCTGCATCCGCGGCCGGACCGTCTGCGGTGGCTACTATAAACGGGACGACGCCAACGAGGCCGCGTTTCGATGGGGCTGGTTCCGTTCCGGGGACGAGGGCTTCTTTCAACGAGACAAGAGGGGACGACCGTTTTTCTTCATTTCAGGCCGACTGAAAGAATTGATCATTCGAGGCGGCATCAACATCTCACCGCTGGAGATCGATGATGTATTGAAGCGCCATCCGCTTGTGCAGTTCGCCATGGCCGTTCCATTCGAACATCGCTACTATGGAGAGGAGATCGCCGCCTACGTGGTTCCGCGAGAAGGGCGTTCTGAGCCGAACGAGAAGGATTTACAGGAGTACTGCCGCCGGTCGCTTCCATTCTCCAAATGTCCAAAAGTCTTCATTTTCGGCCGCGACCTTCCCTACACCTCGACCGGGAAACCCAAGCGCCTGGAGTTGAAAACCCGCCTCGCTTCCGCGTTGGCCGTCTACCGAGAGCATCAATTTACCGAGAGTAGCTGAATCGGAACCTCCGACCGCACATGAAGGGGGTTGAGTCGAGTCTGCAACAGGACCTTAACGGTTGCTGAACTCGAAGATATCGTGCGCCTCCGTGACCAGTCCCATATAGGTAATCCCGGCTGAGTGAATATCGCCGCTCGCGAGATGGTGGCGTTCGCCAACCACGGCCCGGCCACTCCATGGCGAGGCATGGGCCTTCTGGACAGTTCTGCTCAGGCGATCGGAAGAGAATTCGGATTGTCCAAAGGCACTACGTTGTGACTGCCTACGCCTCCTCGATGCCTGGTCCTAGTCCTATGAGTGCCCTGAGCAGGTCGTGACGTGTGACAGAATAGGCGACCACGCCGTTCTTGATGACCGGCAGGTTGAGCAAGTGCTTCTCCTTCATCAGCCGAACGGCATCGGCAATGGTGGTCGATTCGTCAGCGACAAATTGATCCTTGTTCATGAGCTGATCGGCCGTGACCTTGTTCAAGTCCTTCCCGGACTCGATGGCGCCAAGGAGATCGAACTCGCTGACAAATCCAACGAACCTCCCCTTGTCATCAACGATGGGCGCGCCAGAACTATGAGAAGTCAACAGTTCGACCGCTATGGCTAATCCGCTTTGCTTGGCATAGAAACGCAGGACATTCGTTCCATCAATTTGACCGACTGTTTGAAATCCTCCGGCTGGTACGCCCTCTTGGATCGGCATTGTAGACCTCCTGGTCAAGTGTTGTTCACCACTTGTGGTTAATCGATGCCTTGGGCCATCCGTGCGCATCAGTAGGTCATGGTCATACGCGAATGGTTCTTCTCCGAGCCTGCCCGACGGATCCCTATCCTCGGTGAGGGTCATGTCGGCAGGACGTTGCATCAGGCTCATCATCTGTGTGGAACATGACGCTAGACATGTTCTTCACAGGGGAACGTAAATACTTTGAGGGGAACCGGCTGCTGAGTCGCCTCACCTCGTGCAATGTGCAACGCCGTCAGCGCGCTCACTGCCTTGTCCGCTTGATTGGGGGGAAGAACCGCAAAAATGATGGAATTGATGGAAGGGTGGAGGAAGGTCCCATGCACTCGACCAGTGACCCCCTTACCCAGTACGTGTCTCAGAATGGTGTACCCACCGATGCCATTGTGACGCAGGAGTTCTTCCAACTCAGTTAACATTGAATCCCGGGCAACAATGATCAGCATTTTCACGCGCAGACCTCCTGCCAAGCTAATTCATTGCGTAGCTCCCAATCCTCCCATCGTCGTCCTGAGCGGCACAGACTCGAGCAGCTGACTCCACACCATTCTACTCTACCGAGAGATTCCCTCTTCGAGGATGGGCAACTCCCATGCCTCCCGTGAGAGGGCTTCTGCGATTCTCTTGCTTGATAGAACTACCAGTGCGAGAGGCACTTAGGCTGAGGCGCGCGGTGAGAAACGGTCCATTGCGGCGCGGTGAGAGCACTTCTCACTGTGCCCATTGAGCGGAAACGCACGACAGGCTCTGTGCTTTCCATCCGGTTACGGGAGTATGGAGAGACCTCAGACTTCGGTACGAACAGAGTGTGGCTGAAGAAGTGCCGGGTCAACGGAAGGTTGGCGTGGCATTAAGGCCAGAAAGCATTTCATCGTTGATGGTTAGGAACCTCAAAGCAGTTGGTAGTCTACTTACCCCTGGAACTGAGAACTGCCTTTGAAATCTACTTGACGTAGACGACTCCGGGAAGATCCTTGAGATCTGCGTCGCCTGTGATTACCTCAGCGCCCTGATCTTTGGCCGCCGCATAAACGATCGCATCGGCCATCGCGAGGCTGTGACGCAAGCACAGATCAGCTGCAAGAAAGGCGATCGACTCCGTCAAGTGGATGAGCTGAGTCGCGCTGATCCGCCCCGCAAACAATAACGCCGTCTCCTCCCCTCGCTCTCGTTTGATCTTCTTGTACACTTCGTACAGCACGATGGTCGGTGTGATGAGCTGATATCGAGGCGCGAGATAGGCGGCATAACGGTCGGCGAGCGGTCCGCCGGTAAAGAATTCGATCCACCCGCTGGAATCCAGCACGACCTTCACAATCGGTCTTTCTTTTCCCGGAGATCCGTCTTGGACATGCCCTTGAGTGCGCCTTTGAGCGATTTGAGCGGCACTTCCGGCACCAGGGTGATGACACCGCCCTTCTCCACCACCTGTAACCGCTGGCTGGGGGCAAGATGGAGCTTCTCCCGGACTTCCTTGGGGATCACGATTTGAAACTTCGGCGAAATCGTCGTCGTGGCCATGGAGAACCTCCTTACCAATTCATGATCGATCATATTCTCGTCATACGATCTCCGTCAAGGCAACGCTTGGTTTGGCAGTCAGAGAGTTCCTGGAGGTGCTTCTCTGCCCGCTCACTGAAGAGAGGCTGCGCCTGGTTAGCGGGCGGCTCTCACGAAGTGCGGGATCAAAAGTAGCAACCACGGGAGGGGTCTATCCGTGCGCAACCATGGAAGAACAGCGCACGGCACGAGCAAGCTCCGAATCAAATAGGAGAGCATGTGGTGTTTATCCGCCCGCTCAATGAAGAAAGGCTGCGCCTGAATAGCGGGCGGCTCTCACGAAGTGCGGTTTGGTGGTCCCAACGGGATTCGAACCCGTGTCTGAGCCTTGAGAGGGCTCCGTCCTAGGCCAGGCTAGACGATGGGACCAAGATGGTCGGCAAGACGAAGAGGGCTGACTGTATCACAGGCTTCAAAGCTGGTTCAACGCAGGCTGGCTCACACCCATCCACCTTTCGAGGTCACCGGACGGTTCTCCCCGTTTACATCGATTGCAATAAGTCGATACGTAGTGGGCGGCACGCACCGGTGAGGCATCGAAGGGGAACGCTGATCGGAGTGTGATTCAACGCGATGACACGGAGCGTTCCTCCGTCCTCGTTCACTCCGGCGCCACGTATCAAGGATCGGCCGACGAGCCGAGTCCCCTGGAAGGGAATCTCTTAGGACGGCACCTTAACCAGGTGGTGCGAAAGCTATGCTTCAGGCAGATGAGGATCCGCCCGCCGCCGCCATCTTGACAGCTAGGCGCACATGGCCTAACGTGTGGTATTCACATCTGTTTTCGACTATAGGACTGATTCGATCGCCGAAAAACTTCCGGCATGTAGGACTGGCTCGACACTGATCCGATGCAACTGGATACTCCACGTGGAACGATTGAGGATGCGAAAGCCGAACGAGGCCTTGAGTTACACGTCGGCTCGAACGTGTTTCGCACGACCAACGGTGTCGTAACGGTTCAAGGCAAGGAGCATTTGGTCCTTGAAATCCGACCCGATCCTCCCGCCCTCTTTCTGACCATGGACATCTACGATGAACAGGGACGGCGCATCGGGCATCTTCGTCGAAATGCCGTGTCTGCGTCTTCGGCGGCCAGGTTCGCGGTGTCCTCCAACAGGGCGCCGGATTTGACGATCAACGACGCGCTGAACGTGATGGTCGTGGATCGGCAGACAGGACGGACGCTCATCGAAGCCTACCTGTTCCAACAGCGGAAGATCCGCATCGTCTCCGGCCAGTTCTATTCGCACAAGGGAGAATGCGTTTTCATCAGCCCACACTATTGTCGGGTCGGCACGGGATTCGCGCGCTTCGGCGACGTCATCGAGAGTCGAGGCGGCACGGCCGCCATCGGTTGACCGCTTCGTGTACGCTCTCATCCTCACATTCGTCTCGGCCGGCGCCTGTGAAGAACCGCATCCCTTTTGACAAGCAGGAAAAGTCTCGTACAATGGTGCCGATGACCGATATCGTCAAACCCAGCGTCCAGGCCTTTCTGGTGTGCGATCAGGTGATCGAGGACAGCGTCACGAAGAAAAAGAGCCTGATCGGGCTGTTCACGCACCTCCAGGCTGCGGCCTTTCCCTTCCAACATCAACAGATGGGCCTGTACTTCTGCCTGACCGACGCCGAGGGAACCTACCGGTTCGACATCGATTTGGTCTATCTGAACGCGGAACAACCGGTGTGCCGCGCCACGCTGCCGAACATCATCATTGGGGATCGCCTACAGATCTCCGATTTCGGCATCAATATCCCGTCGTTGATCTTTCCGGCTCCGGGACGATATGAGTTCCGTCTGCGCATGGAAGGACATCTCATCGCGCAGAAAGACTTCAATGTGATGCAGCTCCAGCCTCATCCGGCTTCCTAGCCCTTCACCGCCGCTGATTCTTGTGATAGAACAGCCGGCAGACCTGTTTCCTATCAGTACAGGACCAAAGTGACCGATTCGACCGCCGCCTCCAATTTCATCCGCGACATCGTGCTGGCCGACCGGGCGGCCGGGAAGCACGGCGGTCGCGTCATCACACGCTTTCCGCCGGAGCCGAACGGCCATCTCCACATCGGCCACGCCAAGTCGATCTGTCTGAACTTTGGATTAGCTCAAGAAGATCCAAAGGGGGTCTGCCATCTCCGGTTCGACGACACCAATCCCACGACCGAGGATCTCTCGTACGTCCGGTCGATCGAGGACGACGTGCGATGGCTGGGGTTTGATTGGCAGGGCAAGATGTTCTTTGCGTCCGATTACTTCGAACAGCTCTATGGCGTCGCCGAGCGGTTGATCACGAAGGGCCTGGCCTATGTCGACAGCCTGAGCGCCGATGAGATGCGGAGCTATCGAGGGACTCTGACGGAACCGGGGAAGAACAGCCCCTATCGCGACCGGCCCGTGGAGGAAAATCTGACGCTCTTCCGGAGGATGAGGGCGGGAGAATTTCCCGACGGGACGCACGTGCTCCGGGCGAAGATCGACATGGCATCTCCCAATATGAATCTCCGCGATCCGGTGCTCTACCGCATCAGGCATGCAGCCCATTATCGGACCGGCTCGACCTGGTGCCTGTATCCGTCCTACGACTACGCCCATCCGCTGTCCGATGCCATCGAGGGCATCACCCACTCGATCTGTACTCTGGAGTTCGAAGATCACCGACCGCTCTATGACTGGGTCGTGGCGGAAGCCGAGACTCGGCATCGCCCGCAGCAGATCGAGTTCGCGCGGCTGAACATCGAGCAGGCGGTCATGAGCAAACGCAAGTTGCTCGAACTGGTCGAGCGCAAGCTGGTCGCCGGCTGGGACGATCCCCGGCTGCCGACCATCAAAGGGCTTCGCCGGCGCGGCTACACACCGGAAGCCATCCGCGCATTCTGTGATCACATCGGCGTGGCCAAACGCGATGCCTTGGTGGAGATGCAGCTGCTCGAGTATTTCATCCGCGAGGACCTCAACAAGCGTTCTCATCGTGTCATGGCGGTGCTGAAGCCGCTGAAAATTGTGATTGAGAACTATCCGGCCGACAAGACGGAAGAGCTGGATGCCGTCAACAATCCTGAGGACCCCTCCGCAGGCACCAGAAAGGTTCCGTTCTCCAGGACGCTCTATATCGAACAAGACGACTTCCTCGAAGAGCCTCCAAAAGAATTCTTCCGTCTCGCTCCGGGACGAGAAGTCCGGCTCCGATACGCGTACATCGTCAAGTGCCTTGGCGTCGTCAAAGACCCGGTCAGCGGCCAGGTCACCGAGCTGCACTGCACCTACGACCCCGAAACCAGGAGCGGCGCGGCAGAGGCCAAACGAAAGGTGAAAGCGACGATCCACTGGGTCTCGGCTGCACACGCCGCCAAAGCGGAAGTCCGCCTCTACAACCCGTTACTCACGACGGATCTGGCCAAGGTGCCTCCCGATCACGATTGGACCGCCTATCTCAATCCGCAGTCCTTGGAAGTCCTGACCGGCTGCTTGGTCGAACCGAGCCTCAATCAGGTTGTGCCCGGTGCCAAGTTTCAGTTCGAACGGCTGGGCTATTTCTGCGCGGATTCGGACTCCATGCCTGGGAAACCAGTCTTCAATCGGACGGTGTCGCTCAAGGATGCCTGGGCCAAAGCGGTGAAGCGGCCCGGGCCAACGTGATCTCGTTCCGGCCTCCGCTGTTTCTGAGCTATCCCTCCTCGGAGGACTCCGCTATTTCGTTTCCGGTCTGGTCTCCCTGCCGCCGAAACCCTTTGATTGCTTTACCGCACCAGCGGGTTTGTTACACTCAGGGCAGTCGCGGTCTCGTTTCAAACGAAGGAGACTACCGAATGATTGAATGTCGTATGCATCCTCGTGTCCCCGTCGATATGCAGGTCTACTTCTCCACGACCGGCAACAGGCTGATTCGGGAGGGTACGATGTACGACCTCTCTGCAGGCGGCTGCGCGGTCGCCAGCACGACCTCCGTCCGGTCGGGCTCGGCGGTAAGGATTTTGATTCGCGCCACGGATTTGGGATCGCCCATCACGATCGAGTCGGCCGCGGTGCGCTGGAGCGAGCACGGAGAATTCGGGGTTGAATTCATGGGCCTGTCGGAAATCGATCAACACCGCCTACATCGGTTGCTTCAAACCACCAACTTGAGTCAGCCCCGGCCCAGCTGATCCCTCGGGGCAGGCTCCATCGTTCGTGACGATGCCTTTCCTTGTGAGCAGGCCGTTGACAGGTTAGTCGAAAGAGGACGGACACCGCGCATGAAGGCGGGGAAGGGTGCCAACCCACTATGATAAAATTCCGGGCATGAACTGCCCCCTGTGCCGCCGACCGACGACGTGGAAAGCCAACCCCTGGCGTCCGTTCTGCTCGGAACGCTGCCAGCTCACCGACCTGGGCACCTGGGCCGCGGAAGAATACCGTGTGCCGGGACCGAACTTGACGATGGAACTGCCCTCAGAACCTTCCGGAGAATCGACTCAGGAAGCCGGCCAACAGGTGGGCAAGAATACGCAGATCTGAGTCGGATCGCCCCGGCGATCGGCCTACCTTACCGGAACTCTCACAGACTACCCCGAATCCCGCTTCAGCGGCTACCATCGATAGTCGCTCCTCCGTTTCATGGCGGGTAATGGGGCGGGTCATCGACCTGGCCTCGCTGCAATGGGCATGTCAGTGAACGAAGCGACGGCTGAAGCAAGCGGCAGAAGGACCAGGGTCAGGGTGGCACTGGGAGGCGATTGAGCTGTCGTCTAAAACCGGCCCATCGAAAAATCATCCACCGTGGCATGTGACAAATCACCGCCTGTTTTCATCCATAGCAGAAGTCCGGTCCTGCCGCCGGTAAATTCGCCGTCCGTCGCGGACAGCAGCAGCGTCTCAGTGCTGGTGCCGGCGGGAATCCGGTAAAGACGGAGCGATGTGCCTTGGGCTTCACAGCGGAGCTTGTCGCCCGCGGCCCACTCCACCGAAAAATCACTCGCCAGGTTGGTATCGCCCGCACCGCCCGGGTGATGGCTGACAATCGCCGCATTGCGGGCCCCGTTGGCGCGTGCGTAACACCAGTACCAGTCGACCGTGGGGGCAGGTTGCGCGCGCAAGATACAGCCGAGTTCTCGATCCTCCGAGCCGGTCCATGTTCCCAGCGTGACTTGGCACCACTGATCGCTCGGAGGCGCCACGGCGTTATACGATTCCGCCGATTTGGGGTCGGCTAGATTGGTATCGATGGCCCGCACCTGTTGCGACACGATCATCGCTGGGACTTTGTCGGTGTAGCCGGATCCCCAGGCGCTTCCCAAATCCGCACTGTCGGAGCGATTGAAGTTGTCTGCGGCGAGCGTCTGGCGGACGGTGCCCCCGTTGGTCACCGTGGTGATGATGACGCTGTCGGGGGGGCTGTTCTGCCGGCCATCGTTGACGACGAGTTGCGCCGTATAGGTGCCGTCGCGATCGACTGTAAAGCTTGGAGAGGCGCTCCCCGGATTCGCCAGGTCCGCGCCGCTGCCGGCCGGCTTGCTGAGCAGAGTCCAACTGTAGGTGAGCGAATCCCCGTTGGGGTCACTGCTCGCACTGCCGTTCAGGGTAATGAGCGATCCGATGGCCTTGCCCGCCTGGTCAGGTCCAGCCTTGGCCACCGGCGGCTCATTCACCGTAGTGATGTTCACATTGTCGGGGGCGCTGTTCTGCGTGCCATCGTTCACGACGAGTTGCGCCGTATAGGTGCCGTCGCGATCGACTGTAAAGCTTGGAGAGGCGCTGGTCGGATTCGGCAAGTCCGCGCCGCTGCCGGCCGGCTTGCTGACCAGAGTCCAACTGTAGGTGAGCGAATCCCCGTTGGGGTCACTGCTCGCACTGCCGTTCAGGGTAATGAGCGATCCGACGGCCTTGCTCGTCTGGTCGGAACCGGCGTTGGCCACCGGGGGAACATTCGCGGTGGAGATCTTCACAGTATCGGGAGCGCTGTTCTGCCGGCCATCGTTCACGGTGAGTTGCGCCGTATAGGTACCGTCGCGGTCGACCGTAAAGCTTGGAGAGGCGCTCGCCGGATTCGCCAGGTCCGCGCCGCTGCCGGCCGGCTTGCTGAGCAGAGTCCAACTGTAGGTGAGCGGATCCCCGTTGGGGTCACTGCTCGCGCTGCCGTTCAGGGTGACGAACGATCCCAGAGCCTTGACTCCCTGATCTGGGCCGGCATTGGCCACCGGCGGCTCATTCATGGTGGAGATGTTCACGGTATCAGGCACGCTGTTTTCCACGCCATTGTTGACGACGAGTTGGGCCTTGTAGACGCCGTCGCGGTCGACCGTAAAGCTTGGGGAGACGCTCGCCGGATTCGCCAGGTCCGCGCCGCTGCCGGCCGGCTTGCTGACGAGGGTCCAATTGTAGGCAAGTGGATGACCAAGCGGGTCGGTACTGGCGCTGCCGTTCAGGGTAATGGGGGTGCCAGCGGGGATATTCACCAGGTTCGGGCCCGCGTTGGCGACTGGTGTGGTACTGGCCGGGACGTCAGCGGGAGGAACAGCAACATTGCCGCCCTCGCCGCAAGCGCTAAGACCAATCAGACCGACGGTTGATGCGAAAACAAATAGGGCAACCCGCACGATGTCTGCAGCGCGCCCCCGATTGCGGTTCAACATGCTTTCTCAATACTGGTCATCATCATGAAGGTCGGGTGAGGCAACAGCAAAGCCTATGCCATGACGGTGCATGGCAAGTAAGTGACCTATTTTTAGTGATCTATTTTTGATGAGGGGAGACCGCAGTAAGTATTCGACCTGTAGGAGCTGACTGGTGAATCATACTAACTCGCGAGCGGCTTGTAAGCTACTGATACATAAACATAATTTGACTGATGGCCCGGCTGGTCACATTGTCGAATTCGTCATGCGTGGAGGGATGACCATACAGCCCTCGGTTGCTCAGGTCGTGTTCTATTATGGACTGGGCCTTGGCACACACGGCGGCCGACCCTGTTCAGCACAACGCACCCCGGCACCCATTCCGACTTCCTTGCCACGGTCCGTCAGACCCTCCACTTTCCCATTCGCAACGTCCAAGTGGAGAGCGACACCGAATTTCCGCTCGCCTTGTTCTTTGAGCCAGGGAATGCGTGCGCTATCTGACAGGTCAGGCTTTTTCGGATCCGACCGGATAACTGGGCGTCGCCGGCGTGGGGCGGTGCACGTGTTAGGCGCCTTGGCCTTGAGGGTTCAGAGGGATGTTTTTTGTCGAATATTTTCATTCAAAAATATTGCGTGATACCGATCTGGACGAGACTGTTCGGTTCAGGTCTCCACAGTTGGGCCAGGTCCAGACGGAACAAGGTGTTCGACAGAAAGGTCGGAATGATCCGAACCCCGACACCTGTGTTCACTGCCGTTTGCCAATCCTCTGGACGTCCTGTTGAGGCAAACGGCTGAAACGTCCCAACATCGGAAAAGAGCACACCTTGCACGGCCCAACGCGGCGCCAGTCTGACGGCGTGCCGGAGTTCCAGATTGGCGTAGGACTGGGCCCTCGTCCGATATAGGTTGTCGGATAGACCTCTGACGCCGGTAATGCTGCCGATCAATAAACTGTGGTTTGGATTGTCGGTGACGTTGACCGCCTCGGCCACGCCGTTGATCATGAAGACGGTGGAGGATCCCAAGGGGATACCTTGGAGATACCGTAACTCAGCTTCATGACGCTGCTGATTCGGCCCGAAGAAGTATCCAGGCCGAAGTTCGAGGACGATTCGGTACCCGCGAGGTACAAGATCGTGCCAGTGATACTGGTCCCAGGTTAGTTCCGGGATGATCCCGACGTAATACCCGTTGGGCGGTTGGTTCGGTCCGGTCTCGCGCTCCACGAGCTCGCGGTAAAATTTGACGACCACCTCATACCGCAGGGGCGACCCATACCGATAGGGCCCCTTCAGCTCGAGTTCAGTCCCGATGCGATTCCGGTTCCAGCTTGCCGTTGAATCAGCAAACCGAATCCCATTCACATTGTAGGATCCCTTGATCTCTTTGGCCCAGCGATGGGGTTCAAAGGCGTGTTGCGAAAGCCACAGTTCGACATTCGGCCCTCGTTGACTGTAATTGAACTGTCCCCCGAGTTGCGTGCCGGTTCCCCAGAGGTTGTACTCAACCAGGCCGACTGTCGCATTCAGGTCTTTGAGCGAGGACCCGCTGGTGAAGCTCAAGATGGGCGCGAGGGTAATCTTTTCCTGAACCGTCACGGTCAGGATCTCGTCCTCTCGTCGCACCTGCACATGATCGAACAAACTGAGATTCCGCACTCGACGCTCAAACTCGTCCACCTCGACCTGGCTGAATTCTGCGGGCACAGGGCGAGGCAGTAACCGCTCAACGGTCTCCGGTTTCGTATGAAGCAATCCCTCAAGATGGATCGTTGTGATCCAGATCGTTTCCCCCTCCGCGATACGATTTGCGGCAAATGCACAACAGGCGAATGAGTGTGTGAATGTCCACCCCGCACACAACGTGACGAAAACCCGTAGGAAGACGGATACGCCATAGTGCGTGACAAAGACGTGTTGCATCACAGGCCTCCATGAGACGATGACATGCTCATCCACTACTCTGGACGAGCGCAAGACGTGGAGACGCTGGATGCTCTAGATGCGAAGTGGGACGGTGAAAGAGACGGGACTACTGCGGGCGCGGTGAGGCGGCGAAGCTGCTCTCAGAAAACCGTCGATCATTGGAGCGACCGTGATGGTCGTAAGCGCGAGGGCCGTTGTCGCGGATATCACGATGGTGTCCGCGGTACTTTCGACGGCACGCTGCGACGGGATGAGGAGATGTTCTGCGGCGTTATCAGGTTCCTCGGTCGTTGCTGGGACGGACGCGGTAGGCTCCGGTTCTTCAAATACGAGGTCGATTACCCGATCGGCGGTGGTTGACAGCGACAAGAGCAGGGCAAGCCAGAGGACTGGGACAGATGACCTGAGAGGTTGCATCGGAGCAAGTCTACCACAAGGAATGGCGGACTCGCCAAAACCTGTGGGCCGGAGGGTATGAAGCAGCGGGAGTGACAATCGCAATCGCGCGAACGGGGCCCCGGGACGGAGGGGAAAGCGCCGTATGATCTAGGAGATGTGACAAGTCACATGATGCGGCAACGAGCCTCGGCCACCGGAACATTCAAACCACACTCCGGTCATTCCATCTCGCTTCGGAGCATCTGCGCGAAGCCGTGAACCGAGGAAGTTTGAGTGGGACCGATACCAAAACCGCAACCACGCCCACAGGGAAGGAGAGGACCGAGGAGGAGGATGTGCTGCGACCTGGAGCCAGTACAGGGCGAAGATAATGGCTGGGGGACTAGGAATCGAACCTAGGTAGCCGGCTCCAAAGGCCGGCGTCCTACCGCTAGACGATCCCCCAGCGCGGCATGGGACTCCACGATAGCAGATGAGACGTGAGAAAAAAGATTATTGGCTGGGGGACTAGGAATCGAACCTAGGTAGTCAGATCCAGAGACTGACGTCCTACCGCTAGACGATCCCCCAACCGGCATTCACAGTAATATAAGGGTCCTGAGTCCGTCAAGTTGAAGGGTGCTGAAAAGCGTGCGCCTCGCATCCCCGCTCGCCGCGGCCTTGTTGGTGACCGTTTTGAGCATCCTTCGACGCGCAGCCTAGGAGTTTCTCGCCCGTTCGATCCCCTGCTGAAGCCTGAATAGAGTTCGGTCCCGACCGAGTACCTCCATCACTTCGAAGAGGCCTGGACTCGCAGTACGGCCGGTGAGCGCGACGCGGACCGGCTGCGCCAGTTGTCCCATCTTCCACCCTTCCTCTTCGACCAGCTTCTTGAAGGTGTCCTCCCAATCCGGCTTAGAATAGGTCCGGAACGCCTCGAACCGCGCCAACAGCTTTGCCAGAACCGGAGCGGCGGCCGGCGTCAGGAATTTTTTTGCGGCCTCCTCATCGAATGGGACCGCTTCGCCGAAATAGGGCGTAACCCACATCACCATATCGGCCAGCGTCTTTACCCGCTCCTTGACCAGCACGACAACTTGGGCCAACCATTCCTTCGACACCGAGCGAACCTGCTCCGTCAATCCGGCCGACTCCAGTAGAGGAACCAGCGCGTCAGCCACCCGCTCCGGCCGGCTGGTCCGGATATATTCGGCATTCAACCACTGAAGCTTCTCCGGACTGAACACCGCGGCGGACTTCTGTACGTGGTCCCAGGAAAACTTCTCGATCAGTTCCTGTCTGGTAAAAACCTCCTGATCGCCATGAGACCATCCGAGTCGAACCAGATAATTCACCATGGCTTCGGGCAGATACCCCATATCTTTGTAGGCCATGATCGACGTCGCCCCATGTCGCTTCGAGAGGCGGGCCTTGTCCGCCCCCAGAATCATCGGCAAGTGGCCGAACAGGGGAACCGGGAAACCAAGAGCCTCGAAGATCGGGACTTGGCGCGGGGTATTGGTCAGATGGTCGTCCCCGCGTACGACGTGGGTGATCCCCATCAACGCATCATCGATGACGACGGAGAAATTATAGGTCGGATAGCCGTTCGACCGAAGGATGATGAGATCATCCAATACCGAGTTGTCGAACACCACCTTCCCCTTGATCAGGTCGTCGACCACCGTCTGGCCGTCCTGCGGCGCCTTGAAGCGGAGGGCGGCCTCTCCGGTAGGATGGGCGATACCGAGGTTGCGGCAGCGACCGTCGTAGCGCGGCGAGAGTCCCAATGTCTCGGCTTCCCGTCGACGCGTCTCCAGCTCCTCGGGCCTGCAGACGCACCAGTAGGCGCGCCCCTGCTCAAACAGGGTCATGGCATGGTGGCGATAGAGGTCCACGCGCTCGGTCTGACGGAAGGGCCCCTCATCCCAATCCAGTCCGACCCATTTCATCCCTTCGATGATGGCTGCGATCGATTCCTCCGTCGATCGGCCTTGATCCGTATCTTCGATTCGCAGAACGAATACTCCGTTCTGCTGGCGGGCAAAGAGCCAATTGAAGAGGGCCGTCCTGACCCCACCGATATGGAGAAACCCGGTGGGACTCGGCGCGAATCGGACACGGACCTCGGACATGGTTTACCTTTGCGACATCGTGATGATAGGGGGCGTATCTATAACATGGGCTGAAAAGTCTTGTACAGCAATGTGACTCGTGGGCACCCTTTCTTCCGGCGCGCCCTTCTGATATGAATCGAATCGTATGGCGGAACTCACTCAGTGGGCTACGCTGCTGTCCGTCACCGATCTCACACCGCAAGTTCGGCAGCTGGTACTGCTCCCGAAAGAGCGTCCGCTCTCGTTCAGCCCGGGTCAATGGGTCTCGCTCAAACTACCGGTGGGCCCCAACCCTCCGCTCAACCGAGCGTACTCGATGGCGGCGCCGGGTACGGCTTCGGGCGAACTCACGCTGATATTGGATCGGGTCGTCGAAGGGCTGGGATCCGGCTATCTCTACGGACTGAGTCCAGGCAACGACGTCCAATTGTCCGGTCCCTATGGCAACTTTACGCTTCCTCCTCGACTCGACCACGAACTCCTGCTCATCGGTCGCTTTACGGGCTTGGTCCCCATCCGCTGTATGCTGAAGCAGATGTACTCGCAGCAGCGAACGGAATCCGTTCTGCTGATCGCGGTCGCTCCGGACGAGGATGAACTGCTGTTTCATCACGAGTTCTTGACCTTGGCCGTCCACCATCCGGGCTTCCGGTATCTGCCGCTGGTCGCGGCTGGTGGAGCGCAACAGGGCGTCGATCTGGTTCTTTCGATGCTGCGCCCGTTGATGAGCGGGGGCCCCACAATGCTGCCTATGCTGTGCGGAACCAAAAACTTCGTGCGGCCGCTGCGGGCCTATTTCGTCGAGGCAGGATATGAACGGAAGGAGGTCAAGACTGAAACATATGACTGAAGATGCGGGACCAGTGCACTACAGCAACCCGCGACCGGTCGGAGCCGCTCCTGGGATTCAATGACCTTCCTTGACCAAGTTCTTATTCACGGCAGGGATCTCCACCACGATATCCTTGGTTCCATTGGGCACACACTGGCAGCCGAGGCGTGATTGGAGGGTCGTCATCGGAGCCTCGTCAAGCTGGTCGAATTCATCGTCCGTACCTTCATTGCAGCTCTCCAAACCTTGTTTGACGATCACATGGCAAGTAGAACAAGCACAGACTCCCCCGCAAACATGCTCTAATTCGATTCCGTGTCCCATCGCGATATCAAGGAGACTCCCCGGCAATCCGGTCACCCCAAAGGGGATCTTGCTGGGGTCCACCTGAACCTTGGTCACCGCGCCGTTCGGTGCTACAAAGGTGACACTATAGGGACGTGTCGGTAACTCGACGTCGCTTTTCTCAATATAAGGGTTCGTGCCTCCCATTGAACTCATTCCTTTCTTCCGTGCGACTGAGGGATTAGAGCCAGCTCTACCGCAGTTGACAGTACTGAAGAGCCCGTGTTATCGTTAGTCCGACCTACACGATCGGAGATCATTATAGTCTCCGATCCATCCGATCGGCAATACCCATGTTGAAGATTTCAAAAAAAGCTGATTACGCCCTGATGGCCCTTCAGCACATCGCATCGGTCCAGTCAGGCGATGTCACTCCGGGCCGTGTGGTCAACACCAAAGAGATTGCGGAGGAGTACAACATTCCACTCGAACTCCTGGCCAAGGTGCTTCAGACCCTGGCCAAGCATGACATGATCGAAAGTCACAATGGCCCCAAGGGAGGCTATGTGTTGGGGCGAAGCGCCGGCGAGATTACGATCGCGCAAATTCTTGAGAGCATTGAAGGCCCTCTGGGTATTACCGACTGCTCCCACGAGAAGGACGGCGATGTGTGCTCACAGCGGGAGCACTGCAATATCCGCACGCCGTTATTGAAGGTGCAAGACAGCATTTATCAGTTGCTCAACAACATGACGCTCCAGGACATGCTGGGCGGCACACCGCTAATAACCATTCAGTCATCCACGGCGCAAGGAGTCCAATAAGGAGTCGAATGATGAAGCTTCCGATTTTCCTCGATAACCACAGCACCACCCCCATGGATCCGCGCGTGCTGGAATCCATGCTCCCATACTTCACCGAAAAGTTCGGCAATGCCGCCAGCCGCAACCATGCTTTCGGATGGGAGGCCGAAGAAGCAGTCGACAAGGCCCGGAAGCAGATCGCCAAGCTGATCAGGGCCGACGCGAAAGAGATCGTCTTCACCAGCGGCGCCACCGAATCCGATAATTTGGCGATCAAAGGCGTGCTCGAGATGTACAAGGAGAAGGGCACGCACATCATCACCGCCTTGACCGAGCACCGTGCCGTGCTCGATACGGCGAAGGCGCTGGAGGCAAAGGGCCTGGCCACCGTGACGCTGTTGCCGGTCGACAAGCAGGGCATGGTCAATCCCGAGGACGTGCGCAACGCCATCACCGACAAAACCATTCTGATCTCCGTGATGCTGGCCAACAATGAAATCGGAACGATCAACCCGATCAAGCAGATCGGGAAGATCGCCAAAGAAAAAGGCGTCCTTTTCCACTGTGACGCCACGCAAGGCGTCGGCAAGATCCCAGTGGACGTACAGGACATGGGCATCGATCTCATGTCCTTTTCGGCCCACAAGATTTACGGCCCCAAAGGCGTGGGGGCCCTCTACGTGCGCAAGAAAAACCCCCGGGTCAGGATTGCCGCCCAAATGGACGGCGGCGGGCACGAGCGGGGTATGCGCTCAGGAACGCTGGCTGTCCCGTTGATCGTCGGATTCGGCAAGGCTTGCGAGATTTGCGAACAGGAGATGGCGGCCGAAACCGAGCGGTTGACCAAGATGCGGGATCGGCTCCAGAGCGCCATCATGGGAGCCCTCGAAGAAACCTATCTCAACGGTCACCCGACCAATCGACTGCCGGGGAACTTGAACATTTCTTTCGCCTACGTCGAAGGTGAATCGTTGTTGATGGGCATGAAAGATATCGCGCTCTCGTCCGGCTCCGCCTGCACGTCGGCGACCCTGGAGCCGTCCTATGTGTTGCGGGCGCTGGGCGTCGGAACGGAACTGGCCCACTCTTCGATCCGATTCGGCCTAGGTCGGTTCAACACCGAAGAGGAGATTGACTATACGGTCAAGAAGGTTATTGAGGTAGTGACCAAGCTTCGAGAGATGTCACCACTCTATGAAATGGCCAAAGACGGCGTCGACCTGAAAACGGTTCAATGGGCGGCTCATTGACCACAATTCTCAAACCGGAACGTCGAATCTTCACGGAGGCGGACCATGGCGTACAGCGATAAAGTAGTAGATCACTTCAATAATCCACGGAACATGGGGAGTTTCAAGAAGGAGGAGGACGGCGTCGGTACCGGAATGGTGGGAGCGCCGGAGTGCGGCGACGTCATGAAACTCCAGATCAAGGTGCAGAACGATACGATCGTCGACGCCAAGTTCAAGACGTTCGGCTGCGGCTCTGCCATTGCCAGCTCTAGCCTGGCGACGGAATGGCTGAAGGGAAAGACGCTCGAAGAAGCGCAAAAGATCAAGAACACCGACATCGTGCAGGAACTCAATCTTCCGCCCGTCAAGATCCATTGTTCCGTCCTGGCGGAGGACGCGATCAAAGCGGCCTTGGCCGACTATCAAAAAAAGTCGGAGACTAAGTAAGCCGACACGAGAAAGGGGACGCTCGATATGAACGAGGACGCGACAACCCAGACTCCGGTCATCACCCTCTCCGATGCCGCGTTGAAAGAGGTCAAGCGGCTTATCAACGTTCAGGGCATCACGGATGGCGGGTTACGCCTGGGGGTGAAAGGCGGCGGCTGCTCGGGCCTGAGTTACACGATCAATTTCGACGAAAAGATCGGGCAGTACGACCAGGTCTATGATTTCGAAGGGGTCAAAGTCATCGTTGATGCAAAGAGCGCCATCTATCTGCAAGGCACCCAACTGGATTACCAGAAGGATCTGATGGGCGGCTCGTTCAAGTTCGTCAATCCGAACGCCAATAAGACCTGCGGCTGCGGAGAGTCCTTCTCGGCCTAAGGCTGCCGTTACAAGATTGATCCTCGATGGAGCGGGCATGGCGAGATGCCATGCCCGTTTTTGCTCATGGTCCCACATACGCATCCTTCCGACAGACGTGAACTGCAGATGGCTCGCAGCATGTGCTGGCACTGTCAATCCGAAGTGTCCGGCGAATATTTCTGCGAGCGTTGCGTCAAGGTGCAACCGGTTTCGAAAGACGCCGACTACTTCAGCTGCCTGGGCTTTCCCCGGCGGCTGAACCTCGACGTACAGAAGCTGGAGGCCTCATTCTACGAGCTCAGCCGCGCGTTTCATCCCGACTTCTACCAAAATAAGACTGAGACGGAACAGGCCATCAGCCTCGGCAACGCCGCCACCCTGAACACCGCCTATCGGACGCTTCGCGACCCGATTCAGCGTGCGGAATATCTGCTCTCGCTGGAAGCCGGCTCCGTGAAGGACATCCGAACCTCGCCTCCCGCCGATCTCTTCGAAGAAATCCTGGCATTGCAGGACACTCTCGACGAATACCGGGCTGTGGACCGCGCCTCCGATGCCGCGCAGCGACTTCGCCCGGCGCTCCAATCCGAACAACGCAAGCTGGAGGAACGGGCGAAAGCCATCGAGACGCAACTCCACCAACTGTTCACTCAATGGGACGAATTGCAGGATTGCGGCGAAGCGACGAACGAGTCCAGAAGCGAACGAGAGCGGCTGCTGAAAGAGATGCGCGACCTGCTGTCCCATCGCACCTACATCGGCAACATCGTTCGCGACCTCGTCGCCACGATCGAGTAACGGCGAACATCACCTCGACTGCTTGAGTCCATGGCGCGAATCGTCGGCATAGACCTCGGAACGACCAACTCGCTGATTGCCTACATGAAGGACGGGCGGCCCTGCGTCATTGCCGGCCGCAACGACCGCACGATGGTTCCTTCCGTCGTCGCGCTCACCGATAACGGCCTCATCGTCGGCGATGCCGCGAAGGAATATTTGACGCGCAGCGCGGAACGAACGGTCTATTCCGTGAAGCGCTTCATGGGCAAGGGACTGGCGGATGTGCAGGAGGAGTTGGCCTATTTCCCCTATCAGGTGAGCGAGCAAGGCGGCGTCATTCGCATCAAAATGGGCGGGAAGACCTATTCGCCTCCACAAATTTCGGCGATGGTGCTCAAGGAGCTGAAGGCGCGGGCCGAGGCGCATCTCGGCGAGAGCATCACCAAGGCCGTCATCACGGTTCCGGCCTATTTCAACGACAGTCAGCGACAGGCCACAAAGGATGCCGGCATGATCGCCGGCCTGGAGGTGCTTCGGATCATCAATGAGCCGACGGCCGCCTCACTGGCCTACGGGCTGCAAGAGAAAACCCAAGGCACCATCGCCGTCTACGACCTCGGGGGCGGCACCTTCGACATTTCGATCCTCAAGCTGAAGAACGGGATCTTCGAGGTGTTGGCCACCAATGGCGACACGCATTTGGGAGGCGACGATCTCGACCGCCTGATCGTCGATGCTTTTGTCGCGGACATCCAGAGGACCTACGGCATCGACCTGGGAGCCTATCCGGACCATCTCCAGGCCGCTCGTCTCGAGGCAGAACGGGCCAAGATCAAGCTGTCGGATGTGATGATCACCTCCGTTTCCCTCGAACTGCCGGACGGCAAGGGCCTATACACGAGGGAGCTGACCCGCGATCAGTTGGAATCCCTCACGATGCGCATTGTCGATCGCACCCTGGCCCCCTGTCGTATGGCCCTGAAGGACGCCGGTCTGTCACCGAAGGGGATCGACGAGGTCGTCCTGGTCGGCGGAGCCACCCGCATGCCGCTGGTCCGCCGGCAGGTCGAGGCCTTGTTCGGCAAACAACCCCACTGTGATCTGAATCCGGACGAGGTCGTCGCGCTCGGCGCTGCCGTGCAGGCGGACATTCTGGGCGGCGGGACCACGGACATGCTGCTGTTGGACGTGACCCCCCTCTCGCTGGGCATCGAAACGATGGGCGGGGTCATGAGCAGTTTGATCAGACGCAACACCACGATCCCGGCCAGCGCCAAGGAAATGTTCACGACCTATGTCGACGGGCAAACGGGGGTGGACATACACATCCTGCAAGGGGAGCGCGAGCTCGTCAAAGACAATCGCAGCCTCGCGAGGTTTCGCCTCAAAGTTCCGCCGCTACCGGCCGGAGTGCCGCGCATCGAAGTCACATTTCTGATCGACGCCAACGGCATTCTGAATGTGGCGGCCAAAGACATGCGGACGGAGCAGAGCCAGTCGATCGAGGTCAAGCCTTCGTACGGTCTGTCCGACCAAGAAGTCGAACAAATGATCGAAGACTCGTTCAAGTTTGCGATGGAGGACGTCAACGCCCGCAAACTGATCGAAGCCCGGTTGGACGCCGGCGCGCTGATCACCGCCACGGAAAAGTCGTTGGAAGACTCGGCCGGCCTGATTTCCCAGGAAGAAGCGGCTGCGGTACGGGTCGCAGTCTCGAACCTGTCTCTTGCCAAAGATGGTGCCGATCCCCGAGCCGTCAGAGGAAAAATGACGGAACTCGAACAGGCGGCGAAAAATCTGACCGTTGCACTGCTGAACGATTCGTTGAAACGCGGCTTACAGGGCAAGAAAATCACCGAGGTGACGTGAAGCGTCGCTCGTGAAACGTATCTCGCAAAACCATCTGGACGCTTCACGCTTCACGCTTCACGAACGACGAGAGACGAAGGAGTCATGCATGGATTTGAAGTGGCAGGATGCGGAGGAGATCGCGATTCGGCTGGTGGAAGAACATCCTGAGACGGATCCTCTCACCGTCCGCTTCACCGACATGCATGCCTGGATCGTCGCCCTGCCGGACTTCAAGGACGATCCGAAGCGGCGTGATGGGATAGAATCAATTCTGGAAGCGATTCAAATGGCCTGGCATGAAGAGTTCAAAGATTCACAGGGCTGAGGAACGCGCCGACCTGCCCGCGCCTCACTGACTTCCTTCCGCTATCTGATCCAGCTTGTAAAAATCCGTCGGATCCAATCGCCGCTGGGCCGCCTGTGTCGGCTCACTGCCTTTCGTAAAGATCTCAACGCTGCCCGGCTGATCTTCCACGTCGTTGTTCAACAGCCCGGTCGAGGGATCGACCTTGACGAACGTGATGCCTTCCGGGATGACGAACGGCACCACCGGAACCTGTTTCAACGCCGTCCTCATGAAATTGATCCAGATCGGCAGAGCCGCATGGGCACCGGATTCCGTTTCTCCAAGTGAACGGCGGTCGTCGAAACCCACGAAAACACCCGCGACCAGATTGGGCGTCCCGCCGATGAACCAGGCATTGATGAAATCGTTAGTCGTGCCCGTCTTTCCGGCAACGGGACGTCCCAGCGCTTTGGCCGCCTGACCGGTTCCCTTCTGCACGACGTCTTCCATCATGTTGGTGATCAAATAGGCCGTTTCCTTGGAAATGACATCCTGGCCCTCCGGTTCCGCGAGCTCGAGCACCTTCTCCTGGTTGTCCTTCACAAAAAAGATCGCATAAGGCTCGGCGCGATTGCCCTGGTTGAGAAACACACCGTACGCCGACGTCAGTTCCATCAGCCCGACCGAGGAGGATCCCAGCGCCAGCGACAGGTCGGAAGCCAACGGACTGGAGATCCCGACCGCTTTGGAGAACTCGATGACGTTCCTAACGCCGACTTTCTCCAGCAACCGGACGGTGGCCAGGTTGTGCGACTGGGCCAGCGCATCGCGAAGGCTCACCAAGCCGTGGAATCGCTTGCCGTAATTCTCCGGCTTCCAGGTCTTCTCCTCTTCTATTTGCTCATACACGACCGGAGCATCCAACACGACGGAGGCGGGACTCATCCCCTGATCGACGGCCGCCGCGTAAATCAGCGGCTTGAAGGCGGAGCCGGGCTGCCGGTGGGCCTGCACCGCGCGATTGTACTCGCTACGATTGAAGTCGAAGCCCCCGACCATGGCTCGGATGGCACCCTTGCCGGGCTCCATCGCAATCAATGCCCCTTCTACAAGCGGGGTCTGTTCCAATTGGACGAAGACGATGTCCTTCTCGACCTTCTTGACGGCGACCTCGACCACGTCGCCGGGCTTGAGAATCTGTTTCGGATTCGGATTGACGACGAAATCTTTAGTTGCGTCGGGCCCTGTCAGCTTCCGCTTGGCCCAGGCCATGTCGTCGAACGTCAATTTGGCCTGGGTGTCTCCGACCTGGATGTCATAGAAATCCTTTCCGATCTTGACGACCACGGCTTCCCGGTAGTCCCCCACCTTCACCGGCTGGGACGAGGCACCCACCGCCGCGGCCGGAGGCACCGAAGCGAGGTCCACAGTCCGAACCGGCCCGCGCCAGCCCTGACGCTTGTCGATCTCGCGCAACCCCGCGGCAAAAGCGGATTCCGCTGCTTGCTGCATCTCCAGATTCAGCGTGGTCATGACCTTGAGTCCACCCTTGTAGACCATGGCCTCCCCATACTTCGCGATCAGCAGTTGGCGGACATATTCCACGAAATACGGCGCGACTTGCTCGCTGCCGGGCCGTCGAAAGTTCAACTGCTCCGAGGCGGCTTTCTCGCGTTCCACGCCGGTCAGGAATCCGGCATCTTCCATGCGGGCGAGCACATGCTCTTGGCGCTTTTTGGCTCGCTCGAAGTTCTTGAACGGAGAAAAATGATTGGGCGATTTGGGAAGCCCGGCGAGGAACGCCGCTTCCGCCACGGACAGCGCGGACAGGTCCTTGCCGAAGTAGGACTGCGCCGCGGAGGCCACTCCGTACGCGCCTTGACCGAAATAGATCTGATTCAGATACAGCTCGAGGATCTGTTCCTTGGACGACACGAGCTCCATCTTGTAGGCCACCACCAGTTCCCGCACTTTCCGATCGAACGTCCGCTCGGAAGAGAGGAAGAGCGAGCGGGCCAGTTGCTGCGTGATCGTGCTGGCGCCTTCGACTTTTCCACCGCGGCGCACGTTGGTCCAGGCCGCCCGCAGGATGCCGATATAGTCCAGACCTGGGTGCTCAAAAAACCGGACGTCCTCGACCGCGATGACAGCTCGTCGCAGCTGCTCCGGGACGGCCGAGAGCGGCGTCAAAATCCGGCGCTCGATGAAGAACTGGCCGATCAGCTGGCGGTCTGACGAATACACCTGCGTCACGAGGCTTGGCTGGTAGTTCTGCAGCTGATTCAAGTCCGGCAGGTCCTGAGAGTAGTGCCACAGCAAGCCCGCCAGCGCGAGCACCCCGGCCAGTCCGAGCCCAAGCACGCACAACACCGCGATCTGCCACCAGCGCCAGTGTCGCTTGGGCGGTGGTCGGCGAGGGGTATCCGAGAGTTGAACTGGCCGATCGATCGTTGACATTGGATTGATGCCCTGTCGGGCCCGGTCATGGGTAGGAATTCGTGGAGTTCACCATACCCCGGGAGGTCCGAAAACTCAAGCAAACAGCCGTCGCGGTTCCGCTTGTTCCCTCGCCGGCGCTTCGGGTATACTGCTTTCCGACGCCCGACAGGGGCGTCTTTTTTTTCGCCGGACGAACGCTACGATCATGTCGAACTTACGCGCCCCTCACGATCGACGAAACGATATCCGCAACATCGCCATCATCGCGCACGTCGACCACGGCAAGACCACGCTCGTCGACGCCCTGCTGCGCCAGACCCGAGTCCATCGCAAGATCGAGGATATGGGGGAGCGGATTCTTGATTCGATGGACCAGGAGCGTGAACGCGGCATCACGATCCGAGCCAAGAACGCCAGCGTTACCTATCAGGGCGTCAAGATCAACATCGTCGATACGCCGGGCCATGCGGATTTCGGCGGCGAGGTGGAACGGACGCTGCGGATGGTGGATGGGGTTCTCATTCTCGTCGACGCGAAGGAAGGGCCGATGCCGCAGACGACCTTCGTGCTGCGCAAGGCGCTGGCGCTCGGTCACAAAGCCATCGTCGTCATCAACAAGATCGACCGGCCGGACGCGGTCATCGACGACGTGGTGAACCGTACCTTCGACCTGTTCGTGCATCTGAACGCTACGGATGAGCAGCTCGACTTCCCCCTCGTGTACACGTCCGCCATCAGGGGCATCGCGACGCTCGATGTCAACAAGCCCGGCACCGACATCACCCCCTTGCTCGATACGGTCTTGCAGAAGATTCCGGCTCCCACCATTCACAGCAAGGCACCCCTTCAGATCCTGGTCCTGGCGTTGGCCTACGATTCCTACAAAGGAAAGATGGCCGTGGGCAAGATCCAATCGGGCTCGATCGCGCGACGGCAACAGGTCATCGTCGTCGGGAAGGACGGCGCGCAGTATCCCGGCAGAGTTTCGGACCTCGCGGTGTACTCGGGCCTGGAACGGACGGACGTCGAGCAGGCCGAGGCCGGGGAGATCGTCGCCGTCGCAGGCCTGGACGAGGTCAATATCGGGGACACCGTGGCGGATGCGGAACAACCGTTGGCCTTGCCGCGAGTCACGATCGACGAGCCGACCGTCCAGATGACCTTTTCCGTGAACAACAGTCCGTTTGCCGGACGTGAGGGTAAGTTCCTCACCTCACGCCATCTGCGGGAACGACTCTTCAAGGAGCTCGAAACCAACGTCTCCCTGCGCGTACAGGAGACGGACAGCGCCGACCGATTTCTCGTCGCCGGCCGCGGGGAACTGCATCTTGGGGTGCTGATCGAACAAATGCGGAGAGAAGGGTACGAACTGCAGGTAAGCCAGCCTGAAGTCATTCTTCATCGCGACGGAGACAAGGTCACTGAGCCGTATGAAGAGCTCACGATCCAGGTGCCGGAAACCTATCAGGGCGCCGTCATCGAGGAGGTGGGCAAGCGTCGCGGCGAAATGCGCCACATGAGGCTGGTTCATTCCGACGCCGGGCCGAGCGAAATGCATCTGGAATACCACATTCCGACCCGCGGCATCATGGGACTGAAGAACATTCTACTGGCCAAGACGCGAGGCACGGTGATCATGCATCACGTATTCAAGTCCTACGAAGCGGCCGACAAGGAGGACTTGCTCATCACACCCCATGGATCGCTTTGCGCCTTCGAAGACGGGGCCAGCACCGCCTACGCTCTATTCATGACTCAGGAACGCGGCGTGATGTTCATCGGCCCGGGCGTCGAGGTGTACCGCGGGATGGTGGTCGGCGAGAACAGCCGCGACGAGGATCTCGACGTCAACGTCTGCAAGGAGAAACACCTTTCGAATATGCGCGCCTCCGGATCGGATGAGGCCTTGATCCTGACGCCGCCTCGAGAGATGTCGCTGGAGTTTGCCTTGGAGTACATCGGACAGGATGAATTGGTCGAAGTTACTCCTCACAACCTTCGCATCCGGAAGCGACTGCTCAATCCTGAAGACCGCCGCAAGGCCCGCAAAGCCGGGAAATGAGTGTGTGATGCGTGAAACATCGCTCGTGAAGCGCTTAAAGAGGTGAGCGGCAACTGGCGAGAGACGATTCACGAGGGACGACAGACTTGAGAATCAAGAAGAAAGGCCCCAAACCTTCTTCCAAACGGCCGCCGCTCTACTTCATCGGCTATCGAGGCAGCGCGCCCGGCGCCGAGGAACTCAAGACCTGGTACGATCTCGAGTATCATGGTCCCCTGTTCATCAGACCCGAAGAGGACTCGCCGGAGTCCTGGCGTCTCAGCCATGGACCCTGGACTGCGCATGTCGTCATTCCCCTTCCGGCCTCCCATCAGGCCGGGCTCAAAGACCAGCTGGCATGGGAGCATGAATCGATGGGAGCGGTCGCGCCGTCGGTGACGACCCCGCGCGAGATGCCCGATTCGGTGCTCTTCGCCGCGCGGGTGACCCGCGGGCTGACGCTCCTGACTCAGGGCACCGCCCACGACTTGGCGACCCGCCAATACTTGAATCCTTCGGACTGGAAAGACCGCACCCTCACGGAGTTCGTCGTCGACGACCATGTCACGGTCGCCCAGGACGACGAGGCCAGGCCAGACCACACATGGTGGTACACGCTGGGGCTCGCCAAATTCGGGATAGACGAGCTGGAGACCTTCCAGCCGAAGGGACTCTCCGAGCAACAGTCCAAGGATCTGCTGGCAGAATCCGCTCATGAAATGATCCGGATCGGCGTCTCCCCGAAAATCGGCACGGCGTTTCACCTGCCGATGGTCGGACGCACCATCAGGGTCACCAATCATCGCACTGCCGCACCAACAGGGCGCATGCAGGGGTTCCGGGAGATCAAGGCATAGATCTTCTGCGATATCAGCCAGTTAGAGAGTTTACCGGATCGGCTAGGCCTTCAGGGCCGTTGACAAGCTTTCAACGAGCACGGTACAAAAGTCGAAGGTCGGATAGAGGACCCTCCCGAAGGCCTCTAAGCAAACGCCAACAACACACTACATCGAATGTTCAAACTGGCCGTCCAGCGCGGCCGCAACCAACGAGGAAGCGAGGCGTACGTTTGTTGTACGTCGAGCGCCCGAGTGATGCGAGAACAACGCTGGCGGCAGTTTCAACATTCGTAAAGGAGGACATCTGATGAGCGACGTAGCCCCTGAAATCAAGGTTGGAGACACCGCCCCCGATTTCAACTTGAAGGACCAGGATCAGAAGGACGTGAAGTTGAGCGACTACCGCGGCAAGAAGAACGTGGTGCTCTGCTTCTATCCGCTGGACTGGAGCCCCGTGTGCCAGGGAGAGAACAAGTGCCTCTCGGACGACTTCCCCAAGTTCCAAAACGCGCACGCCGAATTGTTCGGCATCAGCTGCGACAGTTTCTTTTCCCACAAGGCCTGGGCTGACGCGATGGACCTCAAGCATCAGTTGCTGTCGGACGTCCATCGCACCACGGCGAAGGCATACGGCCTGTATTTCGAGCCGCTGAACTGTTCGAAACGTGCGACGGTGATCGTGGACAAGAACGGCAAGGTCGCCTATGTGAAAGTGCAGGAAATCAAGGTTGCGCGCGAGGACAAGGATATTCTCGCCGCGTTGGCGAAGCTGAACTAGCCGTCAGTGCTGAGTGCTGAGTTGAGGGAATTTCTTCTCTCACACTCAGCATTCAGCACTCAGCACTGCCTATGAGTACCGTACTGGACGTCAACGACGAGAACTACAAGGAATTCGTGAACGGCGCCGGTTCGGTGGTCGCCTACGGCCTCGCGACCTGTGAACCCTGCAAGACCTACGATCCGATCCTGGAAGAGATCGCCGCGCGGTTTCCAACGGTCAAAGTCGGCAAGGCCAAGATGCATGTGCCGGGGCGATGTCGCGAGATCAAGAAAACCCACGTGTTCGAGACCTATCCCACCACACATTTCTTTGCCCACGGTAAACTGCTTCTGACCCGAGAAGGAGTGGTGGCGCCGGCCGAACTCGCCTCGCTGATCTCAGACCACCTGCTGCCGTCATCGACCGCCTGAGCTCCCTGAAGCTGCTACCCAAGCCCTCATCTAAAAACCCGCCACTTTCTTGACTCAATACCACCGTATAGTAATGTCGAAGCACGGCATCATTTCGCCGGCCATTTCCCGCTATGTCACCGAGCAAGCATCCACAGTACGACGCTCGATCGCTGCTGAACTCCCAGCCGGTCAGTGTGACGGTCATCGACCCGGCGACGTATCATGTCCAGTTTCAAAATGAGACAGGTTTCAAGAAGTTCGGCGACATCGCCGGTCAAGCCTGTTACAAGAAGCTCGCCGATTGCACTTCTCCCTGTATCTTTTGTCGCATGCCGGAGGCGCTGGCCACGGACTCGGTCGTGTCGCAGGAGGTGGCCCTCCCCGGCGACAAGCACCTCCTGATCCATTGGTCCAAGGCCGCAACGGCCGACGGTCGGACCCACGTGATCGAAACGATCGTCGATATCACCGAGCGCAAACGAACCGAGCATGCGCTGCGTCAGTCGCAGAAGCTGGAAGCCGTGGGCCGGCTGGCCGGCGGAATCGCCCATGATTTCAATAACCTCATGATGGTGGTCATCGGACATGCCCACCGCGTCCTGCAGCAGCTCGGGGGACACCCGGCCAGGCAAGAACTCGAACGGATCAGCCAGGCCGGTATGCGGGCGGCGGCCTTGACCAAGAAGCTCCTGACTTTTAGCCGGCAACAGGTGTTCGAGCCAAAGGAGCTTCACGTCAACCAAGCGATCCGAGAGATGGAAGATATTCTTCGACAGCTGATCGGCGAACAGATTCAGACCGTCGTCGTCCTTCATCCCCATACGGGGCATGCCCTCGCCGACCCGGTGCAGCTCGGACAGGTGGTCATGAATTTGGTCTTAAATGCCCGCGATGCGATGCCGGATGGAGGCTTGCTCAACATCGAAACCGACAATGCGGAGTTGGACGAGGAGTTCGCCCGTCTGCATCCAGGTGCCAAACCCGGATCCTATGTCAAGCTTGTGGTACAGGACGCGGGATGCGGCATGAGCGCCGAGACGATGTCCCGTATTTTTGAGCCGTTCTTTACGACGAAGGGGCCGGATAAGGGAACCGGGTTGGGATTGGCCACCGCCTACGGCATCGTGAAGCAAAGCCAGGGATACATCGAAGTCACAAGCGAGCTCGGACGAGGGTCCCGCTTCTGCGTGTACCTCCCGCGTGTCGAACGATCGACCACCGAAACTGCACCGCTGAAAAAAGACGCGCACCAGTCCGTCGCTCAAGAAATGATCCTGGTCGTGGAAGACGAAGAGAGCATCCGAAAACTCATCGCGGTCATCTTGCAGGACCAGGGGTATCATGTGCTGTCGGCGGTCGACGGCATCGAAGCGCTTCAGCGACTGCAGACATTGAAGGGTCGATGCGACCTGGTCATTACCGACGTGATCATGCCGCGGATGAAGAGCGCCGCCTTCATCGAGGGCGTGAAGGCTATGAGGCCGGAGACCAAAGTGCTGTACATGTCCGGCTACGCCGGGGACACGCTGCAGGCCAACGGAGTCGCCGATGGTGTCCCGTTTCTTCAGAAACCGTTCCTTCCTAGTACCCTCATCGAAAAGGTTCACGAACTGCTCCTGCCCGGCGCCGCGCGCTAGAGACCAGGCGACTCGGCATGGTCGCGCCGATCATTGGCTTCGCAGCACAGTCGCTGAAGCATCACGCCAGGCTGGAGGCCGCGCTCCGTACCTCGGATGGTCACGGGACACGGATCCAGTTGATCCGTTCTTGATCGCTTGCGAGCGGTTCGGGTGACGCCAGCTGTGCGTGCCTACAGCTAGAGCGCGGGAGTGCGATGACGCGAGCAACGCACCGTCTGCGCCATCTCCGATCGCCCGATGCGTTGGATCACGCCGAGTAACTGAAGGAGAGATCGCGCGAATGAACGAGCTGCAGATGGACGAGCTTCCCTGAGGGGATGCGCGAGACGAGCGAGGTCCAGATGAATTCGATGAGAGACGGCCCGGTTACGGCGTTCCGTGCAAAGACCTCGCGAAGGTCCCGTCGGTCCAACATCGCGAGAACATGCTCCTCCACCAACCGATTCAAAACCGCAATGTCGGTAACCATCCCGGTGACGGGGTCGATGTGTCCTTGAACGGTCACGAAACAATCCCATTGCCGGCCTTGATTGTCTTCCTGCATCGTTGTGAAGGAATAGCGCCGGGTGACGTTGACCGTATCCAACCCGCCGGCAGCCGTGATCTCGGCAAAAAGATCCTCATCCTCATACAGCCGGACGGCGTGCAGCGTGCCGATATCGGGTTGAGACTCGAGTTTGGTCCACAGAACTCGCGCCAGGTTCTCCGACGTGGGGATCCGGTCGACGAAATACGGCATATCGAGATTGAGATTCTTATGATCGAACTCCTCGATCATCCCCAGCAGCACGCGCTTCAGATCGAAGAGGTTGATGACCATGCCGGTCTGGGGATCCACGTCGCCCGACACGGTGACTTCGAGCAGGTAATTGTGCCCATGCGCGGGAGGGTTGAAGCAGCGCCCGAATACCGCGCGATTCTTAGCTTCGTCCCATTCGGGCCGGAAATAGCGGTGCGCGGCCGCGAATTCGATCCGTTTGGTCAAGAGAACGGGAGCCATAGTTGTGAATTGTGCGTTATCAAAATTACGGGCTTTCGCGCAAGTCGGCAAGCCATTCTTCCCGCATGGTTCCCGGCACGGGTACGTCCATTCGATACCCGTTGTGATCGACCACGATGGTGACGGCTTGGCGCAGATCCGCCAAGGCACGTTTCAATCGAGCCGACGGACGGAACCGCACGAAATGCACTGCGCTGATCTTGGTTTCATGGCTATGGCCCCCTTCGAACAGCCCAACGGCCCGCTCGGCCCCGCTCGCAATAGCCAGCTTCTCGCCCTGGTCCAGTCCCATGAATCGATCGAGCCACTCCTTCATCTTCGCTTCCTCGGTGATCTCGATCAAGAGGGTGGCGCTGAGCTCATCGCGTGAGGGCAACAGCTCGTTATAGACGTCCAACTCGTCCTGGATCTTGCGCGGATCCATGATACGTTCCACGCGGATCATTTCCTGGACTTGGAACTGCAGCGTCTCGCGGTTCTCGAAGACCAGCGTGATGACCGGTCCGAGCGCAATCCGCCGGCGGCGCTTGAGTTCGATGATCCCGGACCGTAACCGCTCCCGCTGCCGTTCATACTCCTCAATGGAGAGAATATCCTCTTGAATCAACCGCTTCACTTGGGTAACCCGTAGGCGTCACGAACAATCTGGATCGGATGGAGCGAAGCTCTCCCCCCGACGTGGGCCGACGCGCCGGCCTGATCCAACTGCAGGCCCGCCAGAGGACAGTCGGAGGCGATCACGTCGGCCGGAGCCTTCTCGATGACCCGAACGGCTTTGGCGGCGATGGTCAGCGAAAGCGGGAAGAATTCGGTTTTTGCCGACCAGGTCCCGTCATGTCCCGAACACTTCTCGATGACGTCGACCTGCGCGCCGGCACATTCCATCAATTCCTTGGATTTGAACCCGATGTTCTGGTCCCGCAGATGGCAGGGAACCTGGTAAGCGACGCGTCCTGGCTTGTGTCTAAAATCGGTCGACAGCTGACCGTCCTTTTTCATTTTCATCAGATATTCGCATATGTCGAACGTTCGTTCGGCGAGCCGCTTCGTCTTCTCGTCGGAGATCACTTCCTGATACTCCCGCTTGAGCATGAGGCTGCAGCTGACGGTCGGAACGACGACGTCGTAGCCCTGTGCAACCCAGGGATAGAGCGAGTCCACATTCGCCCGTGCGGCGACGCCGATCGCCCGGTTGTCGCCAAGGTCGAAGCTCGGCATGCCACAGCAACGCTGCTCCGGCAACACCACCTCCACCCCGTTCTTTTCGAGCACCTGCACCGTCGCCTTTCCGACATCCGTCGCCTGGTAGTTCACCAAGCAACTCGAAAACAGGGCCACCTTGCGGATCGGGGCCGGTCGAGGCGGCACCCCACGCCGGCCGAACCAAACGGGAAATGTCTCGCGCGCAAAATGGAGCACGTGCCGCTCTCGATGGACACCTAGGATGAGTTCGAGCAGGCGGCGAGCCAGCCTGCTTTCCAGGAGACGGTTCGTCAGGGGGGCCGTCAGACTCCCCAGTTGTCCGATGAGGTCGGTCATGATCAAGAGGCGGTCCCGCCAGCGCACGCCTCGTTCCGCCGCCAACCGCTTCTTCCACAGCACCATCAGCAGGGGAAAGTCGAGATCGTACTGATGAGGCGGCGTGTACGGACAGTGGTTGAAGCAGAGTTTACAGTAGTAACACTCGTCCACCACCCGATGGTGATCCTCCGGCGTCAGTTTGGCGACGGCGCCCTCGTAGCTGTCGATGCGGTCGAGGAGCGTGTTGAAGGAAGGGCACAGATTGAAACAGCGCCGGCAGCCTTCGCATATCTCATAGATCCTGAGCGTTTCCCTGTCCAGTTTGACGGGATCGACGGGAGTGATGAGACTGAGGGCTTTCATGGACACACAGGCAGGTCGCCGATCAGCCCACCGGCGTCACTGCGACACCCCCTTCGTGGTGTGCCGCGGTGAACCCAGCGGTCGAATGCCGAAGCACACGTTCAGCTTTTGAGGCTGTCGAGTCCCTTTTGAAAGCGATTCGCGTGCGACCGCTCGGCCTTGGCCAAGGTTTCGAACCATTCGGCCAGCTCGGCAAAGCCTTCATCACGCGCCGTCTTCGCCATGCCGGGATACATCTGCGTATACTCGTAGGTCTCCCCTTCGATGGCGGACTTCAGATTGGCTTCGGTGTTCCCGATCGCCACGCCGGTGGCCGGGTCGCCCACTTCCTTCAGAAAATCCAGGTGCCCGAACGCGTGGCCCGTCTCCGCCTCCGACGTGTCGCGAAACAGTCCACCGACGTCGGGATAGCCTTCGATATCTGCCCGTCGGGCAAAATACAGGTATCGGCGGTTAGCTTGCGATTCGCCCGCGAATGCATGTTTGAGATTGTCGTGACTCTTGGTTCCATTCAAACTCTTCCCCATTGCCCAGCCTCCTTGGTTCGATCGAGAGACGCCTGTGACGCTCTGCCGCCACCGCCAAATGCCGATGTCATATGTCGACCTTGCATAAGATAGCGCAGCCATCCAGGCAGGATCAACGCCTTTCCCCGCCTCTGGACTCGGTCTCCTTGTACAACGGCAACTCGTCCTTCACTTGAGCCAACGGAAGGTATTGCCGGTCCTTTGCGGACAGAATCGGATTGGTGACCGGCCAGGGGATCGCCAGCGCCGGATCGTTCCAGAGCACCCCGTGCTCATCCTTGGGCGAATAGTAGTCCGTGCACTTGTACAGGAAGATTGCGGTTTCGCTCGTGACGCAGAAGCCGTGCGCACACCCGGTCGGGATGTAGATCTGCCGCAGGTTCTGATCGGACAATTCGAGGCCGTACCATCGTCCGAAGGTCGGGGACCCGACGCGGATGTCGACCACCACATCGTAGACGCTTCCCTCCACGGCCATGACCAGCTTGCCCTGTGCGTGAGGCTCCTGAAAATGCAGCCCGCGCAACGTCCCCCGCACCGACCGGGAAATATTGTCCTGGACGAACGATTCCATAATGCCAGCGTCCTGATAACGCTGGACGTGGTAGGTTTCCACGAAGAGTCCCCGGTGGTCTCGAACGACCGCCGGTTCAAGCACCAACAGGCCGGGAATGTCGATGGTGGTTACGCGCAAGGGCAAGGGATGGTGCCTTCACGGAATCTTGGACAGGAAATCTTGGATTGGTTCGCGCACATGGGAGTCCCTACCGTTATATGACCGTCAGCGAGGATCGGGAACCGGCGGTTCCGCCGGGGGATCGACGATGTCCGGGCGCTCAGGGTACAATCGCCCCAGCCGCTCAATCAACGGCTTCGCGGCGGGCGTGCTCTCCCTGCTCGGTTCACTTACCGGATTGTCCCAGACCAATCTGGTGATCCCAGCCTCCGAGAAGAGCGACCGGATGGTGGCGATACAGGCATCGAGCGTCAATTCCGTGCCGTCCCGTAAATCGAGCACCCGTTGTTTCGGGTCCTGAGGCGGAGGGCCGGCATTGACCAGCGCCCAACAGCGATCGAAGATGGCTCGGCGAACCGGCTCGGGCACGTTGATTGTCTGGACATCGGACGTGCAGAGCGCGGAGACGAAGAGAACGAATTGCAGGTCCGGCATACCGGGCTGCTGGACATCCAACGACGGCATGGCTAGGGCATTATCGTCGGCAAGCGGGGCGGAGTCAACGCCGGTACGGGGAAGGAGTACTCGAAACACATGGTGACGATTTCGCTGATGGGACAACTGCAGACGGTGGACGGAGAACGGGATCTTGCCGTCGAACTCGCCGCGCCCATGTCGGTCCGGCAAGTGATCCAACGCCAGGGCTTACAGCTGCGCCACCTCCTGCAGCTGATCCGAGAGAAGAAAGTTCTCGTCACGATCAACAAGCGAATCGCCAGCGACGACTCGCTGGTCCACGACGGAGACGCCATTCGGCTGGTCGGACACGACGGATTCGGCGGCAGCGGTCTCGGCCCCACCCATTCCTGAAGCAGGTTGAGGCAGGGGAGCCCTCGATCACACGGGCCGGCAGTTGAGAACGCCGCCAGAATGCCTTTTCAACAGCCTGCCAAAAGAATGGGGCCGGCGCCCCTTTGGGAGCCGGCCCCTCTTCTCCTGCCCGAGATCAAGCCAGATGAGATCCGAGCGATATTCGCGGCTTATTTCTTGCCGAGGATGGAGTCCTTCGCCACCTTGGCCACACGGAACTTGACCACGCGCTTGGCCGGAATCTTGATTTCCTCGCCGGTCTGAGGATTGCGGCCGATGCGCGCCTTCCGGTTGGCCAACTTAAGCTTGCCGATACCGGGGACGGTGAAGACATTCTTTGCTTCGCGATAGGCCAAGGCGGCAAAATCGTCCAGCAGTTGAACAGCCGCCTTTTTGGTCAGCCCTGACTTTTGAGCCAGGTGATCGGCAATCTGCGACTTGGTCATTGATTTAGCCATACGAGCAACCTCCTTAAGGACGAAAAGTGGTGGACTGTGAATCGCCTCTCTTGACTTCGCTTGGACTCGAAAAAAATGTGGCAGACGAATCGTCGTGACACGTTCAAGCGGCGAAAACCTGCGGGAGTCTATCCAAGCATCCGTTGGCTGTCAACCGGAAAAACACGCTCCAGACGTAGGGAAACACCACCAGCTTCCTCTTGCAGTTTCGAGACCAAGCATCGTACAGTACTCCGTACGATAAGCAGATGATGCTGCGATCTCTGATACATTATTGAGGAATTCCGATGGGTAAAGAGCTTCCCATTCTACCGGCCTCGGCACAGCCGGCGACAGCGGTCTCGGCAGAAAAATTCCTTTACTCACGTGTGTTTTGTCAGAAGGAAAACTCGCCTCCCCTGCGGCTCTTGATCGAATTCTTGAAATCGAGAGGGCAGCTGCCGATCACGCCGCCGGAGGTGGACGAAGCGGCCCTGGACGAATGGGCCTGGGTCCAAGTGTCCCTAGGATACGATAAGGCCAGAAAACCGATTCAAGTCTTCTGTTTCAGAGACCGCGGCACCTACAAGGAGGCCTTCGAGCAGGACCGCGATCAATTCCTGGAAGTGCTGAACGCCCACGACGCCATCGAAGCCTCGCTCGTGGCGGAATCCCTCAAGCGGTCGCGTTTCGTGCTGACCACGCGGATCGATCAGGCGGACATCACGGACGAGGGATACGATTTCAACGGCTGGATCCTTGAATTTTACCAAGAAAACTGCAACGGAATCGTCGAAGTCGACGATCAAGGATTCTTTTCTCCCAAGGGCGAACTGATCGTGGATCTAGCGCCCATGTCCGAAGAGGAATAAGGCTCACGCTTTCGACGTCACTCCAGCGCCGGACCGACGGCTGGTTTCAACGGGCCGAGGCTGCTTTGCTCGGAGCAATCCCCTGTCGAGCCGGCTGTTCCCATTGTTGTATCGGCCCGTTCGCCATTACCGTGCTCGATGTCCACGCTCTCCATGAAGGGCTCGCCCGACTCGAACAGCATGAACGGGAGGACATTCAGCGGATCGCCGCCGAGCAAACCGCCGTCCTCGAGATCGCGTCCCCTTCGTTGAGACAAACGCCGTTCATCGATCAGCTCCCCGATGCCGAAGTCGATCGATTGGTCGCCCGGCTGCAGAGCGCTCCATGTCCCGCGTTGAGTGCCAAAGGCCTCTGCCGTCTCTACGACAACCGGCCGTTGACCTGCCGATCCATGGGAATTCCCGTCGAAGAACACGCTCAGACATTCGGCGCCTGCTCGGTCCAGACATTCGTTCCGATTCGCCGCCTCCCAGCTTCCTTCCGGAAAGAGGAAGAGACAATGGCAGGCCATGAGGCGGCGGCCCTGCACCAGATCAGACTGTCACGGCCGACGCCGGGAGAAGAGGTGCTCCTGCCCTATGGGTTCCTGCAAAATTGTGGGTTCTAATCTGTACTCCTGCACCTAGACACTTTTCAAATTCCTATGCTATGGTGGACCCTTGTGGCTTGCGGGAGCGCCTGTAGCTCAGCTGGATAGAGCATCAGCCTCCGGAGCTGAGGGCCACAGGTTCAAATCCTGTCAGGCGCACCATCCCTTGCTCGACCCGCTTCGGAGCTCTGACGCCCGTTCGTGGGAACAGCAGATCCGTCGGTGGCCGGCAAGCGTCCGGGCACAGTTCGGCGACAATTGAATATCGAATATCCGGTGGGGCCGTTAGCTCAGTTGGTAGAGCAGCTGACTCTTAATCAGCGGGCCGTAGGTTCGACCCCTACACGGCCCACCAAAATAATCAATCACTTACACTACGCCTGACGAACTTACCTCAACGGACACTCTACTTGGTGTCCGTACTGGTGTCCTCTCCAAGAGACCGACATGGTTAGCATTACCGCTAGGAATCCATCGAGCATAGTACCTTAGCGTGATCGTGGGTTTCGCGTGGCCTAGCTGCTGTGCAACGTACAGCAATGGCACTCCCTGCGAGAGAAGAAGGCTTGCGTACGTATGCCGAAGATCGTAAGGGCTAAACGCGGGTAGCTCAGCTTTCTTCAGAACGCTCCGCATAGATCTAGCAATATGACGATCATCCAGCAAGGTTCCTGTTTCTGAAGGAAAGAGCCACTCATTTTCCCGCTCATGGGCAATGGCCTCAGCCTCAACC